>DAIDKF010000016.1 GCA_027450185.1 Granulicella sp. | reverse complement strand
GGCCTTGCAGTTCGGTGAACTCTTTGACCAGTTCCGTGGTGAGGTCGGTCTTGGCGAGAGTGGCGGCTGCGTCGATGGCAGGGGCGTCGAGGGTGGCGCCGCGCGAGGTGGCGATGGTGGCAAGCGTGGCTGCGAGGGCGCGGACGCGTTCGGACTTCTGAGCGTAGCTGCCGAGGTCTTTTTGGAAGGTTACGTTTTCGAGGAGCTTGACGCGGGCGGCCAGGGGGGTGCGCTGGTCAAACTCCCAGAAGAAACGGGCGTCGTTGAAGCGGGCGCGGAGGACGCGCTCGTTGCCCTGCTTGATGATGGGTGCGTTGACTTCGTTGAGGGCGATGTTGGTGACAGTGAGGAAGTGCGGTGCTAGTTTGCCCTGCGCGTCTTCGACGGCGAAGTACTTCTGGTGGTCGCGCATAACCGTGACCAGGACTTCTTCAGGGAGGGTGAGGTAAGCAGGCTCGAAGTTGCCAAGCAGGACGTCGGGCCATTCGGTGAGGTGGGTGACGGTGTCGACGAGAGGTTCATCCTCGCGCCAGCGGGCGTTGGGGACTTGGCGAGTTACTTTGTCGAGGGCTTTGCGGATCTTTTGGCGACGCACCTCTACGTCGGCGAGAACGTACTCGCCTTCGAGCTGAGCGAGGTAGCTGGCTGGATTGACGATGTCGAAGGGCTCGCCGCTGGAGAGCACACGGTGTCCGTAGGTGGCACGGCCGGCTGTCCTGCCGGCAAAGGTGACAGGGACGACATCGTCACCGAGCAGGCAGACAAGCCAGAGGACGGGGCGAACAAACTTTTCATTGCTGCCCGGAATCCAGCGCATGTTCTTGGCCCAGTAAAGGGCGGCGATCTCTTTGGGGAGTTCAGCGGCGATAACCTCGGCGGCGGTGCGGCCGCGCTTGAGGGTGGTGGCGGCAAGGTAGTCGCCCTTGGGGGTGGAGATGGTCTTGAGCTCGGAGACAGCGACGCCGGACTTGCGCGCGAAGGCTTCGGCAGCGGGCGTGGGGAGTCCGTCCTTGAAGGCGATCTTTACGGCGGGGCCGGTGGTGTTCTCGGTGATATCGGGCTGCTGGACGAGGACGTGCCGGACGAGAACGGCGAGGCGGCGAGGCGTAGAGTAGCTGTGCGCGAGACCGTCGGAGACGAGCTGCTCCGGATGGATTAATTGTTCGCGCGTGAGGAGAGCAAGGGTGCGCTTGAGGAGTTCGGACTGCGCGCTGGCGATCATGCGGGCGGGAACTTCTTCTAATCCAATTTCGAGTAAAAAGTCTGGCATGTGGTTCCTGTGGTGCTTCGCGCGAAATCATCGCCACGAGGCCGGGGCTAAGTCCCGAGTTTATCTGCGGTTCGATTCAGTGGGCTCAAGCTCAAGGCTAATCCGGCAAAGGAAAATCCGGTAAAGGCAATCCTCAAGCGGTGGTGAGTTGTTCGGGCAGGGCTGTAAGGCGTTGCTGCTCGGCATAGATCTTGGCGACGCCGACGATGAGGTTGCGAATACGCGCCATGACGCCGACGCGTTCGGTGACGGAGATGGCGCCGCGGGCGTCGAGGAGGTTGAAGGTGTGTGAGCACTTCAGCGCCAGCTCGTAGGCTCCGAGAGTCGGGAAGCGAAGCACCTCCTGATGGCTCGGATTATCTTCGATGATTTCGAGTTTGGCGCGGTCGAGCAGAGCCTTGCACTCGGCTTCGTAGAGGTTGAGGTGCTGCCAAAGCTTGTCGACGTCGGCGTAATCGAAGCTGTAGGCGGAGAACTGCTGCTCTTCGTGCAGTCGGACGTCTCCGTAGGTGAGCTCAGCACCGGTAATGGGGTCGCGGGACCAGACGATGTCGTAGATGCTGTCATGGTCTTGGAGGAACTGCGCAATGCGTTCGAGGCCGTAAGTAATCTCTCCGGAGATGGGATCGAGGTCCATGCCGCCGCATTGCTGGAAGTAGGTGAACTGGGTGATCTCCTGGCCGTCGAGCATGACCTGCCAGCCGACGCCCCAGGCCCCGCCAACGGGCCACTCCCAGTTGTCTTCCTCGAACTTGATGTCGTGCTGGGTGAGGTCGATGCCGATGGCTACGAGGGACTCAAGGTAGAGCTCCTGGACGCGCTCCGGTGGCGGCTTCAGGATGACTTGCAACTGCGTATGGCGGAAGAGGCGATTGGGGTTTTCGCCGTAGCGGCCGTCAGCCGGGCGGCGCGAGGGTTGCGCGTAGGCGATGTTGATGGGCCTGGAGCCAAGCACGCGCAGGAAGGTGTCGGGCGACATGGTGCCGGCACCGACCTCGAGGTCGTAGGGCTGCTGGAGCACGCAGCCGTGCTCGGCCCAGAAACGCTGCAGGGCGAAAAGCAGTTCCTGGAAAGTGAAAGGTTTCTTGCTCGACATCGGTAAGAGCGTCCTTTGGTAAGTCATCTCGATTCTAAATGCTTAGTGTGCGAACAATGCAGTGGCGCTTCGGAGACGTCGTTCGAGGTGGCGTTCGAGGGTGGCGATGGCGAAGATGCGGAGGTCAGCGGAGTGGACGGGCGAGCGGGACTCGGCGAGGAGGTCGGCGAGCGGAGTGCGGAAGATGCGGTGGACTTCGGTGACGGAGGCGGCGCTAAGGGCGCGGGATTGTGGACGGCGGTCGTCACGACAGGTAACACCGTCAGCCGTGGGTGACCAGTAGACAGTCTGATCGCGAAGAGTTGGGTCGGAGAGATGCAAACCGCAGGCGGCGCAGTGGCCGAGTGCAGGCATCCAGCCCATGAGACGGTTCATCCAGAGGCAGAAGTAGGTGATGGGGAGATAGATGCTTTGGGTGAGGGTCTGGGCGGGTGAGGCGGCTTGTGCTTCACCACCCATCCGCTCAGGTGCGAGCGTATGGATAGCGCAACCGGGGTCGAAGATAGGACACCCGGTCGAGGGGATGACGGTGGATGCGGCGACAGAAGCGGTGGACTGTATGGAAGTAAGGACGGTAAGGGCGAGGCGGAAGATATTGTCGTCTGTTGCCTGATCGGGCATGGCCTCTTCGAGGACCTCGGTGACGAGCTGCAGGGCGGCGAGGCGAAGGGTGTCGACGGGAGCGGTGAGTGGCGACCAGAGAATCTCAAACTGGTCGAGACGGACGAGTTCCTGGTGCGGGCGTTCGGTATAGTGCGCACGAACGTGAGTGGCGGGTTCAAGCGCGCCGCCGAAACGCTTGCGCGACTTCATGGCGTGCCGCGCGGTCCCCTTCACCTTGCCGTGTTCGCGGGTGAAGAGCGAGACGAGGAGGTCGGCCTCGTGGAAGGGCCAGGTGCGGAGGACGATGGCCTCACCGTGGTGCGGGATTTGGCGGCCTTCGGCCATGGATGTCCAGGTTTCGGGAGTAGAAAAGCGAAGCGCGCAGCTTGGGCTGCGCGCTGTTGCAGTGGTTCAATAGCGTGGAAATCAACGGCCGTAATGCTTGGCGTTCTTCTCGCGGAAGCTTTCCCACTTCTCGGGCAGGTCGTCGCTGCCGAAGATGGCGGAGACCGGGCAAACGGGAACGCACGCGCCACAATCGATGCACTCGGCGGGATCGATGAAGAGCTGATCGTCGCTATCAGCACCTGCCTCGTCGGCCTTGGGGTGGATACAATCTACGGGGCAAGCGTCCACACAAGCCCGATCCTTGGTGCCAATACACGGTTCCGCGATTACATACGCCATCTGTCTTACTCTCCTTGGTAGTACTTTTTATTACGAAGCGAACTCACCACAATTCTAACCCCAAAATGGGTGCACTCAACAGCAGGCAAAGATTCACAATTCGGACTGAAAAGGACTTATTTCTCTCGGAGACTTGCCGATCCATTGCTATCAACGAAACATCCTGCAACGGCAAAGACAGTAGCCCGGCGTTTGGGAAGATCTCGATTGGCTCATCCCCGAATGAACGGTTGCAAGCGAAAGTAAGGAGCAACCATCCCGATACAGCCGGATTGAATCGATTGATGGAGGAAGAGTCTAACCTATGCCGGAGTGAAGGCTAAGACTTAGCCCGGCGCGCGGCAAACTCGGCTGGCGTGCAGAGGGGTTCGAGGTTGCGGCCAGCGAACATGTCAGAGAAGAGGTGCTCCATCTCGGGGTAGATGAGGCCGTTGGTGGCGAGGATCTCCCGGCTGTCGAGGGTGAACTTGCTGCCATCGAAGTGGGTAATGCGGCCGCCGGCTTCCTCGACCAGTAGATAGCCGGCAGAGGTGTCCCAGGGGTTGAGCTGGAACTCCCAGTAGCCGTCCAGGCGGCCGCAGGCGACGTAGGCGAGGTCGATGGCCGCAGAACCAGCGCGACGAACGCCGTGCGAGCGGAGAGTGAACTCCTGATAGAAGTGGACGTTGGGACTGGCGTGACGCTTCTTGCTGGGGAAGCCGGTGGCAATGAGTGATTCGTCGAGCGTGCGAGTGCGGGAGACATGCATGGGCTCTCCGTTGAGCCTGGCGCCGGCATTGCGGGCGGCAGAGAACATCTCGTCGCGCAGCGGGTCATAGACGACGCCCGCGATAATCTCGCCGTCTTCGTCTGCGGCCAGGCCGGGACGACGACGCTCGCAGCCGAGGACGACGCAGAAGACAGGGAATCCGTGCGCGAAGTTGGTAGTGCCGTCGAGCGGGTCCACGTACCAGCGGAACTCACTGTCCATGCCTTCGCGGGTGCCCTCTTCGCCGTAGATGCCGTGGTGCGGAAAGGCGGCGCGGAGGCGGGTTCCGATGAGAGCTTCGCTGGCGCGGTCCGCTTCGGTGACCAGATCGACGTCGCCCTTATACTCGGTGCGGACGCCGCGGTGGTAAAACTCGCGCAGCAGGCTCCCTGCCTCGCGTGCAATGGACTCCGCAGTGGAAAGAAGATCGGACATTGGCTAACCTGCGCTCTCGTTGCGGTTGGGACTGCGCCGCTGGCCGGAGGGTCCGCCCTCGGTGATGGTCCGGATCTGCGATTTGTAGATGAAAAGGTTGGGCTTGCCTTCGCGGGTGAGGCGGAGCATCATGTCGTCGAAGTACTCGATCCAGCCACTGACAACTTCGCCGTCGCGCAGCTTGATGGAGATCGGAACTTGGCGGTCGCTGAGCGACTTCAGGTACAAAGCTTCCTGTCCGGTTTCACCTGCTGGTGGTCCTTTGTGACGTTTCTTCGTCGCCATGAACCGATTGTACGGTGAGTGCTTGGGGAATGTCTCAGAGCTCGCGTGTCAGGGCTGTGGGCTGGCGTAGTACGCGGTGCGATAGCGGAGGGTGTAACGCGCGCGTAGGGTGGGGTCCTTTAGCTGCAGATGAATGTGCCGGAGTTGCGAAGACTCGACGCCGAACCGGGGTGCGTAGTAGCCGACGGCGTACTGGCTTCGGATGTCGGCGTAGACGTGCTGCAGGGCGGACGCGAGATCGCCAGACTGCGCGACGGCGTAAGACTTGCCACCGGTATCGGTGGCAAGTTGAATGAGCGCGTGCTCGCCGCCGGTGTCGCGGCCCGCATCTGCCTCAACGGGGACAAGGATCAGCGAGTAGATCATGGCGCCAGCGCGCTGGGCCGCCTCAAGAGCGGAGGCGTAGGTGCCGTGGCGCGTGGTGTTTTCTCCGTCGCTAAGGAGCACGATCACGCGCCGGGCGATGTTGGAACATGGCGTTCCGGTGAGGAGTTGGCTGGCAAGCTCAATGGCGTCGTAGAGAGCCGTTGCATCGCCGGGATGAATGCGATCGAGGCCCCTGTCGATGCGCCGGAGTTCGCTGGTAAAGGGGACGACCTCCTCGACGTTGTCGGCGAAGGCAATGAGGTCAATTCGATCCTGTGGACGCAGCAGCGATGAAACAAAGCTGCTGGCTGCGTCGCGCTCCAGACGATCATCGGGGAAGATGCTTTCGCTGGCGTCAATGGCCAGGACGATGTCGAGCGGCGCGGTTTGCTCGCTGTCGAAGAAGACAATGCGCTGCGGCCTGTTGTCTTCTGTGAGATCGAAGTCGCCGACGTTGAGATGGGGGACGGGTGCGCCGTGCTCGTCGCTTACGTTGAGAGCGAGGCTTACCAGACGGGCATCAATGTGGAGAGTGGGAATCGAAGGCGCGCTGGCGGCGAGCGGCGGACGCTCCATAGGAATTGATTGCTCTTGCTGCGTCGCTGCGATGGCGGTGAGGGAAAACAGCAGGACCGTCGCCATGGAGTTGAGCGTGAAGCTCATCTGGAGGTCTCTGGAGAATTCGCGGGGGGAATCACTCCGGAATCTTTTGACAGGTCGTCGGGAAAGGGTTCTCCGTCGGCCCATGCTGCACCATCGACGAACTGCTCAAGCTTCCAGATGGGGACGGTCTTTTTGAGGGTGTCGATGACCCAGCGGCAGGCCTCGAAGGCTGCGCCGCGATGGGCAGAGGCAACAGCGATGAAGATGCTGGTTTCTCCGACAGTGAGGCGCCCGAGGCGGTGGACGATGGCGATCTCGCGCACACCGAAGTGCTCGATGGCCTCGGCTCGGAGAAGGTGCATCTGCTTGAGCGCCATCTCCTCGTAGGCTTCGTAGTCGAGGTGCAGGGTACGGCGGCCGCGAGTGTTGTCACGCACGATGCCGTCGAAGATGCAGACGGCTCCGTCGGCGCCGGCCTTGATCTCGCGCGCGATGGCGGCCGCGACAATGGGTTCTCGCACGAGGGCAACGCGGGGAGCAGGATTTGGCTCGGTGGGCGCAGTGCCGCCGCTGACGGGGGGGAGGATTGCGACCTCGTCGCCATCGTGCAGCGTGCGGTCGCGGGCAGTGTACTCCTGATTGACGGCAATGGCTGCGGAACGAAGGACTGCCTCGTCGATCGCTCCTTCACTGCAGAGCCTGGCCAGCAGGCCGGTAACGGATTCGCCGGTGCGCAGCTCGCGCCAGTCGCCGCCGGAAGGGACGATCGCCTTCAAGGAGCCGAAGGCGAGCAGGCGAATGCGAATAGAAGCGGAGCTCATGAATTAAGAATACTTCGGGAGGCTGGGTTTGCGCGTGGAGACCAGTTACTATGCTGCATAAGCCTGCGGTATACTCGGCGGGAAATCAGGTCTACATATTTTCAAAATATCGGAGGATCCATGTTAAAAGGATTTCGCGATTTTATCCTGCGCGGTAACGTGATGGACCTGGCAGTCGCGGTCATCATCGGCGCTGCGTTTACGTCGATCGTTACCGCGCTGACGGCTAACATCATCAACCCGTTGCTCGGTGCAGTCGTAGGGAAGCCGAACTTCGATTACCTGGTGGCGCATCTTCACGGTGGCGAGATCAAGTACGGAACTTTCCTCACTGCGATTATTAACTTTCTGCTGATCGCCGGGGTGGTGTACTTCTTTCTCGTGCTGCCAACACAGCACCTGCTGAAGAAGTTCAATCCGCCGGTGGCCGCTGCACCCACGACCAAGCCCTGCCCACAGTGCCTGAGCGATATTCCCGTGGCAGCGACCCGCTGCAAGTTCTGCACCCAGCCGGTTTAGCTTTATTGCAACCGAACGGTGATCTTCGCGTACACTCCTAACAATTCGTTAGGAGCTCTTAGTTATGCTTCGATTTACAGCCCGGGCCGTTTCACTGCTTGCCATCCCCTTTGTCTTCCTCGGCACTACGACAGCTCAAACGCCTGCGACGCACGTGTTTGGTTATGCTGACTTTTCTCAGCAGGCCCGTTGGGACCGCGCGTTCATGAGCGTTCCCGATGCGAAGCTGGCCGGCGAAGAGCTGAAGATCCTCACAGCAGCTCCACACTGGGCCAGCTCACCGGAGGACCACCAGACTGCGCTCTATGTTGCGGAGAAGTTCAAGGCTGCGGGTCTGCAAACAACGATCCAGCCGTTCCGTGTATGGCTGAACAAGCCCGTCAGGATCGAGATCGAAGCCTTCGACGCCAGCGGGAAAAAGCTGATGTCCGGGCCAACACCCGAACACGTGGATCCGGCGGCTTACGGCGGCGATCCATTCCAGAATGACCCGCGTATCCTGCCCGCGTTCCATGGGTCGTCGCCGTCGGGAGACGTGACGGCGGACGTGGTGTACGCGAATTTTGGAACGCTGGAGGACTTCAAGAAGCTGGCCTCGCTGGGCGTGAGAGTGAAGGGCAAGATCGTCATCGTGCGCTACGGCGGAAACTTCCGCGGTGTGAAGGTCTACATTGCGCAACAGTACGGCGCGGCAGGCGTACTGATCTACTCTGACCCGGCCGACGACGGATACGTGAAGGGCGATATCTATCCGCGCGGGCCTTACCGGCCGGCAACCGGGGTGCAGCGTGGCAGCGTGCAGTTCCTGCCGATCTATCCGGGCGATCCGGAGACGCCGGGAGTGGCTTCAACACCAGACCTGCCGGACTCCGCGCGCATACTTGATCCGGCGAAGATGAACCAACCGTCGATTCCATCGAACCCGCTCTCGTATCACGATGCTGCGCCGATCCTACAGGCGCTGGATGGACCGGAGACGCCGCGCGATTGGCAGGGCGGACTTCCCTTCACCTATCACCTTGGCGGAACCGGCGCGGTGAAGGTGCACATGAATCTGGTACAGGACTATAAGCTGCGGACCATCTGGGATGTAGTGGGCATGATCGATGGTACGGACCCGGAGCAGAAACAAGACTGGGTAGTGGCAGGAAATCATCGTGACGCGTGGGTCTATGGCGCGGTCGATCCGAACAGCGGCACAGCGGCGATGCTGGAGGCGGTGCATGGGCTGGGCGACCTACTGAAGCAAGGATGGCGGCCGAAGCGGCGCATCGTGATTGCAAGCTGGGACGCGGAGGAAGAGGGGCTGATGGGCTCGACCGAGTGGGTCGAGATGCACGCCAAGGAGCTGGCCCATGCGGTAGCTTACTTCAACACGGACGTGGGCGTTGCGGGGCCGGACTTCGATGCGTCGGCAGTGCCGTCGCTGAAGGAGTTTGTGCGCGACGTGACGCGCGCGGTTCCGAGCCCCAAGGGCGGAACGGTGTATGAGCAGTGGGAGGCGACCCAGCGATCGAGCCCGCGCCGCAGAGGCCGCGCTATAAATGCTGCGGCATCTGCGAGCACCGGAGTTACCATTGGCGATCTCGGTTCGGGATCGGACTTTACGCCGTTCATCCAGCACCTTGGCGTGCCATCGACTGACATCGGATCGGGCGGGCCGTATGGGGTGTACCATTCGACGTTTGACGACTACACGTGGTTCACGAAGTTCGCGGACCCGGCGTTTGCGTATGAGCAGCAGCAGGCGCGTGTATTCGGGCTGGAGATCCTGCACATGGCCGACGCGGACGTGCTGCCCTACGACTACCGGCTGTACGGCCAGGAGGTAGTGGGCTATGTGGCCGCCGCACAGAAGCGAGCAACCGAAGCGAAGATGCACGTCGACTTCGGCGCAGCAACCGCGGCTGCCAACCGTTTTGCTGCGGCTGGCGAAAGGGTGTACAAGCGGCAGTCGTCCAATGTTGCGGGCTCGGCAGAGGCGAAGCTGAACACGGATCTGCGTGATGCGGAGAGTGCGCTGCTCAATGAGGCGGGGCTGCCGCGACGCGCTTGGTACAAGCACCTGATCTACGCGCCAGGTGAATATACCGGCTATGCGGCGGTGGTGATTCCTGGGGTGAACGAGGGCATCGATGCTGCCGACGATGCGCGGACGCAGGGGCAGCTCGATGCGCTGACGGCGGCTCTGAACCGGTCGGCCGCTGTCCTGGAGGATGCGGCGAAGTAGATTGCATTGGGGAAGCCAGCAGGGGTGAAGCCGAAGCCTCACCACTGCTGGTCTGGTGCTTGCAAAGCGGTTAGTGGCGCAGCGCCATCTGGTCGGTAACGATCTGCGTGAGGTCTGGCTTCTTCAGTCCGTGGACCTCTTCGTTGAACTTGTCAACCTTGCTGGACCAGTTCATCGAGCAGAACTTAGGCCCACACATAGAGCAGAAGGCGGACTCCTTGTAGTACTCGTCGGGCAGCGTCTCGTCATGCATGGAGCGTGCCGTTTCGGGGTCCAGCGAGAGAGCAAACTGCTTGTCCCAGTCGAAGGTATAGCGCGCGTGGGAGATGGCGTCGTCACGGTCGCGGGCGCCCGGGCGGTGACGCGCGATGTCGGCGGCATGCGCGGCGATCTTGTAGGCGATGATGCCATCCTTGACGTCCTTCTCGTTAGGCAGGCCGAGGTGCTCTTTCGGCGTTACGTAGCACAGCATCGCCGCGCCATGCCAGCCGATCATGGCCGCGCCGATCGCAGACGTAATGTGGTCGTAACCGGGAGCGATATCGGTGACCAGCGGGCCGAGCACATAGAACGGAGCGCCGTCGCAGAGCTCGACTTCCTTGTCTACCTGCTCCTTGATCTTGTCCAGTGGCACGTGGCCCGGGCCTTCGATCATGACCTGCACGTCGTCCTTCCATGCCTGACGCGTGAGCTCGCCCAGGGTCTTGAGTTCGGCGAACTGCGCCTCGTCTGAGGCGTCCGCAACCGAGCCGGGGCGGAGGCCGTCTCCAAGCGAGTAGCTGACGTCGTACTTGGCCATAAGCTTGGTGATGCGGTCGAAGTTTTCGTAGAGGAAGTTCTGCTTGTGGTGCGCGGTCATCCACTGCGCAAGGATCGCGCCACCGCGGCTGACAATGCCGGTAATTCGTTTGGAAACCAACGGAATGTACTCCACCAGCACGCCGGCGTGGATAGTGAAGTAGTCCACGCCCTGCTGTGCCTGCTCCTCGATGACCTCAAGGTAGACGTCGATGTTGAGGTCCTCGACGCGCTTGACGCGGGCGAGCGCTTCATAGATGGGCACAGTGCCAATAGGCACGGGCGAATGGCGAATAATGGCGTTGCGAATCATGCCGATGTCACCGCCTGTAGAGAGATCCATCACCGTGTCCGCACCGTAGTGGACGGCGGTGTGGAGCTTGCGCAACTCCTCATCGACATTGGACGAGAGCGCAGAATTGCCTATGTTGGCATTGATCTTGCAGAGCGATTCGACGCCGATGGCCATGGGCTCAAGCTCTGGATGGTTGATGTTGGCAGGAATGATCATCGTGCCCTTGGCGATCTCGGAGCGCACGAGTTCAGGAGAGATCTTTTCCTTATGCGCGACGAAGGCCATCTCTTCGGTGATTTTGCCGAGGCGGGCGAAGTGCATCTGGCTCATGTTCCAGTCGCCAGTGCGCGCCGCTTCTTCCTTGCGTTTGACGATCCAGTCCGCGCGCGGCGCTGGCACTGGGTACTCGTTGCCGCGGGCACTGGGGCTACCGCTTGAATGGCCGTTGGAGTGGCCGTTGCCGTTCGAATGTCCGTTACCATTTGTGCTCATTTGTCGAATCTCTCCTGCTGGAGCGCGCGCGAATCTGTCCGTTGCGCACACATCACCCACTTATCGGATGAGTATACGCCGGGCTTGATAAAGTGGTCTGTGTGAGCGACACAATCTCTACCTCTCTATCAGATACGCTTCCCTGTGGATTTCGCTGGTCCGCGGTGAAGGCGGGCATCAAGGCCAGCGGCAAACCGGACGTGGCGCTGGCGGTGTGCGAGGGCGGGGCCGCGGCTGCCGCGATGTTCACGAGCAACCAGATGGTCGCCGCTCCGGTGACGGTGGGGCGCAGGCACCTGGCGCTGACGGGGGGCCGCGTGTCGGCGGTTCTGGTCAACGCGGGCAACGCGAACTGCGCGACGGGCCTGCCGGGCATTGAGGCCTGCAGGAAGAGTTGCGTGGCGGTTGCAGACGCGTTTGGTTGCGTTTTTGACGAGATCTTTCCGTCGTCCACGGGCATTATCGGGGTGCCGCTGCCGGTGGAGAAACTGATTGCGGCGGTCCCGGAAGCGAAGGCTGCGCTGGGCGATCATGCGAAGGATGCTGAGGCGTTCGCTACCGCGATTCTGACCACCGACACGAAGCTGAAGGTGGTACAGGAGAGCCTGGTAATCGACGGAAAGACGGTGAACCTGTTCGGCTGCGCAAAGGGTGCGGGCATGATCGGACCGCAGTTGGTGCCACATGCAACCATGCTGGTCTACATTTTCACCGATCTTGCAGCGTGCTCAGAGCACCTTGCGGCAATGCTTGGTGCGGCGGTGAAGACGAGCTTTAATTGCATCTCGATCGACGGAGATATGTCCACAAATGACACCGTGCTGCTGCTGGCCAGCGGCAAGAGCAACGTGGCGGCCGAGGGCGCAGCGCTGCCCGCGTTCGAGGCGGCGCTGCAGCGGACTTGCGACTCCCTGGCCCATCAGATTGTCGACGATGGCGAGGGTGTGACTCACGTGGTGACGCTGGAAATTTCTGGCGTGGCCAGCGACGACGATGCACTGGCGATTGCTAGGACGATTGCGTCTTCCCCGCTGTGCAAGACGGCGTGGTCCAGCGCGGACCCGAACTGGGGCCGATTGCTGGCTGCGGCGGGAAGAGCGGGTGTTGCCTTCGATCCGGCGCAGGCGCTGATCACCATTGGGGGGCTGCCGGTATTTGAATACGGCATGCGGGCGGCGACGTTCGACGAGGCTGCGACCCACGCAGCGATGAGCGCGCGCGCGTACACGATCACGATGCACCTGGGGCGTGGGGCTGGGCAGGCACGCTTCATCACCTGTGATCTGACCCACGAGTATGTCAGCATCAATGCGGATTATTCGACCTAGCAAGTTGGGCCGAAACTCTGCAGATCGGGCTCCACTGTGCAGATGGATGTCCGGCGCATTATCTTAATACGTAGTGCCTGCGCTCACGCGGCAGGATCTCCCGGAGTGTGACAGATGGCAATACAGGTGGACGAAACGATTAAACATGACCTGACGGATGAAGTGGCCGAGTGGATTGAAGCCTTTGACGACGTCATTGCGCATGACTGGGAACAGGGTGCGATTCTGCTCTCGGCGCTGCGGACGCGTGCTCGTGAGGCTGGCGTGCCCGCTACAGGGATCATTACTACGCCGTTCTGCAACACGATTCCGAAGTACGATGAAGTTCCCTACCCCGGCGATCGCAAGCTTGAACGCAGAATTGAAGTATTGATTCGCTGGAATGCGATGGCCATGGTGCACAGGCAGAACAAGAAGGACGCTGGCATCGGCGGGCACATTTCTACGTACTCGTCGCTGGCGACGCTGCTGGAGGTCGGATTCAATCACTTTTTCCGCGCGAAGCATAACAGCGCGAACGGCGAGCAGCCGGGCGACTTCATTTACTTCCAGGGACATGCTTCTCCGGGCGTGTATGCGCGTGCCTATCTGGAAGGACGTTTCGACGACGCGCGACTGAAGAACTTCCGCCATGAATTGCGTAGCGAACCTGGACTTTCGAGCTATCCGCACCCGTGGCTGATGAAGGACTTCTGGCAGTTCCCCACGGTGTCGATGGGTATTGGGCCGCTGAACGCGGTGTATCAGGCGCGGTTCATGAAGTATCTGGAAAACCGAGGGCTGATTGAGAAGACCGAACGGAAGATCTGGGCGTTTATTGGTGACGGCGAGACAGATGAGGTCGATACGTTGGGCGCGATCTCGCTGGGCACGCGCGAACACCTCGACAATTTGATCTTCGTCGTGAACTGCAATCTACAACGGTTGGACGGTCCGGTGCGCGGCAACAAACGCATCATAGACGAACTGGAGAGCACGTTCCTGGGCGCGGGATGGAATGTGATCAAGGTGATCTGGGGAGCGGACTGGGATGAACTGTTTGCGCGCGATCATCAGGGTCTTCTGTTGAAACGCATGGAAGAGTGCGTCGATGGTGACTTCCAGGCGTACAAGGCCAAGGGCGGAGCGTATCTGCGCGAGCATTTCTTTGGCAAGTACCCGGAGCTGCTGGAGATGGTAAAAGACAAGACCGATGACCAGTTGATTCGCCTGCACCGCGGCGGTCATGATCCGGCGAAGATCTACAACGCCTACAAGCGCGCGCTGGAGCACAAGGGCGGACCGACGGTGATTTTGGCGATGACAGTGAAGGGCTACGGCCTTGGATCGGCGCAGGCGCGCAACGCCACGCACTCTGAGAAAAAGCTGAGTGATGAGTCGCTGGCCCTGTTTGTGAGCACCTTCGATATCCCATTGCCAGACGGCTCCGTGAAAGATGCGGAGTTCTACCGGCCCGAACCGAGCGATCCCGCGCTGCAATACATGCAGGCACGGCGACAGGAACTGGGCGGCTATCTGCCCGTGCGTGAAGTGCCCACGTCGGACTTTGTTGCGCCGAAGCTGGAGTTCTTCAAGGAGTGGCTGGATGGCTCGCGCGGGCGTTCGGTGTCGACGACACTAGGCTTCGTTGGCATGCTGCGCGGACTACTCAAGGAGCCAAAGATCGGCAAGCTGATTGTGCCGATTGTGCCCGATGAGGGACGCACGTTTGGGCTGGAGTCGGTAATCAAGCAGGTCGGCATTTACGCGCATGAGGGGCAGAAATATACGCCGCACGATTCCGACATGCTGCTGAGTTATCGCGAAGAAAAGGGTGGGCAGATTCTCGAGGAGGGCATCACTGAAGCCGGCGCAATGGCCAGCTTTACCGCGGCGGGAACTTCGTATGCGAACTATCACATCCCGATGGTACCGTTCTACATGTACTACTCTATGTTCGGGTTTCAGCGCATCGGCGATATGGCATGGGCCTTTGCGGATTCGCGCGGCAAGGGCTTCCTGATGGGCGGAACTGCGGGGCGCACCACGATGCTTGGCGAAGGCCTCCAGCATCAGGATGGGCACTCGCCGATTCTGTCGGGAACGATTCCGACATGCATCACCTACGACCCAGCGTTTGTGTATGAGATGGCCGTGATTGTGCAGGATGGACTTCGCCGGATGTATGAGGACGGTGAAGATGCTTTCTACTACATCACAATGTACAACGAGGACTACGCGATGCCAGCAATGCCGGAAGGTGAAGGCGTGCGCGAGGGCATTCTGCGCGGTGTGTACAAGGTCAAAGCAGCAGAGAAAGGGCCGGCAAAGGCGCAATTGTTTGGCAGCGGGCCGATCCTGAACGAGGTGCTGCGCGCACAGCAGATGCTTGCGGAGAAGTACAACATCGCGGCGGATGTGTGGAGTGTAACCAGTTACAACGAACTGCGGCGCGACTGCCTGGAGGTGGAGCGATGGAACCGTCTGCACCCGGCGGCGAAGGAGCGCTCTCCGTTTGTGGTAAAGGCACTGAAGGACGCTGCGGGGCCGATCATCGCAGCGAGCGACTACATGAAGTCGCTGCCGGACTCGCTGGCGCCGTGGCTGGGAACGCGTCTGGTCTCGCTGGGGACGGACGGATTTGGACGCTCGGATAATCGCGAACACCTTCGCCGTCACTTCGAGGTCGATGCGGAATCGATCGTCGCGGCAATGCTGTCAAAGTTGGCCCGCGAGGGCGTTGTGAAGGCTGCGGTTGCAGAGAAGGCATTCGCGGAGCTGGGGCTGTCCATCGAAGGCGCGGGCGCATTCAGAGCATAGGCCGTTTCCTCTCAACGCACCAAGAGTGTGCGCTGAGAGGATCATTTCGAACATCAATATCCACTACTATCGCGTGCGAGAGGGCATCTGGCTTGTCTGAAAATCCGCTTCTACCCCATAACAAGCTTCGTGAACTACACGCGCTGATGCTTCAATGCCGCGCACTGGAGCGCAAGCAGAGATCCAGCAGCCCTGCGCGCGAAGCACTGCTCGCTGCGACGTCGATTCACCTGCTACCTGGAGATCTACTGAGTGCGCGCGGCGGGGATGGGGTGGCGGTGACCCTGGCGCCGGCGGCGAAGAAATACCGCGCAACGGGAAGCCTGATCGACGCCTCTTCGCTCGATGCCAGGCTGCATCTTTGCGCTGCTGCGGCGCGTGGTCTTCAGGCAGCCGGAGCCGACGGTATGGTGCTGGCCTTTGCCCGGGCTGGCGAGGCTGAGCCAGGTTGGAAGGCTGGGCTGGACTGGGCGCAGCAGTCGCAGTTACCGTTTGTGCTGGTCTGCGACGACGCAACGGGAGGTGCAACCCCACGCTCCGGCAAACGCGCAGAGCCTGTGCTCGACTTTGCAGCGATGAGCCGGTTTGCCCGACGGGTAAAGATGCCCGTGTTGACCGTCGATGGCGAAGACGCGGTTGCGGTCTACCGCGTAATGCAGGAGTCGGTCCTGCGGGCGCGACTGGGAGGCGGACCGGCTGTGCTGTGGGCTGTGAGGACGCCGCCAGGAACGACGGCGAAGATGAAGCGGTCGAGCCAACCCATCTCGCGGCTGGAGAAGTACATGGCCGCACGAAAGATTACTCTCAAACGCTGAGATTTTTGTGACGCACGATGCGGTTCAACAAAGCTTCCCGAGTCTGGCAACCCTTTCGGCAGCCTGAATTTTCTCTGCGTTGCGCTCGTCCCCAGCGCTCAAAAGAGCCTGCCTCCCAGTACACTCAAAGCATGTTCTTTCCCAGACCCCATGGGCACGCTGCCACGCTTCTCTGGCCGGCTGCGGCTTTCCTTCTGCTCACGCTTGCCGGCCCGGTCGCACGGTCCCAGGATGTGCCCGTGCCATCGACTACGCCTTCATCGACGCAGCCTGCTGTTCCGGGCGCGAGTTCCACGCCCGACGGAGCGTATCAGTCGATACCCGCTGCGCAGCAGGTCTCGCCGGATACCCGACCGGCCCTGCCTCCCTACGCGCCGAACGGAATGGGGCCACGTCACGACACACTTGGCTCCGCCTATATTCCCGTCGACAGCATTGTGTATCCGATGGCGCTGCGGCTGTATTCGATGGGCTATCTGAATACAGCCTTCATCAATATGCGGCCGTGGACGCGGCGCAGCCTGCTGCATATGCTGGAGCAATCTTCGCCGGCGATCATTGCCAGCGGCAACGACCAGGCCATCGGCCTATTGGCCAAGCTGGATGAATATATCGCGTCGGAAGGCTCCGAGGATGCCACGGTTGCAGAACATTTCAAGCGCGGAAATGTGTATGGCGTGCAGTCCGTTTACACGCGTGTAATGGGCATCAGCGGGCAAACCCTGCGCGACAGCTTTCATCTTGGGCAGACGATTTCGCAGGACTACGGTCGCCCCTATGAGCCGGGCCTCAATAACATCACCGGCTTTGCCACGTTGAATGAATATGGACGGTTTTCACTGTACGTGCGCGGGGAGTATCAGCACGCACCGTCGGGGACAGGCTATTCGGTTAACACCACGGGAACATGCAGCACACAGGCACCGATTGGTCTGGCAGAGGAGCTGTCTTTCATCGACGAGATCGATTATTGCAATCCGTATAACGCCAACCAGGCAACGATTCCGGCGGCAGTGATTGATGCGCAGAATCCGTTCCGGCTGATTGAGGCAACGCTTTCATTCCACGTGATGGGGCATGAGATCTCTGCCGGCAAATCCGATTCGTGGGATGGCCCGGGAATGGGCAGCGCGATGAACTGGAGCAATAATGCGGAGGACGTTTACTCCTTCCGCATCAACCGCGTCGAGCCCCTGCATGTGCCGTTGATCTCCGATCTACTGGGTCCGATGCGTTACGACTTCTTTGTAGGATCGCTGAAGGGTCACACCGCACCCAACGAGCCATGGGTTCACTCCGAGATATTCAGCTTTGCGCCGACGACGAACGTTCAGTTTGCCTTCTCACGCACTGTGATCTGGGGCGGGCACGGACACGGATGCGTGCAGCCGGATGGAACCTACACCCCCTGCGATGAACCGATCACGATCCACACCTTCCTGAAGAGCTTCTTTTCGATCAGCGACACCAACAATTCGCTCAAGTACTCGGTAAACGACCCGGGTGCTCGTTTCAGCGACTTCAACTTCTCATGGCGGCTCCCGTTCGTCAGCCATCATTTGACGCTATACGCCGATTCGATCTCGCATGACGACGTCTCGCCCATCAGCGCTCCACGCCGCGCAGACTACCGGCCGGGGCTCTACCTCTCGCAGATTCCGGGCATGCCCAAGCTCGACTTCCGGATTGAAGGCGTTAGCACGGACTGCTCAACGCTGATATGCCAACATGGCTCCGGCGAATATTGGGAGGTCATCCAGCGGCAGGGCTACACCAACAAAGGGCTCATCATGGGCGACTGGATTGGGCGCGAGGCTAAGGGTGGACAGGCGTGGCTCACCTATCATCTCTCCGCGAATGAGTGGGTGCAGTTGGAGTACATGCTCAAGCGCACACCAACGGACTTCATCCCCGGCGGCACCTCGCAGGATCAGTTCAAAATCGACGTCGTGAAGCGCCTGGGCAAGAACGTCGAACTGAATGCATGGATGCAGATCGAACGCTGGAAGGCGCCTATTTACATCAGCAATCCTGGAAACGGATCGAACATCGATAACACGATCGCGGTACGGCTGAAGTGGTATCCTCGGCTGCACATGGACGAGGAGGCCGGGAAGCCTTAACTGCGGCTATTGCTCTCGTTGCTGGCAGACAATCCCGTAGATGCCCCCTACACGCGGGCATTTTCACGTTCAACGCAGCGCGTGAAGTACTCGAGCGAGCGCTCCAAACCGTCACGCAGTGCAACCTTCGGCGACCATCCGAGAAGCGTTTGCGCGCGCGTAATATCCGGCTGGCGACGCGCAGGATCATCCTGCGGCAGCGGTCTGAAGATGATCTCACTGTGGGAGCCCACCACCGACTGCACTTCACGGGCGCACTCGAGGATAGTGAATTCACCCGGGTTCCCGATGTTCACCGGGTCGTGTTCTTCGCTGGCGGCGAGGCGAACGATTCCGTCGATGAGATCGGAGCAATAGCAGAAGCTACGGGTCTGTGAGCCGTCGCCATAGATGGTCAGAGGATCGCCGCGCAGGGCCTGCATCATGAGGTTTGAGATGAGGCGGCCATCGTTGGGTTGCAGCCGTGGTCCGTATGTGTTGAAGATTCTGACCAGATGCGTATTGACGCCATGATAGCGGTGATAGGCTGCAACGGCAGCCTCGGAGAAGCGCTTGGCCTCGTCGTAGACCGAGCGAGGACCGATGGGGTTTACGTTCCCCCAGTAGGACTCCACCTGCGGGTGTACGAGCGGGTCACCGTAGCACTCGGACGTGGAAGCGTGCAGGTAGCCAGCGCCATACTTCCTGGCGATCTCAAGGGTGTTGATGGTTCCAGCAGAGCCAACCAGCAAGGTCTCGATACCCAACCGCATGTAGTCAACCGGACTGGCCGGGGAAGCCATATTGAAGATGAAGTCCACGCGCCCTGGATCGAAGGGCTGGACGATGTCAGCCTGCTCAAAAGAGAAGCGAGGCTCATTATTGAGGTGGGAGAGATTCTCCAGGTTGCCCGTGCAAAGATTATCTACGCCGATCACATGATCGCCCTGCGTCAGGAGAGCATCGCAGAGATGTGACCCGAGAAATCCTGCCGCTCCGGTCACAAGCACCAGTCGTTCCGCCATCTACAACCACCTTTCTACATCATGTTTGTGAGCAGAATCTCGAATTTCTCAGCAGAGATCAGACTGCCAGCCTTACGTCTTCGCGCACGGGGGTTGCCGAAGGCCTTCCTGTACTGAGATACGTGAAACCGCTCTCCAACATTTGCTGGGGATCGTAGAGGTTTCGACCGTCAATGACTATGGGATAGCGCATAACCGCATGGAGTCGCGCAAGATCGAGCCGAGCAAACTCCCGCCAGTCGGTCAGGATGAGGAGAGCGTCCGCCTCTGCGGCCGCGTCCTCAACGCTGTCAGCATAGCGCATCTGCGCGGAGGGCGGCAGCTCTGCTTGGGCGCGCTCCATCGCAGCCGGATCATATGCTACTACCATACAGCCCTCGGCCAGCAGCATCTCCACCAGGTCAATGGCCGGCGATTCGCGAATGTCGTCGGTATCGCCCTTGAAGGCTAGGCCGAGGACAGCCAACTTCTTGCCGCGTAGTGTCCACAGGGCCGACCGCACCTTGCTCAGGAACCGCTTCTTCTGATTGTCGTTGATCTTCTGGACCTCACTGAGCAGGCTGAAGTCGACCCCCATCTGCTCTGCTACCGAGCGAAACGCCGCGATGTCCTTGGGAAAGCAGGAGCCTCCATAGCCGATGCCGGGGCGAAGAAACTTGGGACCAATGCGCGAGTCCAGTCCTATGCCCTGGGCCACCTGCTCTACGTTGGCGTCGGCAGCTTCGCACAGGTTGGAGACGGCGTTGATAAACGATATTTTGAGCGCTAGAAAGGCGTTCGATGCATGCTTGATGATCTCCGCACTCTTGGTCGAGGTAAGCAGCGATGGCGGCGGCTTCAGCACAGAACAACATCCCGCGATCGCGTCCGGGCTGCTGTAGTAGTCGCCCGTGGTCAGCGGGGCATAGATTGCACTCAGTAGATCCGAGGCGCGCTTACTGTCAGCTCCGATTACGATCCGGTCGGGATGCAGAAAATCTTCGACCGCGGTGCCTTCCCGCAGGAATTCTGGATTGGAAACCACATCGAAGGCATCGGGTGGAACGCCGTTGCGTTCGATTACGCGCCGAATCCACTCGTTGGTATAGACCGGCACTGTGCTCTTCTCGATGATGACTTTATAGCCATCGATGGAGCGAGCAATCTCGCTGGCAACAGCCTCCACGTAAGAGAGGTCGGCGTCGCCAGTCTCCGATTGCGGCGTTCCGACGGCCACAAAGATGGCTTGGCAAGAGCGCGTCGCCTCGCCCAGATCGGTCATGAAGCGAACCCCGGTATTGCGATAACGCCCGAGCAGTCGCGGCAGATGGTTCTCGTGGATCAGGGTCTCACCTCCCTGAAGTGCAGCCACTTTGCGCTCGTCGTTGTCCACGCAGATAACCGAGTGGCCCATCTCGGCAAAACACACCGCCGCCACCAAGCCCACGTAACCCGAACCCACCACTGCGATTTGAATCGTTTCACCCATCAACAACATTCACCTGAAAGGAGATACACACAATACCTCTCCCCCTATTATCGCAGAGTGCCAGCCGGTCTATCTATACACTCGATGCTCCCAATCGAAGGGGAACCTTGGTGACTCGGGGCAGGTTTGCCGAAGGACGATGTTCGCGTAGACTAGGGACTTAATGAGTCCAGCACCAATTGAGAATTCGCAGGCGGATGTCGAGGCTCCCGCTGCATCTACAGGAACTCCCCAGAACGCCGCCGATGCAACCTTGTCGGAAGCATGGGTCACGATTCGTGCCCGCAAAAAACTGATTCTCGCAATTGCTGCCCTTGGCGCCTTGTATGGGTTTTATGAAGGTGCGACGCAGCCGCGACTCTTCACCGCGTCGGGTACGATTGAGATTCGAAGCGGGTCATCAAATCAATATCGTATTGGAGCTACCTCGGCCGGAGGAGACACATCGCGGCTGCCCACGGAGTTGGCAATCTTAAAGAGTGACTCGCTGCTGCTCTCCGTGGCACGCGATCGCAATCTGGCCAATGATCCTGCCTTCTCGGGCAATGCGGGACGATATCAAAATGTGGACGACCCGGTTGTTCGGCAACGCGTCGTCGCGGCACTGCAGAAGGATGTCGTTGTCAGCGTCCTTCCAAAGACTGACATTGTCACCATCAGCTGCACCACGGGCAAGGCGCAACTCTCAGCCGACATCGTCAATCAGCTAGTGCAGGACTACATCGCCCACAGCTTCCAGTCGCGAGCCGATGCCACCACCCGCGTTGAAACGTTTTTTTCTACGCAGCTCGATGACCTCAAGCAACAAGTCGAGACCTCCCAGGCGCAGATGCTGGAATTACAGAAGAAGCTCGGCGTACTTGGCTTCGATCCAAAAGATAACCAGATCACCTCGACGCTGGATGAGTTGAACAAGGCGGCGGGGGCATCCGAGCTTGCGCGTATCGCAGCGGAGACCCATTATCAGGTCCTTTCCAGCATGGACCCCAGCATTCTCGACCAGGCAGGAAGCGCGTACGCACCGAGCAATGTATCCGCGCTGCGCAGTCAACTCAATCTTGCTGAAACGAATCTTGCGCAACTCAATGCCACCCTTGGGCCGAACAATCCCAAGGAACTGGCTGTGCGCAATCAGATCGCCCAGTTGAACAAGGAGATCGCTGTAGAGGAAAACCGCATCCTCAGCGAGAGCAAGCAGGCTTATCTTGCTGCCAAGGCGCAGGAGACGCAAACGAACGCGGCTCTGGATTCCGAAAAGGCCACAGCCTACCAGCTACGCGATGATCTGCTGGAGTACACGCTGCGGGAGCGCGAGTTCGAATCCAACCGCACGCTGTACGAAGGATTGGAGCAGCGACTGCGGACCGCCGGGGTTGAAGCTGGCCTCGAATCGACAGAGATCGAGCCCATCGATACAGCCTACGCGCCGCTGGGTCCGACGCTCAAACCACGCACAAATATCATTGTCGTTGATACGTTTGTGATGCTGATCTTTGGCGTCATCCTCGCCTTCGTGTTGGAGAGCTTGGATACAGGTCTGCGCAGTGTGGCGGAGATCGAAGCCGTCTCCGGGCTGCCGTCACTGGCGCTGATTCCACGTGCCCGCCGCAGTGTCTCGGACGAGACCTCGCTGTCCACGGCAATGCGCAACCTGGGAACCCTCTCCAGCCCGAAGTCTCAGTTCTCCGAGGCCTTCCGCGCTCTCCGTACGTCCCTGCTGCTATCGGTTGCGGGCGGTGAACCGAAGCTGATCCTGCTAACCAGCGCGACGCCATCAGAAGGCAAAACGACAGTGTCCATCAACCTCGCCTGCGTGTTGGCCCAGCGCAATGTGCGGGTACTTGTTATCGATGCCGATCTGCGCCGGCCCACTGTGCACCACCGCTTTGGGCTGAACGGAAAAGTAGGACTGACGTCGGTACTGACCGGGAGCGTCAGCCTCGAGGAAGCGATTCAGACGGTGCCTGAGATTCCGCAACTGGATGTACTGGTCAGCGGGCCTGTTCCCCCATTTCCCACCGAGATGCTCGGCTCCGAGACCATGCACCAGTTGCTGGAGCGTTGCAGGGGGATGTATACGCACATTGTCATGGATTCACCGCCGCTGCTTTCGGTTACGGACAGTGTGGTGCTCGCACGCGATGCCGATGCTGTCGTGATGATCGTTCGCCACGGCAAGTCGAGCAAGCACGCTATGCGACGCGCCCGCGACCTGCTGGTCCGGTCGGGAGCCCCTGTCACCGGCATTGTGCTCAACGCCGTCGACCTCAACAGCCCCGAGTACTACGCCTACTACGGATACTACGGATACACAGGGTATGCGGCAGCGGGCGTGGACAGCGCTGGATGGGAGTCCAGGAACGACAACAAGGAATGGCCTCCGAGAGACCCCGACAAGAGCACTACCGGCAAAGGAGATAGCGAATGATCCCCATGAGCCATCACTGTCTGGAATCTCGCCAGGCCTCCTCCGGCCACCCTTGGAGCATCGTCGCAGCGGTATGCATCCTGCTGTTTGGTTCCTCTTTTGCCAGCGCGCAATTCAGCGGACCGGCGACATCGAGCACCGCAACGTACAACCAATCGCTCCCAGCCACCGTCGATCCTGCCATTCTTTATCCGGGCGAACGGGACGTCGTCCTGACGATTGGCGATATGATCTCTATCCGCCTCTTCTCCGATCCGGAGTATGCAACAGCGGTTCGCATCAATAATGACGGCACGGTACTGCTTCCTCTAATCGGGATCGTCCACCTGGAAGGACTGTCGATCACCCAGGCCGAGCAGCTTATCGCGCAGAAGTTCGTCGCCGATGGTATGTACCGAGACCCCCAGGTGACCCTTCAGATTACTGAAGGGCCCAATGCGGTGGTGACCATCATCGGCGAAGCGCATGCTGTTTTACCCGTGATCGGCTCGCGCCACTTGCTGGATATCCTCTCGGCAGCAGGTGGTCTGCCTCCGACCGCGAGCCATGTGATTACAATCAACCGGCCTGGGGTCTCGAAGCCCATCGTCGTCGATCTGGGGACCGACCCGATGCGCAGTTCGCTGGGCAACATTCCGGTGTTTCCCGGGGACACGATCGTGGTCTCGCGCATCGGGATTGTATACATCTTCGGCGCCTTCGGCAGCTCTGCCGGAACTGTTCCATTGAACGCCTACACGCCGCTCACGCTCACTGAAGCAACAGCCCTCAGCGGCGGCATTAAGTGGGAAGCGAACAACTCCGATCTCCGCATCATCCGTACAGTCGGGGACCATCGCACGGTCGCGGTGTATAACATCAAGCGAGTTCTCAACGGCAAGGATCCTGATCCCATCCTGCAGCCCAACGATATTGTCTATCTGCCACCGGTTCCGTTGAAGCAGCTGTTCTCGACCAGCGCGATCGGCACCATTCTCGGAATTGCTGACCTGGCCCTCTTTATCGCCACCTACTGATACGGAGCCCGATTGTGATGACGGCTTCTGCACAACCCCATCCGGCTTCCAACAGCCAGCACCGGGTACGGCTCGCCTATCTGGTGAGCCATCCCATTCAGTATCAGGCCCCGCTGCTGCGGAGGATCGCGCTCGAGTCGGAGATCGACCTGACTGTGCTGTTCGGCTCGGACTTCTCGATACGCGGGTACAAGGATCAAGGCTTCGGCGTTGAGGTGGCGTGGGACACGCCGCTGCTAGAGGGCTACCGCTCAGAGTTTCTGCGGCCACTGCGCGATACCGGCGAAGTCTCGCCTACGGTGCCGATCAGCCGCGGCATCTATCGACGCCTGCAACAAAGCGACGGTAGACCTGCATTCGATGCCCTGTGGGTGCATGGCTACGCCAGCATCAACGCGCTACAAGGCATCCTCGCTGCCAATGCCCTCGGTATTCCCGTACTGATGCGGGCGGAATCATGGCTGGCCGATCGCGTTCGCAGCCCGTGGACGCTGGCGGCCAAGGCAGGCTTTTTTCGGCTCCTGGGTAGCGGAATCGCGGCGGTGCTGCCAATTGGTACGTTGAACGCCGCCTACTGGACCCACTACTTCGGCAGCAGCGTTCCGCAGTTCCTGATGCCTTACGCGGTAGACAACCAGTACTTTGCACACCGTGCAGAGGCTGCTGTGCCGCGCGAGCAGGAACTGCGGTCCGAACTCAGACTTGCACCGGGACGGCCAGTCATTCTGTTCGCATCCAAACTCCAGGCTCGCAAGCACGCGGACCATCTACTGGAGGCGTATCACCAGTTCATTGCCGATCAAACTCCCGAGCGGCGCCCATACCTGGTCATTGTAGGAGACGGCGAACAGCGCGCTATGCTGGAGGATCGTACCCGTGAGCTTGGCCTCGACGACGTACGCTTCGCTGGCTTTCGAAACCAGTCGGAGCTACCCCGCTTCTTTCAGCTCGCAGACGTGTTCGTCCTCCCCTCGCGGCACGAACCCTGGGGGCTGATCGTCAACGAGGTCATGGCTGCGGGATGCCCCGTCATCGTCTCCAGCGACGTCGGCTGCCATCCAGATCTAGTAACGGACGGCGTCGAAGGCTGCGTCTTCCCTGTTGGCGACGTTTCGGCCTTGGCAATTGCCCTGCGGCGCGTCTTTGCCTCGCCCGATTCCGCCCGGCAGATGGGTCAGCACGCCCGCCAGCGCATCAGTGCCTGGACGTTAGAAGAGGACGTCCGGGGTCTGCGTGCCGCGCTAGCCGCTGTCACACGATTGACCATGGACTGATACCCTTAGGTTGTTTCTCTCTCCCTGCCGGAGTGCGATTGAATCTGTTTACGACCCCCATGAGAATCCTTCACATCGTCGGCTCCATCAATCCTTCAGCCGGCGGCCCCACCGAGGCGATTCGGATGATCGTCCGCTATCGTCCGCCCGGTTACGAAGCAGAGGTGGCGACACTGGACAACCCGGACGCTCCCTTCCTCGGAGACTTTCCCTTCGAAGTGCATGCGCTGGGTACCCGGAGCAGGTCTTGGTACTCTCCCAAATTGCTTCCCTGGCTCAAGGCAAACCGCGATCGCTTCGACGGTGTCGTCGTGCATGGCCTGTGGGAGTTCACCGGGTTGGCTGCTCTGATCGCGATTGCCGGGCACAAGCCGTATCTGGTATTCACTCACGGCATGCTCGACCCTTACTTCAAACGCCGCTACCCGCTCAAGCACATGAAGAAGTGGTTTTACTGGGTGCTGGTGCAGTACTGGGTGCTGCGCTCGGCAGCGCGCGTCATGTTCACTACGGAGCTCGAGCGCGACCTCGCCACGCAATCCTTCTGGCTGTGGCACTGGCACCCGATGGTGGTCTCGTATGGGGCAGACCCACAACTCCCAGACATAGACGCGCTGGTGCCTGCCTTTTACGAACGTTGTCCCGAACTCGGTACTGGGGACAAGGGTCGCAGATTTCTGTTGTATCTCTCGCGCATTCACCCCAAGAAGGGCTGCGACCTGCTGCTGCGGGCCTTTACGGCGGTCGCGCCTGCTCACCCTGACCTGCATCTGATCATGGCCGGCCCGGACCCGCAGGGACTGCGCAAAGAGCTCGAAAAGATCACCGATGCGGCAGGGCTCAGCAGCCGCGTACATTGGCCGGGCATGTTGACGGGGGACGCCAAATGGGGTGCGTTTGCTACCTGCGATGCCTTCGTTCTGCCATCGCACCAGGAGAACTTCGGCATAGCCGTCGCTGAGGCGCTGGCCTGTGGTCGCCCCGTGCTTATCTCCGACCAGATCAACATCGCCCCTGAGATTGCGGCCGATGGCTGTGGCCTCGTGGAGCCCGATACCCTCGATGGAGCCACACAACTGCTCGAACGCTGGCTCGCCCTGACGCCGGGCCAGCACGACGCCATGCGCAGGCAGGCGCTTGCCACCTTCGCCTCGCGATACGATATGCGTAGGAACAGTGCCCTGATCCTGCGCACGTTTGAGCAGCTTCGGGCGCAGTCGCACACTCCAATCGCCACCGAGGCTAACTGACCCATGGCCCGCCACGCAGATTACCGCGCCACCGACCACATACCCGCCGAGAGCCATGCGGACGCCTATACACGTCCGGCATTTACCTTCGGCAACCGCTTGCGGCGGCTCATCTGGAATACCTGCTGGCTGCTTCTGTACCGGACCTCGCCGCGACCCCTGCATGCATGGCGGGCAATGCTGCTGCGCCTCTTCGGCGCGACCCTTGGAGACGATTGCCACTTCTATCCTGCCTCGCGAGTGTGGGCGCCGTGGAACCTGAACTGCGCGGATCACGTAGCCGCTGCAGATGGTGTGGAGATCTACAACCCCTCGGAGATTCAACTCGACACCCACGTCATCCTCTCGCAAGACTGCTATATCTGCGGAGCCACCCACGACTACAATCACTCTGACTTCCCGCTGCTTGCCTATCGCATGCACATCGAGCGTTATGCGTGGATCTGCGCCCGCGCCTCGGTGGCGCCGGGTATCCACGTCGCCGAGGGGGCTGTGCTCGGCCTCGGCTCTGTCGCAACACGCGATCTCAAACCATGGACCGTGTACAGCGGTAACCCTGCCGTGGCCATCCGCGAGCGAAACCGCACCCTTCCGGAGCTCCGTGCTGAGCCTGCACCCACCGGAGGCGAAGCGTGATCTCGGTGCTCATCCTGACTCACAATGAGGAACAGGACCTGCCTGGCTGCCTTGATTCAGTGACGTGGTGCGATGACATTCACATCCTGGACTCGGTTAGCACGGACCGCACCGCGGAGATTGCGCGCCAGCGTGGCGCTACCGTGACCACGCGACGCTTCGACAACTACGCGGCACAGCGCAATGCGAGCCTGCTGCTTCCCTTCCGCCACGCCTGGGTGCTGGTGCTGGACGCCGACGAGCGGCCTACCGCAGAACTCTCCGCCGAGATGCTGCCAGCCGTCGCTGCTGCACCAGCCCATGTCTCTGGCTTTCGCATCCGCCGCCGCGATTTCATGTGGGGAACCTGGCTCAAGCATGCGCAGATGACGCCCTATTACGTGCGCCTGCTGCGTGTCGGACACGCACACTATACCCGCGACGTCAACGAGGTCGTCGAGATCAACGGCGAGGTTCGCGAGCTGCATGCGCCCTTCGACCACCTTGCGTTTTCAAAAGGGTTGAGCCACTGGGTGGCCAAGCACAATACCTACTCCAGCAAAGAAGCGGAACTGCTTGCCAATGGCAAAGCGACGCGCGGGGCCTCGCTCTACCAGGCGTTCTTCGCGCCCAACTTCCATGAGCGACGTGTCGCCCAGAAGGCTATCTTTTACGAGCTTCCAGCGCGACCGCTAATTAAGTGGTGCTACATGATGTTTGTACGCGGAGCTCTGCTCGACGGTCCCGCAGGAGTGATGTATGCCACCCTGCAAAGCTTCTATGAATTCCTGATTGAGGCGAAGCACCAGGAACTGCTCCGCCAGCGCCAAGGCAAATCGCTCTGAGGCCTGCGAGCAGCGGAGGCTCTCGCAGGCGAAACCCGGCAGACCGGCCGGCTTCAGCCGCGCAACTTGGCCAGCAGGTCCGTGGGGTGCACCGGCTTGGCCAGGATCTCGAACTCATGGCCCTGAGTGCGCGCCCGCTCCAGCAGATCAGCAGTGGCAGCCTGACCGGAAAACAGTAGTATCTTGCAGTTCGGAAGCTTGATCCGGGTCTGAATCGCCGCATCAATCCCCGTCATGCCGGTCATGATCACGTCGGAGATCAGCATGTCCGGGTGAAAGGTGTCCAGTGCCTCAAGCGCTTTTTCGCCACTATAGACGGCGCGTGCCTCAAAGCCCGCTTGGTTCAGAATAATCGCAAGTGTATTGGCAATTACCTGTTCGTCGTCCGCAACCAAAACCCGGGGCTTCGACTGATTCGTTGTCTGTTCTGCCATGAATGAAGATTCCTTGAAACTGCTTTCCTTAGCTTCGTAGCCTACCGGCAAACACTCGCCCTTTGTTCGACGCAAACCGCGTTCCACCATCATACGTGGATGCAGCCTTGCAGAGGCGCGAACACTGATCTGGCAAACCTGTTCCTTCGATGCAGAAACAACCCTCCCGGCTGCCTGAGGCGCAAGTCTCTGCCGTGAAGGAGCTTGCACAGTGTTACTCTGGCGGTAGTTCGCATGGTTGATCTCCACCATCATCTGCTCCCCGGCCTGGACGACGGCTCTCCGAACCTTGAGACGTCGGTCGCGATGGCCCGCATCGCCGCCAGCGACGGCATCACCCACGTCGTGGCCACGCCCCATGCCAACAACGTCTACACCTTCGATCCACGCGACATCTCCGAGCAACTGAATGCCCTGCGCTCTGCTCTGGCGAGCGAAGCCATTCCGCTTACGATTGCCGCTGGCTGTGACTTCCACCTCAGCTACGACAACATACAGGATGCCCTGGCCCACCCTAAAAAATACACCCTGAACGGCGGCGACTACCTGCTGGTCGAGCTACCCGACTACGGCCTCTCCCCACACCTCGACGAGGCGTTTTACGAGCTTGGTCTGGCCGGCATGAGGCCCATCCTTACCCATCCCGAGCGCAACCCTACGCTACAGCGCGACCCCAAACGCCTCGCCGACTGGATGCGCATCGGACTGCTCACCCAGATCACGACCAGCTCCGTAATCGGCAGGATGGGCCGCGAGGCCGAGCGCATGTCTCACCGGCTGCTCGCCAACCGGTGGGTTCACTTCCTCGCCACCGATGCGCACAATACCGAATCGCGCCCGCCGCGCATGCGCTCTGCATATGATCTCGTCACCAAAAAATATGGTACCGAGTACGCCCATCGGCTCTGCACTACCAACCCCATGGCAGCCTTCGAGGGACGCACCCTGCCTCCACAGGAGGAGCCGCGTCACCTCTACGAGGACGACTCGGAGCTCACCCGCCGTTGGTGGCAGATCTTCTGGAAGCAGAGAAAAGACAATCGCTACAGTTGAGGCACCCGGCGATGTCTTGCTTCCCTACAGTCCGAGTCCGCCGTCGACAGCGAGAAGCTGGCCCGTGATGAAGTGCGGCCCGGTTGCAAAAAACAGCACTGCCGCGGCAACGTCCTCCGCGCGGCCATTGCGCTGCATCGGCGTCTTCAGTGCAAACGGCTCGTAGCCGGGATTCCCCTCGCCCATCACGATCATGCCCGGGGCCACGCAATTCACACTGATCTCCGGTGCCCAGGCCTTGGCCATCGTATGCGAGAGCATGTGCAACGCCGCCTTCGACGTACAGTAGTGCGCATGCGTCGCCCACGGATGCAGCCCACCCAGCGACCCAATGTTCACGATCCGTCCGCGCGCGGCCTTCAGGTGCGCATGCGCAGCCTTGGCCACCAGAAACGGTCCCCGCGTGTTGACCTCGAACATTGCATCCCACTCGGCGACACTGATCCGCTCGAGCGGCACCGTTTCAAATGCGCCTGCATTGTTCACCAGAAGATCGAGGCCGCCCAGACCCTCGACTGCGGCTGCAACCGCTGCCTGCACGCTGGACTCCTCGCGCACATCACAGCTCACAGCCAGCGCCGTACCACCGAACGCCCGCAGAGCCAACACGGTCTCCTGCGCCTCGTTCTCAGACCCACGATAGGTAACGGCAACATCGGCTCCAGCCTCAGCCAGCGCCAGCGCCAGCGTGCGGCCAATGCGCTTGGCTCCGCCGGTGACCAGCGCCCGTTTACCCTCCAGCGGTCGTGTCATCTGGCCCCTGTGCAAGCCCGACTCGATGTTCTTCTCCGTGCTCACTGTGGCGAGCCCGGCTGTGAAGTCGGCGTGACCTGCGAAGACGGAGAGGACTCATTCGTTGCAGGCGTGTCCTGCGGAAGCGCATAACCTGTGGGACCAACCTTCACCGCCGGGATCACCGGGCGGGGAGGCTCCTGAATCCCGGGCTTCAGCTCCGATGCCTTGCCGAGGTTGTTCTCGTACACCGAAACCTGCTCACGCGGCCGCAGCAGTTTGACCTCAAACAGCTTGGTTGGCTCATCGATCTTCACATTCTGGGCGTAGGTCGAGAACCCGTTCGCAATCACCTGCAGCGTCACGTCGCTGCCAACTTCGATGACGTCGATGGTTGCCTTGCCTTCCTGGTTTGTCTTGACCTCCAGATTGCCGTCGTCCCGGCCGTTGAGCGTCGCATGGAAGACCACCGCCGCATGGGGCATCGGTTTGCCGTCAAAACCTTTCGTTACCGTCACAACAACGTGCGCCAGGGTGGGCAATGGCTTCCATTTGCGCCCATGTCCATCGTCCCGCGTACTCTGCGCGGCACCCGCCGACACCATGGCCATTGCAACCGCCAGGCCTGCGACCCAGCCCATCTTCAAACCAACTCTGGAGTTTTTTAGTGCGTCCCTCATGGCCTGATTCTATCGCGGAAGTCCTGATTTCGGCCCCTTTCACCCCGAGCGCAGGCAACCAATATTATCTTAGTGTTTTTTACTCATATTTCACCCAAGGGTTGTTGACTCTGACGTCTTGATGAACTACATTAGCAGTCGGTAGTAGAGAGTGCTAACGCAGCCGTCGGGTAGCTTTTCAACTCCCCGGAATGACCTTTGCTCTCTCACAATCAGCAGAAAACAGAACATCCGATTCAACAGAAAATCAAGGAGAAGCATCAACATGGCAGCCACTTCATTTACGCCGTTGCACGATCGCATTCTGGTTCGCCGCCTCGAAGAGGGCGAAAGCATCCGTGGCGGCATCATCATCCCCGACTCGGCCAAGGAAAAGCCGCAGCAGGGCGAGGTCATCTCAGTCGGCAAGGGTAAGTCCAACGACGAAGGCAAGGTCTTCCCGCTCGACGTGAAAGCCGGCGACACGATCCTCTTTGGCAAGTACTCCGGCAGCGAGATCAAGCTTGACGGCGAGGAGTTCCTCATCATGCGCGAGGAAGAGGTCCTCGGCATCCTCAAGAAGTAGTCCTGCGCAGCCGGCGAGAGGCTGCTTTGCCTCGGGTCGTAGCTGCACACACGATTTTGATTCACCAGCACATTCGCCGGAACTTCCGGCACAAGGAAAAGTAATGGCTAAGCAAATTCTGCATGGAGAAGATTCGCGTCAGGCGATCCTGCGTGGCGTCAACACGCTCGCCAACGCGGTAAAGGTGACGCTCGGTCCCAAGGGCCGCAACGTCGTCATTGAGAAGAAGTTCGGTTCTCCCACGATTACCAAGGACGGCGTCACCGTCGCCAAGGAAATCGAACTTCAGGACACCATCGAGAACGTCGGCGCACAGCTCGTCAAGGAAGTTGCCTCGAAGACCTCGGACATCGCAGGCGACGGTACCACCACCGCAACCGTCCTCGCTCAGGCCATCTTCCGCGAGGGCGTCAAGACCGTTGCAGCCGGCGCGAATCCCGCAGCCCTGAAGCGCGGCATCGACAAGGCCGTGGAGGCCATCATCGGCAAGCGCAATGAGCACGGCGTCGTCACCGGCGGAGCTCTCTCCGAGTTCTCCAAGCCCGTCACCGGCGACATGATCGCGCAGGTCGGCACCATCTCCGCCAACTCCGACGCGCAGATCGGCTCCATCATCGCCGCGGCAATGAAGAAGGTCGGCAAGGACGGCGTCATCACCGTCGAAGAGTCCCGCACCATGGAGACCCAGCTCGACGTCGTCGAGGGCATGCAGTTCGATCGCGGCTATCTCTCGCCCTACTTCGTCACCGACGCGGAGCGCATGGAAGCCGCTCTCGAGAACCCCTACATTCTCATCTATGAGAAGAAGATCTCCACCATGAAGGACCTGCTCCCCTTGCTCGAGCAGATCGCCCGTACCGCCAAGCCACTGCTCATCATCGCAGAGGACGTGGACGGTGAGGCGCTCGCAACGCTCGTCGTGAACAAGCTCCGGGGCACGCTGAATGTCGCGGCCGTCAAGGCTCCTGGCTTCGGTGACCGCCGCAAGGCCATGCTCGAGGACATCGCCGTGCTGACAGGCGGCAAGGCCATCACTGAAGACCTCGGCATAAAGCTCGAGGGCGTCAAGCTCGAAGACCTCGGCACCGCCAAGCGCATCACCATCGACAAGGACAACACGACCATCGTCGACGGTGGTGGTGAAGACGCCAAGATCGAGGGCCGTGTCAAAGAGATCCGCGCTCAGGTCGAGAAGACCACCTCCGACTACGACCGCGAGAAACTGCAAGAGCGGCTTGCGAAGCTCGTCGGCGGCGTCGCCGTCATCAAGGTCGGTGCAGCTACCGAGACCGAGATGAAGGAGAAGAAGGCGCGCGTCGAGGACGCGATGCATGCAACCCGTGCGGCTGTCGAAGAGGGCATCGTCCCGGGCGGCGGCGTCGCTCTCATCCGCACCATCCCAGCGGTCGATAAGCTCATCAAGACGCTCGAAGGTGATGAGAAGATCGGTGCAAACATCATCCGCCGCGCCATCGAGGAGCCGCTGCGCACCATCGTTGGCAACGCCGGCGAAGAGGGCTCGGTCGTCATCGGCAAGATCCACGACTCGAAGGACGCGAACTACGGCTACAACGCCGGAACCGACGTCTACGAGGACCTGGTGAAGGCCGGCGTCATCGACCCGACCAAGGTCACGCGCACTGCCCTGCAGAACGCGGCGTCGATCTCTGGCCTGCTGCTCACCACCGAAGCCATCATCGCTGAGATCCCGGAGAAGAAGGAAGCTCCGGCCCCCGGCGGCCACGGCGGCGGCATGGAAGGCATGTACTAGGATCGCGTCGCACACAAACAGCAAGGCCCCGGAGAGATCCGGGGCCTTCGCTTTTCACTCACTGCCTCTATCGTTCCGGAGAGATCCGCACCGGCGTGCCAGGTTGCGGAGGACCATCGTCCCCGGGCAAATTCTTCTTGCGCCGCTTCACAGGCGGTGCCGAACTCGGCCCCTTCTGCTTGCGCCCATTCTTCTTTCCATTCGGCACTTCGATGACAGCACGCATCCAGTAGTCGCCATGCTCGTCCACCTCGACGCCATGCGTCTCGCGTTCGAAGCCTGGGAAGCGCTTGCCAAACTCCTCCATCGCCATGATCAGTTTGATCACGGGGCTCTCCGGACCACCCAGCCGCTCACCCGGCATACTCATCGGAATACCCGGCGGATACGGCACCAGCATCACCGCTGCGATGCGTCCGGCCATCTCCGCAAAGCGCACCTTCTCGGTCTCACCACGCAGCAGTTTTTGATACGTCTGTGCCGGCGTCAGCACCGGATCGAAGTCCTCATCCGCCGCCGCGTTCACCAGCCCAGAGAGGTTCAACTGCTGCATCACCGCGTGCATCTCGTCGCTCAACTCCTTCAGCGTGACGTTGCGATAGCGCGCAGGATACTTCGAAACCAGCTCCGGCAGCGCCTCTTCCAAAGGAGCCTCGCTGTCATAGAGCCTCTTGAACTCGAACAGGTTCTCCAGCAGCGCGCCCCACTTGCCTTTACTAGTACCCACGGAGAACAACACCAGCACGGTGTAGTCGCCAGTGCGTGCTATTTCAACGCGGCGGCCATCGAGAAATTCGGTGAGGATCGCCGCCGGAATGCCCCAGTCGTCCACCACACCCTGCGCATTCACGCCGGGTGATAGGATCGTAACCTTTGCCGGATCGAGCATGCAGTAATCGTCGGCAATATCCTCGTCCTGATACCCATGCCAGTCCTCTCCGGGCTTCAACGTCCAGGCGCTCGAGCGGTTGGTCAGCAATCCATCGGCCGCCTCTTCAAGCAGATACGTCTTGCCATCCAGCGGATCGAAGACATGCTCTGGTTGGTAAAGGCGAAAGAACCAGCCCTGTTCGGCCTGGCGCAGCCGATGCGCAATCGAGCTCATCGCCTTGCGAAAGCTGATCGCATCCTGCAGCGTTTCGCTCATCAGCGTCGGACCGGCGGGCTCATCCATCATCGCCGCAGCCACGTCGATCGAAGCAATCAGCGGATAGAACGGCGAGGTGCTGCCGTGCATCATGAACGCCTCGTTGAACTGATCGTAGTCCAGCGTCGCCCGTGGGCTGAGCTTGATGTGCACCATCGACGCCATGGAAAATGCCGCCAGCATCTTGTGCGTTGACTGCGTGGAGAAGATCACCGGACGCCCCGGCATCTCATCCGGCACACCCATCGCATACCGTCCGCGATAGATCTCGTGGAACTTCGCATAGGCATACCACGCCTCGTCGAAGTGGACGCGCGGCACGCTCTTGGCCAACTCCTCCACCACGCGATCAACGTTGTAGCAGAGCCCGTCATAGGTCGAGTTCGTCACCACCGCATACGTCGGCGCCTTCGATCGTGCGCCTGCCGTAAACGGGCTCCGATCGATCAGCGCCTGCACATTTTCAGGACTGAACCGCTTGATCGGCACCAGGCCAATCATCCCGTAGCCGTTGCGTGTCGGCTTGAAGTACACAGGACGCGCGCCGGTCACCGTCAACGAATGACAGATAGACTTGTGGCAGTTCGCATCGGCCAGCACGATGTCATCTTGCGCGATCACTCCGTGCCCGACGATCTGGTTGGAGGCCGACGAACCGCCCAGCACATAGAACGTCCAGTCAGCCCCGAAGATGCGCGCCGCATTGCGTTCGCTCTCCCCCGGAGGTCCCAGGTGATCGAGCCACGATCCCAGCGGCGAGGTCGAAATACCCAGGTCGGACCGCATGATGTTCTCACCGAAAAACTTGTGGAACTCCATACCGATCGGGTGTTTCAGATACGCAACACCACCCATGTGTCCCGGCGCGTCCCACGAGTACGCACCCTGATCGGTGTACTTTTTCAACTCACGAAAATAAGGCGGCAGCAACTGCTCGTGATAGCGCTCCACGGCAAAGTCAACGCGGTTGGCGATGAACGCAGGTGTGTCGCCAAACAGATGGATGTACTCATGCACCTGCTTGACGACCTCAAGCGGCAACTCGCTGACCAGCGTTCGGTCAGCAATCAGAAAGATTGGAATCTTCTTGTTGCGCCGGCGCACTGCGCGAAGAATCTTGAGCGCGACACGCTCATCAAACTGGTTCTCCCCTTCGAGATCCCAATCCAGCAGAATCGCACTATGCGATGGATCGGAGGTCACGAGAGATAACCCGTCCTCCGGCGTCGACGTCCTGACGACTTCATAGCCTTCTGCAGCAATGGCCTCAACCAGCCGCTCCATGGCGCGGTCCGAAACCGAATCCGTCCCACCCACCTCACTAGCAATCAACAGCACCCAACGACCTTCGTTCATACACCTCTCGTTCCTTTTTCATGGTACAGTCTCCCGATCAAAGACACACGAATTTGAGGCTGGCAGCCAGCAAAAAGGGCACGGCCAAAGCCGTACCCCTTTTCAATACCGTCAGGCCAACTCCCCGCTCCGAATGGCTGCGGGAAGACGCCTTACTGCAGGTAGACACCGGGATGCACTCCGTTGGGAGCGTGAATCTTTACCCCAGGTTGATCGGTCGACACCTTGATCTGCATCAGGGTGTCATTCTTCAAGCGCGGCGCACTCACCTTGAAGCCCAGCATGTAGCTCTCATCGATCGACTTGCGAAAATCCTTCAGATAGGGCATCAGCGACGGCGGCGTGATCGTACCGATGTAGAACGAATCCGCTCCGGTCGCCTCTGCTACCTGCTCCAGATAGCTCTGGCCGCTGAAGCTGCCCCGGGCGCGCCTTGGCCAGGACTGCCCATAGTAAATGGAGTACACAGCAACTCCTGCGCGCTGCGCATCTTCCTGCGCAGTCTGCACGTACGGGCTGTCCTGATTCATGATCGAGTAGCTGCCGTTGTACGGATCAATGCCGTTGGTAATCAATAACACGAAACGCGCACCCGGCTGGTTCGAAGGCCAGTTCTTTACAAAGTTCGACAGTGTAAAGTATGGGCTGCCATCGACCCCGGCCATCGCGATGGGCATCCGCAACTGCTTGGCCACCGCTGCATGGTCCGCGGAGAAGCCTTGATTTCCAAGCACAATGCCATTGCGCATGTAGCCAACCATCACCTTAGCTCCTTGGGGAAGCGCATTGATGAAGTCAGCAAATTCGTCGAGCTGGTTGCTGAACGAAAACCGTAGCCCATCATCGATCAGAATGGCAATCTGTTCGGCCGCCGGAGGGATCGGCGCAACCGCCGTGATCGGCGTCTCGCGGCCGTCCACCTTCAACTTCAGCGCGGCCGGATCCAGCGGCACCTGGTTCTTCGACTGCACCATCACCAGCGCTGTGGTTGGCAGTGGTCCCTCCACGGGAATATCCTGAGCAAACATCGGCAGCGCCGCAACCACCAGCCCGGCGAGCCATACCGGTGAGAACTTCCTGCAAAATATCTTGGACATAGTCTTCCTCCAAAACCTTAGACGGTGAATACGCTGCTCTGGTGGCACTTTGCCCCCGGCTAATCGTACCCCAAGCCCCCGGGCGCTGACTCAGCCCCCAGGGGTTGCGGGTCATCCCCAGTCCTCTCCCCTAGTCCCCGCCCAGCCGAAGCCTCAAGCCCGTTCGAAACGTTAGCGGCAATCCCGGATACCCGATCGGTCCAATATGCTGGTCATTGAGCAGATTATTCATCTGCGCAAAGTACGTAAAACCATGCTTCAGCGCGTACGTTAAGCTCATATCCAGCTTCACGTAACCGAAGTCCAGGTCGCGATTGGGCAGCAGCAACGTATTGCCGCCGTTGAGGTCGGAGTACTCCAGAAACGTCGAGTCATCGCTGCGGCTGGCCATGGCTCCCTGGAGCGTAAGCGCCAGCTTCGACCGCGTGTACTGCGCGTCGAAGTAGCCCGTATGCGGAGCTCGCCGGAACGGCCTGGCCCCCACCAGCGGACTGAAGATGCCAATCGGAGTATTCGGGAAGTTGGGATTTGCATCTGCCGTCCCCTGGTTGGCAGCGATCGCGTCGGACGAGAACGACTGCACCACGCGTGTGTCCAGGTACGTATACCCCCCGCGTATCAGCAGGCTCGGCCTGGGCTGCCAGGCCACCTCGGCCTCCGCACCCTGCGCAAGGAATGCCAGTGAGTTGACGTACGCCGTTTGGCTCTCCAGAAAGGAGACATACGCTGCGTCCGGGCTGCCCGGCGACGGATTCGGATTCAGATTGAAATACTGCGCCAGCGCCAATCCGCTGACCCCCTCGATCTGGTGATCGAACACGTTGTGAAAGTAGCCGGCCTTCAGCACCAGCTTCTCTCCCCGGATGTTCTGGTCCATGCCGAGGTCGTAGGTGCGTGAGCGTTCCGCACCCTGCGGCGCCACCTGATACTGCTGGATGTAGTTCTCATCCCCAGCTGCCAGTAGTTCCGCGTACAAGCTGTTGTACTGCATCTGCAGCGTCGGTTCCTGCACTCCCGTCGCCGCATTGGCCCGGAACCGCGTTCCATGAAACCACTTGTGCGCCGCGCGCACCGGAACGTAACTCAGCCCCAGCCGCGGCGTTCCGGCAATCCCGTACAGATGGTTCTTCTCCAGCGCGCCGCCAGCCGAGTAAAACAGCCGGTTCCAGAACTCCCCCTGAAATTGCAGGTTGTACTCGAAATTCGTGCGCTGAATCTGCTCATGCTCGACGTAATCGTAGCTTGGATCATAGTCGTTGAACGATCCCCGCTCATTGTCGTAGCGGAATCCGAACAACCCCGTCAGGTGCGGCGAAAAGCTGTAATCACTCTGGTAGTACAACTGGTCGCGGTTGTTGTCCTGATCGTAGTTGTTGCCCGTGTAGAGCTGTACCTGCCCGGTCGCGGAATATCCATTCGCCCCGCGAATCGTCACCACATTCCCGACATATCCCGGTCCATATTGCCCGGGATCGTTCTCTAGAAAATTTCCACCCGCTGCAAACTCCTGCTCCTGCTCGCGCTTGCGTGCGATGCCATAGCGAAGCAGGTTGTGCCACTTGCCCTTGTAGCGGTTCTCCAGCGTCAAGCCCGCGTACAGGTCCTGGTCCCCCTGCCGATTATTCTGCGAAACCCCCTGAAAGTCGAACGGCCCCGGCACGCCCGACACCGAATCCGCGTTGCGAATCGTGAAGCGCATCTGCGTGTTGCCATTGAAGTCATAGCCAACATTAATCGCAGCCGTCCCAGTGTGATACCTGTCCAGCGGCAGCGCATTCGATGTATCCAGTCGCGAAAACGCGCCATAGTAATCCAGCCTCTGGAGCGTTCCGCCCAGTGACACCTCGTTGTGCCACGTATGCAGATCGCCCGCGTCCCCCGCGTAGTTAATCACCGGCTCCAGCGTCGTTCCCCGTGGCGTCTCAATGTTGACCACGCCCGCCCCGGCGTCCGTGCCGTACATCGCGGAGTCTGGCCCCCGCACCACTACGATCTTGCTGATCGCCGCCGAACTCACGGTGCCAAAGTCGAACGTTCCTCCCACATCATCGGCGGGCATTCCATCAATCATCACCAGGTTTGCCGTAGAGTTGCCGCCGCGCATAAACAGGCTCGTTACTCCCCCCGTCTGCCCGCTCTGCACCATGAAGGCTCCGGGCGTCTGGCGCATCTCATCAATCACGCCCAGATGCAGATCCAGCGCCTCACCCGGAATCATGCTCACCGGTGAGGTCAACTGCGGCAGCGGTGTCGGAATACCCGTTGCAGTCACCGTGATGTCCTGCCGCACCGTGTTCGCAGCCAGCACCACATCCTGATCGATCACATCGGTGGTCCCGCCATAGAAGTCCACCCCGATCGCCGGCAGAAATCCTCCCGCCGAACCCAGCAGCGTGAACCTCCCCGCCTCCGACGACCGAATCTCAAACGTCCCATCCGCGCCCGCATACCCTATGGCGACGACCTTGCCCGCCTGCACCAGCCGCACATTGCCACCAGGCACCGGCCGGCCCAGTGCATCCGTAACGCGGCCGCGAACCACCACCGCCTGCGCACAGGTAGAAAGCAGAAATCCAAGAAGTGTGAAAACGACGCGCCCGGTAATCCTCGCGCGTAACGACGGACTGGCCGCAATGCGGCTCAGAGACAATTGCATAGTGTTCTCCTCCGCTCCCCCTTCGGAAGCGTGGCAGGCACAACAGCAGCGGAACCGGTCTCCTGACTGGCGCGATTTCAAAACTGGCCCTTGGACTACGGAGCGCTTCCCTTCCCGATGTCCATTGAACAATCAGTGGGAGCTTCCAGGCCTGTTTCACCTTGCAACTTCGCTTCAAACACGACAGCAAGGTGCGCGCATCACAGTTGCGGGGCAGTGGCGGATTTTCACCGCGCTTCCCGAACATCCCTTTGCGGTAGCGTGAAAATCTGGCGCGTTGCTTTGATCACAGCAACGCAGGAAGTACGAGCGAGCTTCCAGTGTACGGCCTCCCCTGAGGAAATCGGAAACATCTCCCGCCGCTCGTTACTCCGCATGCCCAGCTCGTTCTCCGGCAACACCGTGAACGGCGGACTCCCCGTGGCGTTCCCGATTGCATCGTCATGCGCAGCATCGCTTCCGCCTCCGGCAGCCGCCACGCACCCTCCCTTGCACTACAGCGTCAGCAGCACCTTGCCCGTCGTCTTCCGTCCTTCCAGGTCCCGATGTGCCTGCGCCGCATCCTCCAGCCGGTAACTCGCGCCGACGCGTACATGCAACGCGCCTCGCGCAACCCATCCAAACACGTCCCCGGCTCTACGCTCCAACTCACTCCGCGTCCGCACATAGTCCTTCAGCGTAGGCCGCGTCAGGTACAACGACCCGGCCATCAGCCGTATCGGATCCATCGGCGGCACCGGCCCACTCGACGCACCATAGAGCGCCAGCAGTCCCCGCGGCCGCAAGCACCTCAGCGAATCCTCAAACGTCGTCTTGCCCACTGAGTCGTATACCACCGGCAGGCCATCACCGTCTGTCTGTCGCTTCACCTCTTCGGCAAAGCTCTCCGTCGTATACAGCACCACCTTGTCCGCTCCCGCGCCGCGTGACAACTCCGCCTTCTGCTGCGTCGAAACCGTCGTCAGCACCCGCGCTCCCAGACGCTTCGCCATCTGCGTCAGCAGTAGTCCCACGCCGCCCGCACCTGCATGGATCAACACCGTCTCGCCCGCCCGAATCGCATGCGTATCGTGGGACAGGTAGTGCGCCGTCATCCCCTGCAGCAGAATAGCCGCCGCCTGTTCAAAGCTCATCCCATCGGGAATCTTCAGCAGATCAGAGGCCGGCGCGCACGCAAACTCCGCATAGGTCCCGCGCGTACCATTCCATGCCACGCGATCACCCACCGCGAAGCCACTCACTCCGCCCCCGAGCGCCGCTATCGTCCCCGCCGCCTCCTGCCCGGGAGTAAACGGAAGCTCCGCCGGATAGCGTCCCTCGCGCAGATACGTGTCGATGAAATTCACCCCGGCCGCTTCCACCTTAACCAGCACCTGCCCCGCTCCAGGTTCGGGCGTCGGCAGCTCGACCACATCCATCACCTCTGGCCCGCCTGTGTGTTTGATCTGTATGGCTCGCATCGCTTCACCTTTCTGCCGGTTTACCGGCTCATGTTCTCTTCCGACGGCCGAATCCGCACAAGCCGGTCCACCGCATAGGGCGTATTCTGCGACTGCGTAAAGAAGTGGCGCACCTGCAACTCGCCCAGCAATCCCACGCCAATAAACTGAATTCCCGCCAGGATCAACACTGCGGCCACAGTAAACATCGGCGCATGCTCATCCATCACATTGCGCCCCGAAAGCAGCTTGTGCAGCAGCAGCCAGACGGCCATGCCGCCACCTGCAAACACACACAGAAAACCCATGCTGCCAAAGAAGTGCAGCGGCCGCGTCATATACTTCAGCAGAAACCGGATCGTCAGCAGATCGAAGAAGACCCGGAAGGTTCGCGAAATTCCGTAGTGGCTTCGCCCGGACTCCCGCGCAGGATTCGTAATCACCACCTCGCAGATCGCCGCGCCATACCAACTCGCCAACGCCGGAATGAACCGGTGCATCTCCCCATACAGCGGAATATTCTGGATCACATCGCGGCGATACGCCTTGAACGTTGTTCCGAAATCATGAATATTCACGCCCGATAGTCGCGCCATCAGCCAGTTCGCCACCGCCGAAGGAACTCTCCGCAACACCATGTTGTCAGCTCGCTGCGCCCGCCATCCGCTCACCACGTCGTAGCCTTCTTCGAGCTTGGCTAGAAACAGCGGAATCTCCGCCGGATCGTGCTGCAGGTCCCCATCCATGGCCAGAATATAATCCCCCGACGAATGATCGAAACCAGCCGCCAGCGCTGAAGTCTGACCAAAGTTCCGGCGCAGCTTCACCAGCAGCACCCGTGAATCCACCGCCGCAACCTCTTCCAGCAGACGGTATGTCCGGTCCCGCGAACCATCGTCGACAAACACCAACTCGAAGCTCGAGCTCACCTGCTCCATCACGCCCTTCACACAGTCATAGAGCTTGGTGACGTTCTCTTCCTCGTTGTGAAACGGCACGACGATGGAGTACTTTGGCACGCCTCTGATTTTACGCCGTACCATGTGGCTGCAACTCCTTTCTCGTTCAGGTAACCGTCCGCGATACACTATCACTAAGGTGCCACGGTTGATCTCACCGATCCCCCGCGTCCATCTCCTCATCACCCAGTGGCCCGGTAGCTCAGTTGCATAGAGCAGCGCACTCCTAACGCGAAGGTCGGCAGTTGGACTCTGCCCCGGGCCACCACAAATACCCAATCACTGCTGTCGGCTATCCTCATGGGGCAATCTGCAACCCCTCCATGGCAGCCTAACGCGAGCTACCCGTCGCGGGAACAGTTTGAAATTCAAGTCCGCTCTCCGGCGTGTTGGCAGCGAAGACCATTCCTCTTCAGTAAAGTTTGCCCTACCGCGCACATCTCGCAACTCCAAACCTCCAGGCCGCGCGCACGGCTGCTCACCAAAATCTCCCCCCCAAGGCATCATCACCATCCGCCCTTCGCATCCAACCATGCAGAGGTCTCCTTGCATGATAGACACCGATCTCATCGTCAACCTTCTGCGCCACCACGGCCACACAGTGGAAGCCGTAGTGCCGGTCGCTAATGACGCCGGCGAGTATGAATTCTCCATCGACGGAACCCTCCTCAGCCTCGCCGAGACACGTCAACTGCTCGAGCACGAAGATGCCCGCAAGCGAGCTTCCCGGCTATCGCATCACCCTTCCTCGCAGCTTTCCAAGCCAGTCGGCCCGCACTAGAACTGCTAAAATCGAGGTGTATGCCAGCCATTCATCGCAGGAAATCCGTACCCGTCACCATCGGCAACATTCGCGTCGGTTCCGACGCCCCCGTCGTCGTCCAGTCGATGACCAACACCGACACCGCTGACGTCGAGTCCACCGTCCAGCAGATCGCCGCCCTCGCTCGCGCCGGTTCAGAGATGGTACGCATCACCGTCAACAACGACGAGGCCGCCAAAGCCGTTCCCTATATCATCGAAGGCATCCGCGCCAAGGGCTGGACTACGCCCATCATCGGCGACTTTCACTACAACGGCCACCTGCTCCTCGCCAAATATCCAGACACCGCAGAGGCTCTCGCCAAGTACCGCATCAACCCCGGCAACTGCTCCATCGGCCGCAAGGACGATGACAACTTCCGCACCATGGTCGAAGTTGCCGTCAAGCACCAGAAGCCGGTCCGCATCGGCGTCAACTGGGGCTCGCTCGACCAGGCTCTCCTCACCAAAATGATGGACGAAAACTCCAGACTCGCTCAGCCCCTCGAAGCTCGCGACGTCATGATGGAGGCGATGGTCGTCTCCGCGCTCGACAACGCCGCCGCCGCTGAGCGTTACGGCCTCCGCCGCGACCAGATCATACTCTCGGCCAAAGTCTCCGGCGTCCGCGACCTCGTAGACGTCTACACCGAACTCGCTCGCCGCTGCGACTACTCCCTGCACCTCGGCCTCACCGAAGCCGGCATGGGCATGAAGGGCGTCGTTGCCAGCACCGCAGGCCTCGCTCCCCTGCTCCTCGCAGGCATCGGCGACACCATCCGCGTCTCACTCACCCCCACCCCCGGCGGCGACCGCAGCGAAGAAGTCCGATGCGGCCAACAGATCCTGCAATCGCTCTCCATCCGCAGCTTCATGCCGCAGGTAACCAGTTGCCCCGGCTGCGGCCGCACCACCTCAACCTACTTTCAGGAGCTGGCCGAGCGTATCCAGAACTACCTCGTCGAATCCATGCCCGAGTGGAAGAAAGCCTACCCCGGTGTCGAGGAGCTCAAGCTGGCCGTCATGGGCTGCATCGTCAACGGCCCTGGCGAGAGCAAGCACGCCAACATCGGCATCTCGCTCCCAGGCACCTTCGAGGAGCCGAAAGCCCCGGTCTACGTCGACGGTCATCTCTTCACCACGCTCAAGGGCGACCACATCGTCGAAGAGTTCCAGGTCATCCTCGATGACTACGTCCAGAAGCGCTACGGCAAGCATCTGGTCTCAGCCTGAACATCCATTGCACCAACTCCCTCCCCGATCACCGGGAGGGCCACCCGAGGCAATAAAAGGGCATGTGAACGCCGTAATCGCGCACAGTGGGCTCTTGCCTTTAACGTGTCTTCCTCTCCGACCGTTCTGTCATCTTTCTCGCTATCCGCGCAGCCCGAATCTCCTCATCATGCTTCTTCCGCGCAGCCCGCTCCCACTCAAACGGGCTATTGTGCCTGCGCAAATCACGCAGCGGATACAGCGTCCCACGCCACACCACGCCCCGCTGCGCCAGCACCACCACCATAGACCGCAGCATAGCAAACATCATCCCCACCGCGCCCAGCGGATACAGCCACGCATACCGCGCGTCGATCAGCGTCTCCGCCCCCATCACCCGATACGTTGCTCCAACACAGCTCAGAACCAGCAACGCCGGCACCACCGTCGGCAGCCACGCCAGCCCCATCAGCGGCAGCAGGCAGAACATTCCAATCCAGGCGCACGCCAGCAGCACCAGCAGCGGTTGAAACCCGAACGCGGAAAACAGATTTTTCGTCATATTGCGCAGCAGTCCGCCTGCTCCGCTAGCCCAGTGCACCAGCACCATCCCCGGCGCAAACGCCATCCTCTGCCTCATCCCTGCAGCCTTCATCCGTCGCCCCAGCGTGATGTCCTCCAGCACCGCCAGCCGCTGCGGCAGCCACCCTCCGATCTCATTGAAGGCATCCCGCCGCACCAGGTTGAATGCTCCAATCCCCGTCACATCGCGCAGCGCCTTCGGGTCCTCCACCTTCCACGGTCGCGACGCCCACAGCCCCATCATCTGCAAAAATCCCAGCACAACTCCCTCACCGCGCGACCGCACCTCCACCGTCGGCATCACCACCAGGTGATCGGCCTGCATGTCCTGCGCGCACACCATCGCACGCCGCAGTATCGACGGCGAAAACAGCACATCCGCATCTGTAAACAGCAGATACTCCGACGCACTATTCTCCGTCCCCACCATCAGCGCAAACGTCTTCCCCAGCCATCCCTCCGGCAACTCCGCAATATGAATCGCCTGCAGCCGGCCCGGCTTTCGCACCGCGTACTCGGCCACATACGCATCCACAATCGCTCCCGTCCCGTCGGTCGATCGATCATCCACCACCAGCACCCGCAGTCCCGCATAATCCGCCGCCATCAGTGCATCGAGCGTCGCTGCAATCTTCTCCGCCTCATCGCGCGCCGGCACCACCACGGTCAGTGTCGGCGTCCCCTCCGGCAGCGCGTCCCAATCCGGCAGCGTAAGATCGTCCATCCCCGGCAGCAACCGGATCACATCGTAGGTTCGCAGCACCCACACCAGCGCAATTCCCCACGCCACCGTCCGCACCATGCCGCGCCAGAACTCCGTCACATGGAAACTCAACCCGTGCCAGCTCAAACCGCCTCACTCTCCAGCGCATGGTGCAGCTTCGGTGCATACCTCGCTCCGTTGAAGAAGATCAGCGCCGCAAACGCAAACGCAATCAGCGTCACCCCAAGCCCCATCCGCAGGTTCGAGTAGTCGCTCACAATCCCGATAATCTTCGGGGAAAACGCATCTCCAAATACATGCAGCGCGAACAACTGCCCCGCCATCGCCGTCGCGCGCAGGTTCGCTGGCACTGCATTCAGTGTCGCCGCATTCACCGGCCCCGTTCCCAGAAACACCAGGAACACCGCAACGCCCAGCGCCGGCAGTGTCGTACTGCGCGGCCCAAAGAAGCACAGCATCGCCGGTGGCACCGCCAGCACCGCACTCAGCGCCGGCACCAGGTACAGCGCCTTGTCCGTCTTCTTCGACCACCAGTGCGCCAGCACTCCGCCCACCACCGTTCCGCCCAGCCCGCACACAACGGTAATTCCACCCATGATCGTTCCCGCGGCCTCAACGCTGCGGCCATCCATGCGGCTCAAAAACGACGGCATCCACCACGAGATCCCCCCCAGCGAAAACGTCACCGCCGCATATCCCAGAATCGAACTCATATACGCTCGGTTCTTCACCAGGTGCCCCAACTGCACTAGATATTCGAAGCCCTTCTCGCGAGCCGTCGTCGCCGGTCTCACCTTCTCTTCCACATCGCGCGGCGGCTCCCGCATGAAGAATAAAATCAGCAACGCGATCACCGCCCCCGGCACCGCAGACACGATAAACGCCATTCGCCATCCATGGCTCGCCGCCACCACTCCACCCGAAAGATACCCCAGCGCCGCCCCCACCGGGATCGCCACATTGAAGACCGTCAACGCCGCATTGCGCTGGTCGTCCGCAAAGTAATCTGCCAGCAGCGCCGGCGCAAAGATCCCAAAACTCGCCTCGCCAACCCCCAGTGCCGCATGCCGCAGATTCAGCGACACGTAACTCTGCACGCTCGCCGTAAAAAAATTCATCGCCGCAATCGTCAGCGCGGCGATCACAATCATCGGCTTGCGCGGAAACCTGTCGCCCAGCCATCCCGTCACCGGCGACGCCAGCACATACGCTATAAAAAACCACAGCGTCAACGACCCAATCTGGCTATCCGATAGATGAAACTCATGCTTGATCTGCTCCTGCACGGCCGGCAGAATATATCGGTCCAGGTAGTTCACAAAGTTCATCGCCGTCAGCAGGCACAGCGCCGCCACCGCCCCCTTCACCGGAACTTCATTCGGCTTTATCTCCATCCTCGGGGTCGTCGTCATCGTGAGCCGAGAATATCAGCCTTCTCTCCGAAACTCCTCCGTCCGCGGATACCGCGCCGTCACTACAGTCGAGATCCCACCCCGTGGCCGAAAGTCTCCCTTGATCTCCGCCCACACCGGGTCCGTCGCCTTCACCACATCATCCAGCACCTGGTTCACGATGTTCTCCTGAAAGATTCCCAGGTTGCGATACGCGAACAGGTACTCCTTCAGGCTCTTCAGTTCGAGACACTTCTCCCGTGGCATATAGCGGATCGTCAACACGCCAAAGTCCGGCAGCCCGGTCTTCGGGCATACGCTGGTAAACTCCGGGTCATCAATCAAAATCTCATACGCGCGAAACTGGTTCTGCCAGGTTTCAATCTCTGGAAATTGCGTCTCAAGCCCCGCCTTCGCGTGGTCATCGGTGTAGCCTGTCGTGTGCTGTGCCATCTCTCTAGTCTATCTCCGTAACCACAACCAATAGATACCCCTGCCTAGTTCGTGCTCCCCGGCACCGCACCCGGCTCATTATTGGACGCCCCTATCCTCCGCAGCGCAGGTCCCTTCGCTGCCTTCTTCTTCACCACGCCGCGCTTGTTCTGTATTCGCTGCAGCCGCGCCTTTACCTGCTCAAACTCCGACGTCGTCACCAGATACTCCGGCCGTGCTGGCAGAATCGTCGCAATCTCATGCTCCACCGCAGCAATCCGTTCCGGAGTCGCCGGATGATCGCTGAACGCCTTCGAAATCGCACCCGGCTTATGCTTCTCCAGCGCGTCCAGCTTCTCGAAGATCGTCACCATCCCCTGCGGATCATACCCCGCGCGATACATATATTGAATCCCCAGATAATCCGCCTGCGCCTCATAGTCCCTCGAGAACTGCAACAGCGTCAGCGGCATCGTCAGTTGAGACGCCTCGTACACCCCATACCCCGTCCATGATCCCTGTGCAAACACGATCATTGGAATCGATCCAATCTCCATATAACCCAGCCGCGTCATCTCTCTCGCCGCGTGATGCGCCGCCACATGCGCAATCTCATGCGCCATCACGCCCGCCAACTCATCCTCCGTATCGCACGCCAAAATCAATCCCGAGTCCACATAGAAATATCCACCCGGCAGCGCCATCGCATTGATCTCATCCGTATCCAGCACCTTGATCGTGAACGGAACCTTCGCATCCGAGTTCCTCACCAGATTCTGCCCCACCCGATTCACATACTCCACCACCACCGGGTCCGTCACCAGGTGCGACGACTTCTCTACCTCCATCGAATACTGCCTCCCGACGTTCACCTCCCAGTTCGGCGAGTACCAGTTGCGCATCCCTCGCCCCCCAATCTTCCGCTGCCCCACTGCATCCACATCCGCCTCTGACCCCTTCTTGATATGCGGATTGAGATGATCTCCCGGCGACGTCACCTTCGCTGTCGCAGCCGCTCCCGTCTGCGCAGCAGGTCCCGACTGCGAAGTCGTCCCTGCGCCCACACCCGCATCCTGCGCCGCCTGCTGACCGCACACCACCCCGCACCCCATCACCAAAGCCGCCAGTGTCAGCAAGCGCATAGCAACTCCAGCCCCACCACTAATCACAGTTACTTCTCACCACGTGTTATACGTCGTTCCGTCGCTCGCAATCCCCTCCGACCCCGAGTGCACATCGTCCATCCCCCCCTGCGTCTCGTTGATGTCGGTCATCGTATCCGACTGCCCTGTGATCCACGTGTCGCTGCTGCTCGTCATCGGATCAATCGGAATCGACTTCAGATACCCAGCCTGCACCAGATCGTCCAACGAGTCCGGGGCTTTCTCCTTGTCCACCGTGTAGCTGTCGATCGCCGTCCGCATCGTATGCAGATCCTCGCGCAGCACCGCTTCCTTTGCCTTCTGAATCGACCGTATGTAGCTCGGAATCGCAATCGCCGCAAGAATCCCGATGATCGTCATCACGATCATCAACTCGACCAGCGTAAAGCCGCTCTCGTTCTTCCTCCCGCCGCGAATCTTCCCGACCAGGCCCATCTGCTTCCTGTCTCCTGCTTCCTGCATCACCACGTCTTGTACTTGGTTCCGTCCAGCCCCGTCCCATCGCTCTTGCTGTAAACGTCGTACACATCCTGTCCGCCAAAGCTGTCCGAGTCCGGCGCGTCCTGATTCGACCGCAGCCCCCAATCCGTATTGCCCGTCATCGGGTCCACCGGAATCTCGCGCAGAAAACGCATCTTCTTGTCCTTCACATCCACGCCATTCACCAGCGTCTGCAAATCCGGCGGGTAATTGTTCGAGTCCGCCTTGGTCTGGATCCCACCCAGATCCGCCACGTCCTTATACATATCGATCGCCCTGCGCATCTCCCATAGATCGGCGCGCAACTCGCGCTCCTTCGTGCGCTTCACCTCAAACTTCACCGCCGGAATCGCTGCGGTCGCCAGGATCGCCAGAATCGTCACGACGATGATCAGCTCGGTCAGCGTCACGCCTCGCTCGCCGGAGTTCAGCGGTAGCCGCAGTCTCCCTGTTCCGATCCCGCTCCCGTCCGCCATTGTCCCTCCTTTCGTCCCCCTTCGCACACTCCACTCTGTCTGTTATTTGACGTGCACCACCGCCTGAACGCCAACCGAAGGAATCACTTTTTGCTGGCTGTCCCTGGCGCCTATTCGCGTCAGCGCGACCGTCGAATCACCCGCTGCCAGCGCCTTGAACGTCAGCGTACACACCCCTCCCTGCCCATCGATGCCCTTGGTCCCCGGTGGTCTCGTCGCCGAGATCGTCACCGCCCCATTGCCCTCGTCTCGATGCACCAGCGCCACATCCTGACCATCCTTGCCCAGCAGCTCGCCTGAATCCACGTTCACCAGCGACAGCACCTTCGGGTCAAACTGTATCTGCATCGGCACCGCAAACAGGTCATGCGCATTCGCCGCCATCACCGACACCTGGAACGTCGATCCCACCGCCTCGTTCGCGCTCGCCGGCAGCACCGTCAGCGTTACCGGCGTCGCTGCGGGCACCGTCCAGTTCGGCGTAATCGGCACCGACGCAGCCGCACCTGGCGTCATCGGCCTCGCATCCGCAGCCATCTTTCCTATCATCGCCTGCGCCGCATTCGCAGCCGAGGTCGTCGATGATGGTCCCTGCTGCGCCGTCGTCTCCGCCACCGCCTCCTCATTCTTGCCCGGCTTCTTGCGCAGCAGCTCCACCGACTGGCTCGTCCCCGTGTAGATCGCCCGCGTGTTCTCGTCCGTCAGAATCGACTCCCGCACAATATGCGGAATAATCAAAAACACGATGTCGTCCGTCTGCTGAATCTTGTCCGTACTCGCAAAGAAGTACTTCAGAATCGGCAGCTCACCCAGTCCTGGTGTGCCGCTCACGTTCTTCGTGTCCTGCACCTGCATCAACCCGGCCAGCAGCGCTGGCTCGCCGTCCTTCAACTGAATAATCTGTTCCGCCACGCGCTGCGAAATAATCGGCTCCGTCACTCCCGTGATGCTCACCGATCCGTTCTGCGCCGAAACCTCCACCTTCAACTTCAGCGACACCTCGCCGTCATAGTGCACCGTCGGCGTCATGTCGATATTCACGCCCACATCCAGGTACGTAAACTGCGTCTGCACGCCCAGCGACGCCGTCGTAATCGCCGTTCCCGCCGAGTACGATCCCGTCGCCACCGGAATCTTCGACCC
>DAIDKF010000015.1 GCA_027450185.1 Granulicella sp. | reverse complement strand
TGCGCCGGTTGAAGTTGAGCCGGATACGCGATCTGGAGCCAAAGCCCGCGGTCCAGCGCTATGAGCACGCCGCTCCGGGCGACCTGCTGCATCTGGACATCAAGAAGCTGGGTCGCATCGTCAAACCGTCGCACCGAGTCACCGGCGATCGCCGGGACTCGGTGTACGGCGCGGGGTGGGAGTACGTGCATGTGGCCATCGACGACCACTCGCGGATCGCCTTCTCGGCCATCTATCCGGACGAGACGCGGGCCTCGGTGCTGGCCTTCTTCCAGCAGGCACTGAGCTACTATGCACGGCTGGGGATCCGCTTCAAGGCCGTGCTGACCGACAATGGACCGGCCTACCGCTCGCACGCCTTCGCCGCCGCCTGCCGTGCGCTCGGCCTCAGGCATCGCTTCACCCGGCCTTACACCCCGCGCACCAACGGCAAGGCCGAACGCTTCATCCAGACCGCTCTTCGGGAATGGGCCTACGCACGCACCTACCAGAACTCAGAACAGCGCAGCCAGGAGCTTCGCCCCTGGCTGCACCAGTACAACTGGCATCGACCTCATGCTAGTCTCGGTCTGTCACCGCCGATCCGACGTGCCGGTATCGATGACAACAACCTGCTGAGACTCCACAGCTAGAGTGCTGAATGGCTCTGCAGTAGTGCTGCTCAGGAAAAGAAGGTCCCACGTAGCCTCTACCCAACGTTGAGACCCGAAGTCGACAATATCCGTGGGTGAGGAGAAAGGCTCAAAGCTACTCGCGGCAGCTACTCGCTCTGGGAAGCGCCGCCTAAAAAGGATTGCGGGTATCAAGCTAACGCCATGTGACCGCTTCCATTCGTAAATCGTGCTCTCGGGAAGTCCCGAAGCTAAGGCGATTTGACGCATCGAACGAGCCCCCAGCAGTTTGCTTTCGGCGAAGAATTGCGGCACAAGCCAGTCCAAGCAGTGGATGTAATGTTCAAGGCTGACGCCGGGTCCGCTGTGGCCAAGCAGGGACGCCACAGCCATTGCATGTTTTCTGGTGGGATTGGATGTGCCGTAGAGACGATTGCGGAAGGCCTTCGATTTTCGAAGCCACGCCTTCGTCTCAGGCAGATGAGGGAATAAATCTGGAATCTTCGGCAAATCAGAGAGCATAAGCCGAAGAAAAGTCCATGTCGCGAAGCTGTGCCTGAGGTGATGATAGTGCAGCGTCCGGTCTCCGGTCGCCTGGCGAAGAGCTTCATGCAATGCTTCTATCAACTTCTGCACCGAAAGCTGCTCTATTGCGGTTTCTCCGAGCTCGTTTCGCGAAGGTACGGCAAAGAGATGTGGATACTCCGTTAAGAGGCCGTCTTTGATCCTTTCGTGCTTCCACGAGTACAGGACTTCCAATTCGTCCTCTTTGAGCCCGTCCTCCTTGGCCATCAGGCACCAGAGCTGTAGTTGGCGTTTCGCATTGTCTGTCTTCAGCTGACGGCCCTCAGTTGGACGTATCAATAGCAAGGGAGAGTGTGGATGGGTGAGATCGGAGAGTTCGAGTCCATATGCCTCCATTCGCCGTGTCCCACACCGGAAGCCCAGAATCAAGATGACTTCAGCAGCTTGCAGTATCTTTCTGTCATATTTGCGATGTAATTGATGGCGAAGAATGCGGCGAGCTTCGGAATACTCCTCTGGCGTGATGATCTTGGCATCCACTGGCAGCAGGCCACGACGTGTGCCCAGGATGCTGCGATCATTGATGGGGTTGGCATGTAGTTTGCCAACAAGAAACTCGTGAAACTCTCGCAACGTGTTTGCAACCCTGCGGCGCAGCTGTTGAGGGTTTTCGCCCTCGACTACGTTTTCGAGAACCTTCGTATACAGGGTTTCGAAGTTCTCCGATGTCAGGGTGATCGGGTCCTGTTCGCCGAGCATGCATCCGAAGCGACGCGCCACCGCAAGGGTATAGCCCGCGACGGTCCTCAGTGCCAGCGGTTTAGGAGATACAAACCGCCGACGATCCCGATGCCGTTCGGTTAGAAGATACAGGGCGAAATCGGTGATGCGGTGCCCTGGACAGGTTGGCTCCGGAAAACTAGAAAGCAATTTCTGGAGGTTCGCGTGTACCGTATGCGTGTCCTTGGCTAACAATGCCACTCTCAGTTGCGGGAGCCAGCGGGGCTCAATGTCTATCGACTCTTCATCCTCATAAGGGACCTCGTCGGCAGACTGCAGGAGATTGTCATCTTGCGCGAACGGGTCTGTTGCAGAATTATTGACGACAGCAACGCCATGAAGCCGTTGTAGAACGTCGAATTTGAGAGAGTGGGCAACGATGCGCCGCGTACAGTACTCGATCAGAACTGCGGGCACCTGGGTCCGCGCCGCGGTGGCCACCATGTCGATCAGCTGTTTCAGGCTGGAAGGACGCAGCTCTTTCTGCACATTGTCGGACCGCATTCGCCGCTGGACCTTACGAAATAGCAGACGGAGTATCTTGTCGTCACCCAGCGAATCGAGAGACTCCCAATCTTCCATCTGCCCATAATCCCCCGGCCTACGGATTAACGCTGCAGTCTGACTGTCCGGATACCAGCGCCGGTCTTCCATATCCGGCTCGTTGCTCCAACCCAGTGCGAGATCGAAGTAGACGCGATCTCCGATGCAGCCAAATGCCTGTGTCGATGTTGACAGCAGAGCGCGGATGAAATGGACAACACTGGTGCTGTTCAGTAGCCCTCCATGGAGAATAGCTGAGAGAACCACTAATTCCACCGGGGGAGCGGCTGATCGTTCCTCGATCCACCTTCTCTCGAGCTTTAGCCAAGTGCTAACACACAGAAGATTGTGTGCCACTCCATCTCGAAACGGATTCGGTGGTTTCACGACTAAATTGGAGATCCGCGGCTGGGGGATGGGCCCCTTTCCCGCTCCGTTCACAAAAGCGATGAACTTACCTAGAACCACAAAAGCCTCGTGGCTGGCTTTGCAGGATCCAAACTGTACCTCGATATCCTTTTGTAACTCCTCCATCTGCTTCTCAGAACATGTAAGTGTAGAATCTTTCGCTGACATATCCGCAAGCTGTGACGCGAATGTCGAGCCATGGTCTCTCAACCAGGCGCGAAGCCACTTCGCTGTTGCTTGTTGTGCTGATGTCAATCCAACATCAGATGACTCCCACATTTCATCCAGAAGATTCATTGGCGCCCGCGTGACTTGGGCCGCGACAATGGCCGAACGATCTCAAACCCGAGATCTTTAAGCAAAGGATCAAGAAACGTGGAGAGTACGCGCGTAAAGTCGCCGAAGGAAAAGCTCGAATACTTTCCCCAAGGCTCCTCGCCGCGGTGCCAGTGGCCCATCCACGCGCTTACAACCTCTGGTGGGCAGCCTGCATCGAGGAGCTCTGATGAGATGAAGCGTCGATGGATATTGACTGGAAAGGGTAGGAATTCGTTCATGATAGGCGCAATCGTGCGTGGCCTGACCTCGATTGGGTTACGCTTGTCATCGATAAAGAAGCACGGCATCCGGGGAGATACAGGAACCCGGAGGCTACGCGAGATGAATTCCTTGTACAGATTCATCTGCTTAAGTAGTGCCACAGTCAATTGGACCAGCCGGGCCTTGTACCCAATGCCACTGTCCTTATCCACCAAGGTCGTCAGCCTGAGTTCCGGGTCGACCTCGGAGGGATCGACGTAGGGAGTGCCGATACCTCGAATGCCGGTAGTGTAGGAAAACATCCAAATCGTATAGAGCGTTACCAAATTATGATGGCGCCGGGTCTCTTCATCTGTGACCGGCTGCGCTGAGAGACGTATCTCGTTTCGCAGTGTCCGAATCGCTTGCTGCACTGCTGCGCGGCTTGGACATGGACGGTTCCCAATATATTTACCGCTCTGCTTGAGGACGATGCCAGGATGTGAAGGGAGCTTTTTGTTGAGCGCGCCCCACATTTGATTGCGCAGATCAAGGACCACGTTTATATATAACGACTGGAGGCGATCGACCGAAGGACAGGCGTAGAAGAGCTTGACCTTCGATAGCGGAACATTATTTCCGGTGATGATTGCGGTCGCCGATAAATCACCATGTGATGCTGCTAGCAGGTGTGCGAAGAGAGATTTGGCAAGCCTGCCCTCCGTTATGCGTGTAGCTTTATCAACGTTCTCAAATAGTTCGCGGAGCCTTCGGCGATACCATGCAAGAGGGCGACGGAATACAAGCGCGGATTGATCGGGAGATACGTTCGTCCCGTGTCCTCCGGCACCCTCACCTGCTCGAGTCCGAGTCCTCAGTTCTAGAAATGTAAACACCAGAGAGCTGCCATCGGCTACATCTGGTAGCTGGAGATATTCCACACGTGCACGATCCATCCCCCGGGGTACATCTCCCAAGGGGCGTCGATACTCAGGTAAAGGCGACCGGATCCGCCATTGGGCAGGCATCTCCTCGGTCCTGGGCAAGAGGCTGAGGGATGCGCTTTTACCGCGCGCTGTCCTCTCGAGCAAGTTAAGCTTCTTCGCTTGCTCCACGGAACTCGATGTCCAGAACATCACCTGCGCGAAGGCTAAAACTTCAAGCTCATCAGCCTCAGCCTCCGTAAGCATTCGCTCAGACACGATCTCAGCGACCTCCTGGCTGTGTTGGACGATCAGAGGAGCAATCTCCGCAACCGTGGGTGTGCCGTAGGACCAGGGAAACATCTGATTGGCCATCTGGACTTGCATGGCCTGGGCTGCTGAGACCTCTTGAAAGGAGCCTGGAGTTCGCTGAAAGTCTGCATCCTCAAAACCAGTGCGATCAATCTCTTCATCCTCTTGGTCCTCCTCGGGACTATCATCGACATCAAGTCGTTCTTCGGCTTCTTGTCCGGTGTAGCGCTTCCGTGCTGTCGTGGAATGCCGGCCGCGATTGGGGTCTCCTTTGGCACCTTCACCAATGGGTCCGTCTGAGGACACTTCTGCCAACGGGAAGCGGATGCTCCCGCCATGAACCCTGCCTCGATCAGAGCTGGATCCGCGGCGGTGATCTGATCCGCGCTTCTGCTGCTCAACGTTCAGGAATCCCTTGCTTAGGAAAGTGATCAGGTGACGGTATCGATGGATATCTTCAGCGGTAGACGGCGTCAGCGAGTAGAGATCATCGAGAAACTCTTGTGGAGGTAGTACAGTCCGCAACTGAGCGAAAAGATCCGGCGTGGATCCCTCGCTGATGAACCGAACAGCAAGGGCCGCATGGTAGGGATTAGCCCTCTGTACCAGCAACGCCGGCTGCTCTCCGTATGACTCATACTCCAGACGCGTGGTGTACCGCCGGGTGACCTGAATGTGCGCAAACAGAAGATGCGCTTGAAGCAAGCGAAACTTCTCTTTCAAGTGCGGGCTGGCATGAGAGTTGCACAACGTCGAATACACGGGGTGGCGTAAGATACCTGATCCCATTAAGGGGTGATCACCTCGCTCGTCAAAACCGCGTGCAAAGCCTGCGCCCACCTCCTTCCTTAGCTCCAGGTCGTCCTCAATAATCCAATCGATGACCTCTGGCCAGGACGCCATTTCCCATTCATCCAAATCGAGATCCCATCTCTCCTGTACCGCAGTCAACATCTCTTTAAGGTTCCGGCAGATCAACGGCAGTGACACCAGCTCCCAGTGCGCATTGATCTCCCATAGGAACCTGCGTAGTGCAGGTTCCATGCCGGCGGAGGAGGTAAATCGGCGAAGAGTGAGGTGCGGAGCACTTTGGTCTGGTGCAACAGGATTCATTTGCGTTTCTTTTCTGCTTTGCGAAATTCGCAATTCAAAAGTTTGGCTAAGGCTTCGCCACTCTTGTATCCGAGAGCGCGCTCAAAGAGCTCTTCCTTCCCAAATTTGGTCCAGATCTCCTGCAACGATCGGCGATCATGCCTGTCGAGACTAGCTAGGGCCGGCACCACAAAGAGATCAAACAGAATATGGCTGCGCAACCTCTTGGCGTTTAGACCTCCGTATAGAAATACTGGGACTACACTGTCAGCTGGCAATCCATACTGGATGAGGCGGAAGAATCTGAGCCCTCCAATGCAGTAGTACTTGCCGGACTCCTGAACGACATGCAGGGGTAGATGGGTAGCGAGCTCCATGAGGCCGATTCTTGAGAGCACGGTTGTTGTCAGTTCCCGCAATTGCACTCCTGCCTCGTCACGGATCTTGTCCACCTGGGGGTGCTCGCCGTGGATGGCTCCGATCTCCAGCTCCCCTAGTTGAAATGGGGAAGATCTGCGCCTTGACGCCTTCGCCTCAGAAACTCCGTCCCTCACCTCTGCTTTCTCGGTCACCAGTTGTAATGCAGATTTCGCTGGAACTGACTCTTGCTCTGCCGTCGTGGTGAATTCGTGTGCGGCAACCTCATCGGGCATCAGCTCACCGGTTGGTGCTCCCCCTTTAGCAGGGGTTGGGGACGATGTAGTCATCATTGCCCATCCTCTGCGTCATCGGCCTGCCAACGCTTTTGAACCGATTTAGAGACCGTTTTCGGTTGCCGGATCGTAAGCTGACCGATCACCTCGAATATCCTTCCTGATTGAGGATCGAAAAATGCTTCCTGCGTACCGATCAATAACGGACCAACAATCAAGCAAGCTTCGGATCCGATTCCAAGTGGACGCAGCTTTTTGGACGATGCCGGCTTGTCCTGCGTGACGCCCAGTTGTGGACTATGCGATGTCAGTCGAATCTCAGCCGGACTCTGCCGGCTATTCGTATTAGGGGTGATGCTGGGTGGTGGCGCCGGCGATCCTGAAGCCGGATTTCGCAATGTGGCGATAAACGCATCGACCTCATCTTTGAACCAGAGTGCCGACGTTGTGCCGTTTTCTTTTTTTGCCTGCTTTGGGAATCTTCCTAGGCGCATCCAGCGGTATACCGTCGAACGCGAGAGCGAGATTCGACGCATGACCTCTTGCAGGTTAATTAGCTCAGTTGGCTTCGGGGTATCCGGTATCGATATAACACGCTGCATACCCCGTATCGTAAAAATGGACCAATCAGGTGACCATCCATAGTAGATAACCATTGTGCATTCTATTTACTTATTTGATTCCTCACGACCACGGCGAATTGGGGAGAGAGGTGGTTGAACCCGGATCTACTGATACCCCGCAACCTGTATCAGGCGTATGTCTGTCAGCTCTTTCGGTTCGAGCTTCAACACCAACTCATTGGTACGCAGCTTGTCCAGATAGTCTGCCCACACTTGCATCATCAAACGGCGTTCGGCCAAGAATGTCGCGCGATTATATGCGCGCCCGTTAGGATCAATAACCAAGTGGCCTAATTGATGCTCGATATATTCAGGCTGAATATGCAGCCTTTCTCTAAGAAGAGTTCGAGCAGTGGCACGAAATCCATGTCCAGTGTGCTCATCCTGATCGATTCCCATACGTCGGAGCGCAGCATTGATAGTGTTTTCGCTCATCGTACGTTCAGAAGAATTATGAGCAGGCAGAACAAACTCTCCGCCCCCGGTCAGGGCATGAAGTTCTCTCAATGCCTCTACAGCCTGACGCGCGAGAGGGACAACCAAGTATTGGTCGACATCACGATGGCCGGAATTGCGGTCTCTTTCACGCAGTTTTGGTTTCTTGAGAAGCCATTCAGCACCGTCCAGATCAAAGGATGCCCATTTCGCGGTTCGCAAACTATAAGGTCGCACAAATACCATTGGGAGCAACTTCAGAGCGCACTGAACAACAAGAGTTCCTTTGTATCCGTAGATTGCACGTAGGACTCCTCCGAGTTGCTCGGGATCGATAATTGCGGCAAAATGGCTTTCTTGAACGGGGCTTAGCGCGCCTCGCAGATCGCGGCAGACATCGCCCTCGCATCGTCCCGATGAGATTGCGTAGCGGAAAATCTGGCTGCAGGTCCCGAGCGTACGATGGGCCGTGTCACCAGCGCCTCTTTCTTCGATCTTCAAGACAACGTTGAGCACTTCCGTAGGCTTAAGTTCTTGGATAGGGCGTTGACCAATCATCGGAAATACATCATTGACGAGCCTGGCAAGGACTTTCGTGGAATGGCTCGCCGACATGGGCTCAATAAACTTCGCGTACCACTCACGCGCAACTGTCTCAAAACTGTCCGCACCTCGGCCTGCTCGCGACGCTTTTACCGCTTTGCGATGGATTCCGGGATCTATTCCCTTTGCCAATAGTTTTCTGCATTCGTCCCGCGCGTTTCGTGCATCCGCAAGGCTCACTACCGGATAGACTCCAAGGGAAAGCCGCTTCTCCTTACCTTCGAAGCGATACTTGCATCGCCAATACTTTCCTCCTGAGGGGTTGACTTCTAGGTAAAGACCGTTCGCGTCGGCGAGTTTGTACGGTTTGTCGGTTTCTTTGAAGCGTGCGGTGCCGGAGTTCGAATCCGTGTCGTTGGTGCTGGTTACGGCACCCTGGCTATTCTTGCCTCTTGCAAGTTTTTCTGGCCGGATCGGCTTCAGACCAGGCCTAGCATTGCGAATCTTAGTATCGGTGAGAAGCATCTGGGGGCAACCATATTTTGAAATGTACAGATGCCCCCATTGTTGCCCCCGCACACGGTGCGCTGTCAAGGTATGGCCTGGGACGGCGCGACACAATGGTAATAACAAAATAAATGATTTACAGGAATTTTGAGTCGAGATGAGACAGGATGAAATATAAAAGTGGTGGCCAGAGACGGGATCGAACCGCCGACGCCGGCCTTTTCAGGGCCGCGCTCTACCACTGAGCTATCTGGCCTTGGCATTCTTCCGCGCGAGCGCGCCCCTCGGGCAGCCAAGATCGCCCGCCGGGCTCGTGCGTCTCAGCTTCGCCTGCCTGTGGGGAAGGGAAATATGGTTCCATCGGTCGATGGCGCCTTCGAGAACGTCGAACCACAGTATAGCAATCCTCACGCCCTCGCGCCAAACCACCTCTCCGCCTGCGGTATTCTTGGAGCACTCAAAGCAGTGGAAAGGCAAGCTGGCATGATCCGTGCGCGTGTCGTCTTCGGTCTCCTCCTCAGCACGACGTTCTGTTGCGCCGTAGCTCAAACTCGACCCTCCAGCGGGCTCACACCAGGTGAAGCCCGCGCCACCCGCGGCCTTGAAGCCGCAAAGAAGATGGGCCCGGGCGAACTCTACGCCTTCCTGAAGCCCATGCCCAAGGGTGCCGATCTTCACCTGCATCTCTCCGGCGCGGTCTACGCAGAAACCTTCATCGCCGAGGCTGCGCGCGAGGGTCTCTGCGTCGCCTTCATCGCGCGTGGAAACCCCGTCACACCCGAGGGCCAGCGCGCTGCCCGCTTCGTCAAGCCTCTGCTCGACCAGCCCAACCACTGTGCCCCCGGCCAGGTAAGCGCAACGTTCGCGCTTCACCATCAGCCACTCTATGACGACCTCGTTGACAGCTTCTCCATGCGCGCCTTCGTTCCCACCGAAGGCATCGACGGCCACGACCAGTTCTTTGCCACCTTCGATCGCTTCGGCGGCCTCAAGGACGATGCCGGTGAGTGGCTGGACGAAGTTGCGACGCGCGCCGCATCACAGAACGAGCAGTACCTCGAGATCATGCAGACGCCGGCCTTCAGTGCGGCAAAAGGTCTCGGTGACCTCATCGGTTGGCCCGTCGACGCCGATCACAGCGTCACGACCGCCGAACTCGCTCACCTGCGCAACCAGCTCCTGACCGCAGGCCTCCGCGACGAAGTGGCCGCCGATGAAAAGGAGTTCGCCGCCGCGGAAGCCTCCCGCAACGCGATCGAACACTGCGGCTCCACCGCCAGCGAATCCCCCGCCTGCCACGTTCGCGTCCACTGGCTCTACCAGATCCTGCGCGGCTTTCCGCCCGAGCAGGTCTTCGCTCAAACTCTACTCGGCTTCGAAGTCGCCTCCGCCGACCCTGACGTCGTCGGCATCAACTTCGTCATGCCCGAAGATGGCTACATCTCCATGCGCGACTACCACCTCCAGATGCAGATGCTCGACTACCTGCACAGCGTCTATCCCAAGGTCCACATCTCGCTGCACGCCGGCGAGCTTGCTCCCGGCATGGTCCCGCCTGCCGGCCTTGGCTTCCACATCCGCGAGGCCATCGATCTGGGCCATGCGCAGCGCATCGGCCACGGCGTCGACGTTCTCTACGAAGACCGCCCCGGCGCCCTGCTTAAAAAGATGGCCGACCAGCACGTCATGGTCGAGGTCAACCTCACCTCCAACGCTGTCATACTCGGCATCGAAGGCAGCGCGCACCCGCTCCACGCCTACATGGCCGCACACGTCCCCTGGGCACTCTCTACCGACGACGAAGGCGTCTCGCGCATCGATCTCACCCACGAGTACGCGCGCGCCGTCGACCAGCAGCAACTCACCTACCTCGACCTCAAACGCTCCGCCCGCACCTCGCTCGAGCACTCCTTCCTCCACGGCCAAAGTCTCTACTCCACGCCCGACGACTTCGCCCATCGCAACTCTGCCTGCGCTGCTCCCATCACCGCCTCCAGCAAACCCTCCACCGCCTGCGCCGCACTCCTCAGCGCCAACGAAAGAGCCGATGCCGAGTGGGAGCTCGAGCGCCGCTTCGCCCTCTTCGAGTCCTCCATTCACTAGCCTCCGCATCCATCGGCTGCGCTAGACTGAATCTCGCAGCCGCAACGATTCAGTTTGCAGCAAGAAGGGAAGTCCGATGAAGCGTGTTCTATCGATCGTTCTACAGTTCCTCCTCTATCTTGTCGTCTTCTTCGTAGGATCGCTGCTTCCCGCCTTCAACGTCATGCCTCAGCTCAGCTTCAGCATCGGAGCCGGACGCGTCTTCGTCTACGACGGTGTGCTGCTGATGCTAGCGCTCTACATCCTGATCCTGCTCATCGCCGCCGCGCGCAAGCGGATCAGCGTCGCGCTTCCCCATGCAACCATTGCGCTGGTGCTGGCGCTGGTCGCCGGACTGCTGATGAAGTTCGGCTTCAAGAGCATTTAGAGATCACTGCTCGCACTTGAATCGATCGCAGCCCTGGTTTGACGAATCCAGCATCCGATTTGAGCATGCCAATGTGGCGGCCTGTATAGCTCAGTCTGGTGGCAAAATCGGTTCACCGGCTCACTTTCCCTATTTAAAGCTTGGTAAACTGGAGTTGCGGGAAATTCTCGAGCCGAAAGCCACCGATCCGGAACTCCGCTGATCGGCAGATTTCTTTTTGTCGATGAATTTCCTGTTTGCATTTGTGCCCGCCTGGGTTAGGAACCTGACCCGGCAAGAGGATCTTCCATACATCATGACCCCTACATCTCCCCGCCGCACCTACCAAGAGGCTCCCGCCTTCGATATTTCGGGCCGCAAAATCGCGTACTTCTCCATGGAGATCGCCCTTGCCAAGACCCTCCCCACCTACTCGGGCGGCTTGGGCATGTTGGCCGGCGACACTCTGCGCTCGGCCGCTGACACTGGAGTTCCCCTCGTAGCCGTCTCGCTGGTGCACCGCCGCGGCTACTTTGAGCAGCACCTCGACGCCAACGGCCAACAGACCGAGAGCGATGTTGTCTGGTCGCCGGAGTCCACCCTGCCCTCGGCCAGCCAGACCATCACCATCCTTCTGCAGGGCCGCGAACTCACCCTGTGCGCCTGGCGTTTTGATGTTGTAGGAGCCACAGGCCACATCATTCCCGTCTTCCTGCTTGACGCCGACGTGGAAGGAAATGACCCCTGGGATCGCCGCCTCACCGACCACCTGTACGGCGGCGACACGTACTATCGCCTCTGTCAGGAGGCCATTCTCGGACTGGGCGGAATCCACCTCCTGCACGCTCTCGGGTGCGAACCCGAGGTCTGCCACATGAACGAGGGCCACGCCGCGCTCTTGGCCATCGGCCTTCTGGAGTCGCGCGTCGCTCCCTCGCCTCTGCACACCGCCACCGAGGCCGACGCCGAGACCGTCAAGCAGACCTGCGTCTTCACCACCCACACGCCGGTCCCCGCCGGTCACGATAAATTCGGCCTCGACCAGATGATGCAGGTGCTCGGTCCCGACCGCTCCTCGGCCATCGAGCGTTTCGGCTGCCTGCACAACGACCTGCTTAACATGACCTACGTCGCGCTGCGCTTCTCGCGCTACGTCAATGGTGTCGCGATGCTGCACGGCAAGGTCTCGCAGCAGATGTTCCCCGAGTATCCCGTACATTCCATCACCAACGGCGTGCACGCGGCGACCTGGCTCTCGCAGCCCTTCCAGCAACTGCTCGACAGGGAAGTTCCCGAGTGGCGCCACGACAACCAGTACTTCCGCTCGGTCTATGGCATTGAGCCGGAGGTCATCGAGGCCACACACGCACCCAGCAAGCTGCGCCTGCTCTCGACCGTGAAGCAGCGAACCGGCGTCGAGCTGGACCCCAAGGTCTTGACGCTGGGCTTTGCGCGCCGCGTGGCCACCTACAAGCGCGCCAACCTGGTGCTGCACTCGCCCGAGCGCCTGATCGAGATCGCCGATCGCATCGGTGGACTGCAGATTCTGATGGCCGGCAAGGCGCATCCTGCCGACAACGCGGGCAAGGGATTGATCCGCGAGATCTTCTCGGTCGCTGCCAGACTCGAGACCAGCAAGCTGCGCGTCCTGTACCTCGAAAACTACGACTGGGATCTCGGCGAGCAACTCACCAACGGCGTCGACGTCTGGCTCAACACACCGCTGCGGCCCTATGAAGCCTCCGGCACCAGCGGTATGAAGGCTGCGCTCAACGGCGTCCCCAGCCTCAGCGTGCTCGACGGCTGGTGGGTCGAGGGCTGCGCGGAGGGCATCACCGGCTGGGCGATTGAGAACTGCGAAGACGAGGGCATCGAGGCCGAGCGCGTCTATGACAAGCTTGAGCATGCCGTCGCCCCCATGTTCGCTGACAAGGCCCGCTGGGCACGTCTGCGCCGCCACTGCATCGCCATCAACGGGACCTTCTTCAACACCCATCGCATGCTCGGCCAGTATGTCGCAAACGCCTACTTCCCGCCCTCGGCGTCGATTGCAGCCTCTAATCAGATCATCGTCGACGACGAAGCGCCGCAGTCGGTGCTGGCCTAAGCCCTGGCTGGCCTTCGCCGAACCCGCTCGCAGAGACCAACCGCCGTACCATAGCGTTCAGGAGATGACCCATGCAAGTTGGCGACGTCGTAGAGAACTTCACCCTGCCTGACCAGGACGGCAACACCGTTCACCTCACCGACTTCACCGGCAAGCCCGTCGTGCTCTTCTTCTACCCCAGGGCAGACACGCCCGGCTGCACCATCGAGGCCTGCGGCTTTCGCGATCACTTCAAGAAGCTTCAGAAAGCAGGCGTCGTCGTCCTCGGCATCTCCCGCGACACCGTCAAGGCGCAGAAGAAGTTTGCCGACAAGTACGACCTCCAGTACCCTTTGCTCGCCGACGCCGACCAGACCCTCTGCAACCGCTTCGGCGTCATCAAGCAGAAGAACATGTACGGCAAGAAGGTCACCGGCATCGAGCGCACGACCTACATCATCGGGCCCGACCAGAAGCTCATCCACGTCTTCAACAAGGTCAAGCCCGAAGGCCACGCCGAAGAAGTCCTTGCTCTCTTGAAGAAATAAGCATGATCAGCCCGAGCATCTCACGTGTTCCGCCCGAGCTGGCGTTTGGCGCAGCATCCCTGGCCGCCTTCACCGCCGCGGCTACGCTTACTTACGCAGGGCTCAGCCCGGGCTCGCAGCTCTTCGGCCACACCATCGTCGCTGGCCGCGACCCCCACGAGGCCGCCCTCACCTACGACGACGGCCCCAACGACACCGCGACCGACCAACTGCTCGACCTCCTCGCCCATCACAATGCGCATGCGACCTTCTTCATGATCGGTCGCTTCGTTCGGCAGCGGCCGGAGATTGTGCGCCGCGTGCACGCCGCCGGACACCTCATTGGCAACCACACCCAGACCCATCCCTGGCTCAGCTTCCAATCCTCCCGCGTAGTCCGCGAAGAACTCCGCTCCTGCAACGAGGCTCTCGAAGACGCGATCGGTGCGCCCGTCCACTACCTTCGCCCACCCCATGGAGCGCGCCGCCCCATCGTCTTCCGGGTCGCCGAGGAGCTTGGCCTAAAGCTCGTGCAGTGGAACGCCATGGGATTCGATTGGCAGTCCATCGGCGCAGAGCGCATCCTCGCCCATGTCGAGAAGGGCCGCCGCCGCGCGCAGCGCCACCACGCAGGCGCCAACATCCTGCTGCACGACGGCCACCAGCAGGCCATCGGCGCCGATCGTCGCGCGACCGTTCAGGCCACCGCGCAGCTACTCCATCGCTTCCGTCGCGATGGCACACGCACAGTCACCGTCGACGCCTGGGGTTGACCTGCTAAGTTGAGCCGTGAATTGGAATTGGGGAAGAGGGTCTGGCTGCCCTTGCCATCAGAATGCGTACCTCGTTGTGCCTTTTCTGAGAATCATCATCCTCGTCGTCATCGTCATTTCCACTACCGGCCCTGCGCGCCGCCGCCATCGCCTGGCCACCTCACCTGTCGAACCGCTTCCTGCTTGAACTCAACCGCTTAACGGCCACGCGTCTCATGTCTCATCCTCGTCGGCCTTTCTCTATTACAGCAGCCTGCTAAGGGATACGTTTCGCGCGGGCAAGGTCCCGTTTGTCCCAAAAGAGTACTCCTCCAAGAAGTCCTTCCCATAGCCGATAAAGCATTCAAGATGTGCGGCTCAGACCACCCGCCGCACAGAAGAGCTCTGCTGGGCAATCCCCTGGCGAACGCTTCAGAAGGAGCCCCCACGCATCCCAATTGACCCTGGCATCCCAAACCAGCCACCGAAGCCATCGGCAATTGGGCAACTTAAACGACCACCACACCTTCTATCGACTCTCGTCGTTTTCACCCAACCTGTTCTTTCTAAACCGCTTAATGATGCTAGACGCTTCACGCGAGCCTTGTTATATGACTTCCGATTTCCCGAAGTTATCAGTTGATTACTTATCAACGCGGGCTCTTCAGGATTAAGACTAACTGCTACTTATGGATCGTAATGATACAGTCTGTAGTAACCGTATATATGGTTACTACAGTGCCATTTCGTAACTAACCGATTCGTGTGTGTATGTAGATGCCCCGGATTGCAGCGTCACGATTTGGCTAAGTTCAGAGGTGCATCTTGGAACTATTGAACGCAATTGACTCCATTGGTGGAGGTTTGGCTTCCTCTCCGCACCTAACCACCCGTAGTCGAATCGCATGCAGCAGTCCAGACGCAATAACCGATTCGAGCATGGACAGTGATTTGCCATTCATCTGCGGGGGCAGATGGGTGAAGCTGGCGTTCTTTTTTATTGCCACCTTGCTCTTCACGCTGCCGGCCTTTGGCTCTGCACCGGTGTGCATGTACCAGGATGTGCAGTCGGGCCCAGCGACGGGCGGAGAAGGCGGGAACGGAATCTATCTCAATATCTACGGCTTGAACTTTGGATCGAGTCAGGGGAAATCAACAGTCAAGATCAATGGCACGGAGGTTGCGCAGTACCTGTACTGGGGTGCCGATCCAACTGGCGACCGCCAGCAAATTGGTGTTCAGGTTGCCAGTGGAACCACAAGCGGAGCCATCACCATAACGACCGCAGGCGGTTCCTGTTCAAATCTCAGCTTCAGTGTGCGTCCCGGCAACATTTATTACATCGGGCCTTCGATCGATAATTCCAAGCCGGAAAGCTGCGCAAACCTGACTTCGGCTAATTCGTATTCGTCTCCGTGGGGTTTGACAAATTATGCGAGCACAACCGAAAGCAACTACAACCCCGGGACGATGCGAACGCCCTATACCTACTACGAATGCATGTCACCGGGGGACACTCTCGTATTTCTGAACGGCGTCAACTATCCCTACTTCGACGGTCGAGGATGGCACGCTTCGCTGACGTTGGACAATGGCTCTACTAACGCCACTCATTTCATGACAATCATGGCACGGCCCGGGGCAACCGCGACGCTGGGAGGCGAAGGGTGGGCTAACGTGGGCATTCGTAACACAGGAGCATCCAGCTACACTGTCTACTCAGGCCTTACGCTCATAGGCAGTGGACTAAACGGGGGTGGGTTGAACCCGGATAGTTATGATCGATTTGTCGGCAACGCCATCATGTGCCCGGACTGCTCAGGCCCCGCCGGGGCTATGACAGGTGGAACCGGAAATGAAGCGTTAGGTAACCTATTGACTTCGATCTCCACCGACACTTCGGTCCTCCCCAATGGGTCAAATAAGACCTACCACGATGCCTACTTTCAAGGTGACAATTGGGAGTTTGGCTGGAATCGAATTTATAACACCGCAGCATACAACGGCTTTCAGATCAATGAGGACGGCTCATCGGGTTTCTTCAACTTCTCCATTCACGATAATGACATTGCGGATGTGAACGGAAGCGGAATCAACCTGTCGGATATTGATCCTTCATCAGGATATGTTCAGGTCTATAACAACATCATCCATCACACCGGGGTAGCACTGGCCAGCGACGGCGGGAGCGACGATCCTCATAGTTGTATTGCTGTAAAAGGATATGGGAGCACAACCGGATCCGGCACCGCAGAGATCTACAACAATACGATGTATGACTGTAGTTCTTACCTGAACTCCCCTGGAGCCTCTTCGGGACAGGGTGAATCGTGCGCTGTATTCATCCCCGCCAATCAACTGAACGTTACATCGCACCTTGTCAACAACATCGCTTACCAGCCTGCCTATACCTACTCATCGGTCTATAACGTCTTTCTGTGCGGGGACGGTACGTTAGGGACAATGTCTGGTTCAAACAACATCTGGTATAGCGCTGCAACTCCGGGCAGTACGGAATATGCGACGGCTATTGGGAAGATTGAAGATCCCCTCTATCTAAATGCCGCCGATGGCTCATGGACAAATTACAGACTCCAAAGCAGCAGCCCCGCAATTGGAACTGGGCTGAACGTCGGCCCGGTAGAGTTGGGAGGCATAAGTAACACATACCTGACGTGGGACTTCGTGCAGACCACGCGACCCAACCCGCCAACAATCGGCGCCTTGGAGTATGGCAGTATCTCATCGCAAGATCAGATTACCGTCAGTGCCACGCCGAGCCCTGCAACTGTGGGACAGTCGGTTACATTGACTGCGACGGTCGGGGGCACCACTAGCTTGATTCCGACCGGCACAATCAACTTTATGAATGGAGCCACGGTCCTGGGAACTGCTGGCTTGAATTCTGCCGGCGTGGCGACCCTATCCACCGCGTCTCTGTCCGCCGGTACCTACGCCGTGGTTGGCTCCTATTCTGGCGACTTGCACTACCCGGCAGGTGAATCAGGCGCCGTTTCTCTGCAAGTGCGCTCCACCACGGAAACGACTCTGGCCGCATCGCCGAATACTGTCATCGCGGGCCAGACTCTGAATCTGACCGCAACCGTGAGTGCGAGTGGAACAACCGTACCGACTGGCACGGTCAGCTTCATGAATGGGGCCACGGTCCTGGGAACCACTACGCTCAATTCATCTGGCGTGGCAACCCTATCCACCGCGTCTCTGCCTGCCGGTTCCTACAGCCTGACTGCCCAGTACACGGGGGCTGCGAACTTCGTGGCCAGCACATCTCCGGCTGCTCCGGTAACAGTGAACCCTCCAACCGCGACGAGCAGTACGACTCTGGTCGCATCGCCGAATGTTGTCACCGCGGGCCAGACCCTCAATCTGACTGCAACCGTGAGTGCGAGTGGAACAACCATACCGACGGGCACCGTCAGCTTCATGAATGGTTCCTCGGTGCTGGGAACCACTACGCTCAATTCATCTGGCGTGGCCGTATTTTCGACAACCTCTTTAGCTGCCGGAGCGTATAGCCTGACTGCCCGCTACGCTGGCACCTCAAGCATTGCCGCCAGCACATCGCCTGCAGCCACGGTGACCGTGAATGCTTTGGCCGTAACGCCAACGATCGTCCTGGCCGCGAATCCAAATCCAGTCACCGAGGGGCAGGCTCTCATCCTGACCGCAACGGTAAGCGAGAATGGAACAGCCGTGCCGACTGGTACGGTCAGCTTCATGAATGGTTCAACCCCGATGGGTACGGCCGCTCTGAACTCTTCCGGCGTCGCCACGCTGTCCATTACATCTCTGGCTGTCGGTACATATACCCTGGCCGCCCAGTACCCCAGCGCAACAAGTCCCACTCCTCTGGGATCGGGCAGCGCAAGCCCCGCCAGCGCGTCGGCGACGGTTTTGGTCACGGTCAACGCCGCACCCGCACCGATCACCCCATCGTTCAACATGACCGTGAGCGGAAGTACTCCATCCAGTGTGTCGCCGGGGGGAACGGCAATCTACTCGCTCGTTGTGACACCAACAACGGGGACGTCCCTACCCGCGATCACCTTCGCATCCTCTGGTCTTCCGACAGGTGCGGTGGCAACCTTTTCTCCCCAAAAGATCGCTGAAGGCAGTCCTACGACCAACGTCACGCTGAGCATACAGACGCCTGCCCCACAGTCTGCACAGCTTGAGCGAACCATAGAATTGGGCCGAGGGCTGCCCGTAGTAGCGCTTTGCTTCCTGCTGCTGCCCTTTGGCCGCAGGAGCAGACGCTTCGGCAAACGCATTACGCAACTTTCGCGTTTATTGGTTTTGCTGGCAGGAGCAACAGCAGTGGCTGGATTGACTGGCTGCGGCGCAAATGTCTACACCGTGGCTGCGCAGACATACACCATCACCGTGACTTCGGCTTCGGCCCAGGTGTCGCAAACCGCACAGATCACCCTCGCCGTTCAGTGAGAAGCGGGAACAGATGCATGCCGTGGCTCCGGAAGGGTGAAGTGGGTTTAGTGAACTTCGGGCCACGTCATCTTCTGTGCAATCAACTCGTCTCCGGTCATTGCGCTATCTTGCTTTGAACCCAGTGTGCGTGACCGTGTACTGTGGTGGAAGATGCGTCCATCCCAGGCTGCCGCATCGAATTGACCAGGAGAACCACTACTCATGAAATCGTTCGGCTACGCCGCCCAAACCAAGACCTCACCGCTCACGCCCTTCCATTTTGACCGCCGCGAGCCAGGTCCCAACGATGTGGTTGTTGCCATTGACTACTGCGGCATCTGCCACTCCGACATTCACCAGGCTCGCGACGAGTGGGGCGGGTCCATCTATCCTATGGTGCCTGGCCACGAAATCGTTGGCCGCGTGACGGCCGTTGGCAGCGCAGTCACCAAGTTCAAGCCCGGCGATCTGGCCGGCGTCGGCGTCACGGTCGAGACCTGCATGGTCTGCGACAACTGCAAGGCCGGCGCGGAACCCTATTGCACCAGGGGCATGGTCGGAACCTACAACGCAAAAGATTACGCTGGCGAGATGACCTACGGTGGCTATTCGGATAACATCGTTGCGCCTGAGCACTATGTCCATTCCATCTCTCCGAAGCTCAATCTTGCAGCCGTCGCGCCCCTGCTCTGCGCAGGCATCACCACTTACTCGCCCCTGCGCCACTGGAAGGTCGGTCCCAACAAGAAAGTCGGCGTTGTAGGTCTTGGCGGGCTCGGCCACATGGGTCTGAAGTTTGCGCATAGCTTCGGCGCCCACGTCGTCCAGTTCACCACCTCCGAGAGCAAGATTGCCGACGCAAAGAAGCTCGGAGCCGACGAGGTCGTCATCAGCAAGGATGCCGACGCGATGGCCAAACATGCGGGCAGCTTCGACTTTATTCTGGATTGCGTCGCCGCGCCGCACGACATCAACGCCTATCTCAATCTCCTACGGCTGGATGGTGCCATCTGCCTCGTAGGCCTACCCGATCATCCCCTGCCCGTCTTACCGTTTTCGCTCGTGACGAACCGCCGTTCGCTCTCCGGCTCGATGATTGGCGGAATGAAGGAGACACAGGAGATGCTCGACTACTGCGCCGAGAAGAACATCGTCTCCGAGATTGAGCTCATCGGCTACGACCGCCTCGAAGAGGCCTACGCCCGCGTCATCAAGAGCGATGTGAAGTACCGCTTCGTCCTGGACGGTAAGACGCTCAAGGCCTAGCGCCGGCAAACATCCTGGCCTGTCGCGAGGGGCTTCGCTTTACGAGGACGTAATGCGGAGCCCTTCGTCTTTCTTGAGATATCCCTTTCGCCGGAACCAGTCCTCCATCGCCGTCCTCAGACGATCCACCGGAACGCGGTTGCCGATCTCCAACACCCCATCGGCCACAGGAAGCGTATCGTCGAAGACCGCGTCGTTCGTAAAGTTCCGCATGGCGAAGTTGTCCAGCCACTTGATAGGGCATGGCGCCGCTGCTCCTTCGTCCCTCGCGTACTCCACCATTACCTTGCGTTGAAACATCGAATTGTCCCTATACGAACTGCACAAACATCGGTGTGTCGACGACGAAGGCCTTCGACGTCTCTGCCAGGCGGCCCGTCGCCGGATCATGCGCAAAGACGGTGACCGTGGATGTCCCTTGATTCGCGCAAAGCAGCCAGCGGCGGGATGGATCGAAGGCGAAGTGGCGCGTGACGCCGCCGCCGGTGAAGATACGTTGTTGCTCCGTCAGCAGCCCGTTCGAAGGGTCTACGCGATACACCACCAGCGAGTTCTCGCCGCGCGTATTGCCATAGACGAACCGCCCATCCGGGCTCACCACAATCTCGCAGCCCGTGCTGCCGGGCAGGTCGGCACTCCTCCCCAGCGTCGACATCACGCTGTCTTTCCGCAGCGCTGGTGCCGGTTGTCCGTTGCTTACGTTCCAGTCATACAGGTCAATCGTGCAGTCGAGTTCATGAATGCAATACAGCCATAGCCCGTTCGGATGGAACGCCAGATGGCGCGGCCCCGAGCCTGCCCGGGCCGCCACGCGCACCGGGGCTTCCATCGGATGCCCAGCACCCGGATGGATTCGGAAGACCTCTATCGCGTCTTCGCCCAGATTGCAGGCCAGCACAAAGCGATTGTCCGGAGAGATCACCGCGCAGTGCATGTGCGCGGCATCCTGGCGAACCGTGTTCGGCCCGGTCGCGCCGCACGCAGGGTTGTGGTTGCAGTCGAAGAACGCGGCAGCATGGTGCAGCGCGCCGTCGTCGTCAAGTCCGAACGAGGCAAAACTACCTCCGCCGTAGTTGGCCACAAATGCATCCTTGCCTGTCTGATCCACTGAGACATAGCACGGCCCGTTGCCTCCGCTGCTCACTCGTGCCAATGGCTTCAGTGCTGCGCTCTCCATATCCAGCAGGAAGCTCGAAAGCGCACCATCTCCCTCCGGCACTTCATTCACCGCATAAAGTATGGGGAGCCGGGGGTGCACCGCGAGAAAGCTGGGATGTTCGGTTGCCGCCACAGCTTCGATGTTGCGCAACTCGCCCGAGGCCGCATTCCAGGCGGCGCGAAAAATTCCCTTGTCCGTACCGGTCCCAAGCAGGACCCAGCGCGGACTCGACGCCACCGGACTCGCAATCGCACGCAGCGCAAACGGCACCGCCGCAGCGGACGCGAGAAACCTCCGCCGACTGGTGAGGATCTGCATCGACTCTAGATGGACTCGGCGACGGTATGCGGTTCGCCAGGCAGTTTGAAGTCCAGTGCCGCCGGATGGGCGTTGCGGTCGATTACCGGCAGACTGGGCAGGTTTGCCGTATGCCCAGCCTCGGTCACCACCGCTGCAACCTCGCTCAGCACTTCATCTACGCTCATCGTATACATCTCGCGGCCGTTGTCATAGCCGCTCTCGATGGCCTGCTTCAGGTAGCGTCCAGCGGCCTGCGCTGCAAGATAATCAGTAATCACCTTGCCGTTGCGACGCTTCTGCTCCACCCATGCGAGGTTAGGCATCGCAATCCAAAGGGGCTTGCCATTCACCGCGAAGCGGATATCGGTTGCATCGGCATGGCGGGTCGCGATCGCAACCACAGTACCCTTCCACACACAGTGCAGCTTCTCTGAGGTCCAGCGGTCGGTCGCTACAAAGTCTTCATACATGGTTCTCTAAGGTTAGCCGCAGCGTGCCATCGAAGCAAGCGGTTGCCCCGTAGATTCCTCCGAATCTATACCCGTTAACCGCCGTTGATATACTCTAACTCCGAAGAAAGTCTCGTCGGAATTGCTCAACCGCTTCACCGGACCCGCTTTACCAAGGAGACTACCGTGCGTCGACACCTCCTCATGCTTCTCTCGCTGCTTGCCTTTGCCGCCTCCGGCCATCCTCAAGCCCCCAATCCAGCTCCAGCCAAGCCGTCGGATGTCCTCATCTTCGCCAACGGCGACCGCCTCACCGGCAAGCTCCAGAGCGTAACCGCTGGCAACGTCATCTTCGCCAGCGACATGGCAGGCACTCTCACCATCTCCATCGACAAGATCAAGGAACTGCGCTCGGGTGGTGAGTTTGCGCTGCTCCGCAAGGGTGATCATCCCGGCAAGACACCCACGCCCGAAGGCTCCGTGGTCGTAGCCGGGAGCAGCCTCACGCTGACGCCGCCCGCAGGCCAGTCGCCCACCGTCGTCCCCGCCGCGGACGTCAACTACCTGATCGACCGCGCAGCTTTTGATAAGCAGATGAATGATCACGCCAGCTTCCTCAGTGGCTGGACCGGTACCCTCAGCGGCGGCGCCAGCATCGAGCGCTCCACCACCAGCGGAACCACCTTCAACGCAGCGGCCGCGCTGGTGCGGGCCATCCCCACCGTGCCTTGGCTGCCGGCTCGGAACCGCACCAGCGTCGACGTCAGCGAAAGCTACGGTAAGCTCTCCACGCCCATCATTCCTCCCACCATCCCCGCATCTCCGCCCAGCGTCGTCATCACCAGCATCTTCCACGCCGACGCCGAGCGCGATGAATACTTCAGCCCGCGCCTCTTCGCCCTCGGCGACGCCTCCTTCGATCACAACTTCGGCCAGGGCCTCCAGTTGCAACAGGTCTACGGCGGTGGCATCGGTTGGACGGCGTTCCAGACCCCCAAACAGGAACTCGACCTCAAGGCTGACGTCCATTTCGAGAAGCAGCAGTACATCTCCACCGCCGTCAACGGCATTACCACGACCACCCCCGCCGTCAATATCATCGGAACCACCCTCTTTGAGTCCTACCGCCGTAATCTGCCCCGCAAGATACTCTTCACCCAGACGGCGACCATTCTGCCTGCCTGGAACAACTCCAGCGCCTATTCTGCCAATCTGGCGGCATCGCTCGCAATGCCGGTCTTCAAACGCCTCAGCGCCTCGGTCAACGTCACCGATAACTTCCTCAATGATCCGGCGCAGTATTACAAGAAGAACTCCTTCCAGTTCATCACCGGCGTCACCTACATGCTCCCGTAATGCCGTTCGGGGGGCTTTTGGCGCTCCGAAGATGTTCGAAACGCGCCGGGATGTTCTAATGGATAGATGCGAGCATGACGGCCCGCAAGTGTACGCTCAGGAGTTCGGATTTGATGTGTGATGTACGGAAATTGGCAGTACGTTTGGTTCTCGCGGGGTTGGCCGTAGGTCTGCTTGCCGGAGCCTTTGCACCAGCGAATGCTCAGACGACCCAAACCCAGACCCAGACCCAGAAAAAGAAAAAGAGAACGCAAGAGACCCACGTCCATCACGAGACCAATGCGACCCGTCTTGCGCGCATTCATCAAACCATCGAGGACACGTACTCGCACCGCTACGAGATCTTCGGCGGCGGCGGCTACCTGCGCTTCCGCAGCGGCGACTACACCAAGAAAAACAACGAAATCACCTGGGCCTCGGCGCTCAATTATTACCTCAATCCCAAGCTCGCGATCGTCGGAGATGCGCGCGGTTCCTTCGGCTATGCCCACGCCCTCATCAATAATCCATACGGCGTCTACAAGCCGCAGATCAACGAATACACCTTCATGGGTGGCGCAAGCTACCGCTTCTATGCCACGGAGAAGGTGGCCGTCAGTGCGCAGGCGCTTGGCGGTGTAGGCTGGGGCATCTTCTCCGGCGGCAGCAAGCAGATTCCGGGTCCTCTCCTCGGCCTCTGGAACGATGGCATTCGCCCCGCCTTCTCGCTGGGCGTCAGTGCTGATTACAACATCTACCCGAACTTTGCCGTGCGAATTACCCCCACCTGGGTTGGAACGGACTTTGTCGGGGCCAACGGAAGCTCGCTGCAAAGCAACATGGGCTTCAATGCCGGTGTCATCTATCGCTTTGGCCGGCGGTAGCATGCGCAGACCGGCAGGCTCGGCAGACCGGCGGACCGAGGGGTAAAATAGAAGCATGTCCAAAGGTTGGGAATCGAAGAGCGTCGAAGAGCAACAGGCGGAGGCTTCAGCCTCCAGTCCTTCAACCTCCGAGTTGACCCCGGAAGCAAAACGCGCGGACGCAGAGCGTAAGCGCCGCATTCAGTCCCTCGAGTTGCAGCGCGAGCGCGTCCTGTCCGAGCGAACCTCAAGCCCCCATCGCCGCAGCGCACTGGAGTTCGCCCTCGCCACGATCGAGCGCGAACTCGAGCAGCTTGGCTGGTCGATCAAGCTGTAACGCCGCTCAACCCCTGCGCGTCAGCACGAAGGCGTTGGCCTGCGCCACCGGCGTCAGAAGCACTGTCTGAACGCACACATGCAGTGGCCGTGTCGCAGCCCACACAATGGCATCCGCCACGTCCTCAGGCTGTAGCGGATCGACGTTCTCATAAGTCTTTGCGGCGCGTTCCTCGTCTCCCCGAAAGCGAACCTTGCTGAAGTCGGTCTCCACCATCCCAGGATCGATCGACGTCACACGAACCGCGGTTCCATTCACATCGATGCGCAGTCCGTCCGTGATAACTCGCTCGGCTGCCTTGCTGGCGCAGTATACCCCGCCGTTTGCATACGCCATATATCCCGCGATCGAACCGAGGTTAATCACGTGTCCGTGATTACGTTCCACCATTCCCGGCACAATCGCGCGCGTCACATACAGCAACCCCTTCACGTTGGTGTCAATCATCTCCTCCCAGTTCTCTATATCGTCCAGATAGAACTTGGTCAGGCCGCGGCTAAGGCCAGCGTTGTTCACCAGCACATCAATCGAGCGCCAGCCCTCCGGCAGATTGCTCAGCGCGGCCTGCACTGCTTCGCGATCGCGTACATCCAGGTTCATATTGAAGATGTCCGCGGCTCCAGCATCGCGCAACCCGGCCTCCATGGCTTGCAGGCGATCCAGCCGCCGGGCGCACAGCACCAGCTTCGCCCCATGCCGGGCAAACTCCATCGCGGTTGCTGCCCCGATCCCCGCGCTCGCGCCGGTAACAAATACGACCTTGCCCTTCATCGAAGTGCTCACGTTCTCCTCGCTTTCCGTTGCATGATTATTGTTGCACCTCTCCCGCAGGCCACAAAGGCCGCAGCGGATCTCAGTTTTTGTGGCCTGCTCCAGTCATCGGCAAGCATGCGATCACCGCGGATTGGCAGCCTGCACTGCTGTCGCTTCAGGTTGGGCTTGTTTCCTGCCAGTTCGAGTCCCTTCCCCAGGTTCTGCGGTTGCCCATCCGGGGATATCGCCCACCGCACATACGCAGGTACTCAGGGCCGAATCCATTCGCTGGCATCAACCCTCCAAAGTGCACAGAGACCCTGGTCTTGCCCGTTACTGAACTCACCCTCCCATCGCCGCGCACGCCCGGCATCAAGTCCGTCAATGCGCCACAAAGCATGCAGCGTGGACATTAAATCGTCCCTATAATCAATCTACTGAGAGTGCAAGCGCGTGAGTGAACCGATCGTCGATATTCTAGGACTGCGGAAGGTCTACAACGGCAAAAATTCCGTGACTGCGGTCGACGGCATCGACCTGCATGTTCCCTCCGGCTTGATCTATGGCCTGCTCGGCCCCAACGGCGCCGGCAAGACCACCACCATCTCCATCGCTACTACGCGGGCGATTCCCACTGCCGGCTCGGTGAGGATCGCGGGCATCGACGTCGTCGCACATCCAGCATTGGCGCGTCGCTCCATCGGCGTCGTGCCGCAGTTCAACACGCTCGACCGCTCCTGCACGGTTGCAGAAAATATTTATTTTCATTGCCGCTACTTCGGCCTCGCCAAGACCGAAGCGACTGCGCGCACAGCTCAGCTACTTGATCAGTTCCGTCTCAGCGACCGCGCCGCAGCTTATCCTCAGGCGCTCAGCGGCGGCCTCGCCCAGCGCCTCCAGATTGCGCGTGCCATCGCGCACCGTCCCCGCGTTCTGTTTCTCGACGAGCCCAGCGCAGGTCTCGACCCCCAGAGCCGCATCGCCATGTGGGAAGCCGTACAAGGCCTGCGCGGCGAAGGCATCACCGTCGTTCTCACCACCCACTACATGGAAGAGGCCGACGAACTCTGCGACCGGCTTGCCATCATCGACCACGGAAAGATTCTCATCGAAGACACCCCGGCAGCGCTCAAGGCAAGCATCGGTGGCGACAAAATCTACGACCTCCGCATGTGTGGCGTCCGCGATAGCGGCATCCTCGAGCGCAATCTGCAAACCATCGAGGGGGTTACTCGCGTTGAGGTTATCGATGGCGGCCTGCGCGTCCTCGCTCGGGCAAAGGACGGCTTGCTCGCCAACGTCGTCACCATGGCCAACGAGTTCGGCCTGCGCGACCTCACTACCACCGAGCCCAGTCTCGAAACCGTCTTCATTCGTCTTACCGGCAGAGATTTGCGCGAGTAGCGCCTCGAACAGGAATCCACAATGAGTACCGATGTTGGCAAACGCAGTGACGTAAGGTGGGCGATCTATTCGCTTGCATTCTTCGGTTTGATGCAGCGCGATCTCCGCGTACTGACGCGCGAAGTTGTGCCCTTCGTGATTCGCGTGGCGATGAACCCGCTGCTCTTCCTCTTCGTCTTCACCTACGTCATGCCCCACATGACCGGCGGCTCAAAGGGCAGCCCGGTCGCGAACATGGCCGCCGCAGGCGGGGGTGGATTCGGCACCATACTGCTGCCCGGACTCATGGCCGTGGCCATCATGTTCTCCGGCATCGCGGCCGTCGCGCTTCCGCTCGCACAGGAGTTCGGCGTCACCCGGGAAATCGATGACCGCGTGATGTGTCCGCTGCCCATCGGCGCCGTCGCCATCGAGAAGATTTTCTTCTCCGCAATCCAAAGCATAATTGCTGCCGCCGTGGTCTTCCCTCTGGCGTACTACATTCCCAGCACCCCCGTACTAGCGCACGTATCAAGCTGGTGGTTCCTGATCACCGTGCTTCTCCTGGCGAGCCTGCTCGCCGGCGCTCTCGGTCTCACCATCGGAACGCTTGTGCAACCCAAGCAGATCGGCCTCATCTTCGGCGTCGTCATTGTGCCGATCACGTTCCTTGGTTGCGTGTATTATCCCTGGGCCGCGCTCAAGAGCATCAAGTGGTTGCAGATCGGCGTGCTCATCAACCCGATCGTCTACATCAGCGAGGGCATGCGCGCCGCTCTCACGCCGGCCACTGGCCACATGCCGGAGTCAATGATCCTCGCCATGCTGCTCTTCTTCCTCGCTCTGCTCACTTGGATTGGGTTGCGCGGCTTCGCCCGCCGCGTGCTCAGCTAGCAGCGCAACCTCTCGTCCCATCTCACCGCTTCATCTTCGCCGCCAGGTCCTTTGCGATCAACTCACCGTGGAAGCGCCCATTCTCGATGAAGATCTCATTGGTCCGTTCACCCGCCACGACAACGCCCGCCAGATAGATTCCCGCCACATTCGATTCCAGCGTAGCCGGATCGCACACCGGGCAGCGCGCATTGGCTTCATCCAGCCTCACCCCCAGCGCCTCGATAAAATCAAAATCCGGATGATATCCCGTCAGCGCAAACACGAACTGATTGGGCAGCACCTTCGGTCCTCCCGGCGTCAACAGCGTCACCGAGTCCTCCGTGATCTCGCTCACCACCGTGTTGAAGTGCGCAACGATCTCGCCGTCCTTGATGCGGTTCTCAATGTCCGGCTTGATCCAGTATTTGATGTGCCGGTGCAACTCCGCGCCACGGTGCACCAGCGTGACCCGCGCTCCGTGGCGCCACAGATCCAGCGCCGCAATCGCCGCCGAATTCTTGCCGCCAATCACCAGCACGTCCTGTCCGAAGTAAGGATGCGGCTCATGATAATAGTGCTTCACCTTGGGCAGATTCTCGCCAGGAATCTCCAGATAATTCGGCAGATCGTAGTAGCCAGTCGAAACGATCAGCTTTCTCGCTCGATGCTCCAGCCTGCGTCCAAATTTATCGGCAGTATGCACGCTGAACCCTCCGTCTGCCCCACTCACGCTCTCCACCGTCTCATACTGCCGGATGTCGAGCCGATAGTGCTCTGCGACTTTGCGGTAGTACTCCAGCGCCTCCGAGCGAGTCGGCTTCTGGTTGGGTGACGAGAACGGCATATCGCCAATCTCCAGCAACTCCGGTGTCGTAAAAAACGTCATGTGCGCCGGATAGTGAAACAGCGAGTTGGTCACGCAGCCCTTGTCCACCAGCACCACCCGCAACCCCGCGCGCTGCGCAGCAATCCCGCAAGCCAGCCCCGTCGGTCCCGCCCCAATCACCAGAACATCATGCTGCACCGTGTCGTTCATACCCTGCATCATTCCCCCATTGTACGGATGCACCATCCCCATCGCGGGGTGCATACAAATTGATGGGCACTCTCTCACCTGAAAGGGTAAAGTTAGGCCATGAGGAAGCGCATCCCTCCGGCCATCTCCAACGCTGATCTCCGCAACGAGGACCGAACGTGAAGGTCGCCCTCGCATTGTTGACGGCGTTCCTTTGGCAGGCCGGGAGCCTCCACCTATCCGACTCCGCCCCGGCGGCTCCGGCTTATCCGCAGTACCTTCGTTACGAGCGGCCTCTGGCTCTGCCCCCAAACGCCTCGGGCATCGCCTGCGCCGTGCTCGACGCCAGCGTCTACGCGCACTCCGCCAGCGCCTCCGCCGACGACCTCCGCGTCTTCCGCAACACAGCCTCCGGTCAGCAACAGGAGGTCCCCTTCGTCGTCAACTACAGCGAAGCCCAACCCACCGACGCCACCACAGCGACCCTGCACAACCTCAGCCTGCGCAACGGCGCTCTCGCCTTCGATCTCGCCATGCCACCTCGCGCCTATACCCTCGTCGATCTCCAACTCGCTGCACAGAACTTCATCGCCACGGCCAGCGTCTCCGGCTCCAACGGACCAGCCACTCCGTCCCATCCGCTCGGAACCTTCACCCTCTTCGACCTCACCCGGCAGCACCTCGCACGCTCCACCTCGCTCGCATTGCAGGAGTCCACCTTCCCCCAACTCCACGTCGAACTGCACCTTCATCGCATCGACGGCGGCCGCTTCCCGCATCTCTCTACAGCCATCGTTCACGGTGCCGCCGTTCCCGCCAGTCGCGAGGCGCAGACCCTCTACACCGTCGTAGCCTCGACCCGCGGCATCATCCAGAGTGGAAGCACATCACTGGCACAACTCGACGTACCTGCCCACGTCCCCATCGAGCGCGTACACTTCCTCCTCGACCCTGCCTATCCCCCGGATCTTCTGCGCAACGTCTCCATCCAGGCGGAGAGCGATTCGCGCAGTCGGCCGCAGCCTCGCGAGGGTATCGACGGCCAGATCTGGCGTGTCACTCGCGCGGCAAGCCCCAGCGGAGATCCCGCGATTCACGCTGCGAATCTGTCGATCCCCGCCGTCATCGCGTCCAACCTGCACTCTCCCGCGACCATCCGCATCGAGATCGACAACGCCACCGATCCGCCTCTTCCCTTCAAGGCCGTTCAGCTTCAGATGCGCCAGCGAACTCTCTGCTTCGAGGCCGCCACCGGATCCACCTACACTCTCGCCTATGGTGACGATAGTCTGCGCGCATCCGTCTATGACCTGAGCCATCTCGCCGCATTACCCCCCAGGCCTCTTGTTGCAACGCTGGGGCTGGAGCAGTTCAATCCGCACTATCTCCGGCGCAATGCGGCGTTAACCTATAAGGAGCGTAATCCAGAGCAGCTTTGGGTGGGGCTGCTCGCAGCACTGGCCGTCATCGGGGCCTTTGCAACCCGCCACACCAAACGCCGAGGAAGGCACAGGTAGAAAGCTTGAAACGCTCCACTCGCAACAGAGCCATCACACAGAATCGCGAGACCATTGCACGCAACACGCTCCTTCTGGCAGCCGTCGTGCTCGCATCCCCGCGGTTCCTATGTGCGCAAACCCCCGTGCCGCCGGAGATTCTCGCAGCGCGCAAGGAACTCGCAGCCAGGCACTATCATCGCGCCGAGGATCTCTTCTCCGCCTACGTCAAGACCCATCCCGGCAACATCGACGCCGAAGAGGGCATCGGCGACGCCGAACTCGGCCTGCACGAGTATGAGGCCGCCGAGTTGCAATATCGCGCCGTCGTAGCCAACCAGCCGGAGTTCTGGTTGGCCCACAAAAATCTGGTCATCGTCGAGGCTGCCCTTAGGCGCTGGAACGAGTTCGATCGCGAGCGAACTGTTCTCCGCGAAGCCCGCAAGCGTGGCGCGCCGGGCATCAGTGCCCGCGAGAGCGACATCATCGACTCCTTCGACATGCGCGGCGAGCACTGGATCGTGCGTGAATATTATGAGCCCGTCGGCCGCTCCCTCACCCGCTACAACTTCGAATACTTCGATCCCGGCGGCCGGGTCCGCGAGTACATCTCGCTTGAGTCCGCCGAGGCAGCCCGCCGAGCCCTCACCCGGAACCCCAACGTCCTCATCGGCGCTGACTCCGCCACTCTACCGGCCATCAAGGACTTTGCCCTCAACTACTACACCACCAAATCACACGGCACCATAAAGCTCTACCCCGAAGGTGAACCCAGCTACGAGCACGTCCGCGCCGACGTTCTGCACTGGTTGCGCCGCCCCAGGACCACTCCGTAATCCCTGCACGCACTACTTCATCGCTGCGTCGATCTCGGCAAAATATCCCGGAGCCTTAAGGATCTCGCGTGGCTTTGACCCGTCCGCTGGCCCCACCAACCCATCGCGTTCCATCATGTCGATCAGGTGCGCGGCGCGTCCATAACCAATCCGCAGCCGCCGCTGTAGCAACGACGTTGAAGCCTTCCCGAACTCGAAGACCAGCCGTACCGCATCATCGAACAGCGCATCGTTTTCGTCGCCATCCGTCGCGTTTCCACCCTCGTTGCTCTTCTCCTCTTTGGGCCCTTCCAGGAACCCATGCACATACTCCGCCTCGCCCTGCGCCTTCCAGAATTCGGTGACCGCCGAGATCTCCTTCTCGGTCACAAACGGCGCGTGAACTCGTTGCAGTCGCGACGTCCCCGGCGGCAGAAACAGCATATCGCCGCGTCCCAACAGGCTCTCTGCGCCATTTGAATCGATGATGGTGCGCGAGTCAACCTTGGTCGCCAGCCGGAAGCTCATGCGCGTCGGCACGTTGGCCTTGATCAACCCCGTGATCACATCCACCGACGGCCGCTGTGTCGCAAGCACCAGGTGAATCCCCACCGCTCGCGCCATCTGCGCTAACCGTGTTATCGCCTCTTCCACGTTGGCCCGATCCAGCATCATCAAATCCGCCAGCTCATCGATGATGATCATGATGTACGGCAGCGGCTCCTGGTTTACGTCCTCAAATAAATACTCGCTGCCATGCTCAAACAGTTTGTTGAACTGGTCGATATTGCGCACGTGATTCGCGGCCAGCAGCTTCAGTCTCCGCTCCATCTCGCGCACCGCATTGCGCAGCGCATTGGCCGCCAGCTTCGCCTCCGTAATGATCGGCGTGAACAGATGCGGAATCCCCTCGTACATTCCCAGTTCCACACGCTTCGGATCGACCAGGATCATGCGCACCTGTTCCGGCGTCGACTTATACAGCACGCTCATGATCATCGCATTGATCGCCACCGATTTACCTGAGCCCGTCGAGCCGGCGATCAGCACATGCGGCATGCTCGCCAGGTCGCCAATCACAATCCGTCCACTGATGTCCTTTCCCAGCGCCACCGCCAGCTTGCTCTTGCTCTGCGCAAAGTTCTCACACTCCACCACATCGCGCAGCCAGATCGTCTCACGCTTGTGGTTCGGCACCTGGATGCCCACCGTGGATTTGCCCGGCATGCGCTCAATCAGAATCGACTCCGCCGCCATCGCCAGGCACAAATCATCCGCCAGCCCCGTCACGCGCGAGTACTTCACTCCCGCATCCGGACGAAACTCGAAGGTCGTCACCACTGGCCCCGGATTAATCTGTTCGACGTTCCCATCCACGCCAAACTCCGCGCACTTCTGCACCAGCACGCGCGCCTCTTCGCGCAGCTCACTCTCTCGCACCTGCGCATGCTCCTCGGAGCGATAGAGCAGCGAACTCGGCGGCAGCTTATATCCGCGCACCGACTTCGGCGTAATCGCTACAGCCCTAAGGTCCGCATCGGCGCGCTTGCCAAACGCAATGTTCTGCGCCGCAATATCCTGCATCGGCGAAGGCATCGGCGGAAGCTCCGCAGCCTGCATCGGCCGCGCTGACGGAAGCCGCGCAGGCGGTGGTTCCGGCAGCGCAACATCCGAAGCCTTGTGCATCGACAGAATCGGCTCCGGCGTGCGGCGCTCCGGCGCATCCAGCCACCCATCGTCCGCTGACTCCGCGCTCGCCTGCCCGCTTCCATCCGCAAACGGCAACGCTTGTTCGCCCGCCGCACTGCCCAATGGTGCCGCGGCCGCCGCCAACTGCGCAGCAAACGGCGCTGCCGCTGCCGTCGCAATGTGCAGCCCCGTCACCGGTGCAGCATCCACCTGTGTGCGCGGCATCGTCTGCCACACTGACGCCGCCTCTTCACTCTGGCCGGATGCCTCGCTCACGCTCGTATGCTCTTCATCCTCGTGCGCACGCTTCCGCCTTCCGAACCACCCCAGGAAGCTGGAGAGCAGCGAGTTATTGCGTGCCTCTGCGCCTTCGCCTGACGTCTCTTCCTGCCTGCGCGCCTTGACAGCCGCTATCTCGCGTCTCGACACAAACCTCTCATCGATCTCGTCTGTCGATCCACCCTCACGGCGACTCTTCCATGCCGCATAGCGGTCGCTCATCCTGCGTACAAACCCGAAGTGCAGCGTGAACCACGCATGCGCTGTCGCCAGCAGGAACGTCGTCGTCAGGTACAGCGAGAGTGCCACCATCAGCGCGCACACAATCACCGCGCCGGGATAGTTCACATAGTGGATCAGGCCGCTTGCCAGAAGCGTTCCCTCAATGCCCGCGATCGGCAAAGCATTCCGCCACAGTGCGTGGCCCGGCAGCAGCGCGATCGCCGCCGGAGCAAAGATGAGCCACACCATCATCCCAGCGACCTTCGCAGCAGTCGACCCCGCTCGTCGCGACCGCATCCACGCCGCGCCAATGCGCAGCAGCTCCAGCGGCACAAAGAAGATCGCAATCCCCAAAGTCTGTAGCAGCAGATCGGCGCTATAGGCTCCCACCATCCCTGTCCAGTTGTGCGCAGGACGCGCTCCCGCTCCGCCCGCAACGGTGTTGAACGACGGGTCCGACGGTGTATAGCTGATCAGGGCAAGGAGAAGCAGGCCGGCGGCGACCAGCACAATCAGACCGAGCATCTCATTCACGCGTCGGCTCCGAGTTGGCGAGTACATTAATCTCTGGGGCTTCATAAGGGACGTACGGGCGCGGTCGAGCGAATCGCCTGCGGGTCGTGCCTCGCGGGCGTTTTGCTGCCATAGACCGAACAACCAGAGCAATTTCATTGTTCCATAGCCCGCAGCGCGGTGCCGCTCCTCGCAGGGTGGAACCAGAGTGGTGACGTCCTCCGCATTCGCCCTCCAAACCGTCTATTTCCCCCCTTCACCGCCTCAGTCAACGCAGACAGCCGCTTTGCGCATCTACTTTAAGGAATAGGCTTGCGCACACGGCGCCAGGCTTGGAGAAGAAGGGTGCAGGAAGCAGAATTTCAGTGATCTCTCCCACTTGCCGTCGACGAACCAGAATCGCATCCAATCGTCGAACCTCGCCTCAGTACAGACAAATCGTTATTCGCAGGAGGAATCTTATGTCAGTGAATACATTGGACGGATCGACCAGGAACCAGCAGATGGAGGTCGTACTGCTTGACCTCATCCGCGCGCTCGAAGATGGCCAGCACGGCTTTGCCGACATCGGCGAACACATCAAGGACCTGAGCCTCAAGCGCTACTTCCTTGCTGAAAGTCTGAAGCGCGCCAGCTTCCGCGCCGACATCGAGGCCGAGTTGCACCGCGCGGGCATGGCCGACGTCAAAGAGCCGGGCACCATCTCCGGCACCATCCGCCGCGCTTGGGGCGACCTCAAAGTCAAGTTTGGTGGTGGCGATCACGCCCTGCTCGAGACCGCCGAGTCTGGGGAAGACGAAGCCGTCAACGCCTACCGCAAAGCGCTGAAGCATGAGCTCCCTCTGCCCATTCGCGAGTTGCTCGCCGAGCAGCAGTCCCACGTCGTCGCCTCGCACAACTTCGTCAAAAGCCACCGAGACGCGCTGGCGGCAAACTAAACCCGGCCCGACTCGTTGGCTCACAATGTGTGGAACTGCCCTAGTAGCCAAGATGGTGCAGATAGAAGGCAGCGACGCTGGCTCCAAGGCAGTAGATGCCAAACAGGTACCACCGGCCATGCTCTAACCAGGAACTCAGCCAGCGCAACGCAGCCAGCCCTGCGACAAACGAGAACACCATCCCCACCAGCGCGGCCATCACGCTGCCATGCAGATCGATCGGTTGCCCAATGACATCTGCGGCACGGGATGCCTTGAGCAGGCGTTCGGCTTCGCGTGCTATCGCCAGCGGAGTGAGAACGACGGCCAGCGCAAAGCTGAACTGCTCGGCGCGTTGGCGGGCTGATCCAGTGAGCAGTCCCACGGAGATCGTCGCACCTGACCGCGAGAAGCCGCGGAAGGGCAGACACAGGCCTTGAATCGCACCCATCCATCCGGCCTGCGCAAACGTCACGTTCTCTCCGGTCAGCACAATCGATCGTTCGTAGTCAGGGCGCTCTGACTCCCTGCCGTGCTGCGCCGTTGAGCGTTCCCGAAGGCCCGCAATCAGAATCAGCATGCCGGCGGCGAAAAGCGCGGGCGCAATTAAATCCAGCCGCGAGAACAGCATCTCGATCTCGCCCTTGGAGTGGCCCTTGAAGGCGGTGTGCTCAATGACCTCAATGATCGGATAGCCGACCACACCCGTTAGCACCGTGGCCCACGCCGCTCGCACCACAAAACGCTTGAATGCATAAGCAGTGGTAAAGTAGGCATGCTTCCACTGGGACCAGAAGTAGACGATGACAGAGAACATCGTGCCGGTGTGCAGCATCACCAGGACCAGCGTCATCTGCGGCGAGGACGGATCCATGCCAAGTAACTTTTCCGCAACCACAACGTGCGCGGAGCTGGACACGGGTAGTAGCTCGGCGAGGCCCTGAACCACGGCCAGAATCAATACTTTCAGCAAAGAAGGCATAGCACGATTCTAACCCGCACACGTTACTCTACGATGTCGGCAGTCTCGGATTCCAGCTCCCGCCGCAGTGCCGGATCGATGTTGCCTCCCGACACAATCGCGACCACCTTGCGCACCTTCGGCAGTTCGTGTGCGCGAAAGAGCGCGGCCGCCAGCGTGATCGCCCCTGATGGCTCGGCGACGATCGTCGTTGCTTCCAGCAGGATGCGCGTGGCGGTGCGAATCTCGGCTTCGCTCACCGTCACGATGCCGTCGACGAAGCGCACAATGTGCTCGAAGTTGATCGTCCCCACCGACTGCGTCCGCAATCCATCGCAGATCGTACGCGTGGTCTTCGCCGCCGGCCACTCCGTTAGCTTCCCTGTGCGAAAGGACTCAGCCGCATCTGCCGCAAGCTCCGGCTCGCAGCCCCACACCTGCGGTGCCGCACGCCCCGTCGCCTCTGCCACCAGCTTTATCCCGATCGCCACGCCCGAGAGCAGTCCCCCTCCCGACACCGGCGACAGCACCAGTTCGACGCCCGGAAGCTGTTCGAAGATCTCCACCCCGCACGTTGCCTGGCCGGCGATGATGGCTGGATCGTCATAGGGTGGCACCATGGTGTACCCATGCGCTGCCGCCAGTTCTTCCGCCTTCTCCCGCCGTTCGCTGCTCGCGTTGCCCACCATAACGATCTCCGCGCCCAGCGCCAGCGTTGCATCCCGCTTGATCTGCGGCGAGTTCGCTGGCATCACGATCACGGCCTTCGCACCCAGCGCGCGTGCCGCATACGCCACACCCTGCGCATGGTTGCCGGATGAGTACGTAATCACCCCGCGTCTCAACTCCTCCGCTTCAAGCTGCGCGATCTTGTTGTACGCTCCGCGCAGTTTGAAGCTGCCGATAGGCTGCGCCGACTCATCCTTGAGGTAAATAGCCGGGGCTGTTTCAGCGAGTTCCCGGAACCCTGCCAAGCGCAGGCGCGCGCGGTTGAGCCGCACCAGCGGCGTGCGTACAGTAGCGGGTTCAATGCGTGCCCGCGCTTCCTCAATCTCGGCAAGTGTGATCAGCGACATAGCTGCAATCATTCTATGGCGCTCGGCGCCTCATCGCAGCTTCAACGTGTCTCCGCAGCACGCAGAATTCCCGCGAAGAAATGCACCAGCCGCCATTGATCCTCAAACGTCGGCCCCTTGTCCCCGAGGTCCAGATGGGAGATCACCGGCGAGATCAACACCGCCTTCATGTCCTGGCGCGGAATCTCGCGCTCCAGCCACAGAGTCTCCGCCGACGGAATGACGTTGTCGGCTTCACCATGCAGCAGATACACCGCTGCCGTCAGCTTCGCCAGATGCCCCTGCGGGCTCACGCCGGCCATGGCGTCGAGGTGGAGTGCGTTGCTCTCCGCCAGCTCGCGTCGCGTAATCGGCGATGTGGTGTCCATCAACAGCTTCGCCTCGGCTGCTTGCGTGGGCGTGAGTTTGGCCAACGCCGCACGCTCCGCTGAAACGTCCTCGTACAGATGTTCCCGCAACACTCTCCGCACCGCGTCGAGGTCCGGCGCCAGGACAAAGTCCTGCAGGTTCGTATACTCCAGCACCAGCGCTCCGTACTCATGCGGCGGAAGAACCTCGACGCTGCCATCGGGCCGTGGATCCTTGCCGGTGATGTAATAGTTTGCAACTCGCGACATCTCGGCCTCAGAGCCCGCGGCGACAACGAATCTAATATCCGGCCCGTACTTCGGCTCCGCGGCGGCCAGCAGCGACAGGCTGCCCGAAAAGCTAAGGCCCATCACGCCCACGGGCCGATCCTCATTTTGATGATCCAGCCACATCGCCGCATCGCCAATGCTGGCAATCGAGTGAGCGCCCACATGGTAGTCCTTGATGTCCGGCAGCTCCGGCGTCAGCACCCGCAGCCCGCACGCCGACATCGCAGCGGCGAACGCCACCAGCCGCGGTTCGTCGATCCCCAGATACTGCACCCCATGGATGACCATGATGGCCGGCGCATGCGGATGATGCACTGGCGTATAGAGCCGCGCACGCACACTGCCGCTGGCCAGTGGCAGCATGATCTCCGACGTCATCACCGGGCCTGACGCGATCCAGCCGATCGGCACCGGAACGGCCCTGTCGGCGATACGATCCAGCACCGCAAGCGCCTGCACATTTACCCGCACCCATGGCCATGCAAACGCCGCCGCTACCACGCACAGCACTACGGCCACGCCATAACGAAGGCGGTGCGAACCAGCAGTCGCGGTGCGCAGGCCGCGTTGGGTCGACTCGAAAGGGCTCTGCGTCTCAGCCATAGTCGCGCTATGAACTGTGCAGGAACTGGTGGACGTGAACAACGGCAAGGACAGTGAGAATCGCCGCGGCAATCAGTCCCACCAGAACCACGCCCGCAAAGAGAGTGATCCAGAGCCTCGACACCCTCGCCTCGATCCGCGCCAGGCCTGCCTCTATCTCATCGTTCGCAAGCCGCGTAGCGTGCACATCCGCAGCAATTCGTGCGAGCGTGTCACTCTGTTCTTTCAGTTGATGATAGATCCCTGCCTGCGCTGCGGCTATCTGGCCCATGTCTCCGCGCAGACCGTCGGCAATGTTCGCCAGGTCGCATCGCAACCCATCGACGAGTTGTTCCATCGCGCGCCGTGAAGCCTCTCTGCGGTCCGCCTTGGACTGTAGGTACCGGTCGGCCATCGGAACCAGCCGCGTGATATGTGGAACGAGTTCAAGCAGTTGTGCCAGCGTCTTAGGCCACATGCCGAGATTGTATCGGCATTAGGCCGCGGGCAGTGCACCCGATCTTCGCCCACGCAGGTAATCAGTTAACAGCTTGCCGGCGGTCAGCAGCAGAATCGCCGTGATGATGCACATCGACCACAGGCAGTAGATGCACCACTTTTCGATGACGTACGCTTCGAGAAACGAGAGAAACGCAGCGCACGCAAATCCAATCTCCGCCGCCTGCAGCGTCAGCCAGTACTGCTTGCTCAGCACCAGCACCGCGATAAGCGCATAGCCCACAATTCCAATCGCCGCCACCGGAACATGAATCTTGCCCGTGCCCGGCTCTTCATCGAACCCGATCGGCGGGAACACCGCGTAGCGTCCATGGTTCACCGCGCCGCAGTCGAACTTCTCCGTCACCGCACACGGCGGCGCATCCGCAGGATTCTGGTTATGAATGCGAAGGGCAAGGACAGAGTCGAAGATGCCCGCGAGGGCGAGTAACGCGATCAGATAGCGCATGGCACTCTGATTATAAAAGGACGATTCGCTCGTTCAACTTATAAGACGATTCGTTCGTTCAAGCTTCGCCTTCGACAGTGCGCCTGCATGATGGCATTCGACCCGCACGCCGGAACGATCACAGCCGATGTAGCCGCACAGCGCATCAGAAGCGCGGGGCGGACACTCTCGCACCTGCCCCGCGCTTCTCCGTGCACCACATCTCAATGTCGCAACATCCCGGTTACTGGATATCGACGTTGAGGGTCATGTCCATCGGCACCGCGACCCCGTTCAGGGTTGCCGGCTTGTAGCGGTACTGTCCCACCGCCGCGAGAATCCCTGCGTCGGTGTACTTGTCCGCCGATTTGATGACTTTCAGGTTCGTTGGTCTGCCGTTCTCATCAACCGTCATCTCGACACTCACGAAGCGATCCTGCCCAGGCAAGCCTTGCAGAACATGGTTAGGATTGACGCTCTCGGTGTAAACAAGCTGGGGCGGAACCACGCCGGTTGAGACGCGAACCGGGGTTGGGGCTGCGGCAGTGCGGTCGGCGGAAGCTACCGCAGCAAACACAGCAGGCTGAATATTGCTGGACTGAAGGACGGGCGTAGATCCGGGCTGAGCAGACGACTTCACCTGTGCATGCATCATGACAGGTGCAATCGCGAGGATGGCCAACATAGTACGCTTCATAGATTTAACCTCAGCGGGTAAGAGTACCCGTTATTATTGTATCCTTCGCAATATACGATTGTCAATAAAATCCAGACCCTCTCCCCGGACATCACCCTCAACTCCAGCCTGCTCCCCGCGCCCTTAGCCATTCCCCTCGTCATTCCCCTGTTCACCTGCATGATTCGCGCAGATGATTCGCGTAGATTGGAACAAGAGCCCGATCTGGCTCGCATAACAGGGAGACGCAGCGGATGCAGGGTGTCGTGGAGCAAGTGAAGCCGGCAGTAGAAGTACAGGACCCTTTGCACATCTGGACTGCGCTGCACAGCGCCGACGAGGCGAAGGCCTGGGTGGAGCACCACCTCGCCGCCTCTCGCGCCTGCATCTCTGAACTCCTCGCCGTCACCGGCGCACGCACCCTGGAAAACACGCTCGTCCCCTACGACCGCGCCGGCTGGCATCTCCGCATGGCGGGCAGCCAGAGCGGCGTGATGTTCATGGTGCATCCTCTCGCCGAGGTCCGCGACGCCGCCCAGCAGCTCTCCCAGGTCATCGGTGCCGAGAGCGTTGCCCTCAGCCTTAACCTCGACGTCTACCACGCGCTCTCCGCCATCGACATCTCCACCAACGCCGCCGACGCTGCAACGCGTTACTACATCGAGCGCGCCCTGCTCGGCTACCGGCTCTCGGGTGTCGACAAGGACGAGCCCACGCGCAACCGCATCCGCGTCCTCGCCGACCGCATGACGCATCTCAGCATGAGCTTCAGTCGCACCGTGCAGGACGACGTGCGCAGCATTACCATCGACACCGTCGCCGATCTCCTTGGCCTTCCGCAGGACTATCTCACCCGCCACGGCGTCCGCAGCGTCGCATCGCCCGCAGCATCAGGCACCATGCAGCTCGAAGCTGACACCCCCGTCACCCTCACCACGGACCCGCCTGAGATGACTCCCGTGATGACCTACGCCGCCAGCCCGCAACTGCGTCGCCGCATGTACCTGGCCTACAACGACCGCGGCTATCCCGCGAACAAGCAGGTGCTGCTCGACCTCCTCTCCGCGCGCGAAGAGATGGCGGCGTTGCTCGGCTTTCGCAGTTGGGCGGACCTCGCCACCGTCGACCAGATGATGGGCTCGGCCGCCAACATGCGCACGTTCCTCAACGAGGTTCAAGCCGCCGCGCGCGAGACCGCGCAGCATGAGTTCGCAGAGCTCGAAGCCTTCGTCCGTGACCGTGATCCCGGCGCCCTCCCCCTCACGCTCAGCGACGCGCGCTATTGGGAGGAGCAGTTCCGCCGTGCCCACTACGACTTCGACTCGCAGTCCGTCCGCCCTTACTTCCCCTACGAGCAAGTCGAAGCCGGTATCCTCGCCACCGCCGGCAAACTCTTCGGCGTCAGCTTCGTGCGTGCGGAGAATGCAGCGGTATGGAGTCCCGCCGTTAAAACCTTCGACGTCATCGATAACGACGCCTCATCGCCTGACCACGGCGCGCCCGTTGGCCGAATCTATCTCGACATGCATCCGCGTGAGGGCAAGAGCAAGTGGTTCAGCGAGTGCTCGCTCGTCTGCGGCGTTCTCGGCCTCCAACTCCCCGAGGCCTCGCTCGTCTGCAACTTCCCCCAACCCAAACGCGACCCGGACAACCCGCAGAACGACGACGCCGGCCTTATGCAATACTCCGACGTCGTCACCTGCTTTCACGAGTTCGGCCACCTCATGCATGAGGTCCTCGGCGGCCGCCAGCGCTGGGCCGGCCAATCCGGCATCGCCACCGAAGGCGACTTCGTCGAGGTTCCCTCGCAGATGCTCGAAGAGTTCTTCGAGGATCCCGAGCTCGTCCGCACCTTCGCCCGCCACTATCAGACCGGCGAGCCCATTCCTCACGACGTCTTTGCGCGTATGGTGCGAGCCAGCGCCCACGGCCGCGCACTCGGCACCCTGACTCAGGTCATGTATGCAACGTACTCGCTCGACACCCATGACAAGCGCGCCGCCGGCCTCGATCTCGACGCTCTCCTCCGCGCCGGCTACGACCGCTTCTCGTTCTACGAGTTCGTCGATGGCAACCGCATGTACGCGGCCTTCACGCACCTCGTCGGCTACACCTCGAACTACTACACCTATCTCTACGACAAGGTGATGGCGCTGGAGTTCTTCGCAGAGTTCAAACAGCCTGGCCCTGAAACTCTGATCGACAGCGCCACCGCAATGCGTTACCGCCGCGAGGTCCTCGAACCCGGTGGCTCAAAGCCCGCGCGCGAGCTGGTTAAATCGTTCCTCGGTCGCGAGGTCAGCATGTCCGCCCTCAGGCGCTGGATCTCGCGCGAGTTCGGCGCGCAGTAAAGTAATTTGCTCGACACCCGTGTCTCACCGCGACTCGCTCGCGCGACTCGTTCTGACTCCGCTACGATTCCGGCTGCCGCGGTTTAGCGCGACTTCGCCTTGGATTTCGTCTTTGCCGCAACTTTGACCGGCGCAGCCCTGCGCACGGGTTTTGTTGGCGGAGCCTTCCGCGCAGGCGCCTTCGTCGCAGTCTTCACCTGCTGCTTGGCCTTCACCGGAACCGCCGTCGGCGCCGCTTTTGCAGCCGAAGCCGCTGGCTTTTCCTTCACTGCCGGCGCAGCCGAAGCCGCTGGCGTCGCAGACTCAGCCGCTGCCGTCCCAGAGCTCTCGCCGCCCTGGCGCAGCGCATGCAGCACCACCCGGAGCATCTCTTCCTCGGGTGCCGGCTTGCCCGTCCAAATCTCGAACTGCCGCGCACCTTGCTGGACAAACATCTCCACGCCGGTGATCACCGGAATCCCCTTCTGCCGCGCCATCCGCAGCAGTGGTGTCTCAATCGGGTTATACACCAGGTCGAACACATAGCGCGCATTGAGCTCATTTGCCTCCAGCGGCGACGCCGGCGCACTCTTCGTCGCTCCTCCCGAAGCATGTTTCCCCACTCCCAGCATGCCAACCGGCGTCGCGTTGATGATCACATCGAACTGCATCTTGGCCACGGCCTCGCGCTTGATCGCCTTCGCTCCGGCCTGCCGTGCCAGCTTCTGCGCCGTCTCCTGCGTGCGGTTCAGGATCGATACCTCAGCACCTTTGTCGCAGCAGCCGAACACCGCCGCCCGGGCCGCTCCTCCAGCACCCAGCACCAGCACCTTCGCGCCCTTCAGCGAGAGCCTTCGCTCCAGCGGGGACACGATCCCCGCAACGTCCGTATTGAAGCCGTAAAACTTACCATCCTGCGCCCGCAGAATCGTATTCACCGCGCCAATCTTCGCCGAGAGCGGGTCGGTCCGTTCCAGCAGCGGCATCACGTCCTGCTTCAGCGGCATCGTGATGCTCATGCCTTGAATCGGCACCTCGCGCGCCAGCTTGAACAGGTCGTCGGCCTTCGTGGTTTGCAGTCCCAGGTACACCGCATTTACCGTCTCACGCCGGAATGCCGTATTCATCATCAGCGGCGAGAGTGAGCTTCGAATCGGATTGCCGGCCACTCCGTAGATCTTCGTCGCTGCGTCCACCTGGTCCACGCGGTAGGTCTCGATCAGCGTGCGGGCGGCAAGCTGTCCCGCAGCCGTTGCTTCGGCCTCGGTGGTCGCGGCGAACGTAAACGCCGAACCTGCACGCAGTCCCAGCACCCGCGAGATCACCCCTGGCTCGCCCATGCAGATCCCCACCACGCTCGCGTTCGTCTCGTCTTCCACGCGCTCCAGAAACTTCATCAGCGTCAGGTTGTCGGACAGCGACCGTGCCGTCGACACCACCTTCATGAACTCCGGCGCAAACGGCTTCATCCGCTGGTACACCGCGTCAAGATCCTTGGTGCCGTGGTAGTCATGGTGGCTCAGGATCACCGCGGCGCCCGCCTCGCGCAGTTGGCTCATCGTCGCCTTGGGCAGCTTCTCAATCGATTCCAGCTCGATGTCCACCAACTGAAATCCTGCCGCCGCAGCCTTCAGTAGAACCTCCAACTCCGCAGTTCTCGACCCGTCGAAGCGTCCGCCGTAGTCCTTGCATCGGCAGGTGGCGATGGCCGTAGCCGCTCCGTTGTCCGCCAGAAAATGCTTCAGTGCGGGCAGGGCCGCCGCCGGTTTGGCCAGATAGTCCAGCCGAAACTCCAAAAACGTTGACTCTTTCAGTACTTCCGTAGCCTTTTCGATCATCTCCTGCGGAGACGTACCGACGATGGCCACACACAGTTTCCCGATACGGGAACGGAGTAGGTGCGAGGCGATATGGGTAGAATTCATCATGCTGCAGTCGCGGTATGATACACACGAAACTCCCTGAAATGCAATAGCTTGGCTGTGATTATCCGGTTGAAAGTTGAAAATGCCCAGCGCTTGCGCTGGCCGTTTCCTTGCCCCGGAACGCGGAGATGCTCCTCACTGTCCATGCCGTTTCAATCTTCCCGGTTTCACTTGCTGCGCCATTGGACGCACGGAAGCCGGGAAGGTTGCGCCGGGTCCAGCGTTCCGCACATCCCACTCGCCGAATACCCCGATTCCTGCCGAATAAAAGATGCAACCATTCCCTATTCTCGCGCGTCTCACTTACTAACTGAGAGGCTATTCAATCTGTCCTACCTGAAGTAACTTCCTACCTTTTTGTCCATTTTTTGGGCGACCCCTAATGAATCCTCAGTAATACTCCCCTCCCCAAAGCCTCTCCAGGGCCCGCCAGAAAGCGGGCCCGGTTTTTTTCGTCCCGCAAGACAAGCAACTCAGCCCTGCGCCAAACAACTGCTGCGGTGACCGTGGCGCGCGCAGGGGCAAAAAGAGACGACGCCCTGCGCCGCCTCTTTCGCCTTAATTAGGAGCTATTGCCTCTTGCCCTTGGGCGGAAAGCCCCGGAACATCTCGTCGATATCACTGAAGAGCCGCTTGCGGTTCACAGCGGGTTTGTCGGTCAGCTCCCCTCTGGAGACGCCGCGCCACAGCAGCTTCTTCGACTGGGTATCGAACATATCCACCACCAGATGCCCCATGCGGGTATTCGTGACCGTGCTCATGGACTCGCCGCCGAATCCTCCGCCCATTCCCCATCCCCAGCCGCCCCATCCCCAACCGCCGCCCCATCCATCGGGCATGGGGCTGTAATACGTCTCGGCCTCCTGCTCCGTGTGGATGTTGTCCTTCGCCATCACGGTCACCTGGCCGCCCGACGCAACCTCCTTCCACCCTGCTTCCTGCAGCTTCTCGTCTACGGACCGCCGGATTCGATCGGCATCGAGATCATTGGAGACCGTCACTTTTCCCCAGCAGTACGTGTGATAGCTCCCAAAGTCGATCTGGTGGTTGTAGTCGGTCTTGGTATGATCCGCACGGCTACAGGCGGGCGATAACAGCATGGTCGCGCACATGGCGGCCATCAGGACAGAACGAAACTTCATGGAAAAGTAACCTCCGCTTTCTATAAATCACTCGTTCGATGGATGCGCTCTCATGGGCGCGAGTTGTTTCGCTCCCCCCCAAATCTCACCGCTCAATCGCACTTTGTAGAATCAACCCATGACCTCTCGGCCGGACGCTCGAACCCAACCCCCAGCCACCCGGCACCTGCTCTCCATCGCCCGCGCTCCCGGCGCCAGCCATACTCCCGGCGCCAGCCGAACTCCCGGCGCCAGCCGCGGTCCCGGCATCCTCACCGTCCCCGTGTGGGAGCGTTTCCCCTGGCTCGTCGCCGGCTTCAGCACCCGTCAAGGTGGCCGCTCCGCCGCCTACGCCTCCAGCGGCCCTCCAGAGCAGAATCTCGGCTTCACTCCCGACGACGACCCCGCCACAGTCGCCCTGAACCGCCGCCGCTTCATCACCGCCATCAGCAAACAAAAGCCGCGCACCGCTCCCATCCCCAGCCTCGTCACCGTCCGGCAGTGCCACACCGGCATCCTCCAGCGCGTCGATCGCTCCGCCCTCCCACTCGCCACACCAGAGGGCAAGGCTCTCCTCCGTGGCGACGCCCTCTACACCCGCGACCCCAATCTTCTCCTCGGCATCCTCACCGCCGACTGCGTCCCAGTCCTCCTTGCCGACACCCGCACCCACGCCGTCGCCGCCTTCCACGCCGGCTGGCGCGGCACCCTTGCCCGCATCGTCGAGCGTGGCGTCGGCACCCTCCGCCGCGACTTCGGCTCGCGGCCCAAAGACCTCATCGCCGCCATCGGCCCGGCCATCGGTCCCTGCTGCTTCGCCGTCGGCGAGGAGGTTCTGCACGAGTTCGAAAGCCAGTTCGCCTACGCTCCCTCGCTCTTCTCCGAGGCCTTCGACTCCGACCCCATCCGCGAAAAATATCCCATGCTCTTTCTCACCGCGCGCGCGCCCGGCCACTCCAATCTCGGTCCCCAGATCCACCTTGACCTGTGGGAGGCCAACCGCCGCCAACTCCTCGCCGCCGGCCTCAAAGCCTCCGCCATCACCGTCATCGGCGAGTGCACCGCCTGCACCCGCCTCCCCAACGGCCGCCGCAAATACTTCAGCCACCGTTCCGAGCACGGCTTCACCGGCCGCATGCTCAGCGTCATCGGCGCAACGGCTCCCTAGCCCTGCTTGCACAGCTCCAGGAACAACTCCTCGCGGTGATCCATCGCATACCTCTCCACCGACCCCAGGCTCTGCACATACAGCCCTACGCCGATCGCCGCAAAGATGGCGAAGATCGGCGTCAGCGCCCACATCTGGTGTAGCCAAAAGACCAGCCCGAACAGCCCAGCCGCCACCGCTGCAGAGGCCAGCAGCACGCCCAGCGCAATGAACGCGCTCACTTGCGAGGTCTGCTTGTTCGCCATGCGTTGCGGGTTCACCTTCTTCGGCGTGCTGATCGACCTCTGGTTCGCAAAGATCATATTCACCCCCAGCGTCCCCGCCGCCCACAGCACCGACGCCACCGCGACGGGCAGCGGAGGCATCCCCGCCATAACGCTGATGACGGCAAAGATCAGCACCATCTCCCCCAGCGCCGTCCCAAAGCTCAACAGGTTCTTCGCCAGCATCACATCGCGCATCCGCACCGGCGCAAGAAAGTACAGTTGTGACCCCGCGGCCTCATACCCAAACGAGTTGTAGCTCAGCGGCGCAACCGCCAGCAGCGTATACGCCACCGCGCCCGGGAAGATCCACATCGAGTTCGACCGCGCAGCGAACTTGCTCGCAAAGATCAGCACCAGGAAGATCGGCATCACCAGCCCATAGAGGATCCCCATGTGTCTCCGCACGTACAGCATCTCCTTGCTCAGCACGGTCCTGACCACCGCCGCAACCTGCGTGTCCGCCGTTGTCTCCATGCCGCTGGCGGCAACTGGAGCCGCCGCGCGCTCAGCCACCCTCGCAGGCGTCCTTCCGGCCTTCTCCACCGCCGCCTTCCGGGTTCCACTGGCTGCCGCATCCGACAAACTCTCTCCCGCAAACTCCGTCCGCATGCGCAGCGCAAACACCAGCAGAAACACCGCTCCATACATCGCCACCGCCAGCGTGTACTCCGCGAATCCCGCTGCCGCCGCACTCTTCGCCTTCATCAGCGACGTGCTGGCCAGCTCCGGCGGCATCACCCCCAGCCACGGCTTCGCATGCCTGTACAGCCGCTCCACAAACTGCACATGCTGCGGCGAAATCCCATGCAGATGGCTGCTGTGGCCGTGGTTATACGCCGGATTGAACGTGAAGTTCGCCCACTGGAATCCCAACGATACCGCAAAGATCACCCCGGTAAAAATCTCTCGTGCTCTCCGCGTCGAAAGCCAGCGATCGACCCACGCAAAGATCATCCGCGAGAACAGCACATTGGTCGCTGCAAACGCCGCCATCACCACCAGCGCATACACCCACAGCCCTGGCGCTGCCACGCCGATCCCAACCGCCACGGCCGCCGACATCAGTGTGCCCGCAATATTGGCTGGCGTCAGCATCCCGAAAAACAGCCGGATCGCCACATACGTATCCCTGCGCAGCGGAAAGCGAATCAACTGCGTCGGGTCGAACGTCGTCGCCGTCTGTCCCAGTTGAATATTCAGCAGTTGGCACACCACAAAGATCGCCCACAGCACCCACGCGATCCTGTCCACGCGCCCACGCTGTGCCTCGACGAACGCCATCGCCCCTGCGCCCACCACCAGCCCCAACGCCAGCCCCGCAAACATCAGCCACGCGAAGATCTGTCCGATCAGTTCGCCCACGCCGCCCTTGCGCCGAAAGCTGTTCGCCGTAATCCGCCACCGCAGCCACGCAATCGCCCGGAACTGCTCCCGCGTCTTCGCCGCCGTCCATGCAGGCCCTAGCTCAGCCATGTCAGCTCCTGCTCCGGATGCGCCGCTCCTGTCTGGCCGCCCACCACATGCAGAAAGATCTCCTCCAGCGTCAGCCGCGCATGGGCCTCACTCTCGGCTCCCGGCCTCAGCCGCGCCTGCACGCCCGTCCGCAGTTCATCCAGCGACCCATTCGCCACGATATGTCCGTGATCGATGATCGCAATATGCGAGCACAGCCGCTCCACAATCTCCAGCACATGCGAGGTCAGAAAGATCGTCGCGCCGCGCGCAATCATTCCCTGCAGCATCGCCTTCAGCGTCCCTGCGGCAATCGCGTCCACGCCCTCAAACGGCTCATCCAGAAACAGCACCTTCGGCCCATGGATCACCGCCGCCGCCAGCGCCAGCTTCTTCCCCATCCCATGCGAGTAGTCCGCAATCATCTTCTTCGACTGGTCCGCCAGCCCCATAAACTCCAGCAGCTCCGTCGCCCGCTCCCCCGCCGTCCCTTTGTCGAGCCCATACATCCGCCCCACAAACAACAGGTACTCCCGTGCCGTCAGCTTGCCAAACAGCGCCATCCCCTCCGGCACCACGCCGATGTGCCGCTTCACCTCCACCGGGTGATCGAACAGGTCCTGCCCAAGAATCTGCACAGCCCCGGAGCTCGGCGCCAGCAATCCCGTCAGCATCTTGATCGTCGTCGACTTCCCCGCCCCATTCGGCCCCAGAAATCCGAAGAACTGTCCCGGCTCCACCGCCAGGTCGATATGATCGACGGCCGTAAATCCGTCGAAGCTGCGAGTCAGCGCGTGCGCGGCGATAGCAGAAGGCATGATTGCAGAGTGTACGACAGCCGCCCGCCGCGTGGCGATGAATCCGTCCTCCGCGCGAGAGAATCTTATACACTGAGGAGTCCTTCCATGCCTGCACAACCCATCGTAGGTCTGCATCACGTCACCGCCATCGCCTCCGACCCGCAGGCCAACCTCGACTTCTACACCCAGGTCCTCGGCCTTCGCTTCGTCAAGCGCACCGTCAACTTCGACGACCCCGGCACCTATCACTTCTACTTCGGCGATGACATCGGCTCCCCCGGCACCATCCTCACCTTCTTCCCCTGGCCGCGCGTCGGCCGTGGCTCCGCCGGTGCCGGTGAGGTCACGCACACCGCCTTCAGCATCCCCCCTGCCTCCATCGCCTTCTGGGAGCAGCGCCTCACCGAAAAACGTATCGCCTTCCATCGCAGCCCCAGCCGCTTCAACGAAGAACTCCTCACCCTCGCCGACCCCGCTGGGATGCAGATCGAGCTCGTAGCCCACGCCGAAGCTGGCCCCGTCCATCCCCCACGCTTCTCCGACGTCCCCACCGAGCACGCCATCCGTGGCTTCTTCGGCGTCACCATGCTGCACATCCAGGCCACCGAGACCGCAAAGATCCTGGCCGTCATGGGCTTCCACAAGGTCGCCGAGGAGGGCAACCGCCTCCGCTTCGCCGCCCCCAACCATACCCCAGCCCTCGGCAATCACATCGACATCCTCGTTGACCCGCACGCCGCCACCGGCCGCCCCGGCGCTGGCTCCGTCCATCACATCGCCTTCCGTGTCGCCAACGACGAATCCCAACTCCAGTGGCGCGCCGAAATCGCTCAGCACCTCCCCGCCACCGAGGTTCTCGACCGCGAGTACTTCCACTCCATCTACTTCCGCGAGCCCGGCGGCGTCCTCTTCGAACTCGCCACCGACAGCCCCGGCTTTGCCATCGACGAGCCGCTCGAATCCCTCGGCGAGCGCCTCTGCCTCCCCCCTTGGTTCGAATCCCGTCGCCCCGGCCTCGAGCAGCGTCTTCCCGCCATCACCCTCCACAAGGGCGAAGCCGAAGGTCTCAACAGCCCCGACCCTCACGCCGCAGGCGAGCTCTTCCGCGCCGGCGTCCCGCTCGAACAAGCCGCTGGCGTCGTCATTCTGCTCCATGGCCGCGGCGGCCCCGCCCGCGACATCCTCACCCTCTCCCACGCCCTCGCGCCGGACGCCCTCGCGCTGGCCTTCCTCGCGCCGCAGGCCGACGGCATGGCCTGGTACCCCAACTCTTTTCTTGCCGACCGTGAGCAGAACCAGCCCTTCCTCGACTCCGCATTAGCCCGCGTTCAGTCCGTCGTCGATCTTGCCCTCGCCGCGGGCATTCCGCTCAACCGCATCGTCCTCGCCGGCTTCTCCCAGGGAGCCTGTCTCGCCACCGAGTTCCTCGCCACCCATCCCGCGCGTTACGCCGGCCTCATCGCCTGGACCGGCGGCCTCATCGGCCCTCCCGGCTCCGACCTCTCCCACCCCGGCCATCTCGCCGGCACCCCAGCCCTCTTCGCCAGCAGCGATCCCGATGCCTGGGTCCCTTGGCCGCGCGTGCAGGAGTCCGCCAAAATCCTCTCCGCGATGGGTGCCGACGTCACCCTCCGCAGCTTCCCCGGCAAACCCCACTCCGTCAGCGGCGAAGAGATTGAGCTGGCCCGCAACCTCATTCATCAGGCCTTCGCCACCCTCCCCGCCGCAAAGTAGCCAACGCTGCCTGTCCCTTCCCTCCTACCTCAGCAACTCCGAGAAGATCGTCCCGCCCTGATCCGGCGCGCTCACCGTCTTCCGAAACATACTGAACAGCTCGCGCCCGACCCCATACTGCAACCCTGAAAGGTCAGCCTGCACCGCCACGCGGGCCTCCCACTCAGCCGCGTCCACCAGCGCCGTCAGCTCTCCCGTATGCGAATCGATCCGCACTCGATCACCATCCCGCAGCTTGGCAATCGGCCCGCCCTCGGCGGCCTCCGGCGTCAGATGAATCGCTGAAAGCACCTCGCCCGACGCCCCCGACAACCTTCCATCGGTCACCAGCGCCACCCGGAATCCATGGTTCTGAACCGTCTGCAGCGGCGGCACCAGCTTATGCAGCTCGGGCATCCCATTGGCCTTCGGTCCCTGGAAGCGTACCACCACAATCACATCGCGTTGCAGTTCGCCTGCGTGGAACGCCGTCTGCACCGCCTCCTGGCTATGAAAGACGCGAATCTCGCCCTCGATCGTCTGCCGCTCCAGCAAAACCGCCGATGTCTTCACAATGGCCTTGCCCAGGTTTCCGTCCATCACCTGCAGCCCGCCATGCGTGTCGAACGGGTTGCTCACCGGCCGCAGAATCTTCTCGTCCTCGCTCCGCGACCCTCCAATGCGCCAGCTCGCCTCTCCCGCCGCATTCAGGAACGCGACCTCTGTATACCGCTGCATTCCCGGTCCCGCGACCGTCGTCACGTCCTCATGCATCAGCCCCGCGTCCAGCAGTTCGCTGATCAGAAAGCCCATTCCTCCCGCGGCGTGAAAGTCATTCACATCACCCTTGCCATTGGGATACATCCGCACCATCAGTGGCACCACGCTCGCTAGGTCTGCAAAGTCTCTCCACTCCAGCTTGATTCCCGCCGCCGCCGCCATCGCCACCAGGTGGATCGTATGGTTCGTCGAGCCTCCCGTCGCCAGCAGTCCCACCATGCCATTGACAAAGACCTTCTCGTCCATCAACTGCCCCAGCGGCACATACTGGTCGCCCAGCGCCGTCATCGTCAGCACGCGGCGCACAGCCGCCCGTGTCAGCGCATCCCGCAGCGGCGTATTCGCATTCACAAACGACGACCCCGGCAGGTGCAGCCCCATCATCTCCATCATCATCTGGTTCGTGTTCGCCGTCCCATAGAACGTGCACGTCCCCGCGCCGTGATACGACTTCGCCTCGCCTTCCATCAACTCCGCGCTTGAAATCAATCCCTCCGCATACTTCAGCCGCAGGTGCTTCCGGTCTTCGTTCGACAACCCCGAAGTCATCGGCCCGCTCGGAATAAATACCGCCGGCAGGTGTCCGAATGACAGCGCCGCAATCACCATCCCCGGCACAATCTTGTCGCAGATCCCCAGATACACCGCCGCGTCGTACGTCTGGTGCGACAGCGCCACCGCCGTCGACATCGCAATGACGTCCCGCGAAAACAGCGACAGCTCCATCCCCGTCTCGCCCTGCGTAATTCCATCGCACATCGCCGGAACCCCGCCCGCAACCTGCGCCACTCCACCCGCCGCCCGCGCCGTCGCCCGAATCAACTCTGGAAATCGTTCATACGGCTGGTGTGCCGAGAGCATATCGTTATACGCCGTCACAATCGCCACGCACCCTGCGTCCCCATTGCGCAGCACGTCCTTGTCGTGCGCTTCGCAGGCCGCAAACCCATGCACCCGGTTCGCGCACCCCAACCCCTGTCGCCGCGGCGTCACGCTCGCCGCCTTGGCCATCGCCTCCAGGTAGCGGCCCCGCGTCTCCTTGCTGCGCTCCACCATCCGCTCGGTCACTTCCATCACACGGCTGTTCATCTTCGTCACGCGGCTACTCCTTCGCACTCCACGGAGCGCGTCCAAACAACAACATGCAGGTTGGTCATGCCCTGATTGTAAACGGTAATCGGCCCAAACTCCCCGCCTCTTCGGCCGCACTTAAACACTCCGAAAACTGCATCTTTCCGGTGCGATAAGCGCGTCCGATGGCCGATCCGCACTACGCTGCGATCACGCCGCCGCGCCCGCTCCGCGAAACTCCCGCACAATCTGCATATACTTACGTGCCGTCTCTGTCACGACTTCAGGCTTGCCGGCGGCCATCGCCTTGGCATCCACCAGGTCTGACCCCACCCCCAGCGCAAACGCTCCTGCGCGCAGAAACTCCGCCGCCGAAGCCAGCGAAACTCCACCCGTCGGAATCATCTTCACCTGTGGCAGCGGTCCCTTCAGCGACGCCAGATACTTCGCCCCACCCATCGCCCCGGCCGGGAACACCTTCACCACGTCCGCCCCTGCCTCCCACGCCGTCACCACCTCGGTCGGCGTCAGCGCTCCCGGCAGTACCGCAATCGAATATCGATGGCACATCTCGATGGTCTTCAGATTCAGCGCCGGGCTCACCACAAACTGCGCTCCCTCCAGCATGCAGATCCGCGCCGTCTCCGCATCCAGCACCGTCCCCGCGCCCACCAGCATCTCCGGCTGCTCCTTCACCAGCCGCCCAATCACCTCAATCGCTCCCGGCACCGTCATCGTCACTTCCAGCACGTTCACTCCGCCCGCCGCCACCGCCACCGCCAGCGCCATCGCCTTCTCCACCGACTCCGCGCGCAACACCGGCACCAGCCCCGTCTCCTGCAAGCAGTTCAACACCACAGCCTTGTCCATAGTTTCCTCTCAGTCCTAAAACTATCACCGCAGCCCGGCGAGCGTCTCCACATCTCCCGCCTTCGCCGGCCACATCCCATCCGTTTTTTTGCATTGCCCAACAGAACTGGTACTCTTCCCCCAAACACCGTGATCGGAGGAAGAACGCGTGGGAGCACTTATCCCTTTAGGAGACGCATCGCGACGCCGCATTCGCTTCCCCGTCGCCACCACCGTCATCATCCTCATCAACGCCTTCGTCTTCATCCTCGAACTCCAGCGTGGCGACGCCTTCGTCTTCCAGTGGGCCGTCATCCCCGCCAGCATCTCCTCCGGCCATCAATGGATCACGCTGCTCACCTCCATGTTCCTGCACGGCAGTTGGTCGCACATCCTCGGCAACATGATCTTCCTCTGGGCCTTCGGTCCCGCCATCGAAGACTCCATGAACCCGCTTCCCTACACCGCCTTTTATCTCCTCGGCGGCCTCATCGCCATGCTCGCGCAGGTCGCCGTCACGCCCTCCTCCCCGGTCCCCACGCTTGGCGCCAGCGGCGCCATTGCAGCGGTCATGGGCGCATTCATCCTCACCTACCCCCGCGATCGTATCCGCTCTCTGCTCATCATCTTCTTTTATGTGCGGATCACATTCATTCCCGCCGTCTTCATCATCGGCTTCTGGTTTCTCATCCAGCTCCTCGACGTTGGCTCGGTCGCAGCCGTGCAGACCGGCGGCGTAGCCTACATGGCCCACGTCAGCGGCTTCCTCTTCGGGGCCCTCACCGTCCGCCTCTTCCAGCACCGCCCGCGCTACACCCGCACCGGCATCTGGCCACACCCCTGACCCGCATCGCCTTCCACGCGCTAGTACGCCAACGCCACACCATCGGCGCGCATCTCGCTGGCTGCGGCATACACCCGCTCTCCACCCGGCTTGCGCAACTCAATGCACTCATATCTGCCAAAGCCTCCATCGCTCGCGCCCATCGGCCAGCCCATTGCGATCAACGCCTTCCGCGTCTCCTCCGGTATCCCCGCCTCCAGCCTCAAAATCCCCATCGGCCCCAGCCCCGGCCGGTCTTCGCTCATGCTCTGCGACGACCCCTCGTGGTGCCATCGCGGACTATCTCCCGCCGCCTGCACATCCAGCCCATAGTCCACCCGATTCAGTATCACCTGTGTCTGTCCCTGCGGCTGCATATCGCCGCCCATCACGCCAAACGCCAGCCACGGCGCACCATCCTTCATCGCGAACCCCGGAATAATCGTCTGGAACGGCCGCTTCCCCGGCGCATAGATATTCGGGTGCCCATCCTGCAGCGAGAACAACTCTCCGCGGTCCTGGAACATGAATCCCAGACCATCCGCCACCAGCCCCGACCCCATCCCCCGGAAGTTCGACTGGATCATCGACACCATCATCCCGTCCTTATCCGCCGTGCTGAAGTACGTCGTATCTCCGTGGCTGGGCGCCTGCCCCGGATACACCGGCTCCAGTATCCGATCCAGCCGGATCAGCTTCGCCCGCTCCTTCGCATACTCCATCGAGTTCAACCACTCCACCGGCACCTTCGCAAAGTGCGGGTCCGCGTAGTACCTCGCCCGGTCCTCATACGCCAGCCGCTTGGCCTCAATCTGCACCTGCAGCGCCTGCGCGCTCTGAAACCCCATCCCCCGCACATCGAACTGCGAGATTATATTCAGCATCTGCAGCGTCGCCAGCCCCTGCGTATTCGCTCCCATCGCATACACGTCCACTCCGCGATAGTTGGTCACCAGCGGCTTCACCCACTCCGCATGTTGCTCGCGAAGGTCTTCGGCAGACAACCACCCGCCAATCCGCTTGAAGTACGCGTCTATCGTCTGCGCAATCGGCCCGTCATAGAACACATCGCGCCCACCCGCTGCAATCATCCGGTACGTCCGCCCCAGGTCCGGGTTGCGAAACACGTCGTACTCCTCCACCGGCTTCCCGTTCACCTGGTACGTATGCACCGCATTGGCCGTCTCCTCCACGCCCGACCCCGGCCGCACGAACGCCGCCATATTCCGCTTGATGTAGAACCCGATAATCTGCGGTACCGGCGCACCATGCTCGCAGTAGTAAATCGCCGGCTCAAACAGCTCGGCCCACTTCAACTTCCCATACCTCTGGTGCAGCGTCCACCACGCATCCATCGCCCCCGGCGTGGACACCGCAATCGCACCCAGCGGCGGAATCACTCCATGCCTGGCCCGCGCCCGCACCATCTCCAGCGTCAGCTTCTTCGGTGACCGTCCCGACCCCGCCAGCCCCATCACCGCTCCCGCCTTCGGGTCCCACAGCAGCGCATAGCAGTCTCCGCCCAACCCCGAACTCGTCGGCTCCACCAGCCCCAGCACCGCATTTGCGGCAATCGCCGCATCCACCGCCGACCCGCCCTTCTTCAGCATCTCGATCGCCGCCTGCGTCGCCAGCGGATGCGCCGTCCCCGCCGCCCCCGAGCATCCCAGCGCCGCCGACCGCGACGCAAAGCTCGCCCCTGCCACACGATCGCCCGCATGCACATCCGGCCGCACAAACCTCTCCGCTCCCGCCGCCTGAAACTTCGGCAGCGCTGCGTCCACCACCGCCGTTTGCCCAGCCTCTTCGCCCGCCGCCTTCATCACTGCCGACGACCCCGCTGCCGCCAGCGGTAGCGTTCTTAGAAACGTCCGACGAAGCATGGCAATCTCCCTCTACCTCAATTGTGTCCAGCGTGTTTGTTACCCTTCGCGTGGCCCTTGTTCCACGCACCTCTGCCACAGTCGATCACTGACCGCGTTGCCGCCACTCTACACCTGAGCCTCCAGCATGGCCTCTTCCGCCTCGCCGTCCAGCGACCTCAGCAGCGCATCGCGCACAAACATAACGTGTCCGAGCATCTCCGTCCTCGCCCTTTCACGGTCTCCATCCCGCAACGCCTCATAAATGTGTTGATGGCTCAACGGAGCCGTCGTTCCGGAGAGATGAAACGTTGCCATTCTGCACAGCAGGCTCTTCTGTTGGATATTGTCCAGCAGCTTTCCAAACTCCGCATTCTCGGTCGCCGCTGCAATCAATCCGTGAAAATGAATATCCTCTTCGATATGCCTCCGCATGTCGCCCGATTCCAGGTGCCCGCGTGTGCGCTCGATACTCTCCGCCATCTTCTCCAGCAGCTCCGGCGTAACCTTCGCCGCGGTCACTGCATGTTCCTCCAGCAGCGTGCGCACCTCATACAAGTCGCGCACTTCCTTGGCCGAAAACTTCCGCACATACGCTCCGCGCCGCGCCTCGATGCAGATCAGGCCCTCGCTCTCCAGCCGCATCAGAGCCTCACGCACCGGCGATTTACTGATGCCCAGCAGCCCCGACAGATATTCTTCCGTCAGTTTCGTTCCTTCACGGAAGGATCCGTTGAGCATCTGCTGCTTCACGCTCTGGTACGCCAATTCGGTCAGATTCGGGGTCTTCGCAAGTCTCAACATATCGTTCCGTCCACGCGGATTTTACCTGACCGGAGAGTCTGTTCGCTTCGCCCTTCGCTGCCGCTTCCGGAATCTGCGCCCCGCAGGTTCATTCCCTTCCCGCAGGGCGCACATCCTTTCTTCTTCCTCCTAAAACACAAACTTCGCGCTCAGTTGCAGTTGCCGTGAAGAACCGCCGTCGCTGACCGCAAAGCGCGTCGACGTGATCTGCCCGAAGTTTGCTGCCTGCACATTTCCCACCGGCTGATTGAAGTTCGGGTGGTTCAGCACGTCGAACGCATCCGCGCGAAGGATGAAGGACACGCCCTTGACCAGCTTCGTCTCCTTCTCGCCGGACAGATCAAGGTCCGCAAATCCCGGCCCTGTTCCGAAGTTGCGCTGTACCGTGCCCAGTCCGGTGTACGCCGTGGGTGCCGTCGCTCCGGCGGCATTGGCCTGCGTTCCCACAATCTGGTACACGCACGCCGAGGTCACATTGGTCAGGTCGCACACCGAACCGCCATAGGCCGTTCCTCCAGGATTCGCAAAGTAGCTCAGGTTCGACGATCCCGGAATCTGCTGCTTCTGCCGCGTGATTGGCGCCAGCAGGTTCGGCCGGATCAGTCCGCTGTTGCCGTTGTATCCGTCGTTGCTCACCACCAGGTTCACCGGGTTGCCCGTCTGGTACTGGAAGATGCTCTCCAGCCGATAGCCTGACACCAGCCGGTTGCGGTGGAACGGCAGCGCATAGATCGCCGTTCCCGCAAAGTGATGCCGCACATCGAAGTCCGACAGGCCATAGTTCTCCGCCGGGTTATTGCTGTCCGGCAGCACGAATCCGCCCTGCGAACCCAGCGAGTTGATGTCCATCGACTTGGCCCACTCATAGTTCACGTTGAACTGTAGTCCGTTCGACATCGCCTTCTCCAGCGTCACCCACATCGCGTTGTAGTTCGAGTAACCGATGCTGTTCCGCTCCGCGATGTTCGAAGCAATCGACGCTCCCGGAGCAATCGGGCTGTCGGCCGCCAGCGTGAGGAACGGCCGCGGACTGGGAGCGTTCGTCGGCCCGTTCGCCTGGTTCGGGTCCGTAATGATCATCAGATGGTGGCCGGTCGATCCGTAGTACCCGATCGATCCAACCATGTTCCACCACAGCGCCTGCTGCACGTTCAGGTTGAAGTCCTCCATATACGCGTTGCGGTAGTTCGGATTCACCCATCCGAGACTATATCCCGCAGCCTTCTTCGCAGAGCTGAACAGATTGCTCAGCGGAATCGGCGCCGCGCTGTTGCTGTAGGAAACCGCCGTGGTGAACGGAGGATTGCCCGCCAGCGCTGTCACCGTCCCCGCCACCGGCTGATCCACCAGCATTCCATACGCTCCGCGAATCACGGTCTTACCCGTGTTGAACACGTCGTAGGCGAACCCCAGACGCGGTTCCAGATTGTAATTCTGCTTGTACGCCCCATCGGCCGGTATGCCATTGGTCCCGGCCTGCGTCAGCGTCACGTTCGCTGGATTGAAGATCGCCAGCCGGTTCTCTCCCTCCAGCGGCGTTCCATTCCACTCGTACCGAAGGCCACCCTCCAGCGTCAGGCTCGGCGTGATCCTGTAGTTGTCCTGCACAAAACCTGACGCTGCATCCGCATAAATGCGGTAGTCGATGATGTTGGGCTGTATGCTGAACACCGGCGTCACATCTGCCGCAAGATTCGCGCTCGACAGCGCCATGCTTCCGATATTGCCCGCGAAGCTGTACAGCAGATAGCGCCGAAACTCGCCACCCCACTTGATCTGGTTATTTCCCTTCAGCATCGTCACCGTGTCTGACAACACGCCCGTCGTCGTGCTGCGGCCCTGCGGAAATCCAGCCGGCCCGCCCACCGTCAAGCCCACGTCCGTGATCGTCGTCTGCGGAATGCCCACGTTGCCCGTCAGCCCATCCACGATTCCCAGGCTCGCCGGGCTGATCGTGTTCGCCGGATCGAACGAAATCGAGATCCGGTTGAACCCCAGCCGCGCTTCATTCGTGATCCTCGAGTTGAACACATGCACATACTGCAACGTCCCAATCTGCCGATGCGCCGCTCGATGGTCGCCCCATCCCGGCAGCGTGTCGCCCTGCAGCGCAGGCTCCGTGCGCACGTCCTTCTGGAACGCATAGAACCCGTGCAGCGAATCATTCTGCCCCAACTGCTGCAGCACGTCCCCCGTGTACTGGTCTATCTGCACCGGCCCCGGAGTAAACGACACATACGTTGACCCGCTGTTCGGCAGCGGAATCAGCGCCGCAAACGCCGCCGCAATCGGGTCGTTCGTCGCATTCGCCGCAAACGCCGCCTGCTGTGCCGAACTGAACACCGGGCTGTTCTGCAGAATCCCCTGGTGCTGCCGCAGCGCCTCATAGCTGAAGAAGAAGAACGTGTGCTTTCTCCACACCGGCCCTCCCACCGACCCGCCAAAGTTGTTCCGCTTCAGCGGAGCCTTCGCTCCCGTGTCCCCCACGAGCGGAAGCCCCGTGCTCGGGTTGTAGCTCCGGTTGAAATAGTTGCGCGCATCCAGCGCCTCATTCCGGAAGTAATCGAATAGCTCTCCATGGAACTGGTCTGTACCCGACCTCGTCGCCACCGTCACAATCGACCCATCACTCCGCCCAAACTCCGCGCTGAACGTCTGGTTATCGATCCTGAACTCCGACGTCGTGCTGATCGATGGCTGGAACGTTATCTGGTTCTGGCTGATGTCGTTCAGGTTGATGCCGTTAATCTGGAAGTTCACCGAGTCCTCGCGATTACCCGCCGTAATAAACGAGTTCGCTCCCAACCCGCGGCTGGGCGCCGTCAAGCTCCCCGACGTCGGTGCCACCACGCCGCCCGGCGTCAGCACCGTCAGGTCCAGAAAGTGTCGCCCATTCAGCGGCAGTTCCTGCACCGTGTTCCGTCCAATCACCTCGCCCACCGTGATCGTGTTCGTTTCAATCTGCGCCTCTGCGCTGCTCTCCACCTGCACCGTCTCACCCGCCGACGCCACCGCCAGCTTCAGGTTCAGCATCAGGCTCTGCGCCACCTGCAGCGTCACCTTCTCCACCGTGTCCGTGCTAAACCCCGCCGCTATCGCCTGCACCTTGTAGTCCCCTGGCTGCAGCGACGGCACCGCATACAGCCCCGCGCCATCGGCCACCGTCATCCGGTCCAGCCCCGTCGCCAGCGAGTGCACCACCACCTTCGCACCCGGCACCACGGCTCCCGTTGGGTCCGTCACGATACCCGACATCGTCGCCGTGGACTGTCCCCACGCTCCAATGCCACACACGGCAAACAGCACCGCGATCCATAGAAAACTGCGTACCATCAAGTAGTTGCGAGTCATCATCGTGCCTCCAGGCAAATTGGTGGAAGACTGCCCATACACGAAGGCCGTGACCTTCATGTGATAGCTGGATTACAGGAGCGTGAGAAGAGATATATCACATATCAGCCGCCCGGGCGCAAACCTCTTTCCTGTCCATCCCTCCACACCCCTCCAATTCCTGAGGAAATCCTGTGCGAATCCCTTCCCTTCGGCTCCCTGCGCCCACCCAACCCACCGCGCCGCCCACCCGGCGCTCGCTCCACCCGCCTACCCCGATCTCTTACCCGATCCCGAACCCCGCCTGGATCTGTTCCAGCGACCGCTGCTTGGTCTCCGGATAGATCAGCAGCACCACAAAGAACTGCGTGGCCATCATCCCCGCAAAGAACACAAATGGCAGCGCGTGGCTCTTGGCCGCGACGAACGGAAAGATCCCCGCAATAATTGCATTCATGATCCAGTGCGAAGACGAGCCCACGCTCTGCCCCTTTGACCGCACCCGCGACGGAAACACCTCCGCGATATACACCCAGATCACCGACCCCTGCGAGATCGCGAAGAACACGATGAACAGCATGAAGCACCACACCAGCATCCCCTGGTGCGCATTCGTATAGAACACCCACGCCACTCCCGCGAGCGCCGCCGACGTCCCCACCGACCCAATCAGCATCAGCGTCTTTCGTCCCAGCTTGTCGATCAGGCTCATCCCCAGAAGCGTCGCCAGCAGATTCACCAGCCCCACCACCACCGTCTGCAGCGCAGCCGAGTTCGAACTGAACCCCGCCGACGCAAAGATCGAATTCGAGTAGTACAGCAGAGCATTGATTCCCGACAGTTGATTGAACATCCCAATCGTCACCGCCAAAAAGATCGGCAGCGCATACGTCCGTTTGAACAGCGGCTCCGGCTTCACGCCGCGCTCCAGATGCACCGAAGCGATAATCTCCTGCAACTCCTCCTCGGAGTTTGGTGACCCCATCAGCCGCAGCACGTCCAGCGCCTCGTCCGTCTGGTTGGTCGTCACCAGCCACCGCGAGCTACGCGGAATCCCATACAGCATCCCCAGAAAAATCGCCGACGGCACAATCGCCACGCCGAACTCCCACCGCCACTGCATCGCTCCCAGGTGCTGCATCACGATGATGTAGTTCGACAGATACGCCAGCAGGATTCCCACCACAATATTGATCTGGAACAGTCCCACCATGCGGCCGCGCCACCTCGCCGGCGCCAGCTCCGCAATGTATACAGGCCCCAGCACGCTCGATCCGCCAATCCCCAGCCCGCCCACAAACCGCGCCACCATCAGCGCATCCCAGTTCCACGCCAGCGCGCATCCCAGCGCCGAGATCAAATACAGAAACGCCATGATCCGCAGCGCCTCGCGCCCGCCAATCTTCTGTCCCAGCACCCCCGACGTCATCGCGCCCAGAATCGTTCCCGCCAGCCCCATCGACACCGTCATCCCCAGCGTCCACGGCGTCAGATGAAACACACTGCTCAACTGCTCGGTCGTCCCGGCAATCACCGCCGTATCAAACCCAAACAGCAACCCACCCAGCGCCCCAACCACCGTTGCCTTCACCAGATACCGGTTCAAAGTCACCTCTCCCATGCATCATCTTCATCTACCGCCCTGCTCTGTCGGCGTTGTTGTCTCTTCGCTACAACCTGAAGCGGACAGCTAACTCACCTGCGAACTCAACCGGTCCCCCGAGATCGCCTTCACCCTCCATGCCTCCATCCTCACCGCTCCATCCGCGACTACAACAATATCCGGCGCAACCGTCTCCGTATAGTAAAACCTCACCGTCAGCCCAATCCGTCCACCCAGCATCAACTCCATCACCGACCCATCGACAAACCCATGCACCGTCGCCGCGTCCTCCGGCTCCAGCACAATCTCCTTTCCCTCCGCAGCAAACGCCCGCCGCGCGGCCGAGTAGCTCACCCGCACCAACTCCCCCGTCCCATCGCTCACTGCCACGCTGAAGTCTCCGCTCCCCGTGCACATCACCTCGCCGTTCGCCCTCGGCAGCACGGCCTTCACTCCACCCGCACCCTTCGCGCACGCTACCGCCCCCCTGCGCAGCGACTCCAGCGCCGGCAGCGTCTCCATCTTCAACATCCCCTCCGCATCCAGCGTCAGCACCCGTGGCAGGCTCATCATCCCACTCCACCCCGCCGCGGTCATCGCCGCCTCGCTCCGCTTCTCCGGAATCCATCCCCAAAGAATCCTCCGCCCCGCCGCGTCCAACTGCGTCTTCGGAGCATAGAACGCTCCCCAGTCCAGCTCGCCCTTCTTCAGCGGCTGAAACTTCATCGCCGCCTCATCCATCACGCCCGACTCCCAGAACACCTTCCCCTCCGCCGAGTAAATCAGCACATGCCCGCCCCCATGCGCAGAATCTCCCAGCGCAAAGAACTCAGGACACTCCCACATCTCCCCATCGCCTACCGGGTTGGCCGTCTTCTTCCCATCCCACTCCCCGCTCGTCAGCTCATGCACATACTCCCAGCTCTTCAGATCCCTCCCGCGATACAGCAGCACGCACCCGCCCACGTCCTCCACACCGCACCCCACCGTCATGTAGTACCACTCCCCCTGCCTCCACACCGACGGATCGCGAAACCCCGTAATCTTCATCCCCGCCGGAGGCCGCGCCACCACCGGCTCCGGCTCCTTCACCCACGTCCGCAGCAGCCGGTCGTCGCTCCATGCCAAACACTGCGACTCTTCAATATCATTCGCTCCATCGCGAATCGTAGCCAGCGCATCGCTGCTCTTCCGCGTCCCCGTATACACCGCATACACCCGCTCCCCGGCCGCGATCGCTGACCCCGAAAAACATCCATACGCATCCGGCCCGCCCGGCGTCGGCGTCATCGCCACCGGCAGATGCCGCCAGTGCATCATGTCCTCGCTCACCGCATGTCCCCAGCTCATATCGCCCCACACCGCCGCCTGCGGGTTGTACTGAAAGAACATATGGTAGTGGCCCTTGAAATAAATCGGACCGTTCGGATCATTCATCCAGTTCCGCGCCGGCAGCAGATGAAACTGCGGCCGCATCGGGTCCTCCGCCAGCCTTCGCTGCACCGCACCCGCATCCTCTGCCCCCATCCCCCGCGGCAAACCCGCCACCGCACCCACCACCATCGCCGCCGACCGGCAAAACTCCCTCCGTGTAACCGCTCTCCGCATCCTGCCCTCTTCTCTCACATCACCCTCCCCTGCTCGTCCGCATCGTTCTCCCCAAAACATACCGCACCAACAAAAGCGGCGCACCGGCAAACCCTCCGCCGGTGCGCCTTCCCGCGTCCACCCTAGAACGATGCGCGCAGGGCGAACTGAACCGTTCGTGGCAGATTCAACTGATGCGTGACTGTTCCGAAGCCGCTACCTCCAACCGCCAGGTTCGGCTCTGCAAACTGCGCGTGGTTGAACAGATCGAAGATCTCGGCGCTGAACTTCAACTTGACGCGTTCAGTCAGATTGAACGTCTTGTTCACCGAAGTATCGAAGTTCACCTCGCCCTGAGACTTCAACTGTGGATCCACGCGGTTCTCATTGCCAAACGCAAAGTTGCCCGGCTGAGTGAAGCAGCTCGTGTTGAACCATTCATTCGCGCGAGCCTCGCTGTGCGCTGCTCCTCCGAGGGCCTTGTTGCACCCGGCCGTATAATTTGGCCGAATGATCCCAGGCCCCAACCCGAACGGAGCCGTGCCCCCTCCAAAGTTGCTCAGACCGTTCGATTGCGCTACCAGTGCCAGCGGTAGTCCGCTCTTAAT
>DAIDKF010000014.1 GCA_027450185.1 Granulicella sp. | reverse complement strand
CGCGAGCTGGTGGTGCGGTGTTTGCTTTGGGGGACAGCGGCGGTGATGACGTCGATTTGTTTCCATTGCTTTTTGCAGTTGCTGGGATGGAAAGGGAGCTGGCCGGCGGTGGTGGAGCTGGGGATTTTCATGGCGGCGATGGCGGTCGCGAAGCTGACGTACAAGGTGCAGAACCGGGTTCCCGAGGATGCCGATGCGGTGGTGAGACACGATGCGTAATCGGCTGCGGGAGCTGCGGGCTGAGCGTAGTTGGTCGCAGGAGGAGTTGGCGGATAGGCTGGAGGTGAGCCGGCAGAGCGTGAACGCGATTGAGACAGGGAAGTATGATCCGTCGCTGCCGCTCGCGTTCCGGATTGCGCGGCTGTTTGAGAGGAGAATTGAGGAGATTTTTGAGGAGACGTTATGAGAGAGAGGAGTGCGCAGAGACGGAGACTGGCGGGAGTGGCAGCAAGCGTGTCGGCGATGAGCGGTGTAGGGCCGGGGTTGTTGCGGAACCATCCGCGGATCGAGTGGGTGTGGCTGGGCGTGATGATTTCGGCACTGATCTGGGTGATCGTGGCCCTGACGAAGCTGAATTGTAAGGAGAGGCGAGCGTGACAGGTGTCATGCGGGATTGCCGATGGCTGGTGTGTGGATGTTGAGACGAGAGAGCGAGGATGAGATGGCTGAGATGGCGGTTGAGAGGAGATGGAGATTCGGCGGTGTGTACCGCAAGATGAGTGCGGAGGTGCGGCTGCTGTATGTGGCTTGCCTTTGCTTTATTGCGGCCCAGTATGTGGTGAATGATCGGCCGTGGAACAGCGGGTTTCGGATTGTGGCGTTGCTGGCGATGATCTCGGCGCAGTTGATTGGGTTGCGGAAGCGAAGGGCCTAGGAGCGGAGGAGGGTTATGGAGAAGGCGATGAGAGTGCTGCAATGGTTGGCGGCGGCGGGGATGGTGGTGGCGGGGATGATGATGGCGCGGGCTGGAAATTAACAGGATTGGCGCGGTGGATCGGGTGGGACGCGATATTCTTGTAGGTGATATGACAACGAAAAAAGAACTGCTCAAAACACCTATTCAACACATCGACATCAAGCAGCACAACGTGGTGGCGCTGGTGGATGCGATGGCGTCCATGGCTTATAGTTCGCGCGATCTGGCGCGGGCTGCGAATATCTACGAGATGATGCTGCGGGATACGGAGTGCGGCGTGATTCTGTGCCTGGCGGGGTCGTTGATCTCGGCCGGGTTGCAGAGGGTGATTGTGGACCTGGTGCGGAACGATATGGTGGACGCGATTGTGTCGACGGGCGCGAATATTGTGGACCAGGACTTCTTTGAGGCGCTGGGGTTCAAGCACTACATTGCCGGCGATGAGTACAAGTATGGAGCGGGCGATGCCACGCTGCGCGAGCTGATGATCGACCGCATCTATGACACGTTCATCGATGAAGAGGAGCTGCGGATCTGCGACGACACGACGGAGAAGATTACGAACTCGCTGGAGACGCGGGCGTATTCTTCGCGGGAGTTTATTGCCGAGATGGGCAAGTATCTGAAGGCCAATGGGCGCACGCCCGCGGACGGAAATGCGGACTCGATTGTGCTGGCGTGCTATGAGAAGGATGTGCCGATCTTCTGCCCGGCGTTCTCGGATTGCTCGGCTGGGTTCGGGCTGGTGGCCCACCAGCATGCGCGGCGCGGGAAGCCGGTGGTGTCGATTGATTCGGCCAAGGATTTTTATGAGCTGACGCAGTTGAAGATTGCGAATCCGACGACAGGACTGCTGATGATCGGCGGCGGAGTTCCGAAGAACTTTGCGCAGGATATCGTGGTGGCCGCGGATGTGCTTGGGGTCGAGGCGTCGATGCACAAGTATGCGATTCAGATTACGGTGGCTGACGCGCGGGATGGTGCGCTGTCGGGGTCGACGCTGAAGGAGGCATCGAGCTGGGGCAAGGTGGACCTGACGTATGAGCAGATGGTCTACGCCGAGGCTACGATTGCGTTTCCACTGATTGCAGGGTATGCGTTCCACAAGGACGCGGCGAAGGCGCGGACGGGGAAGAAGTTTGCGCAGGTGCTGGAGCCGGTCACTGCGTGACCGGCAGGGGAGAGGGAGTAGGGGATAGAGGAGAAAGGCGGCGGGGCTTGCGGGCTTCGCCGTTTTGCTTGGAGATGAGGATTTGGGGGTCTCTGAGGCGCAGACCTTAGCGACGATGATGCCGTCGCAAAGATGGGGTATCCAGAGTTGGGCTGGGATGAGTTAGTTTAGGGGTAGTGATGACGGAGCAGCAGATCAATGCGGGGAATGTGTCCACGAGCGCGTCGGCGCTGCTGGGGCGGACGGTGCTGGGGCCGGATGGGAGATCGGTGGGGAGGGTGAAGGAGTTGGCGGTGGATGTGTCGGCAGACCAGACGCATGTGGCGGCGCTGGTGCTGCGGGCCGGTGTGGGGAAGAATGCGAAGACGACGCGGGTGCCGGTGAGGGAGATGGTGTGGCCGGAGTCCAATGAGATGGCGCTGCGGGCGAAGGTGAAGCCGGAGAGTTATAAGGAACACCATGATTATCTGCTGCTGGACTATGACCTGCTAGACCAACAGATTATCGACGTGGATGGGCGCAAGGTGGTGCGGGTAAACGACGTGAACCTGCAGTGGGAGCCGGGCGCGGGTGTGGGAGAGACCGCGGGGCTGAAGATTGAAGAGGTGGAGGTGGGCAACCGTGGCGCGATGCGACGGTTGTTCAAAGGGCTGCCGGTGAGGATGGTGGACGGATTTACGGGACGGCTGGCGCCGCGGGTGATTCCGTGGGCCTGCGTGGATTTGATTGAGCGCGATCCGGCGCGGCGGGTGCGCTTGAAGATTGGGCAGGAGCGGCTGGCGAAGCTGCATCCTTCGGATATTGCGGACATTCTGGAAGACCTGGCGCCGTCGGAGCGGGAGGCGGTGTTTTCGAGCTTGCCGGAGGAGACGGCGGCGGAGACGCTGGAGGAGTTTGAGCCGAAGATGCAGAAGGCGCTGCTGCAGGGGTTGGACTCGGAGCGGGCGGCGGACATTCTGGAGGAGATGGACCCGGGAGCGGCGGCGGATGCGCTGGCGGAGCTGTCGGATGAGGAGTCCGAGGCGATTCTGGAGGAGATGGAGCCGGAGGATCGACAGGATGTGGAGGAGTTGCTGGAGTTTTCGGCGGACTCTGCTGCGGGGAGAATGACGACGGACTATGTGAGCGCACCGAAGGAAGCGACGGTCGCCGATGCGATCCAGGCACTGCGGGACTTCGAGGGCGATCCGGATACGATTACGGAGATCTATCTGCTGGGCGAGGAGGAGAAGCTGGCAGGGGTGGTGATGCTGCCGAGGCTGTTGCTGTCGACGCTGGATACGAAGCTGGCGACGCTGTCGGAAGGCCACAATGTGCGCTGCAGGCTGGATGCGGATGATAAAGAGGTTGCGGAGCTGTTCGACAAGTACAACCTGCGCTCGCTGCCGGTGGTGGACCACCAGGGACGGATCGCGGGGGCCATCCATGCGGAGCAGGTGATTGCTTCTCTACGTGAAGCGTAGAGAAGCAGGGGATTAGGTGTGAGGGGATAGGGGAGAAAGGCTTGAGGGCGGCGGCGGTGAAGATTTTGTATGTGGGACAGCTTTCGCCGAATGATTCCGCGCTGTATCGGCTGTGGGCGCTGGAGAGGATGGGACATGCGCTGGTGGGGATGGATTCGCTGGGGTACGCGCCGGAGGGTGCGCTGCTGCGGAAGGTGGTGCATCGGGCGCAGATGGGGCCCTGGGTGCGGAGGTTGAATCGGGAGATATTGGCGGCGGCGGAGCGGGAGCGGCCGGAGATCTTCTGGGCGGATAAGCTGCTGGGGCTGTGGCCGGAGACGCTGGATCGGCTGCGGGGGATGGGGGTGAAGACCGTCAGCTATATGATCGACAACGCGTTTGGGCCGCGGAGGGACCCGGGGTGGCGGCTGTATATGAAGTGCATTCCGCACTTCGATCTGCATGTGGTGCAGCGGGACAAGAATATTGCGGATTATATGCAGCGCGGGGCTCGGGATGTGATCAAGATCCAGACAGCGTATGAGCCTACGATTCACTTTCCGGTGGAGGGAGAGTGGGGGGATCGGAATAGGGATCGGGGAGTGAGTTTTATTGGGACGTCGTATGATGACCGGCCGGAGTTTTTGGCGCGGCTGTGGAGGGAGCGCGGGTTTCCGGTGGTGATCTCAGGGGACCGGATGTGGCGGGAGCGGCTGGATGCGGAGGCGGCAAAGACGCTTTACACCGGCGGCGAGTTGTATGGGAAGGATTATCGCGAGGCGATTTGGCGGTCGAAGATTAATCTGAGTTTCATTACGCACTCGAACCAGGATGAGTTTGTGCATAAGAGCTTTGAGATTGCGGGGTGTGGCGGGTTTTTGCTGGCGGAGCGGTCGGCGGGGCATCTGGCGCGGTTTGTGGAGGACGAAGAGGCGGTGTTCTTTACCGGGTTCGAGGAGTGCGCGGAGAAGATTGAGAGGTACTTGCCGGATGAGGCGGCGCGGGAGCGGATTGCGAAGGCGGGGAGGGCGCGTGCGGTGAGAGATGGGTATGGGAATGACGCGCAGGTGGCGAAGATTGTGGAGCGGTTGCGCGGACGGCGGGAGGCCTCGCGAGGCTGACGGGAGATTCAGGGTAGGGGCCGAGGTGTTCTTATCAAAGTTTGCTACGGCTTAGGAAGCGATAGCCAATTGAGGCTGCCGACGGGTTAGTCTAGAACGAGCCGAGGAGGCGAGATGCAGAGTGCAAATTTGTTCGTTGCCGCGGGCCGGTGGTATGCGTGGGGCGGCGTTTGCGGCGTTGCGCCGGGCAAACTGCGGGTCTCTCGGCCAGGGCAAGCGATAAAGCCGCTTGGCTACGGTCGAGAGGACAGATTTTGGGCGCGCTACAGCGGTGGAATCCGGCCGCGAGCTGCGAAGAGTGGCGGATGTACGACTCCGATGGTGGCGGTGACGATGTGAGTTTTTTGAAGCGCTACAAGGTCAGCATCATCATGTTCTTTGCGGTGCTGGGGCCGGGGTTCATCACGGCCAATGTGGACAATGATTCGGGTGGGATTCTTACGTACTCGCAGGCGGGTGCGCAGTATGGATACCACCTGCTGTGGACCATGATTCCGATTACGCTGGCGCTGATTGTGGTGCAGGAGATGTGCGCGCGCATGGGCGTGGTCACAGGCAAGGGCCTCAGCGACCTGATCCGCGAAGAGTTCGGGCTGCGGATGACGTTTGTGCTGATGGTGCTGCTGGTGATTGTGAACTTCGGCAATGTGATTGCGGAGTTCTCGGGGATTGCGGGGTCGCTGCAGTTATTCCATGTGAGCAAGTATGCGAGCGTGCCGGTGTGCGCGCTGGCGGTGTGGGCGCTGGTGGTGAAGGGCGACTACAAGAGCGTAGAGAAGATCTTTATTGTTGCGAGCGTGTTTTATGTCTGCTACATCGCTGCCGGGGTGCTGGCGCAGCCGGACTGGCATGCGGCGATGATCGAGACGGTGAAGGTGCCGGGGCGCGCGATTTGGCGCGACCACAACTATGTGTACATGGTGATCGGCGTGGTGGGTACGACGATCGCACCGTGGATGCAGTTTTATCTGCAGTCGTCGGTGGTGGAAAAAGGGGTTACGGTGAAGCAGTATCCGGCGTCGCGACTGGACGTGATTGTGGGCTGCTTCTTCACGGATATCGTGGCGTGGTTCATTATCGTGGCGTGCGCGGCGACACTGTATAAAGCGGGGATGCGAAACATCAATGTGCCGTCGGATGCGGCGGCGGCGATGCGGCCGCTGGCGGGGGACTTTGCCTACATTCTGTTTGCGGCGGGGCTGTTCAATGCTTCATTTTTTGCGGCGAGCGTGTTGCCGATTTCAACCGCGTACAGCGTGTGCGAGGGGTTGGGATTCGAGAGCGGAGTGGATAAGAAGTTCGGCCAGGCTCCGTTCTTTTACTGGCTGTATTCGCTGCTGATTGTGGCGGGAGCGGCGGTGGTGCTGATCCCGAACTTTCCGCTGGTGACGATGACGATTCTTTCGCAGGTGCTCAATGGGGTGCTGCTGCCGTTCGTGCTGTACTTCATGCTGAAGCTGGTGAATAACAAGGCGCTGATGGGCAAGCATACAAACTCGCACTGGTTCAACGTGGTGGCTTGGGCGACGACGGTGATTGTGGTGGGGCTGACGGTGGTGATGGTGTGGCAGCAGTTGCACCAGGTGGCGAGTTAGTGGTCAGTTGCCAGATACCCCCGGTGCGGTAGCGTACAGGACCTATCGCTGTGCCACGCTCGCGGTCCTGCTCCATCAGGCAACTCGCGGCCAGCAGCGGATAACCGAGAACGGATAACGGTCAGAGGAGTTTGCCGTCGGCAAGGTCGCGGATGAGGGTGAGGTCGGCGGCGAGGAAGTCGTAATCGGGGAGACGGACGATGGGGCTCCAGAGCATCTGCTCGAAGATGGCGATGCGATTCACGGGCTCGCCGGTGTAGTCGCGGACGAGGAAGAACTCGATTTCGATGGCGCCACCGTTGCGGTAGCTGTGACGGATGGTGGTGACGCGATGGCCGATGGTGGCGCTGATGTCGAGCTCTTCGGAGAGTTCGCGGGCAAGGGCCTGCTCGGAGGTTTCGCCGGGCTCGATCTTGCCGCCAGGAAACTCCCACTTGAGGGCCATGGGCTGGCTGGCGCTGCGCTGGCAGATGAAGACCTCGCAGTTGGGGGCTTCGCCACGGAGGATCAATGCGGCTACGACGCGGCGGAGCGGCTTGGCGTCAGGGGTGGCGCGGGGTTCGTTGAGTTTGCGTATCGGATCTTTCACGTCTCTTTGACAGTGTAGACGCTTGCGGAGGTTCGTTGGGCTACGGGTAAAGAGGGTGAGCGTTGAGGCACAGGCTGGGCCGCCGGTGGACGGCTGCATACTCAGCGTCCTTCTTCGGACAATGGAAGACCACGGGCGTGATCCGTGGAGAGGGTGCGTCAAGGGCGGAAAAAGTGGATGGAGAGGGTGGGGGATGGAGCTTGCCTGGTCCATCCGGGGATAGACTGGAAGAGTGAGCGCTACGGCATCGTTATCCAATGAAATTAGAGTGAAGCTTGAGAATCGCGAACGCGTGACGTCCGCTGAAGCACTGTGGTTGTGGAAGAACGCGAGCAACGACGAACTGCGCGAACTGGCGCAGATTGTACGCAAGCGGTTCCATGAGCCCACGGAGTGTACGTACATGTTGATGCGCATCATCAACTACACCAATGTGTGCGTGGCACAGTGCGACTACTGCGCGTTCTATACACTTCCTGGTGCAGAGGGCGGCTATGTGCTGAGCCATGAGCAGGTCTTTGCGAAGATTGATGAGCTGATCGAACTTGGTGGCGACCTTGTTGGATTTAATGGCGGATTCAATCCGCAGTTGTCGATGGAGTATTACTGCGAGTTGTTTGCCGCCGTGCGTGAGAGGTATGGGGACCGGTTGGAGTTTTATGCTCTGACAATCGCCGAGTTCATGTACCTGGCGGACCACGCCAAACTCGACTACGCAACAACTGCGCGGAGATTCAAGGACGCGGGTGTGCGCTGGATTACGGGAGGCGGGTCGGAGATTCTTACCGAGGACTTCCGGCGCCGCCACAGCAAGTTCAAGTACACGGTTGCACAGTACTTTGAGGCGCAGACGGCGATTGTAGAGGCTGGACTGAGCACCTCCGCAACGATGGTGGTCGGCTTCGACGAGACGATAGAAGAGCGGATCGAACACCTGGAACGAACGCGCAAGTTTCAGGACGAGGTGGGTGGGCTGGGAAGCTTTCTGTGCTGGACGTTCAAGCCGTACTTTACGCCGCTGGGCAGCCAGCTTGGCGGGATCGAGATCGGCACGAGCGAGTACCTGCGCCACCTCGCGCTGAGCCGGATCTATCTGGACAACGTGCCGCGTATTCGCACGTCCGTTCTCACACAGAATGAGCGTGCGCTCGAAGGCCTGTTGTATGGAGCCGATGATTTCGATCTGCCGATCGAAGACGAGGTTACGCAGAAGGCGGGAGCGACGATTAATCTACAGTTCGACAAGATCCTCGCGTTCGCTCGTGGTCTTGGATACACGGCAAGATACCGAAGCGTTGCGCGGGCGCGGACGACACCTGTGCCCGCGGCCTACTCTGATCGAAGATAAGAGCGGCGCCGACGTTCGCAGTGGGCGTCGAAGCCGGGCTAGCGCGCTCGGGATTTGCGGGAGGGCTTCTGCTTCAGGTCTTGCAGGGCATTTCGCGGCAGTCCGGTAGTCTGGCGGACGATCAGGCGAGTGGTGATGGTGCTGACGTCCTCAGGCTGACCCTCCGGGGAGTTCAGGCGCGATAAGAGGTTCTCGATGGCCTTGTTGGCAAGGTCCCTGCAGGACATGCGTATGGTCGTCAAGGGCGGAATGGTGTACTCGGCGAGATGAATGTCGTCGAAGCCGATGAGTGAAAAATCACCGGGGATTTTCAAGTTAGCTTCGAAGAGTGCATGCTGCACGCCGATGGCGGTCATGTCGTTGGAGCACATGATGGCCGTGGGCCAGTTGGGTGAGGCGAGTATCTTCTGCATGGCGTCATGCCCGCCATCCAGGGTGTGTGTGCCTTCGATGAGCCAGTCGGGGTTGGCCTTGAGGCCTGTGGATTCAAGGCAGCTCAGAAAGGCAGCCTTGCGGCTTTGGGAGGATCTGCGGTTCAGCGGACCACTGATGAAGCCAATGTTGCGATGCCCGAGGACAGCCAGATGCTGAACGCCTTCGTAGATGCCTGCGCGATAATCTACTGCAAGCACGCTGTTGAGAGGGCGCGAAGGCGCAGGATCGATGAACACATATGGAATGTTGTCCGCGGTAAAGCGATCGAGCAGGAAGTCCTCGATACCAAAGGTCATGATGGCGACGCCGTCCACCATTCGCTCGATCATGCGGCGCGAGCAGAGTTCCATGGTCTTGGTCTCGTAGTTGGTGGAGCCGAGCAGGATCTCGTAGCCATGCGCGACGGCGGCATGCTCGAACTCCTGGATCAACTCGGGGAAGAACGGGTTGGTAATCTCCGAGACGATGAGGCCAAGCAATCGGCTCTTGCCTGAGACAAGCGCACGCGCCTGCGTGTTGGGGAAGTAGTTGAGGTCGGTGGCTGCCTTCCAGACGCGGGCGGCAAGGACGGGGTCCACTGTGGGTACGTGGTTGATGGTACGGGAGACGGTCGCAATGGAGACGCGCGCGAGCGAGGCTACGCTGCGAATGTCAATCTTTGCGGGCATGGAGGCGTCAGCAGCCTTGCGGGAACGTTTCACGGGTAGGGCACCTGAAGGTATGGAAACAGGATAACTATAACTGTGCGAGTGTCTGCGGGGTAAGGGGCGGGCAAACTCGACGACGACGGTCCTACAGAGTTATAGTACCGGATGGAAAACGTTTACACTGAAGTTGCGTCTTGAATGCATGACGTTTCCGAACAGCCAGACGGGCGAGGCGAAGCCGCGGCGATCGGAGAGAGGAAGGGTATGGCAATTGTTGCAGGTGTGGACTTTGGGACGCTGAGTGTGCGCGTGACGCTGCTGGACAGCGAGCGAGGCCGGCTGGGGACTGCGTCGGCGGGATATCCGCTGCATCGGCGGCGAGAGGACCCGGACTTTGCCACGCAATCGCATGAGGACCAGATGCGCGCGCTGGTGGAGGCGGTGCAGACCGTGGTGCGACAGAGCGGCGTGAAGGCGAGCGAGATTGTTGCACTGGCGCTCGATACGACCGGGTCGAGCGTGATTCCGGTCGATGCACATCTTCAGCCGCTGGATGAATATATGTTGTGGTGCGACCACCGCGCGCACAAGGAGGCGCAGGAGATCACAGCGCTTGCTCACTCTACGGGGCTTGAGGCCATCGAGTGGTGTGGCGGAGTGTACTCGCATGAGTGGGGATTTGCGAAGCTGCTGCATTGGCTGCGGAATAATCCGGAGAAACGAGAGCGCTTTGCGACGGCGCTGGAACACTGCGATATGGTTGCGGCTACGCTGATTGGCGTTACGGACCCTGCGCTCGCTCCGCGCAGCATATGCGCGATGGGGCACAAGTGGATGTGGAACCCACGCTGGGGTGGCTTGCCATCGCAGGAGTTTCTGTCGCAGCTTGATCCGCTATTCAATGGCGTTCGAGCCAAGCTGGGTGGGGAGTATCGGTGCTCGGATGCGATAGCCGGAGGGTTGAGCGAGCGGTGGGCCGCGGAGATGGGCCTGCCTGCCGGGATTCCAATTCCGGTGGGCGCGTTCGATGCGCATTGGGATGCAATCGGTGCGGGCTGCCGCGAAGGCGATGTGGTGAATGTCGTGGGAACATCGACGTGCATCATCGCGATGAGCCGGGAGACGCGCCTGGTGCCGGGTGTATGCGGCGTAGTGCCGGGAAGCGTGCATCCGGCATATACCGGAATTGAAGCCGGGCTTTCAGCAACGGGCGATATCTTTGAGGCCATTGCGCGGCGCGCAGGCACGGATGTTCGTGCGTTATCGGCGGGATTGGAGGCGTATCGTCCGGGGCAGACTGGGTTGCTGCGGCTGAGTTGGGATAATGGAGACCGCACGGTGTTGGTGAACCCTGAGCTGGGCGGCATGACGCTGGGCTGGAACCTGATTCATACAGCCAAGGATGAGTTGTTTGCGGCGATTGAAGGAACAGCTTTTCACACCAGAATTATTTTGGAGCGGATGGCAGAACATGGAGTTCCCGTGCATCGCGTGATTAATGCAGGCGGGATTCCGCAGAACAATGCGGTGCTGAATCAGGTCTACGCGGATGTGCTGGGCAAGCCGGTGCTGGTGCCCGATGGTGTGCCGACGAGCCTTGGCTCGGGGATCTTTGCGTTGGTTGCGGCGGGCGTATTTGCGACGATCGAGGAGGCACAGGCGAAGATGTGTTTGCCGTTCAAGACGTATGCGCCTGAGCCTGCGGCCGTCGCTCGCTACGAGGAACTGTTCGCGCTGTATCGCAAGGTGTACTTCGCATTTGGCCAGCGGGGAAGTTCGCCGGCTGCGGTGGGGGATGTGCTTCCGGAACTGCGGCGCATTGCGGCCGAGGTCCGCGGCAATTAGCACGCGAACATGCAGTGCGCGATGCGCGGATCTGCGGCGGAACGGCAGAGGGAACAGCAAGAAGAACGAGAATCAAACGAGGTGTAGCGGATGCTTCTGAAGAGACTGCGGGAACAGGTGCTGGAGGCCAACCTCGAGTTGGTGCGCAAGGGATTGGTGCTGTATACGTTTGGCAATGCTTCGGGTGTGGACCGGGAGCAGGGGCTGGTGGTGATTAAGCCATCGGGCGTGGACTATGACGTGTTGAAGGCGGAGGATATGGTGGTTACGGACCTCGATGGAAGGATCGTCGAGGGAACGCTGAAGCCTTCGTCAGACCTGGATACGCATACGCTGCTGTATCGTGAGTTCACCGGGATTGGGGCGGTCGTCCACACGCACTCGGAGTTTGCGACCAGCTTTGCGCAGGCTGGGTTGGCGATTCCTGCATTTGGAACAACGCACGCGGATTACTTTCATGGGCCGGTACCGGTTACGGCGCCGCTGACAGATGAGGCTATCCGTGGGCGGTATGTGCATGAGACGGGGCTGGCCATTGTGGCGCGGTTCAATGGCGCGGAGGGCGGAGCCGGTGGGGAATCAAAGATTGATCCGATGGCGGTGCCTGCTTGCCTGGTCGCAGGGCATGCTCCGTTTGTGTGGGGAAGGAATGCTGCCGATGCGGCGCACAATGCCGTGGTGTTGGAGGCGGTTGCGAAGATGGCCTATCGCACGTTGACGCTGAAGGCGAGTGCGCAGGAGGTTTCGCAGGCACTGCTGGATCGCCACTATCTGCGCAAGCATGGAGCGAACGCGACCTATGGACAAGGGTAAGAAGCGTAGTGAAAAATAGTGCCGCGATCCTGATGTAAATCGATTGAATGCTCAAGGAGAGATTATGAAGTTCAAACATGCGATGGCCGGAGTAGTGGTTCTGCTGATGAGTTCGCTGGCGCAAGCCAACGTGACGAGCACGCCGTGGGGCAAGACGGAAGACGGCAAAGCGGTGCAGATCTTTACCATCAGCGATCATGATCTTGAGGTGCGCATAACGACCTTCGGTGCGAGGGTGGTGAGCATCGAAGCACCGGATCGCAGCGGAAAGATGGCCGATGTCGTCCTGGGCTATGACAATGTGGCGCAGTACGAATCGGACACCAGCACGTACTTCGGCTCGATCGTGGGGCGCTATGGAAATCGCATTGCCAAAGGTGAGTTTTCGATCGATGGCAAGACGTTCCATGTTCCTCTGAACAACAATGGAAACGCGCTGCACGGCGGCCCGGCTGGCTTCAGCACGAAGGTGTGGAGTGCGAAAGAGATTCCAGATGGTGTGGAGATGTCGCTGGTGAGCCCGGACGGCGATATGGGATTTCCCGGCACGCTCACGGTGCATGTGCGCTACACGGTGGCAGGGCACTCGTTGCGTATCAATTACAGCGCTACGACGACAAAACCGACGGTGGTGAATCTAACCAACCACAGCTACTTCAACCTGGCGGGTGATGGGAAGGGGAATATTCTCCAGGATGTGCTGATGATCCCCGCGGATCGCTACACGCCGGTGGATGCGACGCAGATTCCTACAGGAGAGCTGGCGCCGGTTGCAGGGACGCCGTTTGATTTTCTCAAGCCGACGGCGATTGGCGCGCGCATCGACGATGACAATCAGCAGTTGAAGATTGGCGGCGGCTACGACCATAACTGGGTGCTGAATGCTACGGGCGATGGCCTGCACCTGGCAGCGAAGGTCTACGACCCGGCCAGCGGACGAACCCTTACTGTGACCACGACCCAGCCCGGAGTGCAGTTTTATTCCGGGAACTTTCTGGATGGGACCAAGACCGGAAAGTATGGCGTTGCCTATCAGAAGTACGCGGGATTCTGCCTGGAGACGCAGCACTTTCCAGATTCTCCGAATCAGCCGAAGTTTCCTTCGACGCTATTAAGGCCGGGACAGACGATGCATTCGGAGACGGTGTTTACCTTCGGCGTGCGGCCATGATTGTACGGTCATGGCCGTGCAGTGATGATGGGGCGCGGCAGGCGATTCAGGATAGGCGGCCTGTGCGGGCGCGCCAGATTGCACCCTCGAGGGGATCGACGACGCCATCGAGAGTGTGGATCGTGGGGAACTCCAGGCGTACGGCTGCGATGAGTGCCTCGCGCACAGGTTGAACTTTCTCCAGGATGGAGCCGGTGAAGGCGAGGTGCGGCAGCGGGGTTGGCTCTCTGTCGCTGGCTGTCGCCGAGGCCGATTGGAGGCGGCGAATCACTAGCCTCACGAGCCACCCGAGATCTTCACCCTCCTTTCGAAGCACGGAAGATGCAACCTCGTCGCCCTGGTTTGCGCAGCGCAGGATCACCTCCGAAAGTCGGGAAAAGTCGGGCGCGGGGCGGCTGTTGGCGTACTCGATCAGCAGATCCAGAGACGCAAGTTGCCAGAACTCAAGGGCCGCGTCGAACAGGAGCGTCGAGCGGTCTTCATCTTTTGCGAGAAACGCAGCGCGCAGGCCCTCAAGTCCAATTCTGTGTGCGGAACCCTGATCGGCCAGCGCCGGTCCCCATCCGCCCGCCCTCACCAGCCTCCCATCGACGGTGCGGCCGGCGACGTTGGAGCCTGTTCCGGCCATGGCGAGGACGCCTTCTCCACCATGAAATGCGGCATCAAGCGCGATCTCGACGTCGCCGATGAGTATAAGGTCGCCGGAGACTCTGGCTGCGATGGACTCGCGGAGCCAGTCGGCCACCAGCGGAACGCTCTCTCCCGCAGTGCCGACGCAGGTACGGGTGATGGCGTGCATTGCGATACCGCTGCGGCTGCTCAGTTGGGCGAGAGCATGATCGAGGTTCGCCGTGGCTGTCTCGGAGTCCGCCCGCATACGCTTGATGGTGCTGGTGCGAACTCGCGCCAGCTCGCGTGTCTCGTCCGCGAGGGCGTAGTCCGTTTTTGTGCCGCCAACATCCAGTGCCAGGAAGAACGCCATGCGATTGCTTACTCCGCCAGTACAGCCTTGGTCAGGTTTCGTGGATGATCCACGTCAATTCCATTATTGATCGCCATCCAATAAGAGAGTAGCTGTAGTGGAATCGTCTCGCAGATCGCCAGCAGAGGCTCGCGCATCCCGGCAACGCAGACGGTGTGGTCCGCGAGGCTGGCGACCACTTCATCGCCTCGATTGGCGATGGCAAGAATGTTTGCATGTTGCTCGCGCATGTCGCGCATCAGTTGAATGACCTTCTCGTAGCGCTGCACGGAGTCGGCATCGGAGTGGTCGACTGTGGCGATCATGACCAGCGGCGTTCCTTCTGCAACCAGCGCGTTCGGGCCGTGCTTGAGCTCGCCGCTGGGATATCCTTCGGCGTGCAGGTATGCGGACTCCTTGAGCTTCAGCGCGCCCTCGCGAGCGATGGGATAGTGAATTCCGCGGCCAAGGAACAGAAAGTTTCTGGCGGTTTGATACTGGCAGGCTACGCGACGCATCGCCTCCTCCCAGCCCTTGAGCTGCGTGTCAACCTGGCCCGGAAGCTCGGCGACTTCCTGCAACCGCTGCTTCAGGTCCGCAGCCTCGATTGCACCGCGCGAGACCGCGCTCATCAGTCCCAGCAGATACAGGTTAAGCAACTGCGCGGTGAAGCTCTTGGTCGCAGGAATCGCTCGCTCACGCCCGGCGATGGTGGGGAAGGCGACGGTCGCCTCGCGGTCCATGGTGGAATCATCCACGTTGACGATGGCCAGCGTCTCATGCCCTGCCAGGTTTGCCTTGCGCAGGGCCGCGAGCGTGTCGGCGGTTTCACCGGACTGCGAGATGACCATCACGGCGGCGTTGGTCATCGCCTTTTCAGAGCGATAGCAATACTCGCTGGCGTACTCAACATCGACGGGAATGCCGCTCAGGTCCTCGATGATGAGTTCTGCGAGCAGACCGGCGTGACGGCTGGATCCGCTTGCCGCGATCACAATTTTGTTCTGCACCCGCTGCAGCCACGCCAGAACGCCGGCGCAGCTCTCGGTGCGGAGTTCTGTGCCATCCAGGTAACGCTGAACCGTTGCCGCAAGGGTGGCTGGCTGCTCGAAGATCTCACGCAGCATCCAGTGCGCGAAAGGGGCTGGGGAGGTCGGTAGGGCCACGGTGGAAGATCCTCGCTTAATGATCATTTTAGCCGTATACGATCAGAATAGGGTACGTTTTAGGATGCGACAAGAGAAATATTTCTGCGATTCTCTTTGAGGGACTAAACTCAGCTAGATTCTTATGTCCACAAAGACTGACGTGCGCGGCGATCGTATTATGAAGGCTCTGCTTCGAGCGGGAGATATCTCCGTTCAGGAGTTGGTGGACCAGGTAGGCACCTCTGCGCCAAGCATCCGGCGCGATCTTGCGCGGCTTGAAAAGAGGGGTCTGGTACTGCGGACGCATGGGGGGGCGACGCTGGTAGAGCCTCTGCTGTACGAGCCGTTCCGGCATGACACGTCCTTTCAGGCCCGGGAGCTGCGCTCGGCTGACGCGAAGCGGCGGATTGGTGTGGTCGCAAGTGAGTTGATTGGAGAGAACGAGACAATCGGGCTGACAGCCGGTACGACGACGACGCAGATTGGCCGTTCACTTCGCCATCGCCGCGGAATCTCCGTGATCACCAATGCGGTGAATATCGGGATGGAGCTTTGCAATCAACCGGCCATCAAGACGATGCTTACCGGCGGAACACTGGCCTGGGCCTGGACCTTCGCACTGGCCGGGCAGCCGGCGCTCAACTTTCTGCGGGATGTTTATCTGGACAAGGCATTCATCAGCATCACGGGCTTCGATCTGGAGCGCGGCATTACGACGCTGGAGTCCGAGGAGGCTGCTGTGTGCCAGGCGATGGTGCGCAACGCAAAGAAGGTGATTGTGGTGGCTGATTCCAAAAAGATGGGGCAGGTGAGTCCTGCGCTCATCTGCCCCATCGCGTCGATCCATGCGCTGGTTACCGACTCCGATCTACCAAAGACGATTCATGAAGAGCTGATTGCCCGGGGGATTGAAGTGATCATCGCTTAGCGGCTCATGTGCCGCGGTGCTGTGGCGTTGTTTACTTTGCGGGGGGAGCCGATGCGGCCTCCGGGATGGGAGCTGGAACTCCGGCCTGCGCCGCTGTGGGAAGAACCCTGGAGCTCTGCCATGTGTTGATCAAAGTATGGAAGTCATCGCTGCGTTGCTGCCAGCGCTGAATCTGCAGATCGTATTGCACCATCACGTTATCAAGCCAGTAGGGCCGGTTCTCCGCAAGCCAGCTATCACGATATAGATTCTTGAGCAGCGAGTAGCCGTCGCGAAGGTCCTGGCAGCGGCCGTTCATGCTGCTGATGGAGTCGAGCAGGTTGCTGGTCGCGGTGTCCCTGGAGCGATCGTCCTTCATCGCATAGGCTTTGGCATAGGCGTCGCGCATCTCGTCGGAGAGTTGGAACTTGAGTCCAATGAAGTCGATGCGGCGAGCGCCGAGCTCCATCGCCAACAGAGCATCCTTCTCGCGCAGCGATGGGTTCGTCGACAGCGCTGCTTCGATGAGTTCGATGGCGTGCTCGGCGTGCAGGCGCGCGGCAGGGATGTTCGCACGCATTCTGTCTGCTTTGGCTAGACCGGCGGGGCTCCAGGGGTCCAGCCAGAAGGCATTGTCGCTGACGTCGATCAAATCTTCCGCGGCCATGATCTCAGCCTGGGCATCGTTGATCCGACCTGTGGTGTCGCCATAGAAGATCGGGCCAAAGCTCGCCTGATAGGCGGCGGTGTCGCTCTTGCCGGGCTGCCAGGCGGCGGCGGCTCCAAAGAGTACTCCGAACCAATCCTGATTGAAGAGACCTTCCCCGTCATCATTCCATACGGTCAGCAGTTCTCCGGTGCTGCCGAGGCGCTGGCCTGCGGCGACGAACCCGGAGATGTTGTCGAGCGCAGTCTTTCCGATAGGATAGACGACGCGCCAGTTGGCATCGCCGGGTGCGACCCATGTCTCCAGGCCTGCATTCCTGAAGGGCAGAATATCGTGGTCGTAGCTGTCTTCGTGCCAGTAGATCCAGGGGATCGCGATCATGTCCTTGGGAATGCCGGGGATGGCAGAAGGATCGGAGTCGCCGATGTCTCCCCAGAAGAGCAGACGGCGGTGCAGGGGAGCAAGAGCTGTGTGGATGGAGCTCAGGAAGTCCGCGTAGACCGGTCCAAGGCCACGGTGGTCGACGTCCGGCTTGGTGCGTCCCGTGCCGAGGTCGAAGGTCTCATCGGCGCCGACATGCAGAAACGGGCTGGGGAAGTCGGCGGCAATCTGTGTGAACCAGCTCTTGATGAGTGGCAGCGAGCCGGCTTGTCCCGGCGCGATGACATACCCGTGCGGGGTCTCGGCGACGTCTGCATACTTCTCATATTCGAGGACGTGGTGTACATGGCCGAACGCCTCCTGCTCTGGAACAATGGTGATGTGCAATCGGCTGGCAAAGGCCACCAGTTCCTGCGCCTCTGCGCGTGTGAGAGCGCCTCCCGGAGGCGCCGCCAGAGGATCAGCGGAGTACTCGAGGTTGTTCTCAAAGTACGGAGAGTACAGGTTCACCTTGTATGCCGCGAACACTTCAAGCTGATGCTTCTGGAATGCCAGCGTCGGAAAGGGCCCGCGAGATAGATCATCATCTTCGCCGCGATACTTCATCGATGGCCAGTCGCGGATGGTTGCGGTCCATATCGCTGCTCCGCCGCGATCGCTTTGGAGCAGTTGCTTCAAAGTCTGCACTCCATAGAACACGCCTGCTGCGGTGTGACCGATGATGGCTACGGCGGCGCCGCCATGGGTATCCTTGCGTGAGATCAGAATGTAGCCCTCGTCCTGCATCGCGGCGGAGAAGGTGAGATTGTTGCCGGACATCAGATGTCTTGCCTGATCAGAGTCCTCGCGTAGCAGCGTGACGGTGAGGTCGACGGCGCCAGCGGCTGGCGAATTAAGGATTCCTCGCTGTGCAAGCGCGCTGCCGAGATTCTGTGCTGCGAAGATATCCTCTGCATCGCCGCCAGGCACGATTATGGTAGCCGCATGCACGGCCGTCAGCCCCTCCGCGTGCAGGCTCTTTGGCTGCGGACAGAGCAGGGGAGCGGCTGGTGTGGGCGATTGTGCCGGGGCAAGGGGCAGTGGAGCCAGCAGTACCGACAAGAGTGCAGGGAGAGTTGCGCAGGAACGAAGTGAAGGCGATGGCGCGGGAGCGGATAAGAGGCGGATCATGATGAAAATCAGTCCCCATGAAAATGATCTTTTTATATTGAAGTGCGCAAACTTATGAGCTATCGTGTACTACAAGAACACACTCCCTCTGGTGTGGGCAAGAGTTTTTTGAAGGAGCCGCTCAAAAACTGGCTTCGGATTCCCGATGTCGATTGCACCACACCGAAGAGAGACAGATGTATCACGGAAGATTCCTTGCGGCCCCCTTCGGAGCTTTCAGCGTAGCTTTGGGATAACACAGCAGTACGCGCTCTTTTGAGACGGCAGGAGTAGCCCTAAGGAAGGTTGCCGGTCCGCCTCGATGAGTTCTGGAACCAAGAATGGAAATCGATGTTTAAGAGACTTACCGCACGCAGATTAATTACTGACGCTGGAGAGATTGAGTACCCGGTCGTGTCGGTCGAGGATGGTCACATTGCCGGCGTCGAGGCGGGGCCGGCAAACGATTCAACGGATACCCTCACCGCGCCATTCTTCGATATCCACGTCCATGGTGCGCGATCCTTCGACTTCATGGCGGCCGATGCTGCCGGTACTACAGAGGTGGGACGGTTTTTGGCCAGTCGGGGCGTCGCGCATTATCTGCCCACGACCGTGACGGCTCCGCTGGATCTGACCCTCAGGGCGATGGAGCATCTCGCCGATGCGATTGAGCACCCTCGCAAGCATGTATCCGGGGATCCGGTGGCGATCCCGTTAGGTATCCATCTGGAAGGGCCGTTCGTCTCACACGGCAAGCGGGGTGTGCATCCCGACGCTAGTATTCGTGAGCCGAGCGTGGAGTTATTTGACCGGTTGCAGCAGGCCGCGCGTGGGCATATCCGATTGATGACGATGGCTCCCGAGTTGCCGCATGCGCTGGAGTTGATCGAGCACGTGACCGCTGCCGGCGTACGCGTAACCATGGGCCACAGCATGGCAACCTCGGCGGAGACGCTCGCGGCCATCGCTGCGGGAGCGACGAGTTCGACGCACCTGTTCAACGCAATGCGCCCACTGGACCATCGCGAGCCGGGTATCGTGGGAACGATTCTGGATCGTTCAGACGTGTATGCCGAAGCCATCTGCGACGGCGTGCATGTGCATCCCGCGATCATCCGCTTATGGCTCAAGATGAAGGGCGAGGACTATGCGATTCTGGTGACGGATGGAATGTCGGCGACGGGTGTGCCTGACGGAACCTATAACCTAGGGGATTTTGAGGTGGTGGTGAAGGATGGTGTCTGCCTGCTGGGCGAGACACTGGCGGGCAGCGTCCTGACGATGGACCGGGCGGTTGCGAATGTGCGGCGGTTTACCGGTACGCCCCTCAGCGCCGCGGTTCGATTGGCCTCGCGCAACCCTGCGCGCATGATGGGCATGCCTCACCTCACACAGATGACGCCGGGTACTCCCGCGAACTTCAACGTGTTCGATGAGGCTGGAGATCGCACGGGAAGCATCTTCCATGGACAGCTATTTGAGTAGCCGCTTCAGTAAGTGTGCCGCAACAAGGTATTTTGTTGCCGGAATAAGAATGCCCCCTCTATAGAGGGGGCGCTCCGGGCTGCACTGAAAATCTTTCACCCGCGCTATCGCTTATCCGGAATGGCCGCCCAGATTGCAGGATCCTCTTCGCCCAATACCCACGCGCAGACGCCTTGGATCCCAGCCTCCCTGGCGAGATCATAGCGGTCCATGAACGCCCGCTTGTCGGTGTAGAAGACCCACTCCCGCATCTGGTCGCGATTGATGTAGAACCAGGGCGTGTGCTCCTGCTCGTCCCACTGCGTTTTGCCGCCGTATGTATCGCGCAGGAAGATGGCGTTCGGCTCGGAGATGTACTCCGCTGTGGGGTTCGGCGTCTTCTCGCCCTTCTTCAGTCCGGGGTCGCCCGTGAACCAGTGGTAGCCATACAGTGCGATGCCCAGCGACAACTTGTTTTTGGGAACCACCTTCAGCGCGTAATCCAGATTCTCTTTGGTCCAGCCCCACCCATCCACGGGGCCAGGTTCCGTCCAGTGCGTGTTCTGGTCATAGGTCATCAGGCAGATCAGGTCCACGGACTCAGCCAGGGCTTTCAAGTCGTAACCTCCCCGCCACTCTTCAAAGATCCACTTGCTGAAGGCCGCCGCGCCCGGATGCCCCGGGGCGTTTGGCACAACGTCGATCTGCACCTGCAGATGTTCGCGGTGCAACGCGTCCGCAGTCTTTTTCACCAGCGCAGACAGGCCATCGCGGTCCGTCCACATCACATCTTCTATGTCCAGGTTAATGCCGTCGTAGCCGTTCTCCTTGCACTCGCGGATGAAGGCCTTGTTCATCTCGTCCTGCGCCTTTTCGTCGCCGGCCAGAGTATGAAGTTTCTCGTGATTGAACAGCGCGAACAGAGGAATGATCGAGAGGTGAGCTGCTTTAGCTGCCTTCAGTACGACGGGTTGCGGCTCGCCACTGACCAGTCCCGTCTCATCGATCTGATACCACGTTGGCGAGATGATATCGATCCTGTTGCTGTGCGCCAAGAACGAATTTACCGACGCAGCTCCATCGCCCATCCAGAACTCTGTCTTCTGCGCACGCGCAGCGACACAGCAGGACATCATGGCCGATCCAACGATCAACACGGTAGCAGCTTTTTTCATCTCGGTCCTCAGGAAGGTAGTGATCGAATTAGCTATATTTGCTCAACTTTATGGCGTTTATGAACTCTACATCATAGTCAATTTGTTTACAACAGAAGAATGCATTCATTCCCCCCAAAAAATTGCGATGGTTCGGGCAGCCGCTCTCGTGGCAAGATGCAGATCAATCCAAGTCGAGCCCGGCCCCTCATTTGCTTCTCGCTGAACACAGTTAGCCGCTGATCTGCGATGGATTTGCCGCACTCGCAGGGGCGGCTTCCCATGCGGCCCAAAGGTGTATACATTGAAATAGAGATGTGTTTGGTTGCGCAGAGAGCCTCCGCTCGCTTTTTGTACCGAGCGGTCTACGGGCTTGGCTGCATGAAAAGGGCCTCTGCGCCTCATCGATCTGTTTTGGGAGACTAATGTTCGCGAGTCAAGGATGGTGCGGCCTCGCCGCGATAGCAACGTCGGCCGTGGGCGCCGATCCAACGAACATGTTCGCGCCGGCGGGGACTCCTGCGAACTCAATCTTCAGCCTGTCGATGTTGGTGCTTGGCGTTACGAGTGCAATCTTTGTGATCGTGTCCGGCATCCTGATCTATGTTCTGGTGCGCTATCGCTGGCGCAAATCGGGTGACAAGAGCGAACAGGAGCCCCACCAGATCTATGGAAGCAACCAGATTGAGCTTTCCTGGACGGTCATCCCGGTCCTGATCGTCGTGATGCTGTTTCTGGCCACAACGCGGGTTATCTACACGACCGAGCATGCTCGCAAGCCGGCCGACGCGCTGGATGTCACCGTCATCGGGCGTCAGTTCTGGTGGGAATTTAGCTACCCCAAGCTGGGTATTGTGACGGCCAACGAACTCCATGTCCCGGTTAGTGATCCGAGCCATCCGTTGCCAACCTATTTGACCATGTCATCGGCGGATACGGACCACAGTTTCTGGGTGCCGCGGCTTGCAGGGAAGACCGACGTGATTCCGAACAAGGTCAACACCATGTGGATCGATCCTCAAGCGCCAGGGCTGTATCTGGGACAGTGCGCCCAGTACTGCGGAGTGCAGCATGCGAAGATGCTGATTCGCGTCTACGCCGATACGCCGCAGGAGTTTGCAGCCTGGGTAGCGCACCAGCAGCAGCCAGCCGTGGAGGATCCTCGCGTTGCGGAGGGCCGTGACGTTTTCATGCACAATGCATGTATCAGTTGCCACACTATCCGCGGAACGGTGGCTACGGGTAGATTCGGCCCCGATCTTACCCATCTTGCCAGCCGCGATACGATTGCATCGGGTTCCGTGCCCAATACGCCGGAGAATCTCCACAGATTCATAGAGAATCCAGCGAACCTGAAACCGGGGGTGCTCATGCCACCCATGCACTTGAACAGTCATGATCTTGATGCTGTGACGGCATACCTAACCACGCTTAAGTAATGCGTTCAGGAAGGAACACAATGGCAACGCAAACTCCGGCAATTGAGACGCACAATGCAGCAGCGTCGAAGCCATCCAGGCCTCTTTGGCTAGAGGTGCTTCATGGCTGGGTGACGACGGTCGATCACAAGAAAATTGGCCTGATGTATATCGGCTATGCGCTGTTTTTCCTGGTCGTGGCTGGGTTTGAAGCCTTGCTCATGCGCATTCAACTGGCGGTTCCGAATAATCACTTCGTCTCGCCCCAGGTCTTCAACGGCCTGTTTACAGTGCATGGAACGACGATGGTGTTTTTCGTCGGGATGCCCATCCTCTTCGGTTTCGGAAACTATCTCATCCCACTGATGATTGGCGCCCGCGACATGGCGTTTCCGCGGCTGAACGCGTTTAGCTTCTGGATCTCAGCGTTTGGCGGCATACTTCTCTATTACAGCTATATAGGTGGAAGCGGACTGTACGGCGCCGGCAGTGCTCCGGACGTAGGTTGGTTTGCGTATGCCCCCCTGACCTCGCGCGTATTCTCGCCCGGCCACAGTACGGATTATTGGACGCTCGCCGTGTTGCTCAGCGGGGTTGGGACGATTGGCACAGCGCTGAACATCGTGGCGACAACCATCAGCATGCGTTGCCCGGGCATGAAGATGAGCAGGCTGCCCCTGCTGGTGTGGCTGTACCTCGTCACCTCGTGCATGACCTTCGTTGCCGTTGGCCCGCTCACTGCTGCGCAGATCATGCTGATGCTCGACCGTTATGCGGGAAGCCACTTCTTCGACACGCAGGCGGGTGGATCGGCTGTGCTTTGGATGCACTTCTTCTGGATCTTTGGTCATCCCGAGGTCTACATTCTTGTGCTCCCGGCGTTTGCATTCGCCAATGAGATCATTCCAGTCTTTTCGCGCAAGGCAATCTTCGGATATCCGGCGATGGTGGCAGCGTCGGTGGGCATCGGCTTCATCAGTCTCGGCGTGTGGGCGCACCACATGTTCACGGTCGGGCTTGGTCCCGGCGCCAACACCTTCTTTGTGCTGGCTACGATGGTGATTTCGGTGCCTACAGGCATCAAAATCTTCAACTGGCTGGCGACATTGTGGGGAGGCAAGATCCATTTCACGGTTTCAATGTTGTTTGCCATCGGTTTTCTTTTCCAGTTCCTCGTCGCTGGTCTGACGGGCATCATGCTCTCGGTTGCACCATTCGACTGGCAACTGGGTAACTCCTATTTTGTGGTGGCGCACTTCCACTACGTTCTGGTCGGGGCTATCCTCTTCATGCTGTTCTCGGCCTTCTATTACTGGTATCCCAAGGTGACCGGGCGCATGCTGAGCGAGCATCTGGGCAAGTGGCACTTCTGGCTCTTTGTGATCGGCTTTCACCTGACCTTCGACTTCATGCACATACCCGGCCTCCTGGGCATGCCCCGCCGCATCTACACCTACGAAGCCGATCGAGGTTGGATGATCTGGAACATGATTGTGTCCAGCGGAGCTGCCATTCAGGCTGTTGCAACGCTTCTGTTCGTGTTCAACATGGTGTGGTCGTACTTCAAGGGTGCAGTCGCCGGGGCAGATCCATGGGACGCCTGGACGCTCGAGTGGTCGACAACGTCGCCTCCGCCCGCGTATAACTTCGCCAAAACCCCCACCGTTGCCAGCCGGCGGCCCCTATGGGATCTGAAGCATCCCGAGGACCCTGACAGCAACTACGAGACAGAGCAGCATCTTCCCAGGAGCAGCCAGGAGGAGAGCCTGTGAGCGACGTCGCTTTGATTTCCAATCCGAACGAAGAATGGGTGCTGCCCTCCCGTGGCATTGTGGGCATGGTTTGCCTGATCCTCGCGGAAGCGTCCATCTTCATCATCTTCGTCGTGGCCTATATCTTCTATATGGGAAAGAGCCTGGCTGGGCCCACGCCGAAGGAAGTCCTGACCCTGCCGATCTTCACCTCCATCTGCCTGCTTTCAAGCAGCCTGACGGTGCATGCCGCAGTCTCTGCGTTGAGCCGGAGCAAGCGACATCTGTGTTCCCTCTGGCTTGCTGCGACGGTGCTCCTTGGCGGGATCTTCCTCGCGGGAACGGCCCACGAATGGTACGACCTGATCTATAACCATGGTTTGACGATCAGCACCAATCTTTTTGGAACCACGTTTTATTCGCTGGTCGGACTGCATGCAACCCATGTGCTCGTCGGGTTGATCATGCTTGCGCTGGCCCTGTGGTTCTCTCTGCGCGGTCAGATGACACACGAACACACCGAGAAGCTCGAGGTGTTGTCGCTCTATTGGCACTTCGTCGATGGGGTATGGGTCATCGTATTTCTGGTCGTTTACGTGTTGGGCAGATGACCCAACAAGGAGGCACGTTGCACGTCGATCATCCCAAACAAGACCATGGGCTGCATCTCCCATCCCCTACCGCGTGGCCGATGGTGCTCGCGCTGGGCATCGCGCTTGTTCTCTTCGGCATGGTCACCAGCGGTATCGTAAGTGCGTTGGGCGCAGTGCTGACAATTGCAGCGACGGTTGGCTGGTTTCGTCAGGTGCTGCCGCACGAGGCGCATGAGAGCGTCGAAGTGAGCACCGAAGAGGTTCCCATCTTCAGCTCTCGGACTCTCGCAACCAGACTTCCGGCGGACGCTACATCCCGCAAAATCATCCCCGTTGAAACCTTCCGTATTACCACCGGCATCAAGGGTGGCATCGCGGGCGGCATTGCGATGGCTGTACCTGCTGCGATCTTCAGTGAACTCAAGTACCACAGCATCTGGTATGCGATGAACCTGCTGGCGGCCGGCGGATTTCTCAGTTGGGCTGGCGCCAGCAATGCATTTCTCAGCGAGTTCCACCTCCGCGGGTTACTGGCAGCGCTCGTGATCCATGGGCTCACCTCGCTTCTTGTGGGGCTGCTCTACGGAGCGATGCTGCCCATGTTTCCCAAGTACCCGATTGTTACAGCAGGCTTCATGGCCCCGTTGCTCTTCACCGGTATTCTGCACTCTGCTATCGGCATCGTGAGTCCCATCCTCAATCAACGCATTGACTGGTTCTGGTTTGTCATCTCCCAGATCGCCTTCGGACTTGTCTGCGGGTTTGTGGTCAATCTGCAGGCCAAGGTGAGGACGCCCCAGTTTCAGGCGTTACCATTTTCCGTGCGGGCAGGTCTGCACAGCAATCTCCGCGAATGGGAACCCATCGAGCCAACGGATTCAGACGATAAGGACACTCCGCAATGAATCTTCGCTCATTGAGCCATTCGATGATGGCCTGCGCTCTCGCTCTTCTCTGTGCCGGATGCAAGCAAGCGCCCGGACGGCCAGAAGCCCCGGCAACGCGCCCGGACCAGGTATTGAGTTTCGCAGTGCTCTACAAGGACAACTGCGCTGCCTGCCATGGTGAAAACGGAAAAAATGGAGCCGCGATCTCGCTGGCAAATCCCGTATACCTTGCCGTGGCGGGGGGGCATCACATCCAGGAGATTACGGCGAAGGGTGTTCCGGGCACATTGATGCCGGCCTTTGCCAAGAGTCAGGGAGGCATGCTCACCGACCAGCAGATCGCGGTGCTCGCACAAGGCCTTGAGGCTGAGTGGGGAAGCCCGAATGCTCTCGGCGGTCAAGCAGCGCCACCCTATGCGAGCACCTCTGCGGGAGATTCGGCACGAGGACAAATAGCGTTCTCCACGTTCTGCGCAAGTTGCCACGGAGCCGATGGGACAGGAGTGATACGTGGGAAGCTGCACACGGGCTCGCTTGTGGATCCGGCCTACCTGGCACTGATCAGCGACCAGGGGCTGCGCAGCTTGATCATTGCCGGCCAACCTCAGGACAACATGCCCGACTGGCGCTCCGACATCGCGGGCGCAGGTTCGCGGGCCATGACCGATCAGGAGATCACCGACACCGTCGCATGGCTGGCATCGCATCGGATTGCCACGCCCGGCCAGCCTTACACGCGTCCATAGATTTAACCAACGTGCGGAGACCAGTATGAGCGAATTTCTGAAATACCCAGGAGAATCCAGTAACGATGCGTTGCCGCCGGAGGGTAAGGCGGCCGCGCACACGCGCAGGGCCTTCCTGTTCAAGCTTGCGGTGGGAATGAATGCTGTCGTGGGTGCTGTTCTTGCCGTGCCGCTGTTCGGGTATTTGCTAGGACCGGCTGCGAAGAAGAAGTCTGCTGCCGGTACGTGGATCAGCATAGGCGATGTCGCCGATTTTCCTGTGGGGGAGACGCGGCTGGCGGAGTTCAGAAGCCCGGTTGCCACGTTCGACGATGGCGAAACCGCCAAGGTTTCCTGTTGGGTTCGGCGCGTCTCTGCCCAGAAGTTTCAGGTGTTCGCCATCAACTGTGCGCATCTCGGTTGCCCGGTGAGATGGTTCTCCGAGTCGAAGCTCTTCCTTTGTCCGTGCCACGGAGGTGCGTACTACGAAGACGGAAGCCGGGCCTCGGGCCCTCCGGAACGTGGGCTCTTCGAATACAGATATAAGATTGCAGGGAACTCGCTGGTGATCCATGCGGGCGACATGCCGACGCTTGCGACGCAGGCATCGTGTAAAGACAAGCCTCTTGTGCAGATTGCGCCACCAACCCCTGAGACGAGGTCCACGACATGGGAAGGCTGAACGAGCGCGGAACATCCACGGGATCCAAGGCGTATGCATGGCTTGAGCATCGGCTCGGCCTGATCAAGCCGCTGACCGAAGCCGCCGAACACCCGACGCCTTCAAACAATGCGAGCTGGTGGTATGTCTTTGGAAGCGCGGCAACGGTGCTTCTCTTGTTGCAGGTGGTTACCGGCATCTTGCTGGCACTGGTTTATAGCCCGTCGGCAAGTGAGGCCTGGACGAGCCTGAATTTTCTGAATCATAACGTCGCGCTTGGATGGTACCTGCGTGCGTTGCACGGATGGGGATCTGACTTCATGATTGCCATCGTGCTGATTCACATGGTGCAGGTGTTTCTCTTCGGTTCGTACAAGTTTCCGCGAGAGTTGACCTGGATCGTCGGCGTTGTCCTGCTGCTGCTGACCCTGGGCATGGCCTTCACCGGCCAGGTGATGCGGTTCGACCAGGATGCTTACTGGGGGCTCGGGATTGGAGCCTCCATCTCGAGCCGCATCCCGGGCATTGGAGCACAGTTGGTCCACATGGTGCTCGGCGGGCCCATCATCGGCGGAGCGACGCTTTCACGCTTCTTTACGCTGCATGTCTTCGTGATTCCGGGCCTGCTGCTGGCCGGGGTTGGCGTGCATGTCTTCATGGTTCTGCGGCATGGCGTCAGCGACTGGCCGATGCCGGGACGCCTCGTACGCAAATCCACCTACGAGCGTGAGTACCACGAACTCACCGAGAAGACGGGCATCCCGTTTGTGCCCGATGCGGCCTGGAAGGACGCGGTGTTTGCTGCTGCTATCCTCTTCGCGGTGATGGCGTGCGCCTTCTTCTTTGGGCCCTTCGGCCCCGGCGGCCAGCCCGACCCGACCATCATCCAGACCGCACCCAAACCAGACTTTGCCTTCCTCTGGATCTATGCGGTGCTGGCTTTCCTTCCCCCGAATCTCGAGACTCCCGTGCTGCTCGTGGCGCCGGTGCTGGGGATTGCGGCGATGCTCTTGCTGCCGCTTATTGCCAGTGAAGGCGAGCGTCACTGGGCACGACGTCCGGTTGCGGTGCTGATGGTTTCAGTGATCGCCGTGACGCTGGGAATCTTTACGCGGCTGGGAACCTATACGCCCTGGAGCCCGATCATGAACGCGTGGTCCAGTGACGCGGTTCCGGTGAGGTATATGCACGACCGAACACCGCTCGAGCGCGAGGGTGCGCTGGTGCTACAGGACAAACAGTGCCGCAGTTGCCATTCGCTCGATGGCCATGGCGGCCTGCGAGGGCCGGAGCTGGATTCGGTTGCGAGCCGCATGACCGAGGACCAGATTGTCCGCCAGGTGCTGCAGGGCGGGGGCAATATGCCAGCATACGGCAACGCTCTGAACCCGTCCGAGACCAAGGCACTCGTGAGCTTCCTGATGACGTTGCGTGGCGATGGACTGCAACCAGCCATCGATGCCTCACGGGAACTGACCCACACAAGTCAGGTCGGTGCGCCTGCGTCTCATGTGGCAGGGAACTCAACCCTGAAGCCGTAATCTATGTCCGACGCGGTGCGTGATATCTTCGCTGACTGGAGCCTGCCGATATGGCTGACGCTCTCGATGCTCATCACCGCGGCCCTGTACCTTCGCGGTTGGTTGGCGATTCGCAGAACCCGGCGCGAGCAGTTTGATGGCGAACGGCTCGTCTCATTTATGGGTGGGCTGGCACTGTTGTGGATCGTGGTGGCTTCGCCGCTCGATGGGTTTGCCGATTCGCTGCTGACCGTGCACATGATCGAGCACCTGCTGCTGATGTCGGCGATTCCGATGCTGCTGCTCTATGGGCTTCCCGTCGTGCCGCTGCTACACGGGTTGCCTGCTCCCATACTGCGTCGGGTTGTTGGACCGCTGCTGCGCGTGACAGCGCTGCGGCGCATTGCAGAGTGGCTGGTGACGCCTGCGATTGCGTGGCTTGCGATGAATCTGGCCTATCTATGCTGGCATATTCCAGCGGCTTACAACCTGGCGCTGGAGAACGAGACGGTTCATGGGATGGAGCACCTTTGCTTCTTTCTCACGTCTCTACTGTTCTGGTGGTATATCTTTCGTCCGTGGCCTGCAAAGCAGCGGCCGGATGATTGGGGCATGCTGGTTTACCTGGCGCTGGGCGACGTGGTGATGACGCTGCTCTCCGCGTTTCTCGCCTTCTGCGACCGGCCGGTTTACAGCTACTACGTCACTCATCCGAACCCGTTTCACATTCCGGTGCTCGAGGATCAGGTCCTGGGGGCCGTGCTGATGTGGGTGCTCGGATCGTTCGCATACCTGGTGCCGGCGATGGTGATTACACTTCGGCTGGCGGGAACTGGCGACGGACAAAAAAATCCGTCTCTGCGACAGGCTGCGCGCTAGGCCCACGCTGCTCCTATCGGCAGCACAATAGCACCGGCGCTACTTCAGAGACGGAATCGTATTCGAAAGCTTGAGGTCTCCGGGCAGCGGCACCTCCGCATCGGACTTCACCTGGTACTGGACGATCAGAGACACGCGGCGATTGGACGGATCCTCCGGATGCTCTGGCAAGCGCAGACGCTGATCCGCAAACCCGCGAACCTGCGATATCTGGTGCGGACGCAACCCCTGCTCCTGCATCATGCGTCTCGCGGCATTTGCCCGGTCGCAGGACAGATCCCAGTTGTCGTACGCTTTGCTCCCGGAATACGGTGTCGAATCCGTGTGTCCCTCGATGGAGATGTTGTTCGGCAGCTTTCCCAGTTCCGGTGCTAATACCTGTAGCAGATCCTTCAGCGCGGGAGTCGGCGCCGCGCTCCCCAACTCAAAAAATGTACCCTTCGCCGACTCCATCAGTTCAATCCGCAGTCCTTCCGACGTAATCGTGATCTCGATCTGATTCTTTAGTTTGTTCAACGGATCGATGCGCTGAATCGACTTGAGAATCTCTTCCTTGAGCTTCTGCATGTCTTCCTTCTTCAAGGATGGCAGGGCTACAGTTGAGACGTCTTGAATTCCCATCTTCTTGGTGGTCCCATGCGGGTCTTTGAAATAACCTCCGACCGCCGTCTGGACTTGCTGGCTTGCGTTCATCAGCCAGAGCACAATGAACAGCGCCATCATCCCCGTCACAAAGTCAGCGTACGCCACCTTCCACGCACCACCATGGGGTTTGCCATGGGACGCTCTCTTGCGGATGATAATGATCTCTGGTGCCTCTGCCACGATGCCACCTTCTAAAGACAGTTACGCTGCTACCGCTGCCACTGGGCCTGGCTCATCTTTGCGGCGGCAGGCTTTCTCAACCTCTTGAAAACTCGGACGAACATGTTGTGGAATGGCTCGCCGGGCCATTTCAATCGCCAGCATCGGCGACATCCCCTTGATGAACGACATCATCACTACTTGCAGGACGTGGTAATACGCCTGCTCGTCATCGACAAGTTTAGCCATGCTTGCAGCCAACGGACCCACCACCCCGTAGCACATCAGAATGCCAAGAAATGTTCCGACCAGCGCGGACGCAACCTTCTTGCCAATCTCTTCCGGGGGACCTCCAAGGGCGCTCATCGCAATCACAATCCCTAGAACGGCTGCGACAATTCCAATGCCCGGCAACGCATCCGCCATCGTCGACAACGCCGTCGATGGGTCCATTGCCCCCGCATGGTGGACCTCCAAATCCAACTCCATCATCCGGTCCACATCAAAGGCTGTTGCTCCTCCCGTAATGGCCATGCGCATCGTATCGCATACAAAACATTGAATGTGATGGTCCTTCATGAAGCTGGGATACTTGGAAAATAATGGGCTCTTCTCTGGCTCCTCAATGTCGTTTTCGATGCCGACCATCCCCTCTTTCCGTGCCTTGTTGAATAGGTTGAACATCATCCTGAGCGAATCAAGATAGCGCTGTTTGTTGAACTTTGACCCTCCAATCACAAGTACCAGGTTTCTCGCAATGTTCTTCAATACATGCATCTGATTCGCAGCAACCAGCGTTCCCAACGCTGCGCCGCCAATAATGATGAACTCGGAAGGCTGCATGAGAACTGCGACCGGCCCCTTCTCCATCAGGAATCCGGCCAGGATCGCGCCCAATACCATCACAATTCCAATGATCGAAGCCATATGCTCTGTTCCCTGAACTACCGCCTGCCTGAGTAGTAAACCTGTCGCGCTTGAATCCGCAGAGAAATCCCGGTAAAGGGAGTTAGACTGCCGTTGTTCTATCGGCACTTCTCCCGCCGTTTTCTAGTAGTTGTCAGAAAGTTCATTGGCAGAAATCTGCGATATCACTCAAACATCACGCAGGTGCGAATGTTCCAGGAAACAAACTCTCCTATGTGCAGCTTCGTTCAACGATCCATTGACGTTAGCGCCGTGGCGCCCGTCTGCCGACTACCGGCGTTCCTGATCACACTGCCCATCGAAACAACTTAAGAAGACACGTCGCCCAAAGTGTGTACGGCGCGTTCAGGCTTTGACACTCTGATAGAGTGCATCGATTGCGTTGCTGAATATAGAATTTCCGCAGATTTCAACGAGTCTAACTGCTTCGGAAGCACGACCGCTTATTGCTTCGGCATACCTGCTATAACCTCGAAAACAGTCAAACTATACTTATGATAACCTTATCACCCGAAAGGAACTTCCTATGACGAGGGTGCGCTGGACTGCTGTTTGGCTGGCAATGGGGATGGGTTTGTCTCTGACTGGTTGTGGTGGAGGAAGCAGTTCAGGCGCCCCGATTTTGACTACCTATGTGCTCACCGTTAACTCGACGAATCCAGCGAGTGGCGTAGCCATCGGTGTAGCTCCTTCGGATAACAGCGGTGCTGCGAACGGAACGACAAGCTTTACCCGCACCTATAACTCCGGAGCCTCCGTTACTCTCACAGCAGCTTCTATCTCAGGCAGTAATACCTTTGCGTCATGGACAGGATGCGCGACCTCGAGCACCGTGACCTGCACCGTCGTCCTTAACGCGAACACCACGGTGACCGCAAACTATTCCGTCCCGGCACCAACCACCTTCGTACTAACCGTCAATTCGACCAATCCCACGACTGGTGTGGCCATCGGAGTATCTCCTGTGGACAACAGTGGCGCAGCCAACGGGGCTACGAGCTTCACCCGCACCTACAACTCCGGAACTTCCATTCAACTTACTGCGCCTGCCACATCGGGGTCGAATACTTTTTCCGGGTGGTCTGGATGTACCAGTGCATCGACCGTAACATGCACCGTGATGCTCAACGCGAATACCACGGTCACGGCGAACTATACGGCAGCCCCACCGCCACCCACGACCTATACGCTGACTGTGAACTCGACCAATCCTGTCAGCGGTGTTCCCATTGTGGTATCTCCTGCGGATAACAATAGCGCAGCCAATGGAACTACGGCCTTCACACGAACTTACAACGCTGGAACGACTGTCACGCTCACCGCTCCAGCAACATCAGGTACGAATACCTTCTCGTCGTGGACGGGATGTGCTCCCGCTGCCTCCGCCACCTGCACAGTGACGCTGAATGCGAATACTACCGTCGTTGCCAACTTCGTCGCTCCTGTCTCAACGACTTATATACTCACCGTGAGTTCGACAGCACCTTCGAGCGGCGTTGCCATCAGCGTATCTCCTACGGATAACAATGGCAGCGGCAACGGAATTACCAGCTTCACGCGCACCTATAACTCTGGGACACACGTAACCCTAAGTGCTCCCTCCACAGCGGGCGGCAACACATTTAATAATTGGACTGGATGCACTTCATCCATTACGGTGACATGCAGCGTTACGATGAATGCCAATACCACCGTTGCAGCCAACTACAACGGTCCGTCAGTAACGTCTGTGACCGTCTCACCCAACCCAGCAACGGTTACCATCGGGTCAACTCAGCAGTTTACAGCCACCGTCAACGGGACTGGTCTTTCTGGCAATACTGTGACGTGGTCATTAATGGCGCCATCCGGCAGCACATCGAGTCCGGGGACGATCACCTCAACCGGCCTCTACACCACACCATATCCAGCCCCGGCAACGGTCTCCGTTACCGCGACCAGCACCCAGGACACCACCAAGAGCGCGACCGTGACGGTAACTCTCTCAGCACCTGCAACTACTGCGGGTCCTGCGCTGATGGTAGATGCAGGAAACCCGACTCGCCCAATCAGTCCATATATTTATGGTATGAATGCTTATCTTCTCGATGCGACAACGGTCACCAATGCGAACATTACGGTAGCTCGCTGGGGCGGTGACGATACCTCACGTTATAACTACAAGACGAACATCGTGAACTCTGCTAACGACTATTACTTTGAGAATTTTACTGGGTCTTCGGGCATGTTAGGCGGTGGTCTCTTCAATAATTTCCTCACGACAACGAATGGTCTCGGAATTAAGACTCTGGGTACAGCGTCCGTCATCGGTTGGGTGTCGAATAGCACTGTGAAAGCTTGCAGTTTCCCGAAATCCGCTGATCCAAATCAGCAGAGTTACGACGCAGACAACTGCGGCAATGGCGTCGATACTGATGGGACCACCTTAGAAGGCAACGACACGATCGCTGCGATTACCAGCATCGCCGAACCTCCTCCCGTAGCCCCGGGTGCAGGCAGCGCGACCTCTGCATGGGCTAACTCTACATGGGACGGCGGCTGGGTAAATTCAATTGTCACGAATAGTTCCCTTGGCAACGGTGCGAGTAACAAGGGTGTAGCCATCTGGGATTTGGACAATGAACCGGAGTACTGGTCAGCCGTTCATCGCGATGTGCATCCCAAACCGATGACCTATGACGAGATCACAAACGGAGGTATCGGCACATCTCTTGCCATTAAGACGGAAGACCCAACCGCACTGGTCAGCGGACCAATCATCTCTGGATGGTATCAATATTTTTATTCGCAGCAGGATGTCAATAGTGGTTATGGAACTGGACCATGTTATAAGCCGTGGAGCGATCCTACGGATAGAACCGCGCATGGTGGCGTACCACTCATAGAATACTATCTTCAGCAAATGGCAGCGGCATCTACGATCTATGGTGAGAGGCTTCTTGATTATGTAGATATTCATGCTTATTTTGCTGCTACCTATAACGGTGAGAGTGTTGGCCTAGCTACAGCTGGAGACACAGGTGAGCAACAGGCCCGCCTGAATTCTACTCGTGTTTTCTGGGACCCAACTTATACGGACCCAAACTATACGCAGCCAAACTATCCCACGGATAGCAACTATTACGATCCAGTCACACAAGGAAACTGCAATATCCCGCTCCAGGCTCCAGAATTAATTCCTATGTTGCAAAGTTGGGTAGCTAAAGACTATCCCGGCACCCAAACCTCCATCGACGAGTACAACTTTGGCGGCATGGAATCCATTAATGGCGCCGTGGCCCAGGCTGACATCCTAGGCATCTTCGGGAAGTACGGTCTCGACATGGCGATGCTATGGCCAACGACCAACTACACCAGTCAAATCCCCGGAGTCATGGCATTTGAGATCTACCGCAACTATGATGGGAAAAATTCGGCATTCGGTGACACGGCCTTGTCTTCCACTAGTGCCAATCAGGGCACGCTATCCGTCTACGGGGCGCTGCGTTCGTCCGATCATGACATCACCATCGTCGTCATTAATAAGAGCTATGGTCCTTTGACCTCAACTCTCTCGCTTGCAAACTACACTGCAAGCGCGGGTGAAACGGCGCAGTCATTCCTTTATAGCAATGCCAATCTGAGCGCGATCGTCGCACAAACAGCCATTGCCGTAACACCGCCGGCTTCGGGTGGAACCAGCAGTTCAATCACAGCCACTTTCCCCTCGCAGTCGATTACGCTGCTCATCGTTCCTGCCAGCTAGATGCTTCCAGATATTGGTTCAGCGCAATCGCTGGCGACGGGCTTCACTTGAAGGATGCGGTTCTCGTAATTGCTGGATTGGAGCCGGAGCACAGATTTCGTCGGGAGAGTCTCATGATGTTTTGTACAGAATCAATCACGAACTGGTATCCAAGGAGAACAATGGAGATGCGCGTTAAAACTCTTGCTACTCTCGGCCTGGCTCTCGCAGCTTTCTGTTGCTCCAGCGCGTCAACAGCACAGCAGAAGATCGTGAGTGGCGATCATGCAGTGGCTTTCCGCCGAGCGGCTACACTGACCGAAGGCACCAATCTTTCGGGATGGTTTGGAGGCTGGGGCGAGTACTCCGCTTTGCACACCTCGACCTACATTACTACGGCTGACTTCCGCGCGATGCACGCGATGGGCATTCAATATGTGCGCTTCCCGCTGGACCCGACGTTGCTGATGCAAGGCGGCCTTCTGGCTGCAAACAAAGATGAGGTGTGGAAGCGCATCGATGCGGCAATTGACTTGGCAATGCATGAAGGTCTCGCCATAGATTTTGTCGTCTTTCCTAGGGATGACTACAAGCAACAGCTAGCAAGCAAGTCTGGTGCAGACCAGTTCATCATGCTGTGGCAGGTTCTGGCTAAGCATTTCGTAGACCGCGACCCTGATCGCTTCTTCTTCGAATTGATGAACGAGTCGGAAGAACAGGACCCCTACCGCTGGGTCGGCATCGAAGGCGCTACAGTCGCGGCAATTCGGCAGATTGACACGCAGCACACGATCATTGCGTCTGGGGCGCATTACGACAGCCTCGGCGACCTGCTCACCACGCAGACGATCGATGATCCAAACATCATCTACAACTTCCACTTCTACGAGCCGTATGCCTTCACTCATCAGGGAGCAACATGGGGTTCATTTGAGTGGAATTACTTCAAAGATATTCCGTACCCCGCTACGTCAAGTGAGCTCGCCGATCGCATGAAAGATATACCGAACGACTACGCTCGTTACCAGCTTTATTTGTATGGCGCTGATGGATGGAATGCTGCGTCGATACGCCAGCACATCGCATTCGCTGCGGACTGGGGAAGAGAACATCATGTCCCCATCCTGTGTAATGAGTTTGGAGCCTTCCGCGATACAGCTCCCCCGGAGTCCCGCGCTCGTTATTTGCATGATGTGCGGGTTGCATTGGCTCAAAACGGTATTGGCTGGGCTGTGTGGGATTGGAGCGGAAACTTTGGCATTGTTCACCACCAGGGAGCTACGGTGGTCCCTGACGAAGCCGATATCGATGCTCTTGGATTGCGGATGCCCCCCATCGCACGTTGATTCGACCAACCGAGATTGGTCCATCAACTTCTCTCTTAGGCGCGGCCTTGCTGCCTCTCTTGCCCCATTCTTCTAATCATGAAACCATGAGCGTCGGAAAATCACATGCTGAATCTTCGATCCCACGTCGCAACAGTTCTATCGATCGGTCTCACCGTCCTGGCAGGCAACTGGAGGGCAGGTGCTGAGATCAAATTGCCCAATATCCTCAGCGATCACGCTGTTCTGCAACGCGAGGCTCCCGTCCGCGTGTGGGGCTGGGCTACACCTGGCGCAAGGCTGAAGATCGGATTTCACGCTCAATCCCTGGTTGCCACGGCCGACGAACTCGGCGAGTGGACAGCGTGGCTAATGCCCGAGCATGCCGGCGGTCCGTACTCGCTCATCATCGATGGAGGACCGCAGGAAGGGAAGAAGGAGCTCCGCGACGTTCTGGTCGGCGATGTTTGGATCGCCTCCGGGCAATCCAATATGGAGATGCCGCTGAGAGGATTCCCTCCCACTGCGTCTGTGCAGAATTCTGAAAAGGAGATCGCCGCAGCCAACAACCCGATGCTGCGTCTGCTACTGGTCGAGCACAAGAGTTCAGATGTTCCACTCCAGGATGTAGCGGGCCAGTGGTCGCAGTGCACACCGGAAACCGCGCGCGAGTTTTCTGCGATCGCCTACATGTTTGGCCGCGAGATCGCGCAAGAAGAACATGTTCCCATCGGCCTGATCGATGCCACGTGGGGTGGAACGCCCATCGATTCATGGCTGTCGCTGGACACTCTTGGTAACGATCCCGCGCTCTGGCCAGCCTTCAGCAACCGCGCAAAATTTGCCGATCAACAGACGAACCTTAACGCGCAGATTGCTTCGGAGAATGCCGCTGCAGCATCCGCAAAGGCCGCCGGAAGGCCCGTTCCCACGCACCCGTGGCACCCAGAAGAATCGTCATGGCTGCCAGCGGGCTTGTACAACGGTATGATCGCGCCGCTGATGAACGAATCCATCAAGGGCTTCCTGTGGTATCAGGGAGAGACCGACAGCGCGCCCACACGCGCACCTCACTACAGCACCCTATTTCCGGCGCTCATCGAGGATTGGCGTGCGCATTTCGGGCAGGGAAATCTTCCGTTTCTCTTCGTTCAGATCTCCAGCTTCCACTCTCCTGGGGAATACTGGGGAATGGTTCGCGATGCGCAGCGACGCACCCTCTTCGTAACGAACACCGCGATGGCCGTTTCGCTGGATGTAGGTAATCCTGAAAACGTTCATCCCGCCGATAAGCAGACTGTAGCCAGGCGTCTGGCACTCGCCGCCCGCGGACTCGTCTACGGCGAGCCCGTCGCATATGCCTCTCCGCTCTTCCGCGAGGCCACGACCGAACCCGGAGCAATCCGCGTCTGGTTCGATAACGCCAACGGCCTACGGTTTGCGAATAAGTCGATGGAAGGTTTTGAAGTCGCCGGCAGCGACCATCAATTTGTCCCTGCTTCGGCAATGATTCAAGGCGAGACGATCGTAGTCTCCGCGCCGGGTGTGCCAAACCCGCGCTATGTGCGCTATGGCTGGAGTAATGTCGTCCAAAATTGGTTTTATAACAGTGCAGGGCTTCCCGGCTCGACCTTCACCTCCGAAGAGGTTCCGGACAGGCCGTAGAGCAGATCTGTTTTGATGCGTTGGCAAGCACTATTCACGGGCGCGTTTCTTCAGCACAATATTCAGCCGCTTGATCTTCTGATTGAGCGTCGAAAGGGGTATGCGGAAGAACTCTGATGCTTCCGTCTGGTTCCAGTTGCATCGCTCCAGCCGGTCTGCAATGATGCGCCGCTCGATATCCTCGATCACATCGAACAGGGAAGCATCCGGTCGTTGCTCGAGCAGCGCCGTAGAGAAAGTGTTGCCGCGCAACTGTGCCGGCAGCAGATCCTGCGTAAGCATCGGTCCATTCGAGAGCACAACTCCTCGCTCCATTGCATTCTCGAGTTCGCGCACATTGCCCGGCCACTCGTAGTCCATCATCAGGCGCAGCGCCTCCGGCGCCAGTTCTGGAGATGGAAGCCCGTTCTCTTCGGCATAATACTTCAGATAGTGTTTCGCAAGCAGAGGAATGTCCTCCTTGCGATTACGCAGCGGCGGCAACTCCAGCGAGATCACATTGAGCCGGTAGAAGAGGTCTTCGCGGAAGCGGCCCTCCTGCACCGCCTGTTGCAGATTAACGTTGGTCGCAGCGACGATCCGGATGTCCACCTGAATCTCCTGCGTTCCGCCCACATGCATGAAGCGCCTGTCCTGTAGCACGCGCAGAATCTTGGCCTGCATATCCATGCGCATCGTGCCAATCTCATCGAGGAACAGGGTTCCACCGTCCGCAACCTCGAACAACCCCTTCTTGGCCGCCACCGCTGAAGTAAACGCTCCGCGCTCGTGGCCAAACAGCGTCGACTCCAGCAGGTCCGACGGCACCGCCCCGGTGTTCACCGGGATAAACGGCTTCTCGCGACGCGGTGAGTGCGCATGGATGGCCTTGGCAATCAACTCTTTGCCCGTACCGCTCTCGCCCTGAATCAGCACCGTCGACCGGCTTGGCGCCACCTGCGCCACCAGATCGAACAGGCGCAGCATCGACTCGCTCTTGCCCACGATATTCTCAAATGACACGCGTTGCTTCAGCGTGCGCTTGAGGTATACCACCTCTTGTTCGGCGTGGTTCTTGCCGATCGCCACACGAATATCCGCCAGCAGCTTTTCGTTGTCCCATGGCTTCTGGACGAAGTTCGATGCCCCTGCGCGAATCGCATCCACCACATTGCCCACCGTACCGAAGGCCGTAATCATGATCACCGGCAGATCCGGCACCAGGACGCGAATGCGCGGCAGAAGATCAATGCCACTTTCTCCCGGCAGGGCCAGATCCAGCAGCAGCAGGTCGTACGCATTGCGCGTCAACTGGTCCAGCCCCGCAGTTCCGTCGGCTGCCAGGTCGACGCGAAATCCCTCCAGCGTCAGCAGTGTCTCGAGCGAGTCGCGGATACCCGCCTCGTCATCGATGATTAGAATTCTTTGTCCCAGAGGACGCACGCCTACATTCGGCTCGTCAATCTGGTCGGTCACCGCCGTCTTAGACATGGACTTCCTTTCCTTCTGCACTCGCTGGCTCGTTGCCGGAGCGTCTCTTATGTTGAGGACGCTGTCCCGCTGTATCCGCTCCGGGAAACTCCAGCCGAAACACCGTTCCTTCGCCTGGTGTGCTGGTGACCTCGATCGTGCCGGCGTGTTCCTGGACGATCCCATAGGTTACGGCCAGACCCAGGCCGGTGCCCTTGCGTTGTCCTTCCTTGGGGTTGCTCTTGGTCGTAAAGAAAGGATCGTAGATTTTGCGCAGCACCTCGGCCGACATGCCCACGCCATTGTCCTCCACGCGGATCTCCACTCCCTTGGACGTGCGCGCAGTCAAAATGCGTACGCTGCCGCTGCCCTTCTCTTGCAGCGCGTCCTTCGCGTTCAGCACCAGGTTCACCAGCACCTGCTGTAGCTTGCCGCGATTTCCCGATACAGCCGGCAGATCCTCGCTCAGCTCCGTGGCCACGGCCACTCCCGCTGAACGCATCTGGTGTTCCAGCAGCAACACCGTGTCGCGTACCATCGCATTCACTTCCACGCGTCCAAAGTCCACACTGCCCATGCGCGAAAAGTTCAGCAGCCCATTCACAATCTCCGATGCGCGGAACGTCTGCTGCGTAATCTTCTCCAGCACCGGCTGCAACCGCGCATGTGTTGCTTCATCCGAGCGCAATTGTTTGCCCAGCATCTGCGCATAGCTCGAGATCACCGCCAGAGGTGTATTCACCTCATGGGCCACGCCAGCGGCCAGCAATCCAATCGACGACAGCTTTTCAGCCTGAGTCAATTGCGTCTCCATGTTGATGCGGTCGGTAATGTCATCCACAATCACGATCCGCCCTACGGCCTGAAAGTCGCGGTTCAGCAGCGGAGCAATCGTGATGTTGGCAATGCGCGCCTCTCCGGTCGGCGTGGGCAGGCGAAACTTGTAGAGCGTGCTCACGCCCTGCTCGCCGCGCAGCCGGTCGAACTCCTGCAGGAACTCGGCAGGGAAGACTTCGCGCAGCGGATGGCGCAGAGCATCTGCCCGTGGCGTCGCATACATCACCTCCATCTGCGCATTCCAGCTCTCCACGCAGTCTTCGAGGTCCACGGCAAAGACGCCAATATTGATTGACTCGACGATGTTCTCGTTGAAGTCTCTCAGTCGCTCGAAGTCAAGAATCTTCTGCTCCAGCCGCCGATAAAGCTGCGCATTCTGAATTGCAATCCCAATGTATCCAGCCAGGGATTCGAGCAGTTCCATATCTTCGCTTGAAAGAAAGTCGCCATCCCCGGTTCGTCCCAGTCCCAGCACCGCAATCGTGCTTCGTCCCGTGCCCTCATGCCGCGCCGCTCGACACGGCACGTAGTAATTCAGATCCAGTGCAGCGGCAGTCTTCCGCTCCGCATCGGGCAGTCGGAGCATGGCGTTGGGAGTCTCAAAAAACAGGTGGCTGCTGCTGTCGCGGTTATCGAAATCGAGGAACCCAAGCTCCAGCAAATCCGCATTCGACAGCACTTGCTGCGAGAGTCCGTGCGATGCCGCCAGCGAGAATCTGCTCTTGTTCCCGGTGTTGTCCTCCTGTGCCAGGAAGACCGCGACGCGGGTTACCAACAGCGTCTCCGGAAGCCGCTCCACAATTGAATTCATCAACGTGCGCAGGTCCGTCTGCGCATTCAATTCGCTGCCAAACTCCACCAGCGTCTCGCGGTAGTCGATGCTCTTCTGGTCGAACACCCGATCCATGTGTCCCTGGATCACGCGCTTGAGCGGGTCGAAGACCAGCCCGGTCACGATCACCGCAGCCACAAGCCCCCACTCGCCCAGATGCTCGAACCGCTTGTGCACAATCTCCGCGCTCAGCGCCACGACGCCAAAGTAGATGCCCACCAGCGCCGCCGTCGCCAGCGTATAAGAGGCGCCCCGCTTGAAGATCAGGTCCACGTCCATCAACCGGTAGCGAACGATGGCCCAACTGAACGTGAGGGGCAGCAGAATCAGCGACAGCAGCGCCACTCGGGTCAGCGCGCTCGGAATGTACGCATCGAACAGGAACGGAATCACGTACAGCGCCGTGAATGGAATCACGGTCAGCACGGTTCCGCGCGAGAGCCACTTCAACTGCTGCCGCTGTAGCGGCTGCTCCTCTTCGCGATACTTCACCCAGAACACGATTGCCGCAAGAACATAAAACGTGGCCAGGTGCACATAGTCGAGCTTGTTCAGCCGCAGTTGCAACTCGCCCGTCGACTCCCAGTGTGTATATGACAGATAGCGCAGGACACCCAGCGCCACTCCCGGCAGGTAGATCAGCGGATAGAGCAGCCGCCGCCGGCGCCGCGAGGGCTCTTCCGTAAAGCTGATCGCGAAGTGCAGAAACAGTGCCGGTTGCAGCTCCGTAGCGATGACGTTGCCCGTCAGAATCGTGATGTCGAGGCCGTCAAGAATTCCCGTGTACTTGAACGCGTACAGAATGAATGACACCAGGCAGAAGACGAAAAAGTGTGTTGACTTGGGCGCTGTCCAGCGTCGAAACAGTACAAACAGCCCAATCGCCAGGTAGACCAGTGCAATCAGCCGCTCCACTTGCCAGTCCGTACGGTCGGTCGGCTCAAGGTAGACCACCACCGGAATCTCGACCAGTTTCGCCGCGCCACCGCTTCTGCGGAGCAGGGAATACCTCACCTTGGACCACACGCCGCTGTTGTAGATCTCGCGCTCCAGCGATGCCAACTGCGGCGTGGGAGTATCGTTTACCGCGGTCAGAATATCGCCCGGCCTCACCCCCGCACGATACGCCGGGGTATCCGGCGGCACCTGGTACGCGCGTAAACCTCCCGTCGTCTCCGTCCAGCTTGCGCCGTCCGTTGCAGGCGAGTAGTTGCTCTCCTGCATAAAATTCGCAATCGCCAGGCCCAGAGCTGCCAGTGTAAACACCGCTAGAACGATCGCCAGCAGTCGAGTTTGAGCGCCGCTCTTCACGGGAGAGTTCCGTCTTTCAGTTCCATGCCTGCAAATCATCTGCCAAAGGCGTAATGCCACAAAGCTCCCAAAAATTCATGGAAAGTGGGAGGCTAAGAAAATTACTACCCGCTGAATGTACTAAATCATAGGCGTATACGAATTTCAGAATACATTGGTTCCAACGCGGCGATCCTGTGGATGCACTCAATTCCCAGGTTGACGTTCTTCGCTGCTCTCTCGTGATGCGGACAGTCCGGATCACGCTGCCCCGCATCTAAATTTTGTATGCACCCACAGCACACGGGCAGTCGATCGGGCGACATATCGGGCCGATTGCGCTGTATTCCTTGCCGATGTTCACGTAATCTTAATAACTCAGGTGATGAAACCACACGCCTGGATTCGAATGCGCACTCGGCAGGCAACCGGCTTGCTCGATCTTTGTATCCCGAATCGCTGACATCCCCGCAAGAGTAGATTTCCACCCTATGATCGATCGCCGCGAGATTCGTATTGATGGCCTTTGCCTCTCCTACCTTGAAAAGGGAACGGCGGCGAAGGGTCATCCCTCGCTCATCCTGTTGCACGGGCTCATGGGCTGTGCGGAGACATTCCTTCCGCTACTCCAGGAGCTGCATCCCGATCAGCACGTCATCGCCCTCGACCTTCCCGGAGCCGGCCAGTCCGAGCGCCGTGAAGACATCGATGCGAGTCTCCTCACCACCTCCGAACACGTCCGCCGCTTTCTTGCCGTCGTCGAACTGCACAAGCCCATAGTTCTCGGTCACTCCCATGGTGGAGCGGTTGCCCTCAGTCTCGCCGCCCATCATCGCGATGCTCTGCATTCGCTCGTTCTTCTGGCTCCGGCCCATCCCTACTTCGACGAAGGCGATCCGCTCATCCGCTTCTATCTCTCCCGGCCCGGGCAGCTCTTCGCCCACATCATGCCCTGGTTCCCGGAGTGGATCCAGATGATCGGCCTGCGCCGTATGGCCGGCCCCCAAAGCTCGGACACTCCCCAGCGCCTCAAGCCCTATCGCGACAACCTCCGTACTCCCGGAACGGTTCTGCATCTCCTCCGTCTGCTCCGCACCTGGCATCAGGACATGTCCCAACTGCGCAAGGCCATGCGCCGTCCGCTTCTGACGCCCAGCCTCATCCTCTGGGGCGACTGCGACCGCGCCGTTCCGCTCCAGTCCGCTGCCAAGCTCCGCTCCCACCTGCGCCACTCCGAGCTGATCACCTTCCCGGGCGTCGGCCACCGCCCGGCTGAGGAGGCGCCAAAACTCGTCGCGGACTGGGTCCATGCCTGGCTCGATCAGATGCTGCCCATCCTATCCATGCGCTACAGCGCGAACTCATCCGCCAGCCACGCTCTCACCACGCCGCCCATCACGCCCAGCTTCGACTCCGGCAACTGACCGGTCCCCGCAAAGAAGTGATCCGCGCCCTCCACCCACACCAACCGCTTAGGCTCGGGAGCGTCCACCAGTACTGACTCGAGCACTCCCTGCGGGCAAAATACATCGTGGTCCCCGCTCACAAACAGCTTTGGAACGCTCCCACACGCGGGCAGAAACCTGTAGCCATACTCTCTCCCCGCCGAACGCAGCGGCAGCCCCAACCCCACCAGTCCCTTCACCCGCGTATCCCCGCAGCACGCGCGCAGGCCCACATTCGCTCCGAAAGAGAATCCGGCAAACAGCACGGGCAGACCATACGCAGCCACCAGCCAGCTTACCGCCGCACGAACATCGTCCACCTCGCCGTACCCGTTGTCATGCACTCCCTCGCTCAGGCCCGTGCCGCGAAAGTTGAAGCGCAGCACCGGCAGGCCAAAGCTGTTGAACGCCTTGGCTGCGTGGTACACCACCTTGGTGTGCATGGTACCGCCGCTGGGCGGATGCGGATGCGCGACCAGGGCTGCAAAAGGAGCGTTCTCCCTTCCGGTATTCAGCACAGCCTCCAGCCGTCCTGCCGGCCCGCACAGGTCATCGACACTCTTCACGTGGGATCGAAACGGGGTTGCATCACTCATCAGCCCAGTCTATCCTTCAGCCTTCTTCCCGCGCGTCCTAACCGTGCGTCGGTTATCCTTGCCATAATGCCGATCGATCCGATCCAACTCACCAAGCAGCTCGTCGACCTCGAATCCACCACCTATCATGAGGCCCCGGCCGGGGAGTTTCTCGCTGAATATCTCGCCGCCCAGGGCTATGCCATCGAGCGTCAACCGGTCCCTCAGCCCGACCCCGCGAAGAACCCCGCCGCCGGCTCCGGTCCGCGCTTCAACGTCTACGCGTCGATTCCCGGCACCACCCCGGACATCGTCCTCTCCTCGCACATGGATACCGTGCCGCCGTTTCTCGGCCCCTGCCGCGAGGACGCCGACTTCCTCTATGGCCGCGGCACCTGCGACGCCAAGGGCATCATCGCCACCCAGATCGCCGCCGCCGAGAAGCTGATCCCCGCCGGCAAGCGCATCGCTCTGCTCTACGTCGTTGGCGAAGAGCGGGACTCCGCCGGTGCGCTCCTCGCCAACCAGACACCCAAAGGCTCGCGCTTTCTCATCAACGGCGAGCCTACCGACAACCGTCTTGCGCTGGCCTCCAAGGGCTGCCTCCGCGTCGAACTCCGCGCCCACGGCAAGATGGCCCACTCTGCCTATCCCGAACTGGGCGACTCCGCCGTCGATAAGCTCCTCGCAGCCCTCCACGACATCCAGGCCCTCCCCCTGCCGGTCGTCGAAGGCATCGGCGACACCACCCTCAACATCGGAGTCATCCGCGGCGGCGTGGCCCCAAACGTCATCCCCGACAAGGCCGAAGCCCACCTGCTCATCCGTCTCGTCGGGCCTCCAGAAGAGATCCAACAGTCCATCCTCCGCGCTGCCGACGGACGTTGCGACGTGACCTTCTCCCTCAAGCTCCCCTACATGCACATGCGCGCCATCCCCGGCTTCGACACCATGATCGCCAAGTTCACCACCGACATTCCTTCGCTCACCGCCTGGGGCGAGCCCTTTCTCCTCGGCCCCGGCAGCATCCTCGTCGCCCACACCCCCGACGAACACATCCGCAAATCCGAACTGCTGGAGTGCGTGGACCTCTACGTCAAGCTGGCCAACAGCCTTCTCGGTTAGGCTTGCAACCACCAATCCCTCATCATCTCGGCCGGAGCGCAGCGCAGTGGAGAGACATCTGTATTTCCAGCTTTTGCCGTCGCATGCTCTCCAAACCTCAAGCAAACCCTGTAGTGTTTAGACAGCCCTCCCTGCGCAACCCGCGACCTTTGGACCTCGACCCGCCATGTTCTCCGCCTTACGAATGTCTTTCGTCTTCACTGTTCTTGCCGTACCTGCGGCGCTGATCGGTATTCCTTACTCGCTCCTCAGGGGCAATATCAACACCATGTACGCCTGGGCCATGAGCATCATGCGTCTGGGCATCCGCGCCGCTGGCATCCGTGTCCGCATCGAAGGCGTCGAGAACATTCCCTCCGGCGAGTCCTGCATCTTCCTGAGCAACCACGTCTCTAATCTCGATCCGCCGATCCTGCTCCCGGCCATCCCCGGCATGTGCAGCGTCTTTCTCAAGAAGTCCCTGATCAAGATTCCGCTGATCGGCACCGCCATGCGCATGGCCAAGTACATTCCCGTCTCACGCGGCCACTCCCGCGTCGAGGCTGCACAGAGCGTCGCCATTGCCGCCGACGCACTCCGCAGCGGCATGCACATCTTCATCTTTCCCGAAGGCACCCGCTCCCTCGACGGCAATCTCCTGCCCTTCAAGAAGGGAGCCTTCTTTCTCGCCGCCGACACCAACGCCCCCATGGTTCCCATCGTCATCACCGGCACCGCGCAGATGATGCACAAGGGCAGCACGAAGATCTATCCCGGCGAAGCTGTTGTCCGCTTTCTCCCCGCACTCCGTCCGCAAAACTTCGACTCCCGCGAAGATCTCATGGACGCTCTTCGTCTTGAAATGCAGACCGCACTCGCCGAAGGTTGAGCCGGTCACCGCACCTCGTCTGCTTCCGCGGCCTGCCTACTTCACGATGGGCTGATAGCCGTCCGCCAGCAGGCGCTGTTTGGCTGCGTTCGCGTCCTTGAGGTTCGTGAACGGCCCCACCTGGATGTGAAAGAACTTATCCTGGGGCTGCGTGTGTGCGCTCACCGGATAGCCTTTGGCCCGCAGCGCCGTCACCAGCAGTTGAGCATCCTCTTCGTGCGACACTGCCGCCACCTGCACCACGAAGCTTCCCGCTCCCACCGCAGGTGCTGGAGTCGTTACCACGGGAGTCTCAGCACGAGTGGAGACTCCCGGCTTTGCACCAGCCGCAGGCGCACCCACCACAGGTCCATTCGAGCTCTCCGGCGCATCCGCTGCTTCCGTGGTCCGTGAAACCGGCTCAGCATTGTCCGCCGCACTCTCCGCTCGGCCTACCGCCGGCGACCCCGGGGCCGGCTTGAAGCCGCTGAATGTTGCGGCCGCTGGCGCCGTCTCGGTGCTGGTTGCGGCCAACGGCTGCGCTACCGGATGGCTCCCCATCTTGTAGCCGAATCCAAAGAACAATCCGCACAGCAGCGTCAGCCCCAGAAAAATACCGAGAATCATTCCGGTGCTGAGCGTCAGCTCGCGGTCTTTGCGCTCCAGATCATCCTCGTCATCGTCATGCATCGAGTTCATCGCGGCAGGCTCTATCGGAAGTATTCAGGCAGGGAAATGACTAGAAGTGAAGGTAGAAGCCGGCCATCGGCTCCATCGTTGTGCCACGCTGCAGAATGGTGAGATAGTTATCCCCAAAGTCCGGAGCGAGGAAGAACAGCTCGCGGAAACCAACGCGCAGTCCCAGGTGCTGGCCATAATTTTTCTGCAGTCCCAGCGAGTAGTAGTAGGTCATGCGCGCCTGCTCCCGTTCTTCCTGGCCGCCGAGAGGGGTTGGCTTGAAGCCCTGTGATCCAGCGCCCGCGGAGATAAACGGCTGCCAGCCAAAGAGCGGATGCGGCGGCGTAATCAAGTACCCAATGGTGTACTCATTCACCTTCGACTGCACCTGGTACTTCGGCGAATTCGGGGCCAAAAAGTAATTCGAAACCCCGGGCCCCGTAAAGTTATCGTCATAGCGTGCGTACCCGTAATTGAACTCCAGTCCAACATACGGCTTGGCAATGTAGTGGATCGATATCAGCGCGCCCAGCGTGTTCGACGCTTGCACCGTCATGCTCTGTCCCTGGTTCGGGGCTCCCAGATAGGTCACCACCGAACCTGTCCCGGTGCTGTTATAGATTCCTACTCCGGCTACCGAGAGGTCCAACCTCTGTAGTTGCTTTTCGAAGCCATTAGGTGGTGCAGCGGTCTGGGCATGTGCACCGCCGAGGGTGCTTGCAAAAAGGGCGACGGCAAGAAGGGGAAGGGCTTTGCGGATCAAGTCGTGAAGGCTCCGGGCGCTAAAATGCGCTCGCCTTTAGTCTAAACCTTTGTTGGTGCGGGCGCGTCGCGCAATGGCGGTTAGAACCGTGGTCCCCACTCCCAGCACCAGGCCACAGCCCGCCGCTGTCGCCGGATGCACCCTCAGCTCATCCGGCCCCGCCACCAGGTGGGCTAATCCCAGCACCAGCGCCAGCGTCGCCGCCATCCCTACGATCGCGCCTGTTCGCCGCACCAGATCCAGCGCCAGCAGCGCCACCGCTGTTCCCACCAGAGCTATCGCCGCCGTATTCAACTCCATCCGCCCCAGCGACGCCACCGCAAACAATGTAGCCAGCAGACCCAGCGCTCCGCTCCATATCCATCCTGGCCGGTTCAGCTCCACGTAGATCAGCAGCAGCCCCGCCGTCAGCACGACCAGCGCAGCTTCAGGCGGCAGATGCGCAGCTCGTCTCAACAGAAACGCAGCCTCTTCCACGGCCTCATGCACAGCTCTCTCCACGTAGCACTCTCCGGTTCAGCGCATCTCAGTCCAGACGCCCGCTGCGGCACCGACTACGGTGCTCTCTACGGCACCGTCTGCCCATGCTCCTGAAGCACCAGCTTCAGCGCGATCGCCGCGGCGTTGGCCGGCTCAAGCTTCAGTGCGCTCGACACCTCCTCTGCGCTTGCTCCCGGCTGCTTCTCGGCCAGATCCAGCCGCGCCAGCACCAGCAGCGCCGCCACATTCGGCTTCATGATCAGCGATGTCTTCGCCTCATCTCTTGCCTTTGCCGCATCCCCGCTCGCTTCCCGCAGTTGCGCCATCCCTGCATGAGCGTCGGCGGAGTTTGGACTCGCCTCCAGCGCATCCTGGAACTGCGTCTCCGCCTCCGGCAGCAGACCCTCCGACAGATACTCCCGGCCCATCTGCGTATACTCCGCTGCCCGCTTCTCCGGTGGCAACATCGCCAGACGCGCCGCGTTCATCTGGTCCAGCAGAAACGCCGCTTGCCGGAATCCAGTCTCCGAATAACTCCGCCTAACCCGTTCCAGCGGACTAAATCCGCTGTCTGCACTCTGGGCCAGCCGTGTTCCCGGTGCAGCCTGCTGCAACTGCGCGCGCAACTGAATCGCCTCATTGTCCGTCGCCTTCAGGTGCAGCGCCGTCTCCACCTCGCGCAGAGCTCCGGCTGTATCGCCACGCCGGTACAGCGCAATCGCCAGGTTGTAATGGTAGTCCTCATCCGAAGGATCAGCCTCCGACGCCTTCCGGAATAACTCTGCGCCGTCCTTCCCCTGCCGACTCAGCGCCACGCCCTCGTCGTTCACCACCTCGGGCAGCGGCAGCCGCCCCGCCACAAACGCAAACGCCGTCTGCGCTCCCGCATAGTTGGCCGAGTTGAAGTTCGCCAGCCCTAAATAAAAGTTCGCCTCCAGCGCCAGAGCGTCGGTCCTGGGAACCTTGGCCAGCGTCGCCGCTGCTCCATCGAAGTTGCGTTGCGCATACTGCTCTTTCCCCAACTCCAGCAGCGCCGCCGCATAGTTCGGGACCAGTGCCACCGCATCCTGTAGCCGCTTCAGCCGCTCCTCGCTCGTCGCTGCGTTGATCCCGCGAATATAGTCCTCAAACGCCGGCAGGGGCACCGCTCCCGGAGCCGCCAGAAACGTCTGCTCGGAGCCTGAAAAGTGGGGATCGATCTTCGCCGCAATCTTCCATGCAATCGCGTTCTCCGCGTCGAACAGCCGCATCAGTTCGGCCGAGTCTTCCAGCACCGCCGACAGTCGCAACGCATCAACCGACAGCACCCGCGCCTGAACCATGATCCGACTGTTCGCCGTGTCTTTGGCCACCCCGCCCGCCGGCCCCGGCTGTACGCTATAACTGCCGATAATCACATAGTTCGCGTCCACCTGCTCCGCAATGCGGATCGTCGTTGCGCGCGTCGGTCGAAAGTCTGCCGGCAGTCCCAGGTGCTCATACGCGAACTGGCGGTCATCATGCGAGATCGTCAGAAACCCCGCCGAGTTCAATCGCTTGTTCAGCGTATCCGGAAACGAATCGCCAATCCAGTTCAGCGAAGCATTCCCCGAGTGGTTGTCGAATGGCAGCACCAGCACCACACGTCCGTTCAGTGCCTCCGGGGCCTGCGCAGTCGCAGCCGCACCGCAGGCGAAGGTCGCCACAAGAGCGAGGTACAGGGCGATAGACTTCAACAAAGACTGCATCCCCTCGATTATAGGGGGTCACCCTGCGGCTACGATGGTTGGCCCTGCTTCGGCGCGTTGTCAGCCGTATCGGCCCTACGGCTTCGTCGCCAGAATCAACGGCGACGGCCCCGGCGCAGCTACCATTCGCGCGTTCACGAACCCGGCATCCGCCAGCCACGCGCTGATCTCCGCAAACGAATACGTTCCGCCGTTGTCCGTATTCACCAGCATGTTCACGGCGAAGAACAGCCCGCTGACCGGCCCTCTGCGGTCCTCATCCACCAGGAACTCCGCAATCGCAATCGTCCCGCCTGAAGCCAGCGACGCAAACACCTTCGCCAGCAGCTTTCTGCTGCGTTCTTCACCCTCGCTGTGCAGAATATGTCCCAGCGTGGCAACGTTGTGTCCCGTGCCAAACTGCGCCGCGAGCAGGTCTCCCTCGACGAACGAGAACCGGCCACTCAAGCCAAATCGTTCCACCGTCTTGCGCGTCACCGGAAGCACCTCCGGCCAATCCACGGCCGTCACCTTCACCTGCTCGGAGCTCTGCGCCAGCGCAATCCCCCACACGCCCGACCCTGCCGCCAGATCCAGCACGCTCACCGGCCGTCCCGCAGCATCGAAGTCCAGCGTCCGGGCCAGCACCTGCGCCGACGGGTAACTCATCGGGAAGATATCCACCACAAACTGCTCGAAGAACTCTCCGCCCGCCGCCTCCTGGTTCACCGCCACCGCCGGCTTGCCGGTTGCGACAATCTCATTCAGCTTCAGATACTTCGGCAGCAACTGCTCGCTCGTATGCTTGATGATGCCGCCCTGAAAGCCAGGCTTCGTGCTCACCAGAAACGCCGCACTCTCCGCCGTCAGCGAGTAGGCGTTCCGCGCATCTTTGGCCAGAAAGTTCAGTCCTACCAGCGCATTCATCACCGCCGAGAGTCCACGCACCGAAGCTCCCGTAGCCACGTGAACCTCCTCGACCGTCTTCGGCCCCTCGTCCAGCACATCGAAGACGCGGTGACGAATTCCGGCCTCCAGCGCCAGTGGAGGAATGTAGCCCCACGCAAACTGCATAATGCGTTCAGGCGTTACAGCAGGTGCTGCAGAAGAAGCGTTGGGAGCCGCCATCTGATTGCCTCGTTTAAGAATTAGATTGAAGAGCTTGAGCCCGCAGAGACCGATTCTACGCGTCTCATATCACGCCTGAGTAAACCGCACGCACGTCGCATCCGTCAATTCCCCGGCCGTTACCGCTTCCCAAACACCTCGCCCATCCGCCGAATCTGGGCTCCCACGCCGCGCAGCTTTTCTTCCAGCCGCTCATAGCCGCGATCCATGTGATATACCCGGTCGAGAATGCTCTCCCCATCGGCCACCAGGGCCGCCAGCACCAGCGCCGCGCTGGCCCGCAGGTCCGAGCACATCACCGCCGCCGACTGCAGCTTTGCACCTCCGCGCACCGTCGCCGATCGTCCCTGCACTGAGATGTTCGCGCCCATCCGATTCAACTCGCCTACGTGCATGAACCGGTTCTCAAAGATATTCTCCGTCACAATCGACGTGCCTTCGGCCTGCGTCGCCAGCGCCATATACTGCGCCTGCATATCGGTAGGGAAGCCCGGATACTCCTCGGTCGTAATATCGGCCGCCTTCAGCGCGCCGCCCGAGTGCACGCGCACATTCTCCTTGCCAATCTCCAGCTTCACCCCGCACTGTTCCAGCTTTCCAATCAGCGCGCCCAGATGCTCCGGGTTACAGCCATCCACATTCAGATCCCCGCCTGTAATCGCTCCTGCAATCAAAAATGTCCCCGCCTCGATGCGGTCCGGATTGATTCTGTGCCGCGCACCATGCAGCCTCGCCACGCCCTTGATCCGAATCGTCGATGTTCCCGCACCCTCAATCCGCGCGCCCATCGCATTCAGCAACGCCGCCAGGTCCATCACCTCCGGCTCCCGCGCGCAGTTCTCAAACACCGACTCCCCATCCGCCAGCGCCGCAGCCATCAGCAGATCTTCCGTGCCTGTCACCGTAATCTTGTCAAAGACGATATGCGCACCCTTCAGCCGATCGGTCCGCGCCTCCAGGTATCCATGCTCCTGGGTAATCGTCGCTCCCATAGCCTCCAGTCCCTTGATGTGCAGATCGATCGGCCGCCCCCCAATCGCGCATCCTCCCGGCATCGCCACCCGCGCCATGCCGGTCCGCGCCACCAGCGGCCCCAGCACCAGCGAACTTGCCCGCATGGTCTTCACAATCTCGTACTTCGCCACCGGATCGCTCAGCACCGCGCACTTGATCGACGTCCGATGCTGCGCCCGCCCATATCCCAGCTCCACCTCCGCGCCCATGCTGGTCAGCAGCCTGCGTTCGGTCTCGATATCCCGCACCTGCGGAATATTCTCCAGGATCACCTCGTCCTCGGTAAGAATCGCCGCAGCCATGCACGGCAGCGCAGAGTTCTTCGCCCCCGAAACCCGAATCGTCCCCAGCAGGGGATTGCCCCCGCGAATAACAAACTTGTCCATCCCTCAAGTGTAGATCGCAGCCAAGTGAGGAAATCCCAACACCCACCGAGAGTATTCCCGAATGCAACGCTCCTGAACGAAGCATCTTTCCATGAACCATCCAGCGAAGGTGCTGTCATCACGACGCAAGCAAACCCGCTCTGTCGTGATGGCGCTGGGGAGAGACCTGCACTCTGCTCGCACTCTGTGCCTATGGGGAGTTCGCCCTACAGCTCCAGCCGCGAATCATCGATCGCCAGCCGCACATTCCCATCCGACTTCTGCAACCGCCGCACGGCCTCCATCTTGTCCACGTTGGCCTTCAGCATCACCACCGCAATGGGAATCGACTTGCCCGCCGACTTGATCGTCCGAATGGCCGTCTCGCGGTCGATGCCGCAGACCTTCATCAGCACCCGAATCCCGCGCTCCACCAGCTTCGCGTTCTTCATGTGCACGTTCACCATCAGGTTGTCGTACACATAGCCCAGCCGCGTCATCGCCCCCGTGGTGATCATGTTCAGAATCATCTTCTGCGCCGTCGACGACTTCATGCGTGTCGAACCCGACAGAATCTCCGGTCCCACCTCCGCGCAGATCGTGATATCCACCACCTGGCTCAGGTCGGAGCTTGCGTTGCAGGTAATCGCGGCTGTCTTGGCTCCGCAGGCCCGCGCATACTCGGTTGCACCCACCACATAGGGCGTCCGGCCGGAAGCCGAAACCCCAATCACAATGTCCTTGCGTGTAGGCCGCCGCCGGGCGATATCGCGTTGCCCCAGCTCCGGCGAATCCTCATTCACATCCGAAGCACTGGCCAACGCCTTCGGTCCACCCGCCATAATGTACTGAACCTGTTGCGGCGCTGTGGAAAACGTCGGCGGACACTCCGATGCGTCCAGTGCCGAGATTCTGCCCGACGACCCCGCACCCACATAGATCAACCGTCCGCCGTCCCGTAACGACCGCGCCACAGTGTCAATCACCATCGCAATCTCGGGTAGCGCTTTCTTCACCGCGGCTGCGATCTTTGCGTCCTCGTGATTGATAATCCTTGCAATTTCAATAGCTGATTTGGTATCCAGGCCCTCGGATGCTTCGTTGGGCCGTTCTGTCGGGAGACTTTCGAGATCAGCCCTGATCCGCACAGCGGGCTGTTCCATCGGAGAGGAGGACATAGTCAAGGTCGACATGGTAAATGGGTCACCAGCTTCATTCTACTGCATCGCATTGTGATACGTCGCGACGTATCCATCACCGGAGTTCCCTGCACAGCACCTCTGCCGGCAACCTCGGCCCGCTCAGGCTTCAGCCTCGCACATCACCCCGCGTATCATCTTTTGACGAGGGCCACCCACGTCATGAGTACCCAGCCGAACACCCAGCCAAATACCCAGTCGGGCACCACGTCCTTCACCCGCCGCCTGTGTCTTCTCGCCGCCGCCAGCCTCCTCAGTTTGCGCCCCGCCGCCGCTCAGGCCATCCCCGCGCCCACCTCCCTCCAGGAACATCTCCAGCAGGTGGTCGACGCCCGCGCCACCGCCGGCCTCGGCCACACCGCCCTCTACGCCATCCAGCTCAATACCCTCAAGACCGTCGCCGTCGACGCCGACCTCCCCGTCCAGACCGCCTCGGTCATCAAGCTCGCCATCCTCTACCACGCCATGGTCCAGGTTCGCGAAGGCAAAGCCCGCTGGGACGAGCCCATCACCCTTCATCCCCACCAGGCCGTCGCCGGCTCCGGCATCCTCACCTTCCTCGACACCCCGGTTACCCTCACCCTCAAAGACGTCCTCACCCTGATGGTCATCGTCAGTGACAATACCGCCACCAACCTCGCCATCGACCGCTTCGGCATCGACCCCGTCAACGCCCGTCTTCAGGCTCTCGGCCTCGCCAACACCCACCTTTACAAGAAGATCATGCTCCCCGCCACTGGTCCCATGCCCGCCGACCAGCCAAAGTTCGGCCTCGGCAAGACCACCCCCCGCGAGATGGCCTATCTCATGGAGACCATCGGCCTATGCCACCTTCACCAGCAGGGAACTGCCGTCACCCCCGGCACGGCCCGGTTCCTGCCCACCGACGCGGCCGACCTGGCCGTCTGCTCCGTCGCCCTCAGCATGCTCAAAAACCAGTTCTACCGCGAAACGATCCCACGTTACATCGAGGCCGTCGACACCAGCGAGAACGGCACCGCCATTGCCAGCAAAACCGGCTCGCTCGACGCCGTCCGCGCCGACGTCGCCATCGTTATGGGCAAGTCCGGTCCCATGGTCCTCTCCCTCTTCACCTACGCCAACCGCGACCACGGCTGGACCGTCGACAACGAAGCCGAGGTCACCATTGCCAAACTTGCCCAGCTTATCGTCAACACCTGGTCTCCCACCGGCCTGGATGGCAGGAACCTCATCCCTGGCCTCGGCCTGCCCGAGTCCGCCCCCACTCCGCCCACCCCCTGAGCGCGTACCTAATTTCCTCCGTTTCGTCTAATCTTGAAGCTGCGGCGCCTCACCAGCCGCGCTCAGTTCAACCTGTCAGCGAGGCCTTTCACGGTGTCTGAACCGCAACACAACGAAGATTGCCCAGCTTCCACCCCCTCCGCACCGGAGCCAACCTCCGCACCACCGGCCACCATCGTTGCTCCCACCGGGCCCTCTGGCTGGCGTTCCTGGTCTCGCGACATGGTTGTCTCCGTCGCCGTCTCCCTCTTCATCATTCTGTTTCTCTATCAGCCCGTCCGCGTCGAAGGCACCAGCATGCTGCCTCGCCTCGAAGATCAGGATCGCCTCTTCATTAACAAGTTTGCCTACCGCTTTGAGTCCATCCACCGCGGCGACGTTGTCGTCTTTCTCTACCCCGGCGACCACTCCAAGAGCTACATCAAGCGCGTCATCGCGCTCCCCGGCGACGACCTCCGCATCGACCACGGCAAGGTCTGGGTCAACGGCGTCGCGCTCAACGAGCCCTACGTCCCCTTCCGCTACCGCGACGACCGCTCCCTGTCCGACATGATCATCCCCCAGGGCGACTTCTGGGTCATGGGCGACCACCGCAGCATCTCCAGCGACAGCCGCGACTTCGGCCCCGTGCCCCGCCCCCTCATCTACGGCAAAGCCGCCTTCGTCTACTGGCCCATGGACCAGGCCGGCGTAGTCCACTAGAGCAGAGAGCAAGTAGTAGATAGTAAGTAGTAGGGAGCAGGGCATCGTGGAGACGAAGTTTTTCTCTACTCCTTACTCGCTACTCCTTACCCTCTACTCCTTGTACTGCACAATATCCGCAAACGTGGTTGGCACCAGACTCGCCCCACCCACCAGCGCCCCGTCGATCTCCTCCTGTGCCATCAGCGCGGCAATATTCTCCGGCTTCACCGATCCCCCATACACGATCCGCGTATTCTCCGCCGTCTGCTGACCGCAGCAATGGCTCAGCTCGTGTCGAATAATCGCGTGCGCCGCCGCCGCCACCTCCGGGCTGGCCGTAGACCCCGTCCCAATCGCCCAGATCGGCTCATACGCAATCACCAGCCGCCGCGCCTCGCTCGCTGAGATATTCCGCAGCGCGGCCTGCACCTGCGTGCGCAGCACCTCTTCGGTGCGCAGGTCCTCGCGCTCCGCCAGCATCTCCCCAAAGCACACAATCGGGGTAATCCCGTGATTGATCGCAGCCTTCAACTTCAGGTTAACGCGCTCATACGTCTCGTTGAAGTACAGCCGCGGCTCCGAGTGGCCCAGCAGCACGTGCCGGCACCCAATCGACACCAGCATCGTCGGCGACGTCTGCCCGGTATAAGGCCCCTCGTTCAGCCAGTGCATATTCTGCGCACCTGCGCGCACGTTCGTCCCGGCCGCCGCCTCAATCGCATACGCCAGCGAACTCATCGTGGGGAACAGCAGAATCTCATCCCGCTCGTGCCCCTCCACCAGCGGCAGAAATGCATCCAGGAACGCGAGCGACTCCTTCGGAGTCTTGTACATCTTCCAGTTTCCAGCAATTACGGGTTTCCGCATGAAGCTCCTGTCCAAACGTTAACGGAGACTACGGGCACGTCTACACGACTGGCAAGCCGCTTGGACGGCTATCGCACGTTACTTGTCCGTCAGCGCCGCGACGCCCGGCAGTGTCTTCCCCTCCAGGAACTCCAGACTCGCTCCACCCCCCGTAGAGATGTGCGTAATCTTGTCCGCTACGCCGGAGTGATGCAGCGCCGCCACCGAGTCTCCGCCGCCCACAATCGTGATCGCGTCCTCATTCCGCGCCAGCGCCTTGGCAATCGCATTCGTTCCCTTGGCAAACGCCGGAAACTCCGCCACGCCCATCGGCCCGTTCCACACCACCGTCGCCGCCTCCGCAATCTCTTCCGCGAACAGCTTCACCGTCGCCGGCCCGATATCCAACGCCATCCACTCGGCAGGGAAGGGTCCATCCCCGCTGAACAACTGTGTCTTCGCATCGGCAGCAAACCTGTCCGCCAGCACATGGTCCACCGGCAGCAGGAACTTCACGCCCCGCGCCTCCGCCTTATCCAGCGCCGCTCGCGCCACATCGATCTTGTCCGTCTCCACCAGCGACTTGCCTGTAGCCTGCCCCTTCGCATTCAGAAACGTGTACGTCATCCCGCCGCCAACCAGCAGCGAGTCCACCTTGTCCAGCAGCGCATTGATCAACTCAATCTTGTCCGAAACCTTCGCCCCGCCAATAATCGCCACGAACGGCCGGAACGGCTCCGTCACCGCCTTGCCCAGGTAGTTCAGCTCCTTCTCCATCAACAGTCCCGAAGCCGACTGCGCCACAAAATGCGTAATCCCCTCCGTCGACGCATGCGCTCTGTGCGCTGCCCCAAACGCGTCGTTCACGTACACATCGCACAGCTTTGCCAACTCTCGCGCAAACCCCGGATCATTGGCCTCTTCGCCCGCATGAAAGCGCAGGTTCTCCAGCAGCAGCGTCTGCCCTGGTTCGAGGTTGCTGGCCATCTCCTCGGCCACCTGTCCCACGCAGTCCGGCGCGAACGCCACATTTTCATCCGCATCCAGCACGCCATCCAGCAGCATCCGCAGCCGCGCCACCACCGGCCGCAGGCTCATCGAGTCCACCACCTTGCCCTTCGGCCTTCCCATATGCGCCGCCAGAATCACCTTCGCCTTGCGCCGCAGCGCATACTCTATCGTCGGAATCGTCTCGCGGATCCGCGTATCGTCCGTGATAATGCCCTCTTTGGAGAGAGGTACGTTGAAGTCAACACGAATGAAGACACGCTTGCCGGTTAGATCGAGGTCGCGAATAGATAGCTTGGACATTGCCAGAAGGATAAATGAACCAGCCGCGATTGAATAGCAGGAGGCCCGATCCACTCTGCGCAGACTCTTCCAAATCGATCAGGCTGCGTGTGGAAAACCCTATTGCTTGATGGTGGCGGTTTCACCTCGGTGTGAATGTCCAACACCTCGGCCTGACATCTCGCGTCCTCAATAAAATCCTATGGCCCATAACAACTTCTACTTGGACGCCACGCTACGATTCCTGGACAGTAGAACTCGGAGCCACAACCAACGATGCCCTCTACCGCCGTCCTGCCCAGTGAAGACACCCTTGCCCATTCGCCCGCCCATTCGCCCGCCCACCCGGACGCCCGTAAAAAGTTCGATAGCCGCACCATCTTTCTCCTCGGCCTGCTCACCGCGGGCAGCGGCATCGTCTCACCCCCTGTCGCTCTCGTCGGCGGCATAGCCTTCGGCTTCCTCATCGTCCATCCTCTCCGCTCCGAGAGCGCCAAACTTGCCAAGCTCCTCCTCCAGGCTTCGGTCGTGGCCCTCGGCTTCGGCATGAACATCCAGCAGGTCGCCCACGCCGGCCGATCCGGCTTCGTCTATACCGCCATCAGCATCGCCACGGCCATGCTCCTCGGCCTGCTGCTCGGCAAGCTTCTTCGTGTCGGTGGCAAATCCTCCTTCCTCATCACCGCTGGCACCGCCATCTGCGGAGGCAGCGCCATCGCCGCCATCGCTCCCATTACCAACGCCAACGAGGAGGAGATAAGCGTCTCCATGGGCACGGTCTTTCTGCTCAACTCCGTCGCACTCCTGCTCTTTCCCCCCGTCGGCCATCTGCTCCACCTCAGCCAGAACCAGTTCGGCCTCTGGGCCGCCCTCGCCATCCATGACACCAGTTCCGTCGTCGGCGCCGCGGCAGCCTACGGAGCTCAGGCCCTCTCCATCGGCACCACCGTCAAGCTCGCCCGCGCCCTCTGGATCGTCCCCGTCAGCCTGTTCACCGCAGCCAGCATGGCGCGCATCGCCGCCCATCGCGGCCATGCCAAATCACACCACAAGGCCAGGGTCACCTTCCCCTGGTTCATCCTCTTTTTCTGTATCGCCGCCGCCCTCAGCACCTACATCCCCCGCCTCCACCCCGAGTTCACCGCTCTCAATCAGCTCGGCAAAGACGGCCTCACGGCCACGCTCTTCCTCATCGGCACCAGCCTCTCGAAGAAGACCCTTCGCCGGGTCGGCATCCGCCCCATGGTGCAGGGAGTCGCCCTCTGGATCATCGTCGGCACGGCCTCGCTGGCCGCCATCTACTTTCACTTCATCAGCATCTGAACCGGCGTCGGGACGAAGCTTCTCCGCGTCCAGACGCCCACCCCCGGCCTCTATCGCCTACTCCGCCACCACGGCCTCAGCTTCCATCTCCAGCCGCCACTTCGGGTTCAACAACGCCGCCACCACCATCGTAGCCGCCGGTCGAATCGTTCCAAACACCTCCCCATGCGCCCGTCCCACGTCTTCCCAGTCCTCCGCACGGGCCAGGAATATGCGTGTCCGCACCACGTCTTCAAATCGCGCGCCCGCCTGCTTCAGCGCCGCCTCGATGATCCCCAGCACCGCCCGCGTCTGCTCCGCGGCGCTTAACTCCTCGGCCCCCACCGGCCCTGTCCCGGACACATGCACCACATTCCCGACCCGCACCGCCCGCGAAAATCCAATCACCGCCTCATAGGGCGACGTCCCTGCAATATTCGTCCGCTTCATCGCTGTACTCATGCCCCCATCATAACCGCAGCGCTCCCCGACCTCGCCATGCTGCTCGCCATAGCGGCTGTACAGCGCTACGCCATTGCATGCCTCTGGTGCGCCTACGCAGTGGTAGCCAGCGCCATCATCTTCGCCTGCTTCTGGAAGTCCGCCGGTATCCGCCCCTTCAAATACATCGGCGCCATCGAGTGACGTGCATTCGTCAGTTGTCAGCTTCCAGTTGGAGCAACAAATCTTCTTCTCTACCGAAAACTGACAACTGACAACTTCTCTACAGCCCCTTCTTCACCAGGAACAGGATCAGATCCTTCACCCGGCTCGAGTACCCCCACTCGTTGTCGTACCAGCTAATCACCTTGCCCGTGTTTCCAATCACCTTGGTCAGCTTCGAGTCCACGATGCTCGATAGCGGATTCCCACGGAAGTCGGTCGACACCAGCTCTTCCTCGGTGTACCCCAGAATCCCCTTCAGCGGACCCTCGCTCGCCACCTTCAGCGCCGCATTCACGCTCTTGGCATCCATCGGCTTCTCCGCCACAAACGTCAGGTCCACCACCGACACATTCGGCGTCGGCACCCGGATCGCAAATCCATCCAGCTTGCCGTCCATCGCCGGAATCACCAGCTTCAGCGCCTTGGCTGCGCCCGTCGAGCTGGGAATCATGCTCAACGCCGCCGCCCGCGCCCGCCGCAGGTCCTTGTGCGGAGTATCCAGAATCACCTGGTCGTTCGTATAGCTGTGGATCGTCGTCATAATTCCCGAAGCAATCCCGAACGTATCGTTGATCACCTTCACCACCGGCGCCAGGCAGTTCGTCGTGCAGCTCGCATTCGAGATCACGTTGTGCCTGGCCGCGTCATACTTGTCGTCATTCACGCCCAGCACGACCGTCAAATCCTCATTCGACGCCGGCGCCGAGATAATCACCTTCTTCACCGTCGCGCCCAGATGCGCCTTGGCCTTCGTCGCGTCGGTAAAGAATCCTGTCGACTCCACCACAATCTCCGCGCCCACCGACGCCCAATCCAGCTTTGCCGGATCGCGTTCCGCAAATACCTTGATCGCCTTCCCGTCGATAACGATCGAATCCTCTGTCGCCGAGATCTCGTGCTTCAAGTTTCCCAGAATCGAGTCATACTTCAGCAGGTGCGCCAGCGTTGCCGGCGTCGTCAGGTCATTGACCGCCACAAACTCAATCTCAGGATTGCCCAATGCTGTGCGGAAAACATTCCGCCCGATCCGTCCGAAGCCGTTGATGCCTACCTTGACTGCCATAATGCCTCATTTCTTACAATTTCCTTCAGGCTACCAAAGCCCATCGGCCATCGCAAACCGCTAACCGAACACCGAACAATCCCCACCCTTCTGCACCACTTTTGCGGCAGACCGAACGCTTGTGTTACAAACCAGCTATGCGCGAATGGTTGCGCGAGACACTCATGAGAAGACGCACGAAGCGTGGTCCGAACGAATCGGAGTCCACGGGCAAGATTGGGCAGGAGATTCCTGCGAACCAACCCGCACCCCTGCGACCCGACTATCCCGAGCCCTTGCCGCCGGCCCAAACCCAGGCCGAAGCCCCACCACCATCCCTCACCCCGGCCGCCGATCACGCCGCTGCCGTTACCCCGCAGCCGACGCCAGTGCCCGAGCCCCCCGCGCATCACCCGCCTCAGCTTGTCCACGAGACGCAGCCCGAATCTCTCGCCACACCGCCCGCCGGCCCCGAGGCTGTCCCCAATAAATCTCCCCGCGGCTATGTCGTCCTCACCATCGGCCTTCCCGGTTCCGGCAAGACCACCTGGTACAAGCGTCGCGGCGTAACCCCGCTCTCCAGCGACATGCTGCGCAACATCCTCTTCGACGACATCACCGAGCAGCGTTATCAGGGCCTGGTCTTCAGCACTCTGCGCAGCCTTCTCCGCGCCCGCCTCATCGCCAAGATGCCCTGGAACTACGTCGACGCCACCAACCTCAGCCCGCATGAGCGCCGCCAGTGGATCAAGATGGCGAAGAGTTTTGGCTACGAGGTGCAGGCCGTCTTCTTCGACGTGCCCCTCGCCGTCTGCCTGGAGCGCAACTCCAAGCGCGACCGTCAGGTCACCGACGACGTCATGCACAAGATGGCCGAGCGCCTCCGCCCCCCCGCCTTCAAGGAGGGCTTTGACAAGATCACCGTCGTCCGTGTCAAAGGAGCCGCTCCCACCTCTGAAGCTGTTCCTGATCCCGACGCCACATCCGAAGCCGCACCTGAAGCCCAGGCAATCTCAACGTAGGCCATACGCTTTAAGCGGCGGGATTTTTTCCCCGCTGCAACGTCATCTCGATCAACGCAGCTAACGCAGCTTTAGCCTCGGAGGGAAGCCTTGGAGACTTGGTTATAATCTTCCCGGCCTGAGTCCTGCAAAGTTGCCTCACACGGTATGTCCATGAGCGAATCCACCACCCCGAACAGCCCTCCCGCCGAACCCTGGCTGCGCGGCACTCTCACCGACATCGACCCCGTCCGCCGCGCCGTTCTGCACGCACTCGAACTCTCCGCCGAGGATGCTGCCCGCTGGACCGGCCCCCTCAGCGACGCCCAGCTACTCGCCCGGCCCTCCGGCCTACCACCCATCGCATTTCACCTGCGCCACATCGTCCGCTCGCTCGACCGCCTGCTCACCTACGCAGAAGGGAACCAGCTCACCCCGGACCAACTCTTCGCCCTCAAAACCGAGTTGGCCGAAGGCTCTGCCGCCGAAGCTCGCGCCGAGTTCCGCACCGGCCTCGCCCGCGCCGCCGACCGCATCCGCGCCATCTCCCCTGACCGTTTCGCTGACCCCTGCGGCATCGGCCGCAAGCAGTTCCCCACCACCGTCGCCGGCCTCCTGGTCCACTGTGCCGACCACACCCAGCGCCACACCGGTCAACTCGTTACCACAGCCAAACTCGTCACTGCTTCCTAGTCTGGCCCCCGCGCACAGCCGCCTCCCACCGTCCGCGCAGAGCAGGGCTACAACTCCGCAGCCTTCTCCCATGCGCCAAACACAAACTCCTTCAGCGCCTTCCGCGTTCGAGCCGCCGTCTCCATCTCGCGATACGCGTCGGGCAGCGCCTCCGGGTCGCCCACGTACCCCAGAGCCCACGCCGCACCTACTTCAAAGTCTTCAGGAATCCCAAACAGCTTCCGCGCCTTTTCTTTGTCCACGCCGCCCATGCCATGCGTATGCAGCCCCAACGCAGTCGCCTGCAGGCTCATATTCGCTGACGCCGCACCCGTATCATGCAACCCATATCCATTCTGGTGTCCATTGGATGAAAACGTTCTCTTGCCCACCGAGAGGATCAGCACCGGTGCCGTCTTCGCCCAGGCCTGATTGAACTCCACCAGCGAATCCAGAATCTTCGCATACGTCTCATCGCCCCTTTTGCCGACAAGGAAACGCCACGGCTGTTCGTTATAGCTCGACGCCGCCCATGCCGCAGCCGTAAAAATCTTCGTCAGATCTGCACTCGGCACCGCCTTATCGGCAAACGACCGCGGGCTCCACCGCTTCAAAATAACCTCCAGCACCCCGGACTCCATCGGGCCAGACTTCACTTCATCCAGATTGATCGGCATGTTCTTCTCCCTCATGGTTGGATGCACCCCCGCCATCAACGACGCACGCGAAGCACCTGAGAACCCTGAGCATCCGCGAAGCACCCCGAGCGCACCGAACTCAGCTCAACAGATGCCCCATCTTGTCGCGCTTGGTCTCCAGGTACCGCTCAAACGTAGGTTCCGCGGGTATCGTTGCCGACACCCTCTCTGCCACGCGAATCCCCGCCGCCTCCAGCGCCGCCACCTTCTCCGGGTTATTCGTAATCAGCCGCACCGCCGGAATATGCAGCGCCTTCAGAATCTCTGCCGGCAGCTCAAACTCCCGATAGTCCGCCCGAAAACCCAGCTCCAGGTTCGCCTCGATCGTGTCCCGGCCCTTGTCCTGCAACTCATACGCGCGCAGCTTGGCCATCAGCCCGATCCCACGCCCCTCCTGCTCTTCATACAGCAGAATCCCCGCACCCTCCCTGGCAATCATCCCCAGCGCCAGGTGCAGTTGGTCGTGGCAGTCGCAGCGCAGCGAGTGGAACACATCGCCGGTCAGACACATCGAATGAATCCTCACCAGCGGAGGAGCCGCCGACAGATCCCCCATCGTCAGCGCGACCACATTGTCCACGCGCTTCAACGAAGCCGACCCCGGCTCCGCCACACCCTCAAACCCAAGAATGCGAAACTGTCCCCACCGCGTAGGGAACTCTGCACCTGCCACCTTGCGAACGCTGCTATACGGCATACCCTATTATAGATTCCCACCTCCCACGCAACGATTCACGGGCAACATCCTGCATGGCTTCCGCCGCTGGTCCCTCCATCGCCAACCGAACCATGCGCACGCTCCGGCACCGTCCGCTCCCGCACCGTGATGATCTGTAACTCCAGAGCGATCACCACAGTGCGGGCTTCCATGCCGGACGCCCAAACTCTCCACTCCTACTTCGCCCGTGCTAGCCCCTCAACCACCGCTGCAAATTTATCGAGAATCTGATACCAGCCCTCGACCTGCCCGCTATTCTTTGCGTCCTCCATGGGTTCATTGCCAATGAAGGTGAGCTTGGTCCGGCCCTCTCCCGCGTCCTCAAAAAGAGTTACGTCGTACGCACCCTCAATGGCCTTATGTTCTATCCCATACTCCTCAGGCTCGACCTTGTTTCCCTTCGAATCGGCAAAGTACATGGAGGACACGATCTTTTCGTGCAGAACGATCTCGTGGTATTCCCCGCCGTTCCAGAACTCCTGCCCATCCGGCGATCTCATGCAGATGAGAAACTTCCCTCCCACGCGAAAATCCATCTCGCAAAACGGCGTAGTAAAACCCTTCGGTCCCCACCACTGCATCGCATAGTTCGGGTCAGTCCACGCCTGCCAAACCAGCTCGCGTGGTGCATTGAATATTCTTGTCACAACCATCCGCTCTATCTCGTCAGCGTTATCGTTTCTCATCCCTTGCCTCCGTTGTTTTTCATCTGATGTACAACCACTTCCAGCTTGTCGAAGCTTTCTTCCCAGAATCGGCGATAGCTGATCGCCCACTCACTGATGGTCTTAATCGCCTCCGGTCTCAGCGTGCACACACTCTCTCGTCCACGCTTGGTCTTGATCACAATCCTCGCCCGGACCAGGCAGGCAACATGTTTCGAAATCATCTGCTGTGAGAGCTCAAACGGTTCCGTCAGTCTATGTATAGAGACAGGCCCATGGGATAGCCGTTCGACCATGGCTCTACGGGTCGGATCGTACAGGGCCCCAAACGTCGTACTCAGTCTATCCACAACCAAGCAGTAGTGGATTGCTCCAACACATGTCAAGCAGAAAGTTTGCGATCCTTCATTGCCGTCCCAGACCCCACAACCTCGAACCCTTCGCAACTGGTTGGTCCATCTCTCGCGCTCTGCGGTTGTGCGCATGGCCAGGAAATAGGCGTCCTTGAACAAGGCCATAGAGGCCGGAGCAACGTCGCATCAGCCGGAACAGGGAAGGGCCCTCCACCGGGTTGCGCCCGCAATCTCTCCGCAATCTCACGTTGGAGAAGCGCCTTCCTTCTTTCCCGAACGCGTACACTCAAACCGTGCACGCCAGCGACTCCAAATTGATCTTCATCACGCTGCTGGTCGAACTCGGCGTGGCCGCAGCCGTCGCCAGTTCGCTCGCGCGCTCCACCGGTTTCAAGCGTCTTCTTCTGCTGAAGCATCGCACCCCCCGCGAGACGCTCCACCTCGCCGCCTGGATCTGCATTCCCCTGATGCTCGGTGTTCTGGTCCGGGTGCGTGTGCCCAACTTTCTCGCCGCCGACATCTCCTTCCAGGCCACCGCCATCCTCGGCCTTCTGCTTGGTCCCTGGGCCGCCATGCTCGGCGGAGCAGCCCTCGCCCTCCCCGCCCTGGGCCACCACGAGTTCTTCGCCCTCCCCGTCAACCTCATCGTCGCCGCCATCTTCGGAGCCTACCGCCGTGTCGCCGGCGAAGAAAACATCTGGACCTTCTCCCCCCTCATCGACCTCAGCATCTACCGCTGGATTCGCCGCACCGTCACCTGGCCGCACCTCGACCGCCAGATCTTTCTCCTGCTTCTTCTCACCGCGATGCAGTTCGCCACCAGCCTGCTCTCGCACCTCGATCCGCGCCGCTACTTCGCCCTCTACTCCTCCTCCTGGCTCATCGAGCTGGTCATCTGCGCCTGTGCTCCTGTCGTCGTCGGCATCCCTCTAAAAATCTGGAACGCCGTCCGCATCGAGCACAAGCTCGAAGAGCAATCCCGCCTTCTGCTCGAAGCCCGTCTCGACGCCCTGCAGCGCCAGATCAACCCGCACTTCCTCTTCAATACGCTCAACTCCATCGCCTCCCTCGTCCGCTCCCAACCCAACCTCGCCCGCGAGATGATCGTCAAGCTCAGCAACATCCTCCGCGTTTTGCTCCGCGACCGCGAGGCCTTTGTCCCCTTGAGTGAAGAGCTCGCCTTCACCGACGACTATCTCGACATCGAGGTCGTCCGCTTCGGTGAAAAGCTTCGTGTCGCAAAGGAGATCTCCCCCGACACCCTCGACATCATCGTCCCTTCGATGCTCCTCCAGCCGCTCATCGAAAACAGCATCAAGCACGGCCTCGAACCCCGCATCTCCGGCGGCACCATCACCCTCCGTTCCCGCATCGCCGACGACCGCCTGCTGCTCGAAATCGAAGACGACGGTGTCGGCATCGAGCCCGGCGGCCCCATCATCGCACCCGTCAGCGGCCTCGTCCGCGAGGGCTCCGGCATCGGTATGCGCAACGTCCGCGAGCGCATCCACGTCCTCTACGGCGACGAAGCCTGCGTCGACATCGTTAGCCGCCCCGGCCGCGGCACCCGCGTCAGCCTCCGCATGCCCCTCGCCACCCGCGAAGAGGGTGACGAAATCCTCACCATGCTCGCCGATACTGTCCGCCAATCGATCAACACCATCGAAACGCAACGCCAGCGCTTTGCTAAAATGAGGCCGGTGGGCAAGCGCAATGGCGGATGAAGAGTCGGACGATAGGATGCAGGATGAGTCTAGCTAATGACTGAATTCGTTGCCATGATCTCCGGCGCCTCCGGAAAGCCCATCCCCGTCGATCGCCGACCGGCTCTCAACGACCGCCTCCACCACCGCATCTCCCGCCCAACCCAACGCACCAAGCCATCCATACCGAGGAGTGAAATGACCGAAATTGTCTCCATCCATGCCCGTGAAATTCTCGACAGCCGTGGCAACCCAACCGTCGAAGCTGACGTGATCCTCACCGACGGCATCCTTGGCCGCGCCGCCGTTCCCAGCGGTGCTTCCACCGGCGAGCACGAGGCCGTCGAGCTCCGCGACGGCGACAAGGAGCACTATCTCGGCAAGGGCGTCCTCCAGGCCGTCGAAAACGTCGAGTCCGTTCTCGCCCCGGAGCTCACCGGCATGGACGCCAGCAACCAGAAGCTCATCGACGCCACCATGATCGCCATCGACGGCACCCCCAACAAGGGCAATCTCGGCGCCAACGCCATCCTTGCCGTCTCCATGGCCTGCGCCCGCGCCTCCGCCGAAGCTCTCGGCCTGCCGCTCTACCGCTACCTCGGCGGTGTCAGCGCCTGCATCCTTCCCACCCCCATGATGAACATCCTCAACGGCGGCGCGCATGCCGACAACAACGTCGACTTCCAGGAGTTCATGGTCATGCCCGTCGGTGCAGAAAACTTCGCTGACGCTCTCCGCTGGGGCGCCGAAGTCTTCCACACGCTCAAGGGCGTCCTCAAGAAGAGGGGCTACAACACCGCCGTCGGCGACGAAGGCGGCTTCGCTCCCTCGCTCAAATCCAACGTCGAAGCCATCGAAGTCATTCTCGAAGCCATCACCCTTGCCGGCTACACGCCCGGCGACGACATTGCCATCGCCCTCGACCCCGCTGCCAGCGAGTTCTACAACAAGCAGTCCGGCAAGTACGTCTTCAAGAAGTCTGACAAGAGCGAAAAATCCGCCGAGCAGATGACCGAGTTCTGGGAGAGCTGGATTCGCCAGTACCCCATCGTCTCGCTCGAAGACGGCCTTGACGAGAACGACTGGGCCGGCTGGAAGGTCCTCACCCAGCGCCTCGGCGACAAGCTCCAGCTCGTCGGCGACGACCTCTTCGTCACCAACACCAGCATCCTCGAGCGCGGCATCCGCGAAGGCGCGGCCAACTCCATCCTCATCAAGCTCAATCAGATCGGCACCGTCTCCGAGACCCTCGACGCCATCGATCTCGCCCGCCGCAACGGCTACACCAGCATCATCTCGCACCGCTCCGGCGAGACTGAAGACACCTTCATTGCGGACCTCGCCGTAGCCACCGGAGCCGGCCAGATCAAGACCGGCTCGGCCTCTCGCACCGACCGCATCGCCAAGTACAATCAGCTTCTCCGCATTGAAGAAGAGCTGGGCCAGACCGCCCGTTATCTCGGCCGCGCCTCCATCAACCGCGCGCTCTAGCTCTGGCACAAGTATGTCTTACCTTCGGCGCGAGCTCATCGCGCCGAAGGTGCTTACAGGAGGCAGCATGAAAAAGCCAGCCGCAAGCCCAGACCCATCGGTATCGGATCTCATCTCGAACAGAATCGCCGAGCTTGACGACTGGCGTGGCGAGACCCTCAGCAGAATGCGCAAGCTCATCCAGGTAGCAGACCCCGCCGTCGTGGAGGAGTGGAAGTGGGGCACTCCAGTCTGGTCGCACGACGGCATTCTCTGCACAGGCGAGACCTACAAGAAGGTCGTAAAGCTGACCTTCGCCAAGGGCGCGTCCCTGAAGGACCCTACCCATCTCTTCAACTCCAGCCTCGAAGGAAACGTCCGCCGCGCAATCGACATCCACGAAGGAGAAGAAGTGAACGAGTCCGCCTTCAAGACACTCATCCGCGAAGCAGTAACCTTCAACAGCTCCCTCAAGTCGAAACCCGCGAAGAAAACGAAGCCCTAAGCATCACACCCATCGCAGCCTGCCGAGCGGCATCTCTCCCCCTCACACGTATGTCGCCTCTGCCGCAGCGCAGCGGAGCGCCCCCTGTTCTTCCGCTTCTGGCGTGCATCCAGCCACATGAACCACAATCCTGTGCGTCCCACCACAGCCCCATCCCGCGCGACCAAGTAAACTTGTACCCATGAGAATCACGCCCCCGGTAATCCTCACCATCCTCGACGGCTGGGGCTATCGCCCCGAGACCCACGGCAACGCCATTGCACTGGCCCGCAAGCCCACCTACGATCGGCTCCTCCGCGAGTACCCCAACACCCTCATCCACGCCAGTAACCACTTCGTCGGCCTTCCCGACGGACAGATGGGCAACAGCGAAGTCGGCCATCTCAACATCGGCGCCGGCCGCATCGTCCACATGGATATTACCCGCATCGATAACGCCATCGCCTCCGGCGACTTCTTCAAGGACCCCACTCTCCTCAAGGCCGTCGATGTCGCCGCGCAGGGCCATGCCCTCCACCTCATCGGCCTCGTCTCCGACGGCGGCGTCCACTCCCAGCAGCGCCATCTCTACGCTCTGCTCCGCCTCGCCGCGCAGCACAACCTCAAGCGCGTCTATGTCCACGCCTTCCTCGACGGCCGCGACACCCTCCCCACCAACGGTGCCGGCTACCTCCAGGAACTCCAGCAAAAGTTCGCCGAGTACGGCGTCGGCCAACTCGCCAGCGTCAGCGGCCGCTACTACGCCATGGACCGCGATTATCGCTGGGAGAAGGAAGCCAAAGCCTTCCGCGCCATGGTCACCGCCGACGCCCCCGGGAAGTATCAGGATCCCCACGCGCGCGTCATTGAGAGCTACAACAACGGCATCACCGACGAGTTCGTCGAACCCTTCGTCTGCATCGACGCTCACAACCAGCCCGTCGGCCCCATCCGCGAAGGCGACGCAGTCATCTGCTTCAACTACCGCGCCGACCGCGTCCGCCAGATCACCCGCGTCCTCACCCGCAAAAGCGGCCTCAACGCAGACGCCGGCATGAGCCTTCCCAGGGCCGCCGAACTCA
>DAIDKF010000013.1 GCA_027450185.1 Granulicella sp. | reverse complement strand
CACGCTGGTGAAGTCGGATACGCTGCTGGATACGGTGCTGGTGGTGGCGCGGCAGAAGCCGCTGGAGTTGCTGCATGTGCCGGGGTGGATTGCCGAGGGGAGGGCGGCGTTCAAACGCCACCTGACGGGTTTGGTGGCGCTCGACGTGGAGTATCTGCCGTACAACCGGCCGCTGCTGGAGTATCTGCGGCAGCAGTATGGCGAGGGCCGGGCGATCTACCTGGCGACGGCCGCGGATAAGGGGCTGGCGGAACGCGTGGCGGCGCATCTGGGAATCTTTGCCGGGGTGCTGGCGTCGGATGGAGAGACGAACCTGGCTGGAGGAAATAAGCTGGCGGCGTTTCGAGCCAAGTTCGGGGATGCGTTCTGTTACATCGGGAATGCACGGCCGGATGTGGAGCTGCTGGCGGCGTGCGAGTCTCCGATGATGGCGAACCCGGAGCGAGGGCTGCTCGCGGGAATGAAGCGAACGGGGACGGTTGCGGCGGCGAGCTTCGAGGATCGGGCGCCGTCGCTGCGGACCTGGCTGAAGGCGATCCGGCTGCACCAGTGGGCGAAGAATGCGCTGATCTTCGTTCCGCTGCTGCTGGCGCACCAGTGGCATCTGCGCACGTTTGGCGCGGCGATTACGGCGTTTCTGAGCTTTGGGATGTGCGCCTCGGCGACGTATATTGTGAACGATCTGCTGGACCTGGAGGCGGACCGGCGGCATCCGAGCAAGCGAAGGCGGCCGTTCGCGGCGGGGGATCTTTCGGCCATCTCGGGCGTGGCCGTGGTGGGCCTTCTGCTGCTGAGCTCGGTCGTGCTGGCGCTGGCGTTGCCGTTGATGTTTCATACGCTGCCGGGGACGTCGTTGCTTGCGCATGGTTATGCGTTTCTGGGGTGGCTGGGATTTTATACGGCGATCACGCTGTCGTACTCGTTGTATTTGAAGCGCAAGCTGCTGCTGGATGTGTTTGTGCTGAGCGGGCTGTACACGGTGCGGATTATGGCGGGCAGCGCGGCGACGGGGATTCCAATGTCGCCGTGGCTGGCGGGTTTTGGGGTGTTCTTTTTCCTGTCGCTGGCGTTTGTGAAGCGGTTCAGCGAGTTGGAAGGACTGCGGGAGCGGGGCGGATCGGTGAGCAATGGCCGAGGTTATTTTGTCGGTGACCTGGAGCAGTTGCGCGCGTTGGGAACGGGAGCGGCGTATGCAGCGGTGGTGGTGCTGTCGATCTATATCAATAACCCGGAGACCAATGTGCTGTATCGGCATCCGGTGCGGCTGTGGGTGGTGGTGCCGGTGCTGCTGCTGTGGTTGAGCCAGGTGTGGATGCTGGCCAGCCGCGGGGAGATGGACGAGGACCCGGTGGTCTTCGCTATTACAGACAAGCGCAGTTTACTGCTGGGCGTGCTGATGGCGGCGGTGATTCTGTGGGCGCTGTAGGGATGGTTTTGGGATGCGAGGCGGCGTTCATTTATCCTGAAGCCTCGACACCATGAGTAAAGCGATTCCAGAACTGAAGCAGTATGATGAGGCCGAACTCGATCGCGTCTTTGCGGAGTTGGAGGCTGAGGTGGCCGCGCAGAGCAGCGAGTTGACCAGCGATGAGGCGATGGAGTCGTTCCGGCTGGAGTGGCTGGGACGGAAGCAGGGACGACTGGGGCAGTTGAGCGCTGCGTGGTTGAAGTCCGCACCGGCGGAGGCAAAGAAGTCGCTGGGGGTGCGGTTCAACAGGCTGAAGGCGCAGATTGAAGAGGCTCGCACGGCGAGTGTTGTGACAGAGATGAAGGCGACGGGCGTGAGCCTGGATGTGTCGCTGCCGGGTGCGGCGCAGCGGATGGGAGCGGAGCATCCGCTGGTGAAGACGATGGCGGAGATTGTCAGCGTGTTCCAGCGCATGGGGTATTCGGTGGGGTTGGGACCGGAGGTGGAGACGGATTTTTATAACTTCGAGGCGCTGAACTTTCCGCCCAATCATCCGGCGCGGGATACGCAGGATACGCTGGTGGTTGCCGGACAGGACGCGAAGCCGCTGAGGGAACGGCTGCTGATGCGCACGCATACGTCGCCGGTGCAGATTCGGTCGATGCTGGAGCAGGCGCCGCCGCTGCGGCTGGTGATTCCGGGCAAGGTGCATCGGAACGATGCGGCGGATGCGACGCACTCGCCGGTGTTTCACCAGGTGGAGGGGCTGTGCGTGGATACGAATATTACGTTCAGCGACCTGAAGGGCACGCTGGACCACGCGATGAAGGCGTTCTTCGGTTCGGCGGTGAAGACGAGATTTTTCCCGAGCTTCTTTCCGTTCACGGAGCCGAGCGCGGATGTGCAGATCTCGTGTATCTTCTGCGGCGGGAAGGGTTGCAGGAAGTGCAAGCACTCGGGATGGATTGAGCTGCTGGGTTGCGGGATGGTGGACCCGGCGGTGTTTGCGTCGGTGAACCAGCGGCGCGTGGAGATGGGCCGCGAGCCGGTGTATGACACAGGTAAGATCAGTGGGTTTGCGTTCGGGATGGGCGTGGACCGGATCGCGATGATGAAGTACGGGATCAGCGACATAGGGCTGCTGTACTCGGGCGACATGAGATTTCTGGAGCAGTTTGCGTAGAAAGGGAAGTTTTATAACAAGATTAATGGAATTATCTTATTTTGATAATTTTGTTAATTTTGATAACTTTGTTATATATTACTCTCGATGGACAGAAAGCTTAACCCATACTCTCCGGGCGCAGGTGCGCCGCCGCCGGAACTTGTAGGTCGCGACGTTCTGCGGGAAGACGTAGCGGTGGCGATTGCGCGGCTTCGCCTGGGGCGGTTTGCGAAGAGCACGTTGATGGTGGGCCTGCGGGGGGTAGGCAAGACAGTTCTGCTGGAAAAGATGCGGTCGGATGCGGAAGCTCAAGGGGTTTTGACGGTCCGGGCGGAGACGCCGGAGAAGAGATCGCTTCCGGCCATGCTGGCACCCCAACTGCGGACTGCTCTGCTACGGCTCTCACGGGTGGATTCGGCGAAAGATCTTGCCGGCAAGGGCCTGAGCGCGCTGGCGGGATTTGCGCAGCGGCTCAAGGTGAAGTATGCGGACCTGGAGCTGAGTTACGACGCTGAGCCCACGCCGGGAGAGTCCGACAGCGGCGATCTGGAGGTGGATCTGAGCTCGCTGATGGAGCGTCTGGGTGAAGCCGCACGTGCCGCGGAGACAGCGGTGATTCTCTTTCTGGACGAGTTGCAATATGTGGAAGAGGAACAATTTGCTGCGTTGATAGCAGCGCTTCATCGCTGCGCGCAACGACAGTTGCCAATAGGTGTAGTGGGGGCAGGTTTGCCTCAACTGCGCGCTGTCGCGGGCAACGCGAAATCATATGCAGAACGCATGTTCGATTTTCCACTTGTCGGGCCTCTCAGGGATGATGAGGCGAAAGAGGCCGTTCGCAAGCCGGCTCAAGACGAAGGGGTTGCTTACGACGATGCCGCCATGGCCGAATTGCTGGCCAGAACACAGGGGTATCCTTATTTTTTGCAGGAATGGGGTAAGCACTCCTGGGACGTAGCCGCCAGCTCGCCGATCACTCGTGAGGACGTGATTGCCGCATCGATCACTGCGATCGCTGCGCTGGACGCGAGCTTTTTCCTGGTCCGCTTCGATCGCGTAACACCGGCGGAGCGGAGATACTTGAGGGCAATGGCGGAGCTTGGCGCCGGACCCCACCGTTCCGGCGACATCGCGGCCGTGTTGGAAAAGAAGGTCAGTGCGCTGGCTCCGTTGCGGGAACGCATCATCGCGAAAGGCATGATTTGGAGTCCGAGTCACGGTGATACTGCATTTACTGTTCCGTTGTTTGACGAGTTTATGAAGCGAATTATGCCGGGCGATGAATGGAAGAATGAGTAGATATGAATATTTTGACGAAGTGGTTGCGGTCGTATTTGCCTGAGCTTGCGGTGGATGATCGGCAACTGGCGGAAGATTTGACGCTGCGCGGGATTGCCGTCGAGGGCGAGTTCGATGCGGCGTGCGGCGGGCGTCTGTATGAGATGGACATTACGACCAACCGCGTGGACGCGATGAATCACTATGGCGTGGCGCGCGAGGCTGCGGCGATTTATGACGTTGCGCTGAAGCCGTTGCGTGAGGGAATCGGCGCGGCGGTGGCGGAGACGAAGCCAGGTGCGGGGTTTCCGGTGCGCATTGAGGCAACGGATTTATGCGGGCGGTTTACGGCGCGGGTGATTCGCGGTGTGAGCGTGGGACCGAGTGCAGGGTTGATTGCGGAGTACTTTGCGGCGCTGGGGCAGAAGCAGATCTCTGCTCCCGTGGATGTGACGAACTTCGGCTGGCTGGCGATGGGACAGCCGACACATGTGTTTGACCTGGACAAGATCGCTGGCGGGATTGTGGTGCGGCGGGCGAGGGCGGGAGAGCGGTTGCAGCTGCTGGATGGGACGGAGAAGACGCTGGTTGCGGACGACCTGGTGATTGCGGATGAGGTGAAGGCGCTGGGGCTGGCAGGCGTGATGGGCGGGTGGGAGTCGCGCGTGACGGAGGAGACGAAGAACATCCTGGTAGAGGCGGCGTGGTTTGATCCGGCGGCGATTCGCGCAAGCTCGCGGCGGCATGGATTGCATACGGACGCGAGCCATCGATTTGAGCGTGGCGCGGATTTCGAGGCGGCTCCACTGGCGAATCATCTGGTGACGCGGATGGTGGTGGAGCAGAGCGGCGGCGAGGTGGTGGGGCCGCTGGTGGATGTGGTGGTTTCAGAGTGGGCGGCGAAGACCGCGCAGCGCAAGGCGATTTCGCTGAAGGTGAGCGAGGTGGAGAGACACCTGGGAGCGACGGCGGACGGGTTGGGAATTGGTGAGGCGGTGGTTGCGCAGTATCTGAGTGCGCTGGGATGTGGGCTGACGCAGAGCTCGGAGGGCGAGTATGCGGTGAAGCTGCCGAGTTGGCGGCTGGATCTGGAGCGCGAGATCGACCTGATTGAAGAGGTGGCGCGCGTGTATGGATACAACCGGTTTGCAGATACGCTGCCGAGTTTTGCGGGTGCGGTGCGGGAGTTGCCGCATGCGCTGCAGGAGGCGACGATACGCGAGACGCTGCGCGGGATGGGATGTACGGAGGCGATCTCGAGTACGTTTACTTCGGCGGAAGAGGCGGAGGTGTTTGGCGGGAGTGCGGTGGCGATGGGAAATCCGCTGAGCGCGGAGGCGGGAATGCTGCGGCCGTCGCTGGCGCCGGGGATGGCGACGATGCTGGCGCATAATCTGCATCGGGATGTGAACAGCGTGCGGTTGTTTGAGATGGGCACGGTGTTTGAGGGATCGACGGCTGAGGTGAAAGAGAGGGTTGGACTGGCTCTGGGGGCGACGGGTGGGGCGGTTGCGACGGCGCTGTACAAGTCGGAGGACGCGCTGTTCTATGAGACGAAGGGCGCAATCGAGGCGCTGCTGCGGAAGTTCGAGGGCGAGGTTGGCTTTGATGCGAATGCGCTGCCGGGGTGGATTGCAGTAGGACGTGGAGCGCGGGTGCTGCTGGGTGGCGAGACGGTTGGAGTGTTTGGAGAGCTGAGCTCTGCGGAGCTGCAGGCGCGCAAGCTGCGCCAGCCGTGCGTGATTGCGACCATCGATGCGCAACGGTTGTTCGAGACGAAGCTGCGCCAGCCGATGTCGCGCGAGGTGTCGCGATTCCAGGCGGTGGAGCGGGACTTTTCGTTTGTGTTTCCAGATGCGGTGACGTGGGCGGCGATCGAAGGAGCGCTGCGTGGCGGGAGTGCGGAGCTGAAGATGGAGGAGTTGCGCAGTGTGCGGCCGGTGGAGATCTTCCGCGATGCGAAGGGGAGGTCTGGTGACCAGACCGGCAAGCAAAGAACGCCAACCGGGAATGCTGGAGCGGCAGGATCGTATTCGCTGCTGCTGCGGGTGGTGTTCCAGTCCAACGAGCGGACGCTGACGGAAGAAGAGATCACGCGCTGGACGGAGTGGGTGGTGGCGCAACTGACGGGGCTGGGTGGGACGCAGCGGGCCTGAGCGTTGGCAGGGTGAAGCATAAAAGCTGTCGCCTGGGTGCGGGAGCAGCGCAGGAAAGGGAACTCAGGAAGATACCCCTGAGGGGTATAGCCGAAAATCCTCCGCAATGCGTCCTATACTTCGAGATGAGAACGGCGTGAATGCGCCTTGTAAGGAGTAGTCCATGGGATCCGCAAGTATCAGTGTCGATGAGTTTCAGGCGCTGGAGCAGAAGGTGCTTCAGACCGTCGAGCTGATCAAGAGAGAGCGCGAGGCGAGAGCGGCGGCAGAGGCGGAGGTGGCCGCTGCGCAGGATGAGCTTGCTGCACGCAAGGAAGAGCTGGCGCTGCGTGGCCAGGAGATTGTAGCGCTGCGGCAGGAACTGGCGGCCTCCGGCGATGCGCAGGGTGAGATCCAAAGCCTGCGACGCGAGCGCGAGACGGTCCGGCTGCGCGTGGAGAAGATGCTAGCGAGTATCGAGGAAGTGGTTTAGCGGTTTTCGTGCGAGCGTACGAAGACGGGGTCAGGCAGGAGCGGTAGTGGCAGAGATGCAACAGAGAAGTGCGGCGGAGATCTCGCGGGCGGAGTTAGAGGCGCGCGATGGTGGGGCTGTGGTGGTGGATATTTACGATCAGATTTATCAGCTACGCGGCGTGAATCCGGAGCATATTGAGCGGCTGGCGTCGGTGGTGGACTCGAAGATGCGGGCGGTGTCGGCGCATGGGGCGACGGTCGATTCGCTGCGCGTGGCGGTGCTGGCGGCGCTGAATCTGGCGGATGAGCTGGTGATGCTGCGGGGACGGTACGAGACACTGAGCGCGACGCTGGAGGCAAGTCGTCAGACGGCTGCACAGAGTGCGGTCCCGTCGCGGGCGGGGTCGTTGATGGGGATGCTGGACGCGGTGCTCGAAGAACGCAAGGCCGGCTGATGCGGCGAGGCGGGACGAAGCTCTGCTGAGGAATTTTCTTGCTACGGGCACGATTCTGAGTAGAAGATAGGACGCACATGAAGGGTTGTGCTTCATGCGGAGCGTCTGCTTGCTGCTGAAGATCGTTAACCTTGCGATGACGGCCGGGCTGCTGGTGATGCCGGCGATGCGGGCTCATGCGCAGGCTGTGGATACGAAGCCAGCCGGAGCACCCGAGGCTGCTGCGGACGACTATCACGCGAATCCGAAGTTCATTGCGGCGGTGAAGGAAGCGCGGCAGATGGAGCACGACAAGCGCGCGGGCTTTGCGGTGGATGCCTACAGGAAGGCGAACAAGATTGCCGGTGGGCGATGTGTGGAGTGCGTGGCGGGCGTCTATGCGGCGCAGATGATGGGTGGCAGCTACAAGGACGCCATTGAGACGGCCAAGGAGATGGAGGCGATGGCGGCGACGCCGATGGTGAAGTCGGTGGCGGCGTACGATCGCGGGCGGGCGATTCTGGGCAAGGGAGCAGAGAAGGTGAAGCCTGAGCAGTTGGAGGAGGCCCGCGCTGCCTTTGCGGAGGCGGTGGAACTGTACCCTGCAAACCTGACGGCGCAGTTCAAAGAAGGTGTGGTGCTGGCGTGGTTAGGAAGGATGGACGAGGCGCGCAAGGACTTCCAGCAGTGTCTGACGAGCTTGAAGCCGGGGGATCCGGCGCGGCTGCGCGTGGAACACTTTGCCGAGAACCCGGAGTTGGCGACGCACAGGATGGCTCCGGCGTTTGAGGTGACGGCGCTGGACGGATCGAAGTTCAATCTCGATGCGATGGGCGGGCGCGTAGTGTTGATCGACTTCTGGGCGACGTGGTGCGAACCGTGCAACGAGGAGCTTCCGCATCTGCGCAAGATTGCGAAGGAGTTTTCCGGTGATCCGTTTGTGATGATCAGCGTGAGCTGGGATGCGGACGATACGAAGTGGAAGGAAGCCATCCAGAAGAACGGCATGACGTGGGTGCAGTATCGCGACGCGGACCACAAGCTGGCGAATGAGTTTGGGGTGACGGCGATTCCACATTACTTCACGATCGATTCGGATGGGGTGCTGACGTCTGAGATGCTGGGGTCTGGGTCGGATGTGGAGTTCAAGCTGAAGAAGCTGATTGAGCGGGCGCGCGAGGCGAAGGCAGTGGTGCGGAACGGTGAAGCGACGGCGGCAGGAAACTAAGCAGAGTGGCGCGAGTTGCGGAACAGCCGCTTCCCAGATAGCATCCAATGCAGAGACCGGCCTGCAAAGCAGGTACGGGGAATACCGCAGGTTGAACCAACATTCATAGAACAGGGTTTCAGCTCGTATACATGGCTCGGTGCGCTAGGTCCGCCAGTCCGGAAAGCCTAAAGAGCCACGGCTGGAGCCCACCGCTTAACGCGGGTTCACCTGCGCCTCACTGTACGGCCCAGCGGGTCGGTCTTTACTAAAGGCAGGGATAAGGGGTTTGCGCGGCTGGTGGCGAGGACGGGCCGCGTATGCTCGAAGAGGTGAGCGAGTTACTTCCAGCGACGATGATGTTGCAGCCGGCGATGCTTCTGGTTCGTGGCGTGCTGCGTGTGGGCATGGTGCGAGTGTCGGTGTACGGGCTGTGCGCCGCCGTGGGACTGGTTGCCGCGCTGTGGCTGAGCCAGAAGACGGCGAAGCTGGTGGGGCTGGGTGCGGAGCAGTTGTGGGATGCGGGATGGTTCGCGGTGACGGCGGCCTTTGTGATCTCGCGAGTGCTGCTGATCGTTGACGACGTGCATGGGTTTCTGCGCCTGCCGCTGGTGATGCTGATGCTGCCGTCGTTTACCTATGGTGGCATGGTGCTGACGGTGCTGGCGATGGCGGCGTACGTGGCGGGGAAGCAGTTGCCGCTGCTGAGGGTGCTGGATGCGTGGGCTCCGTGTGCCGCAGTGGTGGCGGCCGCGTTGAGTATGGGGCGGTACTTCGAGGGCACGGAGCAGGGGATGCCGACCAGGCTGCCATGGGGACCGGTGGTGCCGGGGAGCGCGGGGTTGATGCATCTGCATCCGGTGCAGATGTATGCGGCTGTGTCGGCAGTGCTGCTGATGGTGGTATTGATGCTGATGCTGGAGCGGCGGCTGCGCGCTGGAGTGGTGGCGGGCGTTGCGCTGGCGGCGGGAGGAGCGGTGACGTTCCTGCTCGACATGATTACGCAGCCGTTTGAGATGAGTGGTCATGCGTGGCTCGATCCGGCGCAGTGGATTGCGCTGGGGGCGATGGTGGCGGGGACGTTGATGCTTACATTTTTGAAGGAGCTTGCTTGATGCCATCGCAGAATATGTTGCCCAAGGGGAAGAGACGGCAGACGGTGAAGCACCAGTACCGTGAGCAGCGGACGCTGGCGCAGGAACGCGCGGCTGCGCTGCGGGCGGCGGGCGAGGTCGAGGAGGAGCGAGCGACGGAGACAGGCCATGCTACGGCGGCGGAGCTGCCGAGGTCGCCGTTTGCTGGGATTCCGGGGCTGGTGACGAGCGGGCCGAGTGGTGGCAAGCATCCGCAGGAGGAGCAGTCGGCGCGGCGCTACCCGGCGCCGAAGGTGCATGTGGAGGAGCGCGAGATTCAGGTGCTGGACGACCTGGAGGCCGAGGACGGAGTGCGCAGCTTTGCTGCCGAGGACGCTGCGGCGGGCATGAGGCTTGATGCGTATCTGGCCAAGGCGATTCCGGAGGTGAGCAGGGCGCGCGTGGTGTTGATGATCGAAGGCGGGCATGTGGAGGTGAACGGCGAGCCGGGGCGCGCGAAGCAGAAGCTGAAGGGCGGAGAGTTGATCGAGATCGAGGGCGATCCGAGACCCGCGCCGTTGCATGCGACGCCGGAGGACATTCCGCTGACGATGGTGTATGAGGATGATGACCTGGCGGTGGTGGACAAGGCGGCGGGGATGATGGTGCATGCGGGCTCGGGCGCGGCGGAGCATAATCGCGGGACGCTGGTGAATGCGCTGCTGTTTCACTTCAGCGGCGGGCTGAGCGAGGTGGGCGGAGCTCTGCGGCCGGGGATTGTGCATCGGCTGGACAAGCAGACCAGCGGACTGATTGTGGTGGCCAAGAACGATGTGACGCATCGCAGGCTCAGCGAGATGTTCTCCGAGCGGCGGCTGCGCAAGACCTATATTGCGCTGGTGCATGGGGACGTTCGAGAGGATGAGGGAACAATCCAGTTGCCGATCAGCCGCGACGTGGTGCGACGCATTCGGATGACGACGAAACGCGCGGGTGGACGGAGCGCGGTCTCGCACTGGAAGGTGCAGGAGCGTGTGCAGGGAAGGTTCGGGAGGTTTACGCTGCTGGAGGTACGGATTGAGACGGGGCGGACACACCAGATCCGGGTGCACATGCAGGCGATCGGACATCCGGTGGTGGGCGATTTTCTGTATGGGGCTCCGCGCCGCATGTATCCGATGGAGGTTGCGGGAGCGGGGTTGAAGAGCCGCCCGGCTGCGTCGCGCAGCGAGGAGGAGAGCCTGACGCTGGAGCGCAACTTCCTGCATGCGGCGGAGCTGGAGTTTGCGCATCCGCGCACGGGGGAAGTGCTGACGCTGCGGTCGGATCTTCCGGCGGAGCTGAGGGAGTTGCTGGAGCAGCTACGCCGGGCGTGAAGGGTGAAGAACGGATCGGCGCATGGAGCGTCCAATTGATACGATGGGAAGTATGAGAATCAGCAAAGACGGGCGGTGGGTTGGCGTCGCGGTGGTGTGTGTACTGATCGCGCTGGGTGCTACGGCCCAGACTACGGCCCAGACCGCAGGCCAGAGTACGGCACCGACTACGGCTTCGGCCGCGATAGCGACATCCGCATCGCCGGCGCAGGCACCGGCACCCCAGACGGCGGCCGCCCCGGCGCAGCAGGTTCCAACGCCGCCGCCGGGTGAGGAGGCGCTGCCGCAGACACAGATTCTGCAACTGTTCTCCCGCGAGGTGGATCTATTCTTCGCCGTGACCGACAAGCACGGGAACTTCGTCACCGGCCTGCAGCAGCAGAACTTCGGGCTGCTGGACGACGGACGTCCGCCGGAGCGCGTGATTCGATTTGTGCAGCAGACGAATCTGCCGCTGCGGCTGGGCATCATGATCGACACGTCGAGCTCGATCCGCCAGCGCTTTCCATTTGAGCAGCAGGCTGCGATCGACTTTCTGTTGCAGGTGATGCATCCGGCGGACCGAGCGTTCGTGGAGGGCTTTGACGTGCAGACGGACATCGAGCAGGACTTTACCAACCGCATCGACCTGCTGGACAGCGGCATCGGCAGGTTGCGCCCGGGCGGCGGAACGGCACTGTACGATTCGCTGTACAAGACCTGCCGCGACCAGATGCTGACGCTGCAACAGAAGGCAGATGTGCGCAAGGCGATGATCCTGGTCTCCGACGGCGACGACGACTACAGCCGGGCGACGGAGGACGACGCGATCAAGATGTGCCAGCGCGCCGAGACGATCGTGTACACGATCAGCACCAACTCCGGCCCGAGCCGGGACAAGGGCGATGATGTGCTGTTGCGGATCTCGGATGCGACGGGTGGACGAGCGTTCTTCCCCAAGCGGATCAACGAGGTTTCCGAAGGCTTCCTGGATATTGAAGCCGAGCTGCGCAGCCAGTATTCGCTAGTCTATGTACCGGCGGACTTCAAGCAGGATGGGTCGTTCCGGACGATCTATCTGCAGTGCCTGGACCCGAGATACACGGTGCGGGCGAAGAAGGGTTATTTTGCGCCGAGGCCGCCGGAGTAGCAGCGGACGCAACTTTCCGGGAAGCGATGCTGTCTATGCTAAGCAGCGAGGTTTCCATGAAGGTGTCTGTTTGGAGCATTCTGTTGAGTGTGGTTTTGGCTGCGCCGCTCATGGTGCCGGCGCAGGAGCCGGCAGGAGTCGGCGACATGCTGAGGGCGATGGCCTCTGAGCCAGCGAACCATACGGCGTTCACGTTCGATCGCGATATGCTGCAGACGGTTGTGGGCTTTCTGAACAATGGCGAGGGGCCGCCGATGCAGCTCAACAGCATTACGGTGGAGAACTACCGCTATCACGAACCGGCGTTTTATATTCCGGAGCGCATGCACGCGCTGGTGGCGACGTTCGATGCGGCCGGGTGGAAGCACCTGGTGAATCAGCATGCTCCGCCACGTGACGCCACGATGCCCCAGCGGACGCTCACCGACCTGTGGATGCACTTCACGGGGGCGGACATCGACAATGTGATGGTGCTGCTGCGAGGAGGGAGGGAGATGACCGTCATTGAGGTTTCCGGTCAACTGCGGCCGCTCGACCTGGTGCACCTGAGCGGACACTTCGGGATTCCGAAGGTGGACCCCGATGCGGTGATGGTTCCTGCGCCGCCGGGGAAGTGAAAGCAGACGGGTAGACAGCAAGGGCTGGGGTGGATGCGCGGCTACCAGCCGTAGCGTTCGACTTCGCCGAGGAGAGCGAGTTTGCGTTCGGGTGGAAGGAAGCTGGCCTCGATGGAGTTGGCGGCGATCTCGCGGAGCTGGTCGAGGGGGAACTCGAAGGAGCGGTGGGCGAGGAGGTACTCGTCGAGGAGATTGGCGCCGAAGAAGGGTGGGTCGTCGGAGTTGAGTGTGACCATGAGGCCGTCTTCGAAGTAGCGGCGGACGGGGTGCTGGTCCAGGGATGGACAGCAGGCGGTGCGGAGGTTGCTGGTGACGTTGAGTTCAAGCGGGATCTGACGTTCGACAAGGACGGAGATGAGGTCGGGGTCGTGTTGCGCGCTAAGGGCGTGGCCGATGCGTTCGGCACCGATGTTGACGGCGGCCCAGATGCTCTGGGGGCCGGTGGACTCGCCGGCGTGGCAGGTGAGGCGCAGGCCGGCGGCCCTGGCTTCGGCGTAGAGTTCGCGAAAGTTCTGAGCAGGGCCGCGGGCTTCGTCGCCACCGATGCCGATGCCGATGACGCTGGGGTAGCGAAGCTGAAGCTGGGCGGCCTTGCGGAAGACGCGCGCACATTCTTCGAGACCAAAGTGGCGGACGGCGTCGATGATCCAGAGCAGGGAGAGGTTGAAGTCCTGTTCGCCGCGGGTACGGCCACGCTCGATGGCGGCCATGACGTCGTCGACGTCGAGGCGGGCGAAGTGGTAGAGGATGCCGATGGAGATGTAGACCTCGGCGTGGCGAACGCCCTGGGAGGCGAGGTCGCGGAGCATGTTGTAGGTGATGGTCTCGTAGTCGGCGGGGGTGTGGAGGCGCTCGGTGACGGCCTTGAAGCTCATGAGGAAGCTGGGGAAGTCGTGATAGGCGTAGACGGCGCGGGCGTCGGCGAGCGAAAGCGGATGCGGGTCATTGCGATGCGAGAGCTCGACGAGGGTCTCGGGCGTGATGGAGCCTTCGAGATGCAGGTGGAGCTCGGCTTTGGGAAGGCCGCGCAGCCAGAGCTCGGGATCGGGCTGGTCGGACTTTGGAATTTGCCGTGTGCGCACCATCGTTCTAGTGTAGTCAATTGCGCAGGGTGAGGCGGGGCGGCGACGTACTCGGCGGTGAGAAGGGTATTGGGCATCGCGAAGATCGGATGCTCGGGGGGCGGCGTTGGATCAGGGGTCGAGGCGGAGATCTTCGACCCAGCGGAGTTGCTCGGGGGTGTCGGGGGTCTGCAAGCCGCGCGCGTAGGAGATGCGGCGAAAGGCGTCGTCTGGGGTGAGGCCTTCGCGGCGCAGAAGGGCGGCGAGCAGGAGAGCGGATCGGCCAATGCCTGCGCGGCAGTGCGCTGCGATGCTTCGGCCCTGGAGCAGGTCGTAGTGAAGAGTGTCAATGAATCGGAGGAAGGCCTGGGAGGAGTCTGGAACGCGGCGGTCGGGGATGGGGAAGCTGCGGAACTTGATGCCACGAGCGGAGCATGCTGCCTCTTCGTGCTGCAGGCCGAAGTCGGCTGCTTCGTCCGGCGGCAAGAGCGAGACGAGCACCTGGACGCCTTCGCGCTTGAGGGTGCGGATGTCGTTGTCGAGCCGGCTGCCTCCTTGCGGCATGGGCATGATGGCGAGTCTTGCGGTGGAGCCGGTATCGATCCAGTAGGCCATGGTTCAGGCTTTCGAGCAGGGGAGGGTTCAGCCTTTGAAAAACTCGCTGCGTTTGCGGCTGTAGAAGAGGTAGATGACCAGGCCGATGGAGAGCCAGACAAAGAAGCGGAGCCAGGTGATGATGGGCAGGCCGGCCATCAGGAGGATACAGAAGAGCACGCTGAGGCTGGGGATGACGGGGCCGAAGGGAACGCGGAAGCTGCGGTGCCGGTCGGGGTCCTTATAGCGCAGGACAATAACGCCGATGGAGACCAGGGCGAAGGCGAAGAGGGTGCCGATGTTGGAGAGGTCGGTGAGGGTGCCGATGTCGAAGAGGCCCGCGGGGATGGCGACGACGATGCCCGCGACCCAGGTGGCGATGGCCGGGGTACGGTATCTGCGGCTGACGCGGGAGAAGAAGCCGGGCAGCAGGCCGTCGCGGGACATGGCGAACCAGACGCGGGACTGGCCGAGCTGGAAGACGAGGATGGAAGAGATCATGCCCGTGATGGCGCCGATGAGGACGAAGAGACGGACCCAGTGGAGGGAGTGGCCGCCCGGAAGGATGGAGAGTTTTTTGAGCGCGTTGACTACGGGGGCCGCGTCATCCACCATGCTCTGCCAGGGGACGAGGCCGGTGAGTACGACGGCGACTCCGATGTAGAGGACGGTGCAGACGATGAGGGTCGCAATGATGCCGATGGGGAGGTCGCGCTGGGGGTTGCGGCACTCCTCGGCGGCTGTGGAGACAGAGTCGAAACCGATGTAGGTGAAAAAGATGATGGAGCCGCCGGTGAGAATGCCCGACCAGCCATTAGGAGCGAAAGGGTGGTACAGGGCGGGCTTGATGAACTGCGCCCCGGCGAAGAGGAAGATGAGAATGGCGGCGAGTTTGACCAGCACCATGATGTTGTTGGTGCGGGCGGACTCGCGGATGCCACGGACCAGAACGACGGTGAGCAGCAGAACAATGAGGAAGGCCGGGATATTGAAGCCGAAGTGCCAGCCGGGCTGATAGATCCAGTTGGAACTGAGGTCTTGCAGGCCGCCGGGAAGGAAGGCCGGGGAGATCCATTTGGCGGTGGGATGGATGCCGAACCAGTCCAGCAGATCGACGATGTGGGCGGCGAAACCGACACTGACGCTCATGTTGGAGCCAGCGTACTCAAGGATGAGGTCCCAGCCGATGATCCACGCGATGAGCTCGCCCATGGTGGCGTAGGTGTAGGTGTAGGCGGAGCCGGCGATGGGGATCATGCTGGCGAGTTCGGCGTAGCAGAGGCCGGTGAGAGCACAGATGATCGCGACCAGGACCAGGGAGAGGGCCAGGGCCGGACCGGCTCCGGGGCGGCCGGCGAGTGCAGAGTGGTGGATGATGTAGTCCGCCACGGGCGCGTGGAGGATGGAGGTGGTGTCAAACTTTTCGCCGGCGATGGCGGTGCCGATCACGGTGAAGATTCCCGAACCGATGACGGCACCGATGCCGAGAGCGGTGAGCGAGAGCGGGCCAAGGGTCTTCTTGAGGGCCGTCTCGGGCATCTCGGAGTCGGAGATGAGCTTGTCAATGGACTTGGTGGCGAAGATTTGTCGTGCCAGAATGCTCATGCCTCGTCGTAGAAGATGATTCGAATAGCAACGATTGTATGCGGGAGGAGGCTGGCTGGCGAGGGCGCGACGGATTCGCTGGAAGCAGGAGGAAAATAACGGCGAACGGAGGTGCTCCGCTCGCCGTTGCTGATGCGGGTTGGACTAGCGCTTGGTCTGGCCGCGAGCGGCCTTCTTGATCTTGGCCTTGTTCTCGCCACGGGCTCCGGTGCGGGGACCCTTGGGGGCGGCGGCTTTGCGTGCGGCGCGCTTGACCTTCTTGCGCTCGATTTTGTCGGTGATGCTGGAGGTGTCTGCCATACTGTGTCTTCTCTCTGTACTTGAATATGTGTTCGGCGCCGCCGGCCTACAGGCGAGCAGGCTGGGTTAGAGCCGTTCGAGCTGGGCGAACTTCTCGACCAGCTTCTTCATGCCGTGACTCCTAAATTGTACGGTAAGCTTGGCATCTTCGCCGTTGCCTTCGCGGGCAAAGACGATGCCCTCGCCGTACTTCGGGTGGCGGACACGTGCTCCTTTGCCGAGGCCGGTGCGGCCGGTGGGTACGGAAACGTCCATGAGGGGAGAGCCTTTGAAGTTTGGTACGGAGGCTTTGCCGAAGGCTCCGCGCTTGCCGAAGAAGGCGGCGGTGTTGTCCAGGGGGCCGCTGCCGGTGCCGCGTCTGACGGAGCCAAAGCGTTGCGCTGCGTAGGACTTTGGACCGTTGCCGGGGTCCTGCGACTCATCTTCGTAGGAGTAATGACGTTCGTTGCTGAAGTCGTTGCCGTCGCCGGGGCGCTTGCCACGTTGCGGATAGGGCGTTGCGTAGGAGCTGCCGTAGCTGGCGGGGGAGAGATCTTCGATGAGCCGCGAGGGCACCTCTTCGAGGAAGCGCGAGGGCATCGAGGACTCGGGGCTGTCGTTGCCGTAGCGGCGGCGATAGCGCGCGCGCGTCATGATGAGCGTGTCCATGGCGCGGGTCATGCCGACGTAGCAGAGGCGGCGCTCCTCCTCCATCTGCGTGGGGTCCTGCAGCGTGCGCGAGTGGGGGAAGAGGCCCTCTTCCATGCCGGCGAGAAAGACCAGTGGAAACTCAAGACCCTTGGCGGCGTGCAGGGTCATCAGCGTGACGCGCGCCTCGGCGGAGTAGGAGTCCGCATCGGAGACCAGGGCGGCGTGATCGAGAAATTCGGCGAGCGTCTCTCCGCGAGAGGTGGCATCTTGAGCGGCGTTGGCGAGTTCCTTGAGGTTCTCGATACGGGAGAAGCTCTCCGGGGTGGCTTCATCTTCAAGGGCACGAATGTAGCCGGAGCGGTCGTTGAGAAACTTGATGAGTTCGGGCAGGGTCGCCGGGCCGCCGGGCTTGCGAAAAGCCCGCGCGTCCTCCTGATTGGCTGTGTCGTGGTCGCCTGCCTGCGCTGCTACGATGCGGTCCAGGCGGGCGCGGGTGGCATCGTGGGCGTTTCGCTTGAGGGGGGCGGGCGCGAAAGGATTGAAGCTGACGGCGGCGGAGGGCGGTTCTTCGATGCGGGCGTTTTCAGGGGCGATGGTGCTGATCTCTTCGCTGGGGCCAAAGTCGAAGCCAAAGTTGAAGCTGGTGTCGAAGTCAGCGCCTGCGTCGTTGGCCGCGATGGAGAGCGGAGTCTGCTCGAGTGGTTGCTGGTTTGCGGCAAAGCCGAAGTCGAAGTTCGCGGTATCGTCGTCAGCAGGCGGTTCAAGGCTGATGATTGCGGAGTCGGCGAACTCGTTGTCGATCAAGGTGTGCGCGGCGGCTTCGGTGGCGCCGCCGCGGCTGAGGCTGGCGGCGAAATCGGGGCCGAGCATGGCGCGGGCGTCTTCGATGAGCTTGCGGAAGTTGCTGAGGGCGGCGAGGGCACGGGGCGGGAGCAGCTTCTCGTCGAGGGCGCGAGAGGTGGCGTCCCAGGAGCTTATCCCGGTTGTAAGCGCAATGCGCTCAATAGTGTCCATGGTGGTCTTGCCGATGCCGCGCGGCGGCGCGTTCACCACGCGGCCCAGAGCGATGGAGTCGTGCGGGTTTTGCACCAGCTTGAGGTAGGAAAGGATGTCTTTGACCTCGGCGCGGTCGTAAAAGCTGAAGCCGCCGACCATGTGGTACTTGATTTGATAGCGGCGCAGGGCCTCTTCGACGAGCCGCGACTGCGAGTTGGTGCGGTAGAGCACGGCGCAGCGCGGAGTTTCGGCCGGATTGTCGGTGCCGGCGGAGACCTCGCGGAAGTATTTGGCGATACGGTCGGCGATGAAGAGGGCTTCGTTTTCGCCGTCGGGGGCCTCGTAGTAGCCGATGAGCGAGCCGCCCTGACGGGTGGTGAAGAGGTTTTTGCCCTTTCGCTGTGTGTTTTGCGCAACGACGGCTGACGCACCTTCGAGGATGATCTGCGTGGAGCGGTAGTTTTGCTCGAGGCGGATGGTGCGTGCGGCGGGAAAATCCTTCTCAAACTCAAGGATATTGCGGATATCCGCGCCTCGCCAACTGTAGATGGACTGGTCTTCATCGCCGACGACGCAGACGTTGCCGTGTTTGCCGAGCAGCTTCATGAGTTCGTACTGGGGGCGGTTTGTGTCCTGATATTCGTCGATCAAGAGGTACTTGTAGCGGCGGTTGTAACGCTCGCGGACCTCGCTGGAGGACTTCAACAGGCGGACGGTTTCGAGCAGTAAGTCGTCGAAATCCAATGCGTTAGCCTTGGCCAGCTCCTTCTTGTATATCTCGAAGATGTGGGCGATCTTCTCTTCCATGGGGTTGGTGCTGGCAAGGAAGTACTCCTGGGGGTCGATCATGTGGTTCTTGGCCCAGGAGATGCGGCCGAGGGCAATGCGGGGCTTAAGTGCTTTGTCGTCAAGGGATAAGCGCTTGAGGGCCTGTTTGATGACGGCTTGCTGGTCGGTTTCGTCGTAGATGGCGAAGGTGCGTGTAAGTCCTGTGTTGCCAACACGTAGAGCCTCGATATCGCGGCGGAGGACGCGTACGCAGAAGCTGTGGAAGGTGGCGATGGTGGGTTGGGCGAGGGTGCTGTGGCCGAGGATCTTTTCGACGCGCTCGCCCATCTCTGTGGCGGCCTTGTTGGTGAAGGTGACGGCCAGAATGTTGTCAGGAGAGACGCCGCGCTCTTCGATGAGGTAGGCGATTCGGTGAGTGATGACGCGGGTTTTGCCGCTGCCGGCGCCGGCGAGCAGAAGCACGGGGCCGTCGACGGCGAGGATTCCCTCGCGCTGCTGGGGGTTCATGTTTGCAAGCAGATCGGCCACAGGGTCTATTCTATCGGGCTGGGGTTGAGGCGTTTTCCGTGTGAGTTTCAGTGCACTCTCAACGCAATATTGGGTTGCGCAAGGACACTCTCAGCAGGGTTTTGGGAGGAGAGGGCGGAGGGTCTATCGATTGCGCGGCAAAAGAGCGGTTCCGGACGAGAGGAGGAGTGAGGGGGTGGAGGGTCAGGCGGAGGGTCAGGCGCTGGTCTCGTTGCGAGCGTGCCAGAGGACCTGGCGGAGGATGCCCATCAGGGTCTCGGCCTGGCGGTGGGTCATGCCTTCGTGGTGGGGGGCGGCGAGCTGGTGGATGAGCTGGCGGACGAGCGGCTCAGAGGCGTTGGCGGGGAAGCGGCGGGAGTAGCCGGTGGCGTGGAGGAGGTCGAGGAGGAGCTGGGTGAGGCGCTCACGGTCGTCGGCGGTGGCGGGGGCTTCGTGGAGGGGTGGGATTGCGATGGAGGATTCGAGGCCGTCGCGGGTGAGCTCGTAGAGGCAGACGGCGACGGATTGGCCGAGGTTCATGGAGAGATGGCGCTCGCCCTCCGGGGAGTACATGGGGATGGTGGTGAGGAGGGTGGCATGGGAGAGCTGGTCGTTGGTGAGGCCGGTCTTTTCGGAGCCGAAGAGGAGGGCGACCCGGGTGGGGTGTCGGGGACTGTCGCAGGGCAGTGTCTCAGAGGTGAGGGGTGAGGCAGCGGGAGTGCCGAGGGCGTGGAGGATGAGGGGGGCGGCTTGCTGGAGGGTGAGGATGGGGTGCTTGAGCTGGCGCTGGCCGATGGCAGTGGTGGCGACGACGAGGGCGCAGTCGGCGATGGCGGCGGGGAGGGTGTCGAAGCGGCGGGCGTTGCGCATGACGTCGTGGGCGGCGACGGCGGCGGGGTTGCCGGGCTGAAGCGCCTCGAGTTGGGCGGCTTCAAAGGGCGCGGCGAAGTCGTTGGCGATGCGCAGGTCGGAGAAGCCGAAGTCCTGCATGGCGCGGGCCGCGGCACCGATGTTCGAGGGGTTGCGCGCGTTGACCAGAACGACGGTGAGACGGGCGCGGGCGGCGGTGGAGAGCATAGAGCAAAGTGTAGAGGATCGGAACGGAGCGTTGGAACAGCGGCCGAGCTGCGCGTGCTCGATCTCCTCTGCGTGCAGGTGGTTCAGCCTGTTGCGATCAGGGCCGCTGCGGCGCAGGAGTTCGTTTGGGAGTGCAGCGCGAGCCTGCGATGAGGATGTCGACGAGGCGGCGGGCGCTGGGTTCCCAGCCGGGGATGGCGGTGGTGTGGAAGACGCCGATGAGGGCGCGGATAAAGTCGTCGGGGTTGGTGTCAGGGCGGAGATCGCCGCTGGCGATAGCGGCTTTGACGGACGCGGTGAAGGCAGAGTGGATGAGCGAGCGGGAGCCTTCCATGAGACGAGCGGAGCCTCCGGGGACGGTCTCCATGGCGGCGATGATCAGGGTCTTGGCGGCGACGTGGTCGATGAAGAGGAGCATCCAGGCGCGCAGGGCTTCGAGCGGCGGAAGAGTAGTGGCGAAGCGCTCCTGAGCGGCGGCGAGCTTTGCGACTTCGCTGCGGTAGACGGCCTCGATGAGAGCTTCACGCGTGGGGAAGTGACGGTAGAGGGTGCCGGGGCCGATGGCGGCGTTGCGGGCGATGTCGTCGAGGCTGGCGGCGGCACCGTCGCGGGTGAAGATCTGCTTGGCCACCTCGAGGATGCGCTCGTGGTTGCGCTGGGCGTCGGCGCGCGGCTTGCGAGGCGGCGGAAGCTTGGATTTCGGCATAAGGGGAGTTTACCGAAAGTTCTTGCAACCGGAGGGCATCTCCGTTTATCTATATACGGAGACTGTCTCCGTTTTGACGTGCGGGGATGCGGAAGCAAATTCGACGCGACCTTTATGAGAGGGCGTCCACACCGAGTGGAGGATGAGTATGCGTGTATTCGTGACGGGTTCTACGGGATTTATCGGGACGGAGCTGGTGAAGGAACTGATCGCTGCCGGGCACCAGGTGCGCGGGCTTACGCGCAGCGATGCCGGCGAGGAACAGTTGAAGGCGGCTGGAGCGGAGGTGCTGCGCGGAGATATTGAGGACCTGGATTGCCTGCGCAAGGGAGCGGCGGGGATGGATGCGGTGGTGAACCTGGCGTTCAACCATGGCGAGATGGAGAAGTTTGCGAAGAACGCGGCAGACGAGATCCGGGCGATCGAGGCGCTGGGGACGGCGTTGGAGCCGGGCAAGCTGCTGGTGGTTACGTCGGGGATCGGGATCACGTCGGGCGCGCCGGGGCAGGTGCGCAAGGAGAGCGATCCACCGGCAGAGTCGGCCGTGATGCCGCGGAGGCCGGAGCAGGCGGCGAAGGCATTTGCGGAGAGGGGTGTGCGTGTGGGGATTGTGCGCCTGCCGCAGGTGCATGACACGCGCAAGCAGGGCCTGGTGACGTGGATGATTGCCATGGCGCGCGGAAAAGGTGTTTCGGCATACGTCGACGAAGGAAAGAACCGCTGGGCTGCGGGCCCGCTGAAGGATGTGGCGCTCCTGTACCGGCTGGCGGTGGAGAAGACGGGCCCGGGCGTGACGACATATCACGCGGTGGAGGAAGAAGGCGTGCCGCTGCGGGAGATCGCGGAGGCGATTGGCAGGGGGTTGAACGTGCCGGTGGAGTCGATTCCGGCGGAGAAGGCGGGTGAGCACTTCGGCGCATTCTTCGGACACGCGGCGTCGATGGACATGCCGGCTTCTAGTGAGTGGACGCGGAAGGCGCTGGGCTGGAGGCCGAATGGCCCAGGGTTGATCGAGGACCTGGAGAAGATGACCTACTGAAGGCTTTGCCGACGGCCGCAAAGGGAACGGCTGGCTCTTTAGCCAGCCGTTCCCGTGCTATGGATGGATTGGTCTAGCGACGGTCTCCCGCGCGCGGTGCGGTGCGGTTGTTGTGCTTCTGCCTGTAGATCTGCCTGCTGTTCCTGTTTTGTTGCTGGTTGACCTGCTGACGCTGCTGTCCGGTGAGAGGTCCGCCGTTGGAGGTGCGGTCGTTGTGGACCTGCTGGTCGAGGCCGGCCTGGTTGGAGTTGGTCCGGGCGGCTTCGGCGGAGGTCATCTGGCCGCTGCGCAGGCCCTGGGCGGTGCGCTGCTGCTGGTTGGCTTCGCGGTTGTCGACAGCATTGGGAGCGACGGTGTTGGCGTTGTGGTTTTCGTTGTAGATCTGGCGGCTGGCGGCGTTCTGCTCGCTGTTGATCTGCTGGCGCTGCTGGCCGGTGAGTTTGCCGCCGTTAGCGGCGCGGTCGGCAGCGACCTGGCTGTCGATGCGGGACTGGGTGGCGGTGGCCCGGGCGGCTTCGCCGGAGGTCATCTGGCCGGAGCGGAGGCCGTTGGAGATGCGCTGGTTCTGGTTGGCCTCGCGGGTGTTGGGGTTGTAGGCGCGGCCGGCCTGACGGTCAGCCGAGGAGATGGGCTGGGACTGCGCGTGCTGCTGTGCGACCTGGCGGTAGGCCGCGTTGTTGGCGATGGCCGTGGTGCCGGGGCGTCCGTGGTTGACGCTGGCGAGCTGCGAGCGGTCCTGAGCGGCCATGTTCTGGTGCTGCAACTGGTTGGCGGTGGGAGCGGTGTGGTTCTGGTTGGCGAAGCGGGCCTCTTCGGCGCTGGGCTGGCGGTCGATGCCGCCGGGGCCGTTGAAGGCGACGTGGTTGGCGTTGTAGATGGTGTTGTTGACGACGACGCTGCGGTCAACGTAGACGTTGGTGACGTGGACACCACCGAAGTTGGCTACCGCGCCGTTGTAGGCGAAGACGCCGCCGCGCCACATGCCACCGCAGAAGCCGATGCCGCCGTAGCCGAAGCCGTAGTTAACCCCGCCGTAGAAGCCGATGTGCGGTCCCCAGTAGCCGGCGTGCCAACCGTAGAAACCGCCGACAAGGCCCCAGTAGCCGGGCGTCCAGAGCAGGCCGACGGCGGGAGGACGGACCCAGACGCCGGGAACCCAGTAGTAGCCCGCGTCACCATAGGCCCAGTAGCCGGGAGTCCAGAGGTAGCCGGGCGCGGGGAGCGGGGGCTGGGCATAGACGGGCAGCGCCGGGGGAGCGATGGCGACGGAGACGAAGATGCCGGCGTGCGCCTGGGCGACGGGAACGGTGAACAGAGGCACGGCGATGGCAGCGGAGAGGAACAGGCTGCGGATTCTGGTGCGGAAGGTCATGGGTGGTTCTCCTTGGGCGGCCGCAGAGAGGCTGCCGAAATCCCGATGAAACGGGCTCGTTTGGGTAGAACACGAGGGCGCACGGGTTGTTGCGCTGGAATATATGGTAGGTGCAGACGAGGGGAGAAAGCGACGGCGGGCGGTTACTTGAAGAGCACCGTGAGGGAGAGGGCGAAGAGGAGGATTGCGCCGAGATAGATCCAGGCGGAGGGGCGGGCGAAGTTGAAGGTCCAGCCCCAGCCGAAGCGTTTGGGCACGAGGACGGCGGCGTCGGCGGGGTTGTAGTAGAAGATGCCGGCGTACCAGCCGGAGTCGGGCGTGCTGTCGTAGGATTCGGAGGTGCTGGAGCAGGGGGCGAGACCGCCGCGCCGGAGAAGCCAGAGGCTGAGGCCGAAGACGAGGAAGAGATAGACGGCGGCGATGAGAAGCAGGGTGGAGGGCGTGAGATGCAGCAGCGGACGCAGGCCAAGCACGCAGAACAAGCCGGCGACGAGCCAGGCGAGCGCGGCCATGGGCACCAGAGCGCGGCGGCGCTGCGACATCTGCGGGCCGTTGGCGTGGGAGATGAAGAAGGAGCCGAGGGTGAGCAGCAGGACCGTCATGGCACCGGCGAGGATGGGCCCGAAGACGCCGGAGAATGACCGCGTGGCCCAGCCGTTGGCTACGCCGGAGGCGTTCCAGTGCCGCACGAAGCGGAGCGGAATCTGGTTCCAGCGGAGGTGGAGCAGGAGGGCCGTGGCAGCAAGGGGGAGCAGGCTGCCGGCCGTTGCGAGGAGGGGCAGCGCGGTGGAGACGGGAACGAGATCGGTGTGGCGTTCGAGCGGAATGGCGGCGGAGTGGGGGCGGATGGCCGCGGCTCCGCGACGCCAGAACAGGTAGGCGACGAGGAGCTCCAGGAGGATGGTGAATCCCGGGACCAGTGCAGCGGCGGGGCTGTTGGCAGGCGAGAGCCAGAGGATGGCGGCGGCGATGGCGAAGAGGACGAGCGCGATGAGGAAGACGCTGCGGCGATAGCTGCGCAGAACGGACCTGGCCTGGGGCGTGCATGCGAAGTCCAGCGAGACGGTGACGCCGAAGAGGACGCCGCTGCGCGATTGGCCGAGCCAGGGAAGGGAGAGGGTGATGAAGGCAAGAGGCAGAAGGGCGAGGAGATGCGCGGCGGTGACGGGGTTCATGGCAGCTTCGACTCCAGTGCGGCTTTGGTTTCGTGGCGGATCCAGTCGGGGGAGAGGCCCTTCGCCTGGAGTTCGGCGATGAGGTGGCGGAGGCGGCTGCTGGCAGCGGCCTGGGCGGTGGCGTTGGGCTTGCGGGGGAGCTGGCGGTCGAGGATGGTGGCGCCGCGACGGCCTTCGATGAGCAGCCAGCCTTCGTCGGAGAGGACGCGGTAGGCTTCGGCGACGGTGTTGAAGTGGATGCCGAGCGAGGCGGCGAGCTGGCGGACGGTGGGGAGTTTGGTGCCGGGGGCGAGACGTCCGCCGACGCAGAGGGAACGGAGAGCGTCGGCGACCTGGCGGTAGACCGGGGTGGGGCTGTCGAGAACGACACGGATCTGGAGGGAGGGAGCCATGTTTTGTATATTGTATGCATACAAAATACAAAACTGCAAGAGGAGCAGAGGAGTTTCGGATTCTGGCTTTTCGCTTGGGGATGAAGGCAATTGCATGGGTAAGGGTGATTCCAGGGGGCTATGCGCTGCGGACTGAATGCGTTGGCCGAGAGGGCGGGTGAAATGATGGGGTACGCCCTACACTGTAGGAAGAGCTATGGCGGATAGTTTTTCTCAGACCGTGAAGCAGCAGGCCGATATCGTCCGGATTGTGGGCGATTATGTGAAGCTGCGCAAGAGTGGAGCGAACTGGAGCGCGCTGTGCCCGTTTCATAAAGAGAAGTCGGGATCGTTTTATCTGTATCCGGGGACGGCGAGCTACTACTGCTTTGGCTGCCATGAGCATGGGGACGTGTTCAGCTTCGTGATGAAGATGGAGACGCTGAGCTTTCCGGAGGCGGTAAGGGCGGTTGCGACCAAGATGGGGATTGCGCTGCCGAAGCGGGAGTTCAATTCGCCGGAAGAGGCGCGGGATGCGGGGCTACGGCGGCAGTTGATGGATGCGCATGAGGCGGCGACGCAGTACTTTGAGCAGAGTTTGAAGTCGCCCGAGGCGGCGCGGGCGCGGGAGTACCTGACGCTGCGCGGAGTGACGGCGGAGACGATTGCGAAGTTTCGCATTGGGTATGCGCCGGAGAGCTTCAACGACATGCGCGACCGGCTGGGAAAGTTTTTTTCGGAAGAGGTGCTGCGCGCCAGCGGGTTGTTCAGCGCGAAAGAGCAGGAGGATGGGTCGCCGGGCGCGATGTATGCACGGTTTCGGAGGCGGATCACGTTTCCGATTGCGAATGAGCAGGGGAAGACGATTGCGTTTACGGCGCGCGCTCTGGACTCTGCGGAGCAGGATGCGAAGGCGGGACCGAAGTATCTGAACTCGCCCGAGACGCTGCTGTATACGAAGGGGCAGGTGCTGTTCAACCTGGATAAAGCGAAGGGGGCGATACGGGAGCTGGGGTTCGCGCTGCTGGTGGAGGGACAGATGGACTGCATCAGCGTGTTTATGGGCGGGATTGCGAACGTGATTGCGACGAGCGGGACTGCGTTTACCGAGCACCAGGTGAGGCTGCTGAACAGGTTTACTCAACGCGTGGTGCTGAACTTCGACCCGGACCAGGCGGGAGCAAATGCGGCGGAGAAGACGGTGGCGCTGCTAGTGGAGGAGGGATTTGAAGTCCGGGTGGTGACGCTGGAGGGTGGGCTTGATCCGGACCGATACATCAAGGAGCGGGGGATTGCGGCGTACTCGGATGCGGCGCGTGGGGCGGTGCGGTATGCGGATTACTTGATTGAACGGGCGCGGACGCTGTTTCCGGGGCGGACTCCGGAGAGCAAGGTGAAGGCGCTGAATATGCTGCTGCCACATATTCGGCGGGTTCCGAATGCGCTGCTGCGGGATGAGTTTGCGAATAATGCGGCGCAGAAGCTGGGGATTGAGAGCTCGCTGATGCGGCAGGAGTTGAGGCAGGCGGCACAGCAGCGGCTGGAGAGCGTGAAGGCGGCGCAGCCGCGGGCGGTGACGGAGGTGGAGAGAATTTTGCTGTGCGCGCTGGTGCTGCCGGATGCGGACTCTGCGCGGGCGCTGGCGGCGGAGCGGCTGGGAGAGAATCCGGAGTGGTTTTCGGCGCTGGGCAGCGCCGGGGTGATGGAGGTGCTGGTGAATGGGCCGGCGCCGGAGAATCCTTTTGAGGCAGCCCCGGATGATGCGTCAAGGGCGCTGCTGGCCAGTGCGCTGCATGGTGCGAGCGAGGAAGAGATTTCGGCGGAGAAGGTGCAGGGGGCGCTCGATTCGCTGCATGACCGGTATCTGGACCGGCGGTTGCGCGAGCTGCGGGTGCAGATGGCCGAGGCGCAGCGGCGCGGGGATGAGGCGATGTTGCTGCGGCTTGCGCAGGAGAAGCTGCGGGTGGATAAAGAACTGAAGCGGTAGGCAGATCTGAGCGGATGCGAGGGCTTTCGCTTGTAACTTTACAGCTTCCGGCTAGTGAGTGCCGTAGCGCCCAAACGTGTAGGTCGCGTTCGCGCTTGCGTAGCAGGGGTATGCAGCGAACCCACCGCGAGAACCGCCAGCCCTGATTGTCACCTGCAACATTCGCGTTTCCAATTGCGGCAGAATCTTTGTTGTATTACACGATTTTAAATCGTGTTACCTGAGGGTAACAGCGGAGCGTGCGATCAGAGATCGTCAGAGTTCGGCCTCAACGCGAAGAGCCTCAAGCACTCCACCTCAAAGCCCGCTATTGCGTGACTTCCATCACGGCCCTGGCCATGCGCCGAGTATTACATTTCTAAAATATGTGCTACTTCTATACCGTAGCTCCTGAGCCACGCATGATCTGAAGGAATCCGATGTATTTGCTTCTGCGGACACTGTTCAACGACCAACCCGGTGACACGCGTGCGAAGGTCATTGCGATCTACGCTCTGCTGTTCGCGTTCAACGCGGGCGCGTGGGTATGGGCGGCAGTGGCCTTCCATCGTTTTCCGGTCCTGCTCGGCACGGCGTTCCTCGCATACAGCTTCGGCCTCCGGCACGCAGTAGACGCCGACCACATTGCCGCGATCGACAACGTCACCCGCAAACTGATGCACGAGGGCAAGCGCCCGGTCGCTGTCGGGTTCATGTTCTCGCTCGGCCACTCCACGATCGTTGTGATCGGCTCGATTGGTATCGCGGCGACGGCGCTAGCGATGCAGCACCGCATCGACCACGTTCGCGCGGTTGGCGGGATCATCGGAACGCTGGTGTCCACGCTGTTTCTCTTCGCCATCGCCATCGTGAACCTCGTCGTTCTGCGCGCCGTCTTCCGCACGTTCCAGTCCGTCCGCCGCGGCGAGCCCTACGTGGACGAAGACTTCGACCTGCTGCTGGGCAGCCGCGGCTTCCTGGCGCGTCTGTTTCGCCCGGTCTTCCGCATGGTGCGGAGCAGTTGGCACATGTATCCCCTGGGCCTGCTCTTCGGGCTCGGTTTTGACACCGCGACCGAGATCGGCCTGCTCGGAATCGCCGCCGCCGAAGCCACTACCGGCATCTCTCTCTGGTCCATCCTGGTCTTTCCCACGCTCTTCGCCGCGGGCATGTCCCTCATCGACACCACCGACAACATTCTGATGCTCGGGGCTTACGGCTGGGCGTTCATCAAGCCTATCCGCAAGCTGTACTACAACCTCACGATCACCTCGGTCTCGGTCGTCGTGGCCCTTGCTGTCGGCGGCATTGAAGCCCTCGGGCTGCTGGCCACGCAACTCCACCTTGCCGGCTCGTTCTGGAGGATCATCGCGAAGCTCAACAACAACTTCGGGATTCTGGGTTACTGCATTGTCGGACTCTTCGCGATGAGTTGGATTCTCTCGGTGACGATCTATCGCTGGCGACGGCTGGACGATCTTGAGTTAGCCGCACCACTTGCTGTCCCCTCGGAATCGGAGTAGGCCCACTGCGCAGGCCAGGCCTGTTGCTGCTTCCGTATACTGATGTCGCTTCGGAAACTACGGTGGTCCAACGGAATGAAAACTCTTACTGGCAGCAAGTTGCTCGGCACCACACTCCTGCTTGTCGTTGCACCGGTTGTCGCGCACACGCAACGGCCACGTCCCCTCATCACCGGCATCTCCCATATGTGCGTGTATGCGAGCGACCTCGCCGCCTCGGATAACTTCTATGCGCACATCCTCGGCGCCACCAAGGCCACCGACACGCAAAACGCAGCCGGGACGTTTTACTACTTCAGCCCCACGCAGTTTGTCGAAGTCCTACCGCTGCCCGCAGACCAGACCCTCAGCCGGATGGCCTGCGTCGCCTACACTACGCCCGACGCCGGAGCGCTCCGCACCTACCTTGCGGCGCACAACGCGGCTCACGTCTCCAGGCTCCAGAGCTCCGCCGACGGCAGCCACTGGTTCAACACCGAGGACCCTGAGGGCAACGTCGTCCAGTTCTTCCAGCCCAGCCGCGCACACCCCGTCGTCATGACCACCCACCCTATCAGCACCCGCATCATTCACGTGGGCTATGTGGTGCACAATCGCGCAGCAGAAGATCATTTCTACCGCGACCTGCTGGGATTCCGGCCGTACTGGTTTGGCGCGATGAAGCCCGGTACCATCGACTGGATCTCGCAGCAGGTCCCTGACGGACACGACTGGCTGGAGTACATGATGGTGGGAGAGGGCTCCACCACGCCTCTCGATCATATAAACGAACGCCAGCTTGGCGTCATGAACCACTTTTCCCTGGGCGTTGCCAACATGGAGCAGGCCGTCACCACGCTCTACAAAGAAGACCGCCTTGCTCCGCGGCATGACGGACCGCAGATGGGCCGCGACGGAAAGTGGCAGGCCAACCTGTACGACCCCGACGGCACCCGCGTGGAACTGATGGAGTTCCAGCCCGTGATGAAGCCCTGCTGCTCCGACTTTACGGCGTCCAGCCCCACCCGCTGAGGACAGGGTTGACCTGCTGAGGACAAGGCTTCGCCAGCCCGCGTTCTGAGTGTGTGGGACCGCATTCCTGCTGCAATCCGCATTCCTGCTGCAATGCCAGCGAACAGCGCTGCTTCAGTCTCTGAGGAGACGACCGATCCTGACCGCAGATGCGGCTAGCTGATGGCTGCCTTCAGGGCTTCGCGCGCCGCGTTGAGCACCAGGTCAACCTCAGCTTCACCATGCTGCGCGCTGACAAAGGCGGCCTCGTACTGACTTGGAGGCAGCCACACGCCGTGCTCCAGCATGGCCCGATGGAAGCGCGCAAACGCCGCCGTATCCGACGTGGAAGCGCTGGCAAAGTCGGTCACCTTCTCCGGCGTAAAGAACCACGTAAACATGCTGCCCACGCGGTTGGTTGTCAGCGCGATCCCCAGCTCCGCGGCCAGCCTTGCCACACCGTTCGCAATCGCCGCCGTAGTCTTCTCGAGCTTCGGATAAATCTCCGACCGGCCATCGAGCAACGCCCTCAAGGTGGCAATGCCGGCGGCCATCGCCAGGGGATTTCCACTCAGCGTCCCGGCCTGATAGACGGGGCCGAGCGGCGCAAGGCAATCCATGATCTCCGCGCGCCCACCAAAGACACCCACCGGCAATCCTCCGCCGACAATCTTTCCGAGCGTGGTGAGGTCGGGAAGGCCACCGAGCTCACTGGCGAACAACTCCTGCGCACCGCCGGCAGCCAGCCGGAATCCGACCATGACCTCGTCGAAGATTAGCAGCGCTCCATGCTTTCGCGTCAGAGAGCGCAGTGCGGCAAGATATCCAGGCAGGGGCGGAATGGTTCCGGCATTGCCCACCACCGGCTCCAGAATCACGCACGCAATCTGCTCCGGATGCGCATCGAACGCAGCCTCCACCGCGGCCAGATCGTTGTAGGGCAGCGCCAGGGTATGCATCACGGTCTCAGCCGGCACGCCCGCCGACCCGGGGATTCCGAACGTTGCGACGCCGCTTCCGGCCTTGACCAGCAGCGCATCGGCGTGGCCGTGATAGCAGCCCTCGAACTTGATGACGAACGGACGTCCGGTAAATCCGCGGGCCAGGCGAATGGCCGACATGCAGGCCTCGGTTCCCGAGCTTACAAAGCGGAGCTTCTCAATCGACGGATAGCAGCGCTCGACCAGCTCCGCCAGGTCCGCCTCCGCGGCAGTGCTTGCGCCAAACGAAGCACTCAAGCCCGCGGCCTCGCGGATGGCCGCCACGGCGGGAGGAAATGCATGACCCAGGAGCATCGGCCCCCAGGAGCCGAACATATCCACGAACCGATTACCGTCCGCGTCCACGAGATATGCGCCCGCAGCGCTCTGCACAAACGGTGGATGCCCGCCCACGGCGCGGAATGCGCGTACCGGCGAGTCCACGCCCCCCGGTAAAAATCGCTCGGCGCGCTGTTGCAGCTCCGCCGATCGAACAAAAGAAAGAGCCATATTCACAGTATAGAAGTGCACCGCAACGCCATGCTCAAAAGTGGCTGATAAACTTTCTCTGCACCGTCATCCAGCAAACAAGGCGCCCTTCATTGGCCAAGCCCATCTCACAGAACGCAGCGCTGACTCCGCGTGAAAGCACGGTCGCCGCCTCTCAAGCCTCCGGGCACCATACGGCGCATCAGGAGGCTCGCGCCCCTCGCAGCGACGACCACGCCATCGTCTCTACGGACCGCCATATCCTCTCCAACGAGCGCATCAAGGGGCTGGCCCGCCGCACGTTCAACAAGCAGGTTCTGAGCGAGATCGGCGGTTTTGCGGGTCTGTTCGCGCTCGATGCAACGCGCTTTCCCGACCCCGTTCTGGTCGCCTCCAGCGATGGTGTCGGCAGCAAGCTGGAGCTGGCGATCCAGCTCGGCCTGCATGCGAGCATCGGCTCCGACCTGGTCAACCACTGCGTCAACGACGTCGCCGTTCAGGGCGCTACGCCGCTGTTCTTCCTCGACTACTTCGCCGCAGGCTACCTCGATCCGGACATCGTGCAGCAGGTTATCAGTGGTCTTGTGGACGCGTGCAAAGCCAATGGTTGTGCGCTCCTCGGCGGCGAAACGGCCGAGACTCCGTGGCTCTACGGGCACTCGGACTATGAGCTCGCCGGCTTCCTGACGGGCGTGGTCAGCCGGCCGCGGCTGCTTACGGGCGAGGCGATTCGAGAGGGCGACTACCTGCTGGGCCTGCCCTCGAACGGCCTGCACACTACGGGCTACTCGCTCGCGCTCAAGCTCCTGCTCGAGACCGCGGGCTACCGACCCGAGCAGTATGTCAACGAGCTGGGCGACAAGGTCAGCGCAGCCCTCATGCGCCCTCACCGCAGCTATCTCTCACCCATCCGCAAACTCATTCAGGCTGAGGTCGTCACCGGCTTCTCGCACATCACGGGAGGGGGCCTTACGGAAAATCTTCCTCGCATCCTGCCGCGCGGGCTGGCCGCTCAGGTGGACCTCTCGGCGTGGGACCCGCCGCAACTCTTCACCCATCTGCAGAGCCTCGGCGACCTGGATCACGACGAGATGTTCCGCACGTTCAATATGGGCATCGGACTGGTCGCAGTGATACCGGCCGACCTGCTGAAGAAGGCGCGCCTCACGCTTACGCGCATGAACGAGCGCTCCATCATCCTTGGCCGCGTCATCCGCAAATCCGTTCCCCGCATCACCTACAGTTAAGCGGCCTGAGCTACTTTGCCATTCCGGCAAACTGCGTGCGGTACACGATTACACCGAGGATCAGCACCAGGGCCTGAAAGTACAGAAACGTCCTGGTGCTCGGCTTCTCCGGCTGATCGTGCGTGAAGCACCGCCACGCCATGCCCAGGCCCACGATCAGGAAGATCCACAGCGTCGAGGCGCCAAACAGATCGCCATTGGAGATCGACAAGCCGAACAGCACGAAGCAGGTGGCGGCAATCAAGGCCCGCTGCAGCCGCGAGAGCGCAAACGCAGCCTGCGCTCCATCCAGGCCGAGCAGCGGCAGCAGGTTGAGGAAGTTGATCCACGCGCCCACATACACCAGCACCAGAAAGATGGGCGCGTGGGTTGCCACGAACATTCCATAGCATCCGAGCGCGGCAATGAGCCCATACAGCGGGCCGGCCAGCGAGATCGACGCCAGATCCTGCAGCGACACGCCCTGCGAATACCACCGCACGTACGCTCCCATCATGGGTAGAAACACGGGTAGATCGGCCTTCAATCCGCGCCGCTTGACGGCGACAAAATGGCCCATCTCATGGATGAACAAACAAGCCGTAAAACCCACGGCAAACTTCCAGCCAAAGAGCGCCCAGTAGATTCCGAAGAACGCCACCAGGCTGAGCAGAAACTTGAGCTTGAAGAGGAGAAACAGCGCCGACTTGATCTTCATGAGGAAGAGCGCAATGGGCGCAAACGGTCCGAGCCGTTTGGTCCACCTGGCCTTCCTGTCCTGTTCCTCCTTCAGCCGCGCGTCGATCTGCGCAATATGCAGGCGCAAGCTCTCGGCCTGCGGCGTCTCCTCGGGCAGCCACGCGAGCGCCGAGCGCCAGCGTTCCCGAGCCTCAGCCCACCGCTGCTCCTGCTCCAACACCTGCGCCGAATGGGCAATCCCGCTCAGGTGCATGCCGTACGTCAGCGTATTGCAATCCGGGCACGCCAGCGTGCCGTCCGGCAGCCAGTGACTGCACGACGGGCAGTTATGAATCACCTCGGGAGGCGCGGGTTCAGGCGGCAGTACCGTTGCATTCGTCATAGACACAGCACTCACTATTCTATTGGACGCATCGCGGCTCCAGATGGCGCACGCACGTCTCTGCGCTTCCTCCGGGGTGCGGGGTGCATCGAATCGCCATGTCTACTGTGCCCGACCACCTGTTCTCGCCGCTCCAGCAGCGCAGCATCACGCTGCCCAACCGCATCGCCGTCTCGCCGATGTGCCAGTACAGCTCGGTCGACGGCTTCGCCTCCGAGTGGCACCTGGTCCACCTGGGGAGCCGCGCAGTGGGAGGCGCGGGCGTTGTGATGACCGAGGCTGCCGCCGTCAGCCCAGAGGGCCGGATCACGCCGGGCGACCTCGGCATCTGGTCCGACGCCCATGTCTCCGCGCTCTCCCACATCGCCGCGTTTATCCGGGCCAACGGCAGCGTGCCCGCCATCCAACTGGCACACGCGGGCCGCAAAGCCAGCATGACCGCACCGTGGGTCACGCCGTCGCGCACGGCAGCGCGCTCCGAAGGGGGCTGGACGAACGTCGTCGCACCGTCCGCACTGCGCTTCCACGACGAATATCCATTGCCCGAGGCTCTCGACCGCGCCGGTATGGACATCATCCTCGCCGACTTCAGCGCGGCCGCCCAGCGTGCTGCCGCCGCAGGCTTCCTCCTCGCCGAAGTCCACGCCGCGCACGGCTATCTGGCCAACGAGTTTCTCTCCCCGCTCTCCAACGTCCGCACGGACGAATATGGCGGGCCGCTGGCTAACCGCGCGCGCTTCCCGCTGGAGATTATTCGCGCCGTTCGCGCAGCGTTTCCCGCGGACCTCCCAGTGTGGGTTCGTGTCTCCGCCGTTGACTGGGTAGAGGGCGGCTTGTCGATCGAAGACACCATCGAGTTTGCACGCCTGGTCCAAGCCGAAGGCGTCGACCTGCTCGACGTCTCCTCCGGCGGCAACTCTGCCGGCCAGCAGATTCCGCTGGGCCCGGGCTACCAGGTGGGCTTCGCAGATCGCATACGGCGCGAGACCGGCCTGGCGACCGGGGCCGTCGGCATGATCACCGACCCGGCGCAGGCTGACCAGATCATCCGCACCGGCCAGGCCGACGTTGTCCTGCTCGCCCGCGAGCTTCTGCGCGACCCCTATTGGCCGATCCACGCAGCCGATGCTCTGCACCGTCCGGCAAGCTGGCCAGTGCAGTATGAGCGCGCCGCCAAAGGCAAGGTCGAGCGCCGGGAGGCCCTGAAGGGCTAAGTTGCCGGTCTTGGTGGCCGGTACTCGGGCATGCATCGGTATGCCGGGCGCATCCGCGCAACTGCTCGCCCGGTGCAGCGGAGAGAGACTGCGGTATTTGTTTGCCGAGACGGACCGGCAACTGACAACAGTCCATCATCCCGGCCCAACCCTTAAAGTAACCCTCGAACCTGCTATTAACTAATGAGATACGGCCTTAACACAGAAGAGAACCACAGGCGGAACCGTGCTAACTACTAGCTGAACTTCTCTGAGATCCTATACTTTAGTACTTCAGGTATAAGTGACCTCACATCACCCAATTCGCAAGGTCGTCAGCCCCGAGCCGACAGTCATCCCGGACAAACTGTACTTCCGTATCGGCGACGTAGCCCGGCTTTGCGACGTTCCGGCGTATGTGCTTCGATTCTGGGAGACGGAATTTCCCCAACTGAAGCCCAACAAGGGCGGAACGGGCCAGCGTCTCTACCGCAAGCGCGACGTGGAGATGGCTCTGCGCATCAAGAGCCTGCTATACGAGCAGGGTTATACGATTCCCGGAGCCCGCCAGGTCTTCGCGGCCGAAGCCAAGACCAAAGACGTCTCCGAGCCCGCGCCACAACTCGCCGCCGCGCCCGCGCCGCAGCAGGTTCCCGAAGCCCCATCGGACGGTGACATCGGCGCGAGCATCCGCCGGGAAGCCGAGCACCGGGAGAGGATCAGTATGCTGCGCGAAGAGCTTCGCTCGCTGGCCGACCTCCTGTCCAGACCCGCGTCGGACGACCATCCAGCGCCAGCCGCGACGAGTTCACCGGACACCCCGCCGCCCAACAAGGTCAGGTCCATGCGCCCGCGCCTGGTTCTGGAGCCCAAGCCCGAACTGAAGCCCGATGCAGCGACCGAACGCAAGCCCCGCCTCGTCGATCAGGGCGATCTCTTTCCGTCCGAATGAGCGCGTCAGCCCGCCCCGACGCCGGCCCACAAGGCTCCACACCACTGCCATCACCGTCGCGCACCCGCGGCACCCATACCGCCGTCTCGGCCACGATGCTCCTCATGGCCAGCTCTCTGCTCTCGGGGCTGCTCGCGCTGGTGCGCATCAAATACGTCAACTACCTGTTCGGCGCAGGCGCCGCGCAGGATGCCTACCGCGCGGCGTTCACCCTCCCCAACCTGCTCAACTACTTCCTGATCGGCGGGGCGGCTTCGATCTCGCTGATCACGATCCTCAACCGTTACCGCGAGGCCGGCGACGAGGCCGGCGGGGACCACGCTCTGTCGGTCATCCTCAACACGATGCTAGTGGTGCTGGGCTCCGGCGTTCTGCTAGCGGAGATCTTCGCGCCTGAGTATGTCTGGCTGGCCAACGAAGGCTTCCGCAATGAGCCCATCCGCGCCGCACTGTGCACGTCGCTCACCCGCCTGATCCTGCCTGCGCAGCTCTTCTTCTTCATCGGCTCAGTGATGAGCTCGCGGCTACAGGTGCGCAAGATCTTCCTCTACCAGGCGTTCACGCCGCTGATCTACAACGGCGGCATCATTCTCGGCGCACTCTTGCTGCATGCGCGACTCGGCATCTACTCGCTGGCTGTGGGAGTTTTGGGCGGCGTCATCCTGGGTTCCGCTCTGCTCAACTCGCTGGGTGCCTTCCGCACGGGCTTTCGATACAGCCCCAACCTCGGCTTCAGCGACCCCGCCTTCCATGAGTGGCTGAAGCTCTCTCTGCCCCTCATGATCGGCGTCTCGCTGGTCATGTTCGACGGCATCTTCCTGAACTACTTCGCGTCGATCGCCAAAGGCGGTATCACGCTGATCGGCAACGCCAAGGACCTCTTCAACGCACCCTTCAACGTGATCGGCCCGGCCGCAGGAGCGGCGTCGCTGCCGTTCTTCGCCTCGCTGTTTCAGCAGCGGCGCGCCTTCGATTTCTCAGCTTCCGTGGGCCGGTCCGTCTCGCGCCTGTTTGCGGTGGGGCTGCTTGTTTCGGCCTGGATGATGGCCCTGGCTCCGTGGCTGCTGGACCTCTTCAAGGGCGGCAAGTTCAACCACGCCGACGTCTCTTCGGTCACCGAACTGTTCCAGATCCTTGCGCTCACGCTTGCGTTCTGGGCGGTGCAGGGCATCTACGCGCGAGCCTTCTACGCCGCCTCGAACACGCACACCCCGGCGATCGCCGGAACCCTCATCACCATCCTCTCGATCCCCATGTACTGGGCGCTGTTCAACGCCCGCGGGCTCACAGGCCTGGCCATCGCGTCGGACATCGGCATCGTCATCCAGACTGCCACGCTTGCCATCCTGCTGCACCGCAAGCGGCTGGTCTCGCTTCTGCATCTTGAATACGCCGAGGTGGCCCGCGCACTTGGCGCAGCGCTCGCAGCCTTTGCTGCGGCCTACGGCGCAACCGTCGCGCTGACCCACGCGACCTCCACGCTTGCCAGCCATACCGCAGACCTCGTAGTGATCACCGCCGGAAGCACAGTGTGGGCAGTTGCCGTCCTGCTGGTCCTGCTCGCGCTCCGCTCCAAACTGCCGGCCCAGATCCTGCGCCGCAAAGCCGCCTGACGCTCTTCACCGGAGAACGGGCAACGCAACCCTCCCCTCTCATCGCCGCTTCCACCCTCTTCAGCCTACGTTTCCAGCCACTCGCTGATCCTTCTTCGCCCCGACCCCTTTGGGCAGGTAGAATAAAAAGGTTCGGCTGGAACGATGGACATCGTGACGGCAGAACGACCGGAAGACCAATGCTGCCGCCACGCCCGTGGCACATTGCAGCACGAGGGGCCGGTCGTCGGGCGCTTCCTGGAGCGTGTCCGGCTATCTGATTCTAAGGAGCTTCCCGCTTTGTCTACCAACACCGATCGTTTCCTCTTCACCAGTGAGTCCGTGACCGAAGGACATCCCGACAAGATTGCCGACCAGATCTCCGACGCGATCCTCGATGCCTGCCTCGCCGTCGATCCCACGAGCCGCGTCGCGTGCGAAACCCTCACCTGCACCGGGCTCATCGTCGTTGCCGGAGAGATCACCACGCAGGCCTACGTCGACTTTCAGACCCTGGTCCGCGACACGGTTCGCGAGATCGGTTACGACGACGCGCTCAAGGGCTTCGACTGCAACACGTGCGGCGTCATCTCCACGATCAATCGCCAGTCCCCGGACATTGCGCAGGGTGTCGATACGGGCGGCGCGGGCGACCAGGGCATGATGTTCGGCTACGCCACCAATGAGACTCCCGAGCTGATGCCTACACCGGTCTCGCTGGCCCACAAGCTGGCCCACAGGCTGACGGATGTTCGCAAGAACGGCAAGCTCCCCTACCTCCGGCCCGATGGCAAGTCGCAGGTAACGGTCGAGTACGACGCCAACAACAAGCCTGTCCGCGTCGATGCGGTCGTCATCTCCACGCAGCACGCGGAGTTCTCCGACAAGGACCCCAACAGCACACTGACTAACGACCAGCTCCGCGCCGAGATCATGGAGCATGTGATCCAGGCGGTCATCCCTGCTGAGCTGCTCGACGCCGACACGAAGTACCACATCAATCCTACCGGCCGGTTTGTCATCGGCGGGCCGATGGGCGACACCGGTCTCACGGGGCGCAAGATCATCGTCGACACCTATGGCGGTATGGGCCGTCACGGCGGAGGAGCGTTCTCCGGCAAGGACTCCACGAAGGTGGATCGGTCGGCGGCCTACATGGCGCGCTATGTTGCCAAGAACATCGTGGCCGCTGGCCTTGCGGACCGCGTCGAAGTCCAACTCGCTTACGCGATTGGTGTCGCGGAGCCGGTCAGCGTGCGGATCGACACCTTCGGCACGGGCACAGTCTCCGAGCCCCGGCTCATCGAACTTGTGCGCGAGAACTTCCAGCTCACCCCCAAGGGCATCATCGAGAGCCTCAACCTGCGTCGTCCCATCTTCAAGCAGACCGCGGCCTACGGGCACTTCGGCCGCACGGGCGACGCCTTCACGTGGGAAGCAACCGATAAGGCCGCCGCGCTCAAGGCCGGCGCCGCAGCAGAGCTCGCAGCCAAGTAAAGCCGGCCGCGCGCTCGGCTGATGTGTCATTCCGAGCGCACTCCACTCATGCCAACGGCTTCATGATCGGCATGAGTGGGGTGCGGCACGGCGAGGACAGCGGCGAGGAACAGGCTGCGGAAGCTGGCGTTGCTGCTGCCAGAAACACCAGCTTCGTGCCCAACCCTACCGCGCGGCCACCATCGCGGGGGCCTTCTCATCGGCTCTGAGCGTAGTCCATGGACCGGCCTTCATGTCATGCAGGATCGGCTTCTCCCAGTCGAACTCCGGGTGTGCGGTGAAGAAGGCGCCGGCCAGAAAATCCTCTCCGCAGGGATGCCCGGCACGCCCGATAAAACTCATCTTGGCCGCCATATCCGAGTCCATCACCTTGCCCGTCACCGCTCCGCCGGGTGTAAACGGACGATCGCCCCACACGGGCTCGCCGCGCGCGGACGTCTCCTCATGCCCGCACATGCTCCTTATGCCCGCATCGACCTTCTTCTCATACGAGTCGTAGTGGTCGGATAAATACGCCTCCGCCAGCGCGGTGTCCAGTTTTCCGTAGTGCTGCTGCATAAACTCCAGCGCTCGAATATGCCGGGCATTCATGGAGCTTTGCGGATCGTTCGGATTGAAGCCGGGAGTGTCATCGCGAATCACCATGGGATCCTGCGCGAAGTTCGAGCTCACGAAGAACCCATCGCTCTTCACGGTGAGCGGCGTGTGATGCAAGCCCAACTCCAGGTATGCAATCTCGTTGGTCTTGCGGTCTCCGATGAGCCACGAGTTTGCATAGCCGCCATTATTTCCCTCGCGCATGATGGCGGCGTACTCCGCAATCGAGCCTGCATACTGCATGGCCTTGCGCGAGCGATCAAACTCCGGGACTCCATTTACGTCGAAGCCCTTGGCCATGGGCAGCGTCGTTTCGGTAATCATCATCCCGGCGGCGTTCACGCCAAAATCATCCTGGCTGGTAATCACGCCCGGGGTTCCATCCATCAGGAAGTGATATCCCTTGGCCGGTACCACGTCGAAGGCCACCGTCCAGCGTTCTCCCTCCGCATAGGGGGACCAGTTGCTGTGCGCGATCACGATCTTTCCATCCCGGGTGGCCGATCCGGTCGCAATAAACGCGCTGCACTTGCCCGGCGCGACCGCTGCCTTCGGATTCGGCTTGCCCTCCCTGGCGTTGATCATCGGCAGGTAATACCCTGTCAGTTCCTGATCGCCGTTGATCGCCACCACATCCCACACGTCCAGCTTGGATCCCTGCGCCTTCAAGCCCTCGGCAATGCCCTTCAGTTCCTGCTGGTACTCGGCATCGAGCTTTGGCCAGAGCACATTCTTTCCCGCCTGGCGAAAGAACTCCCACGGCCGCTTATCCAAATGCACAGCCTCCACCGAGTAGACGTGGACGTTGTCCTCGATCTCCCGCGCCAGCAGGTACCCATGCTGAAAGCCAATCTGCTCGGGCGTTCCGGCCAGGTGCACATAGGTCCAGCCACCATCATGAAACTTATAAGCGCTGCCGAGCCGGGGATCAGGCGCAGCGGCAGAGGTCGAAACAGAGCGCCCACCCGAAGCAGGCACAGCAGCAAGTGCAGTAGAGGAAGCACCAGACGCAGCGACCGAAGCAGTCGCAAGAACCAGCAGGGCGGCAAGACGCATAACGGTTGCTCCTGAGGAGATTGAGGTTGGATTTCGCACGAGCAGCGGAATTGCTATGAGTGTAGCCGAACTCGCCCGGCCGCGCACCCATGCGAACAGGGCCCAAGGTGCAGAGAGTATCACGCAGGACCCCGCCAGAACGAAGACTTGTGCGGAGAGTTTATGGGAGGATGCTGCCTGGGTGAAGAGGTGAGTGCCCGAATGCTTCGATCGCGAGTTTGCGCAGGAGCCATTGCGGGCCACTGCGCTGCGGTGGAGGTGAAAAGATTGGCGATGGCGCTAGTGGCCGAGATGACAGCGTTTGAGCGCGATCAGGCGAAGTGGATGCGGAGGGCGATGCCGAGGTTGGAGGCGGGTGGTGGGGTGGTGGGGAGGGTGACGCGCAGGCCGGTGGTGTCCTGGGTGAAGCGGAGAGGCTCGTCGCGGCCCAGGAGCCGGACGTCGAGGGCTTTGGCGGGTTGTTGCGGGCTGTTGGTGGCGAGGGCGGCGATGGTGAGTTCGCTGCTGGAGGGCCAGCCCTGAACGAGAGCGTAGAGGGTTCTGCCTTTGGTGGTGAAGCGGATGTCTTCGGCAGTGAGGTCGGGTTGGCGGCCTTCGTTGGGGTCAAAGCCGGGCCTGGGCCTGGCAATGGCGGCGTGCAGGGAGGGGCCTTCGCCGTGGATCTTCCAGGGGCGGGTGGAGAAGATGGCCTCGCCGTTGATGGATGTCCACTGAGTGATGGCGGCGAGGATGCGGAGCTCTTCGGTGTCGGGTTCGCCGGAGGCGGGGAGGGGGATATTGAGCAGCAGGTTGCCGTTCTTGCTGACGATGTCGACGAGCATGTCGATGACTTTCTTGGGGGACTTGTAGGTGGTGCCGAGCTTGTAGTGCCACTCGCCGATGCAGGTGTCGGTCTGCCAGGGGTGGGGATCGATCGCGTCGAGGACACTGCGTTCGTGGTCGAGGACGCAGGAGGTGCCGTCGGGGCAGTCGGTGAGGGTTTTGCTGAAGTAGATGGCCTCGGATTTGCCCTGGTAGGAGACGGGGCCGACGTTGTAGAACTCGGCGACGGTGGCGAGACCGTACTCACCGAACTCGATGCCGCCATCGGTGTAGAGGAGGTCGGGCTGGTGCTGGTCGAGGAGGTCCTTGACGCGGTTGAAGTACTGAAGCTTCCACCAGTCGGGTGCGGTGCGGCCCATGGGATCGGGCTGGATGGTGTGGGCGAAGTTGGCGGGCATGTCAGCGTAGGAGTGGTAGAGGTCGGCAAAGGCGGGATTCTGGCCGTCGTAGGGGAGGTTGGCGCAGGGGCCCTTGGTGTCGGCGAGGTGGGAGGGGGCGAACCAGTCGAAGGAGTTGGAGAGGTGCTCAGACACGCCGAAGCGGAGGCCACGAGAGCGCGCGGCAGCGGCCCAGAGGCCCACAACATCCTTGCGCGGACCGGAGGCCACGGAGTTCCAGCGGGGCTGATATTTGGAGTTCCAGAGGTCGTAGTTGTCGTGGTGGACACCCATGGAGAAGAAGTACTTTGCACCGGCGCGCTGGTAGAGATCCATGAGGTGCCCGGGGTCCCAGCGGTCGGCGGTGAAGAGGTGGATGAGGTCCTTGTAGCCGACCTTGGATTGCGGGCCGAAGCGCTTGAGGTGGTAATCGTACTGCGCGGTGCCCTCGATGTACATGTTGCGGGCGTACCAGTCGCCGTCGCCGATGGCGGACTGCGGGCCCCAGTGGGCCCAGATGCCGAACTTGGCGTCGGCGAACCAGTCGGGCGTGGTGTAGGCGCGGAGGGATGCGCGGGTGTTGGTGAAGGGGCCGGGCGTGATGCTGAGGGGCGGCGTGGCGGGGGACTGGCCGGTGGTTTGGGCGATGGCAGCGGGCTGTGAGAATGCGCGGCGGAGAGAGAAGGCGGGAGCGGCGCTGGCGAGGAGTTGGAGGGTCTGGCGGCGGGTGAGCTTCATGAGATCCTTCGCGGAGAGGGATGGGCGTCGCAGACGACTATATCGGTTTAGGTGGGGCGATTCAAGGAATGAAGGATATGGTGTGCGGAGACGGCGAATCCCCGGGTGAGGCCGGGGATTCGCCATAGCAGGACGTGGGTTCGCTGGAGCGGGGGGACTAGGCGGTGGGCGCGGCCATCATCTGGGTGGCGACGAAGGTGTAGGCGCCCGCGTTGTAGAACATGTAGCCGTAGACCTGAACGCTGATGCCGTTGGCCAGGGTGAGGCCGTTCATCTGGGTGGAGGCGATCTGGGAGACGTTCATGGTGGTGGTCCCGGTGAGGACGGCGAAGGCAGAGCCAGCGGCGAGGTTGAGGGTGAAGCCGCTGCCGGTCATGTTGGAGACGGTGCCGGTGAGGCCCTGGGGCTCGAGCTCGATGCCGGTGGCGGACATGCTGCCCATGCCCATGCCTCCGCCCATCATGCTGCCGCCTGCGGACATGCCGCCGCTGCCGGCGATGGCGACGTTCTGTCCCTTGCCGATGTGGGTTGCGTCAAAGAGCATCGAGGAGGGCATGCCGGTGATGCCAGCATCGTCGATACCGTAGGTCATGGTGCTGCCCAGGGTGGCCGAGATGCCGCCGCCGAGGTAGGAGGCCATCATGCCGGAGCCGGCGCCGTTGTTGGCGAACATGGTGATCCCGGTGCCGCTGGCCGCGGTGATGATGCCGACGGGCATGACGCCGCCGGACCCCATCATAGCTGTGACGGAGTTGGCCATCCAGGTGCCGTCGGTTTGGAGCGTCGCATTGACGCTGAGGATCTGGCTGCTGGTCATCATGCCCATGCCGGTCAGGGACTGGCCGTTCATGCCCATGAAGGCGGTGGAGGTGCCGGAGGTGAAGCTCATGGAGCCGCCCTGGAGGGTGCCCATGGTGAAGGTGCTGCCGGAGGTGGTGGAGACGCTGCCGACGATCTGCATCATGCCGCCCTGCTCGGGCGTGGCGGTGGAGGCGCCGGAGGCGGTGTTCACCGTGGCCATGAAGGTGGGAGTGAAGGTGAGGCCGCCGCCAGAGGCCGTTCCGACCGAGGCTGCGAGATTGAGATCCAGGTTCATGACCATTGCGTTGCTGCCGACGGTGAGTGGCGTGGTGAGCGGAATGCTGACCGTCATGGGCGAGGAGAAGACCTGTTGGACGGGGGTGGTGGAGCCCGAGGCCATGGTGGAGATGGTCGCCGAAGAGAGGGTGAGAGACATGGTGTTATAGGTTCCCTGGGCGATGCTGGGCATGGTGAGAGGAGCGACGGTGCCGGCCAGGTGGGCGAGCTCCATGGTCATGGGCGAGGAGATGGGAACGGTGACCGTGGCGCCGGCGGCGTTGGTGAGGCTCATGGCGCTGATGGTGACGGCAGCCTCCAGCACGGAGTCCGAGGGCGAGTCGCCCATGTTGATCAGGACGGCGGTGGAGGAGGGTGGAGGTGGGGGTGTTGTGCTGGTGCCGGTACCTCCGCTGCTGCATCCGGTGATGCCGGCGGCGGACGAGAGAACGAGGGCGACGAGAGTTGCGAAGATTGTTTTTGCGGGCTGAGGCATGGCTGTTCTCCTCTGATTCGGCTGGCTGCGAGGCGCGGGTTTGATGGATGGGGAGATTTCAGCCGAGCATTGTCGCTGAGATGTCTTCGAGCATGTGCCCCATAGAGGGTAGTTTTCATCAGACGAGGGTCCGCCGCAGTGACATGAGTCACCTTGCATGGGTGTCGATGGGGGGATGAGGCTCTCCGGTACGCGACCGCAAAGGCAGGAGGGAGGCTGTGGTGGTCAGGCTGCGAGGGAGCGGGTGGTGCGGAGCCAGAAGGTGCAGAGGGCGACGGCTCCGCAGGTGAGGGCGATGAGCAGGCCCCACCAGAGGCCGGCTGCACCCAGCTTCTCGTGGAAGCCGAGCAGGATGCCGAGCGGCATGCCGATGACCCAGTAGCAGATGAGTTGGGTGAGGAAGGGGATGTGGGTGTTGCCGGCTCCGCGGAGAGCGCCGGTAGCGGTGATCTGGAGGCCGTCGAAGAACTGGAAGCCGGCGGCGATGAGGAGGAGGGGGACGGCGGCGGCGATGACGCCGGGGTCGGGGGTGAAGAGGCGCGCGATCTGCGCGGGGATGGAGAGAAGAAGGACGGAGGCGCAGAGCATGAAGGCAGCGCCGGTGCCGATGCCGCTCCAGCCGGCGGCGATGACGTTGCCGGGGGTGGCAGCGCCGATACGGGTGCGTCCGATGGCGTGGCCGACGCGGACCGAGGTGGCGGCGGAGATGGCGAAGGGCACCATGAAGGTGGTGCTGGCGCATTGCAGGGCGACCTCGTGGCCGGCGAGTGGGAGGCGGCCGAAGGTGGCGATGAGGGTGGTGACGAGGGCGAAGATGGCGATCTCGACGAAGATGGACGCGCCGGCCGGTGCGCCGAGAAGGAAGAGACGGCGGAGGTGCTGGAGTTCGATGCGGCGGGAGACTCTCTGGCGGAGGCCGGCGAGGAGGCCGTAGTGGTGGTGGTGGTCGGCGCGCCAGAGAGCGAAGAGAAGGACGGCCATGAGATAGAGGCGGGCGAAGCTGGTGGCCCAGGATGAGCCGGCGACGCCAAAGGCCGGGATGGCGAGGGAGTGGGTTCCGAAGAGGGGCCAGCGATGCCCGAAGATGAGGAGCCAGTCGGCGGCAGCGTTGACGAGATTGGCGGAGATGAGGGCGAAGGCGATGGGGCGGCCGTGATGCGCAGCCTGTAGATAGCGGCGGAGCGAGAAGTAGAGCATCAGCGGGAGGGTGCCGTAGTTGAGGCCCTGCATGGCGGGGACGGCCTGGGCGAGGATGGCGCGGTCAACGGGAAGGTGGATGAGGAGTGCCGGGCCGAAGGCGAAGATGGCGACGAGCAGGGCGGAGAGAGCGATGGCCATGACGAGGCCGTGGAGGAGCCAGCGGTTGGCTTCGTGCTGCTGTTTGGCGCCGAGGGCCTGGGAGATGAGGGTGTCGAGGCCGAGGAGGACGCCGCCGACGCCGAAGCAGAAGGTATTGAAGAGGACCTGGGCGAGTGCGGCGGCGGACATGGCGAGTGCGGAGTTGGGGAGATGGCCGAGCATGATGGTATCGACCAGCGACATGGAGACCCAGCCGAGCTCGCCGGCGATGAGGGGCAGGGCGAGATGGACGAGCGGGGGCAGCTCGGTGCGGATGTCGTGGAGGGTGAGGCGCATGGCTAAGGGTATCGCAGGGATGAGGTGGGGGAGATGAATGACGTCACGCAAGCCGCGCGGGGTGGCTTGACGTGCGATGGGATGCGGCAATTCCTTGACATCACCCCTGCATTCCGCGATGCTTAATGCTCAGGTGCGATTGGCTGGCTTTCGTGGACGTGTGTCCGGAGGAACTTCGGGCGCATGGCACAGTTCCAGTGCTTGCTGTACGAGCGAGAATCCCCAAATTTCCAAGGAAGACGCTGCCGAATGAGATGGTACGTGCGTTCGGCGCGCGAGTAGGACATAGCTTTGAGCGCGCTGGGTATTGCGGATTTCATGTATGCAGGTGCGGCTGGGCCGGGATCGATCCTGGGCCAATTTGGCGGAGTCCCGCTGCTGCTGTTGATGTTCGTTGCGATGTATTTTCTGCTGATCGCGCCCAACCAGCGGAAGCAGAAGGTGTGGGCGGCGATGCTGGCGTCGCTGAAGCCGGGCGACCGGGTGACGACCAATGGCGGGATTCGTGGCGTGATTGTGAGCGTCAAGGACGATGTGCTGGTGGTGCGGACGGCGCCGGATGGCGTGAAGCTGGAACTGGTGAAGAGCGCTGTGGCCGCGGTGACCACGGAAGACGACAGCAGCAAGGCGTAAGGTTTTTCGGGCGGCGGACAGAGGCTTTCACGCAGCATCCGCGAAGAGAAAAACAACGTTTCGCAAAGTTCAGACGCAGGACCCGCGATGGATGCAGGCGCGGAGTATTGAAGGAAACAAGAGAACAATGGGAAAGAATCTGGCCAGTAGAACAGGCTTTATCGTCGCAGTGCTGCTGTTCTTCATCTACGGGATCTTCGGGATTCCGCATGGTGGATTGAAGCAGTCGCTGGAGAACCGCATCAACCTTGGGCTGGATCTCAAGGGCGGAACGCACCTGGTGTTGCAGGTGCATGTGGCGGAGGCGGTGAACTCGGACACGGACCGCGATGTGCAGGCGCTGAATACGGCGCTGGCGGCGACGGGGGCGACGGCGACGAAGCTGGATCCGGCGCATCCGGAGGTGATTACGATCTCGGGTGGAACGCCGACGCAGCAGAGCGCGATCCACGACGTTCTGACGGGCAATGAGTACGCGGGCTACGATGTTTCGTCGTCGGGCAACGGCGGCTACACGATGACGCTGAAGCTGTCGGAGATTCGGGCGATCGAGGCGCGGGCGCTGGACACGTCGATCGATACGATTCGCGAGCGCGTGAATACGCTGGGCGTGAGCGAGCCGGTGATCGAGAAGTACGGCCTGGGCGACAATGAGATTCTGGTGCAGCTACCGGGCGTGTCCGATCCGGGCCGGGTGGAGAACATCATTCAGTCGACCGCGAAGCTGGAGATTCATGCGGTGGTGGGGAGCTATGGCAGCGTGGCGGAGGCTACGCAGGCCAACCCCGGGGGCATTCCAGCGGAGGACGAGCTGCTGAAGGGGTCAAACGGCGCGGGCGGACCGGATGAGTATTACCTGCTGAAGCGGCTGGCGATTGTGTCGGGAACGGACTTCCGCGATGCGCAGCCTTCGACCGACGAAAATGGCCGGCCGGACATTACGTTCAACCTGACGACCGAAGCCGGCGACCGCTTCTACAAGTACACGGACGCGAACAAGGGTACGGGCCAGATGGCCATTGTGCTGGACAACCAGGTGCGTGAGGTGGCTGGGATCGAGAGCGCGATTCGCGACTCCGGGAGGATCACGGGAGGGTTCACGCAGGACCAGGCGGCGGACCTGAGCCTGATGCTGCGGACGGGCTCGCTTCCGGCTTCGATCTCGTACCTGGAGACGCGGACGGTAGGGCCGACGCTGGGCGCGGCGAGCATTCATCAAGGCGTGGTGGCGTCGATTGCCGGGCTGGTGGTGGTGCTGATCTTCATGCTGATCTACTACAAGGGCGCGGGCGTGAATGCGGACCTGGCGCTGATGCTGAACCTGCTGATCCTGCTGGGATTCATGGGCTTCTCGGGAGCAACGCTGACGCTGCCGGGCATTGCCGGCGTGATCCTTACGATCGGTATGGGCGTGGACTCGAATGTGCTGATCTTCGAGCGGATTCGGGAGGAGCTGAGGCTGGGCAAGACGGCCGCAGCAGCGGTGCAGGATGGTTTTGCGCATGCGTGGACGACCATCTTCGATACCCACGTAACGACCGTGGTTTCTGCTGCGATTCTGTTCCTGTTCGGAACCGGGCCGGTGAAGGGATTCGCGGTGACGCTGACGATCGGTTTGATAGCCAATATCTTTACCGCGGTCTTTGTGTCGCGCACCATCTTCGACTACCTGCTGACCAAGAAGGCACGCGGTACGGCAGAGCTTTCGATCTAAAGAGCCAAGAGCTAGAAGCCAAGAGTAAAGAGCCTGCACTGCGGGCGAAGGAAAGAAAACGTGGAACTGTTTCGGAGCGCAAATATCGATTGGCTGGGGAAGAAGTGGTACTTCCTCGGCTTCAGCCTGATCTTCTCGGTTGCGGGCATCTTCAGCATGCTGTTCTGGCATGGAATTCCGACGGGCGTGGACTTCAAGGGCGGAACGGCTATCACGGTTCAGTTCGACAGCACGCCGCATGAGGATGACATTCGCAGAGCGCTGGACGCGGCGCAGATCAAGGACTGGACGATCCAGCGGATCTCGGATGTGGGCGGCGGAGAGTTGGGCAACAAGGAGATTATCTCGCTGCCGATGTCGACGGCGCAGGATACGGCACACGACGAGGGGCGCTCGGAGGTGGAGAACGCGCTGTCGGCGGGCTATCACGACTCGGGGTTTACGGTGCAGCAGGTGGATATCGTCGGGCCAACGGCAGGCAAGCAGTTGACGCATGAGGCGGAGCTGGCGACGCTGTACTCGCTGCTGGGGATGCTGATCTACCTGTGGTTCCGGTTTGAACTGATCTATGGCGTGGCCGCGGTGGTGGCGGTGTTTCATGACACGCTGATCACGATTGGATTCTTCTCGCTGATGAATATGGAGATTACGCTGACGGTGGTGGCGGCGATCCTGACGCTGGTCGGCTACTCGATGAACGATACGATTGTGGTGTTCGATCGCATCCGCGAGAACCTGGCGCTGAACCGGCGTGACAAGCTGGCGGACCTGGTGAATCGCAGCATCAACCAGACGCTGAGCCGGACGGTGATTGCGTCGGGGCTGACGTTCATGACGGTGCTGTGCCTGTATGTGTTTGGCGGGGAAGTGCTGCATGGCTTCTCCTTTGCGTTGGTGGTTGGCATCACGATCGGAACGTACTCGTCGATTGCGGTGGCGGCGCCGATGCTTGTGGCGTACCAGGACTGGCGCGCAAAGAGAGCACCAGCGGGCAAGCGGGTTGCGCTGCCGGCGGCGAAGGTCGTCCGGCGGTAAATGCGGGCTAAATGCACTACCTTTTGGGCAGTTTTCCCAATTGGAACTATTTGAGGTAGGATGAGCACCAGCACGCTGCATCATCGACTCCGGTCAAATTTTTCCAAACAGCAGAGCGAGGTTTCATGCGCTCCGGCAGCACAGTTGTTCACGGCAGAATGGCTGCGAAACATCGGGAACAATTTGAACCACGTTGGTGTCTAAAGCTCATAGCTCTCCCTCGCGGGAACGAGGTCGCTTAATGTTTGAAGACTCACTGATGGAATCCGGCGGTAAGCTCAAGACCAAGTCACGGTATTGGATGATCGCCACGTTTGGTTTCAACGGCCTGATCGTCCTGTTGATGATCCTGATCCCGCTGCTCTACCCGGAGGCTCTGCCGCGCAATTCGCTGACGGCCTCGCTGACGGCACCGCCACCACCACCGCCGCCGCCGCCGCCACCGCCGCCGCCTGCGGCCAAGGTCGTTCCTCACGTGTCGGAGATCGACGCAGGGCTGCACGCGCCCACCAAGATCCCCAAGGATATCAAGATGGTGAAGGATGAAGCGCCACCCAGCGCGGGCGTGGGTGTCGCGGGTATGCAGGGCATGGCCGGCGGGTCTCCGGGCGGCGTGTTCGGCGGTATCGCCGGTGGCACAGGCCCGGCGATTCACGTGGAACCGCCCAAGCCGACTGGCCCAACCCGCATCTCGGGTGGTGTGATCGCCGGCAATCGTATTGCATTTGTCGAGCCGCAGTATCCGCCGATTGCCAAGATTGCGCACATGAGCGGAACTGTTGTGCTGCACGCGATTATCTCCAAGAGCGGAACGGTCATCAACCTCGCGGTGGCCAGCAGCAGCAATCCAATGTTCAACAACTACGCCCTCGAAGCCGTGAAGCAGTGGAGGTACAAGCCCTATCTGCTGAACGGAGAGCCGACTGAAGTGGATACCACCATCACGGTGAACTTCGCGCTCAACGGCGGCGATTAACACCGCAGAGAGAGCAGGATGCGGAAATCTGTTGATTATTAACCTGTTCGTCAACAGCGCGCCACGGGGCTCAACCTGAGGTATTGTAAGAATCTCGGCAACTCACTCGGAGAGCAGGCGAATCCTCCTGTTCTAAGCTGTCAGCGATCAAGCAGTATGGCTCGATCTAACCCAAGTTTTGCAGTATACGCAGTATCAGTTCACCGCAGTTCCACCCAGGAGGAAAGATTTCGTGATTCTCGCTCATCTTGCTAACTTCGCTCACGCACCCGCAGCTTCACTTGCCATGTATCTTCAAGACGCACCTGCCGAAGTTGGCTTCGGTCCTGCAGCCCTGTGGGCGCAGATGGGCGTTCCTGCCAAGCTCGTCGTCATTCTGTTGTTCATCATGTCGATCTGGTCGCTGGCCGTGATGATCGACCGTGCCCTGTATTTTTCGGCTGCGCGCAAGCAGTCGCGCGAGTTTGCCCCCAAGGTTGCGGGCGCGCTCAAGGAAGGCCGTCTGGACGAGGCGATCAAGGTTGCCGATCGCTCGAAGAAGTCGCACCTTGCTGAGGTGGTGACGGCAGGCCTGACCGAGTTCCGCTCGTTTGGTTCGGGCGGGGCGATCTCGGAGGAGCAGATCGAGAGCTCGAAGCGCGCTCTGGAGCGCTCCGAGGCGATCGTTCATGCGAAGCTGAAGAAGGGCCTCGGCGGCCTGGCGACGATTGGATCGACGGCACCGTTCATCGGGCTGTTCGGAACGGTCGTAGGTATCCTCAACGCCTTCAAAGCGATTGCAACCACCAAGAGCCAGGGGCTGGCGGCCGTCGCCGGCGGTATCTCTGAAGCGCTGGTAACGACCGCGTTCGGCCTGCTGGTGGCGATCCCTGCCGTTATGACGTTCAACTACTTCACCGGCAAGGTGGAATCGTTCGACGTGGAGATGGACAACAGCTCGTCGGAGCTGGTGGACTACTTCATCAAACAGTCACACCGCTAAACCCTGCCGGCCGGTTCCGGATTGAGCCGGTGCATGGCAGTCAAGCACGACCTTGCGGGAATCACGCTGGAGATCTCCCGGACATCGAAGCGAACGGTGTCCGGGACCTCGGGCTCTCCGCAACAATAGCCAGGGCAGGACGTCGCTGACGGCGGCCGCGACCCAAACGGAGTGCACTTTATATGTCGATAGCAAAGCGGGACGAGGGCAAGAAGGTAAACTCGAACATCAACGTGACGCCGATGGTGGACGTGATGCTCGTGCTTCTGATCATCTTCATGGTCATCACTCCGATGCTGGGGGACAAGATCACGGTGGATCTGCCCAGGGTGAGTGCGGCGGTGATTCTGGACGCAGCTAACAAGGAAGATGCGATTACGGTAGCCGTAACGCGCGATGGTTCCATGTTCGTTCGCGGCGACAAGGTAGGCTCGCTCGCGGATCTGACCAGCAGAGTGCAGGGCCTGGAGGCGTTGAAGAGCAATCCTGGTGACGACAAATCGGTCTACCTGAGCGCGGATACGCGGGCCAACTTCGGCAAGGTGGAAGATGCGATTGATGCGCTGCGCGGCGCCGGCGTCAACACGCTGAACCTGATGACGGACAAGACCTACAACGCCGGCCAGTAACAGGGCGGCAGGTTGTGATGGGTACGCGCGAAACATGTACAGCGCGGCCTGAAGGCAAGGATAAGCAAGGAAACGAAGGAGTCTCACTATGGCAATGGGTGGTGGTTCAACAGGCGGTGCAGTTTCAGACATGAACGTCACGCCGTTGATCGACGTTCTCTTGGTGCTTCTGATCATCTTCATGGTTATTCAGCCGACCACGCCGAAGGGCCTGGATACGCTGGTGCCGCAGCCGCCCAAGGACAAGCAGCAGTCCCAGCCGAATGACCGCACGATCGTTGTTCAGGTGCTCAACACCGGGGCTGTGCCGACCTACAAGATCAACGACCAGACCTTTCCCAAGGACCAGATGGCGTCGGAGTTGACCAAAATCTATGAGACGCGGCAGGAGAAGGTGATGTTCGTCAAGGGCGATCGTGACCTGAACTTCGGCAGTGTCGCAGAGGCGATCGGATTCGGCAAGCAGGCCGACGTTACGAATATTGCGATCATTACGCCGCAGGTCGAGGCCGGTAACTAGGCCTGGCTGACAGGCGGTAAGACAAGCAGCACGATCCAAGCGCTCCATCGTTGCGACAGATTGCGTCGCAGGGTGGAGCGCTTTTGCGTGGGCGCTACGATCGTCTGGATCTGGCGGAGGCGGCAGGGCTGCATGGCAAGTGCACTGGCCATGCTCGCGTAGGGGTCTTGGCAACCATGCGCGACCATGATGCTCTACCGGGTACGATGCGTACAGCGGATTCAGAGACTGGATTCGGCCGCCGCGACGGTGGGGAAGCGAGAGAAGTACTGGTCGACACGGGTAGAGGTGAAGAGAGCCCAGATGCGCTCGGAGGCGCCTACCAGGGCAATCCTGCGGCCCTTGTCCGACTGTGAGACGTAGCTGTTGACCACGACGCCCAGACCAGCCGAATCCATGTACTCCAAGCCAGAACAATCGAGGATGAGGAGGTCGGCGTCCACGTCGTGGAGTTGCTGCTGGAGGGTGAAGATGTGGCTCAGGGTAAGGGCTCCGCGCAGGGTAAGCACGGTGCAGCGAGAGTTTTCGGTCGGTTGAAAGGAGTAGTCAAGATGATCCTGAGGCATCCTCTAAGATTAGAAACCTCTGAGCGGATCAAGGTTAATATCAGGTGAAAGAAATGCCTGGCGGTGGACAGATTTTGCGCGAAGCACCAGAAAAGCAACAAGGCCTCCCGTGGAGGAGGCCTTGTGATGGAGAGGATCGTGTAGTGACGAGCAAGGTTACTGCGGGGTGATGCCTCCGTGCTCGGCGATCTTTTCCTTGGCGGCTTCGTTGGCCTTGCGGGCACCCATAGCCTTCTGCACCCACATGTCGGCCTGGGCGAGGTCGGCCTTGCGTGCCGCGTCGTCGCCGCACTCCATGTCCGCCTTGCGGCGATAGGCGAGGTTCAGATACTGCATGGCGTCGTCGTAGTTGGGGTTGATGTTCACGGCCATCTGCAGATACTTGAGTGCATCGTTGACGAGATCGGTGTTAGCGGTGACGATCTTGGAGCAAACATCCTTGGACTTCTTGACGTTGCCTTCGCCATCATCCTGCAGGCCAGCGGCAGCGAGGATCACGGTCGCATTCTTGTAGGACTCGGTCCAGTCGATGACGCCAATGGTGTAGGCGGCCTCAGAGTCCTTGGGATCGAGCGAGAGAATCTTCATCTCGTCGGCCTTAGCCTGATCGTAGCGCTTGATGTTGCGATCGATGGAGGCAACCTGGCGCAGGGCGTCGAGGTCATTGGGGTTCTGCGCCAGCACAGTGTTGAAGCCGTCAAGCGCCTTCTTCGCGATGGCGAGATTCTCCGGGGTGTCGAGGTCCGGAACGACCTGATAGCTATAAGCGGTAGCCAGATAGAGATGGCTCTCTGCGCTGGTAGGGTCGAGAGCTACGGACTTCTGGAAGAAGTCAACAGCCTCCTCATACTTCCCGGCCTTGAAGGCCTGCACGCCCTTAACGAGCTGGTCGCGCGCTTTCAGTTTTGTACATCCGATGGTGCCTGCCAGAACCAACAGCAGAGCAGCACTTGCGGTCAATCGTGCCCTAATTTTCATCAGTGAACCCTTCCCAGATATTTAGCAAAATCGCCCCCGGCCCACGAAAGGGCTCAGCTTAAAAAATTACTACTCTCGATCATGTACTCCGATTGTAATGGCAGTGCAACAGCATTACCAGCGACTACGATGGCTGACGCACCTAAATATAACAGGAGTTTGATTACGCGGAAGAAAGTCGCATACGGCCAAAGGGCGGCTGGTAGGATCTGGGCAGGACGGCGGAGCGTAGGCCGATTGGAGGCGTACCCGATGGCAGCACGGAAGTGGACGACGGAGCAGATCCCCTCGCAGGCAGGCAGGACGGCGCTGGTGACGGGAGCGAACAGCGGGATTGGCTACCAGGCAGCGATGGAGTTGGCGCGGCACGGAGCGCATGTGCTGCTGGGCTGCCGCAATGGGGCGAAGGGAGGGGCGGCGCTGGAACGACTGCTGCGCGAGACACCGGGGGCAAGCGCGGAGGTGGTGGAGTTGGACATGGCTTCGCTGGCGTCGATACGTGCCTGCGCCAGGAGGTTGGCGGAGCGAGGGATGGTGCTGGACCTGCTGATCAACAATGCTGGCGTGATGGCGCTGCCGACGCGAGAGCTGACGCCGGATGGGTTTGAGCGCCAGTTTGGGACGAATCACCTGGGCCACTTTGCGCTGACGGGGCTGCTGATGCCGCAACTGCTGACCTCGGCTGCGCCGCGGGTGGTGACGGTGGCGTCACTGGCGCATCGCAATGGGAAGATCGAGTTCGACAACCTGCAGAGCGAACGCAGGTACAAGCCGTGGGATGCGTATGGAGCGTCGAAGCTGGCGAATATTTTGTTTGCGAAGGAGCTGGACCGAAGGGTTCGGGCGGCGCACGGACGGCTGCTGAGCGTGGCGGTGCATCCGGGAGTTTCGGCGACCAACATTATCGAGAACGGGCCGGGGTCGAATGGGCTGAAGGCCGTGGTGCTGAAGCTTGTAGCGCCGATTATCATGCAGCCGGATGCGGCAGGTGCGCTGCCGACGCTGTACGCGGCGACGTCGCCGGACGCGCGAGGCGGCGAGTACGTTGGGCCGGATGGATTCATGGAGATGAAGGGCTGGCCGGTGGAGGTGCAGCCACGCGCGAATGGACTGGATACGGCGGTGGGGGCGCGGCTGTGGACGGTGTCGGAGGAGCTGACGGGCGTGGCGTATCCGGCACTGGGGTAGCGATGGGCGAAGGGGAAGCGCGCGGGCGGGGAGGGGTCGTGTGCCGGCTGACCACTCGCTGTGGAGGATGGAGGGGTAGACTGTTTGCCAGCAGCGTCCGTGGGTGAAGCATGAGCGAACCAGAAGCGCCGCCCGGCAAGCACGGTGTAGAAGAAGACGAGAAGAAGCAGGAGAGACGAGCGCGTTATGTGCGCATGGGCCTCAGTTACCTGATTGCGACGATGATCTCGTTGTGGCTGGTGCAGGTGCTGGTGATGACGCCTGCGGACCGGGGCACAACGATTCCGTACAGCGAGTTCAAGACCAAGCTGGCGGACCATCAACTGGTGAAGGTGAGCATCGGGGCGAACAGCATTACAGGTGAGATGAAGAATCCCAAGGCGGGCGCGACGCCGCAGACGCTGCCGTTCAGCACGGTGGCCGCGCCTTCGCCGGGCGGTGATCCGCAGTTGGCCGACGAGCTGCAGGCGGCCAATGTGACGTACCAGTTTGAGCCTCCGCCGAGCGCTTTCAGTACGATTTTTTTTCAGTACATCTTGCCGCTGGTGGTGATTGCAGGGTTCTGGTTTCTGGTGATAGGGCGCATGGGAAGGGGTGGCGGCCGAGGGTTGAGCGCGGTCTTCGGCGTGGGCAAGAGCAAGGCGATTGAGGTGAAGCCGGAGGACATTACGGTTACCTACCAGAATGATGTGGGCGGGGCGGATGAGGCGATTGCCGAGCTGCAGGAGATCATCCAGTTCCTGAAGACGCCGGAACAGTTTGCGCAACTGGGCGGACATATTCCGAAGGGAGTGTTGCTGGTGGGGCCGCCGGGAACGGGCAAGACGCTGATCGCCAAAGCGACGGCGGGCGAGGCCCACGTTCCGTTCTTCGAGACCAGCGGGTCAGAGTTTGTGGAGATGTTTGTGGGGGTGGGCGCGGCGCGGGTGCGGGACATGTTCGAGCAGGCGCGCAAGGCGGCTCCTGCGATTGTGTTCATCGACGAGATTGATGCCATTGGGCAGGCGCGTGGAGGAGCTCTGCGGCTGGGCAACAACGAAGAACGGGAGCAGACGCTGAACCAGTTGCTGGCCGAGATCGACGGGTTCAAGACCGACGCCAGCGCGCCGGTGATCATCATGGCGGCGACGAACCGACCGGAGGTGCTGGACCCGGCACTGCTGCGCGCGGGGCGATTTGACCGCCAGATCGCGATTGGCAATCCGGATGTGATTGGGCGCGAGCAGATTCTGAGGATTCACAGCCGGCACATCAAGCTGGCGGAGGAGTTCGACATGGACCAGGCCGCGCGCATGACCGCCGGATTTAGCGGCGCGGACCTGGCCAATGCCATGAACGAGGCTGCGCTGTTCGCTGCGCGGCGCAAGGCCGAGGCCGTTGCACTGACGGACTTCGAGGCTGCGATCGAACGCGTGATTGCGGGGTCCGAGAAGAAGAGCCGCGTGATGAATGAGCAGGAACGGCGGAGAGTTGCGTATCACGAATCGGGCCACGCGCTGGTGGCGGCGCTGGTGCCGCATGGAGAGCCGGTGAGCAAGATCAGCATTGTTCCGCACAGCCGCGGAGCTCTCGGGTATACGCTGCAACTGCCGCTCGAAGATCGCTATCTGCTGACGCTGGATGAACTGAAGGACCGCATCGCCGTGATGCTGGGCGGACGCGCCGCCGAGGTGGTGGAGTTTGCGATGATCAGCACCGGAGCCAGCGACGACATCATGAAGGCTACGGAGCTGGCGCGTCGCATGGTCACTGAATTCGGGATGAGCGAGAGGCTTGGCGCGGTGCGGTATGCAGGGCAGCAGATGCAGTATCTGGGCAAGACGGTCGAGGACGACAGCCAGATCAGTACGGAGACGCGGCAGGTGATCGAGGCGGAGATTCAGCGCCTGGTCACCGAGCAGTATGACCGCGCGCAGGCGCTGCTGAAGGACCACAGCGCGGCGCTGGAGACGCTGGCGCGGCAACTGCTGCAACATGAGACGGTGAGTGGCAGTGTGGTGAAACAGGCGCTGGAGAGTGGACAGAGTGAGCCGCTGCTGCCTGCTGTGCAGGCCCAGGCCACGATGTGAACCGGAGATGGGCAGTCCGGAGATGAGCAGTCCGGGCCCGAGGGCTTTTGGCTTAGCGCTTGCGCTTTTTGGTTGCAACCTTCTTGCGAGCTGCGGGACGCCTTGCGGCGGACTTCCTGACAGGGGAGCTCTTCTTTGCGGTGGAGGAGGTTTTGGGCTTTGCAGCCGCGGCGTTTGTGGCCTTTGCAGGAGTTGAGCGGGGTTCGGTATTCGCGGGAGCAGCGGCGGAGTTGGCCAGGCGCTGGAGCTTGGCGGCGTGGGCATCGAGCATCTTCTCGATCTGGCGGAGCAGGATGCCGGTTTGCATGGGCTTGACCAGCATCTTGTCGGCGCCGATGTCGGCCCACTCGTCGTCGGGGAACGAGGTGAGCAGCGCCACGGCGGGATGATAGGGGGCGGTGCGCGCGGCCAGTATGACGTCACGTCCAGCGGAGTCGTTCTCCATACGCATGTCGGTGATGACCATCTGATACTCGCGGAGCTTGAGTTTGGAGCGGGCCTCGCGCGCGCTGGCGGCGGTGTCGACCTCGAAGCCGTTCAGTTCCAGGATGGTCTTCATGGTCAATAGAATGGACACTTCATCATCGACGAGCAGGACGCGACGCTTAGCCATGGCGATCTCCTGAAACATGCGGTGCTGCGCCGAAGAAGGGCGTTTGCTGCCAACTGCGCAGGCCGCATTGCAAACGGTAGTCTAACCCCGTAATGGTCGCAGCTTGTCGCCGGCGGTGCAAGCGGGGGATGGGCGATCGACGGGACGCTTCAGGCCGGAGGCTGCGTCGATCAGGGATGGCGAAGGCCTCCCCAGGCGAGGCTGCGCTGGCAATTAGCGCGCTGAGACGGTGCAGGGTGGTCATGGAGAGCCTGAAGGGTGAGGCTGCGCCGGGAGCGTTGGCGGCCGAAGGAGTGGAGTGACTTGACGCGATGATCATGGGAAAGGGCGATGATCGGACGGCGCTGAGGATGCGGTTGAAGGGTTATTCCAACTCATCTGCATTCAATGATTTGGCTCTGATTCGCCGGGTGAAGATCGTTTGCGGGCGGATCTTGCAGCGGGCGGAGCCTGTCGGGGAGGAAGTCATTTGGATGGAATGTGTTAGCGCTGGTTTTGTGTTCTGGAGGAGTTGTGAGAGCGATGGTGCGGATGGTTGCCCGGGTGGATGGGTGCGAGACGGTGGATGTATCCGCATCGCGCGGGTGCTATACTCGCGAATGCTGTGGTTTCTGCCGCAGTTGTGCGGAAATCCAAACTAAATTCCTGAAAACATGGCCGCAGCGAGTGCGAGCCGTGGAGGCTGAATATTCCACCGTTAGATAAACGCTCCGTCAAATCCTTTATCCGCACCAACGAACGTATCCGCGCGCGCGAAGTCCGCGTGATCGATGAGAGTGGCGAACAACTTGGCGTGATGGCCCCGTTCGAAGCCTTGAAGATGGCCCGCGAGCGATCGCTCGACCTGGTGGAGATCTCGCCGAATGCCGTGCCGCCGGTATGCAAGATCCAGGACTATGGAAAGTACCTGTACGAGAAGGACAAGAGCGAACGCGCTGCGCGCAAGAAGCAGAAGGTGATCACGATCAAGGAGGTTAAGTTCTCCGTGACCGTGGATGAGCACGACTACCAGACGAAGAAAAACCAGGCAGTGCGGTTTCTGGGCGACGGTGACAAGGTGAAGGCGAGCCTGCGCTTCAAGGGACGGCAGATGGCGCACCGCGACCTGGGGTACAAGATTATCAACCGCCTGATTATGGACATTGGCGAAGCAGGGGCGGTGGAGTTCATGCCGCGTATGGAAGGAACGACGCTGCATGCGATCCTGGCTCCGGCGAAGAAGGCCGAGGTGCAGCAGCCACCGGCCGCGCCCAAGGTGAAGGCTGCGGCGCATTCTGCCGTTACACCGGAGGCGCCGACCGCCTAGACACGTCCTGCCACAGACGGTAGCGCCCGCGAGCGATCTTGCGGGCGCTGCTGTTTGTGGCGTTGTTTGGGTTATGGCTGTGCGAGATCGCGGTAGGCAGTGAGGGCGGCGAGGTGTCCGCACATGCCGTGGACGCCGCCGCCGGGAGGGGTGGATGAGCTGCAGAGGAAGAGGCGCGGGTTGCTGGTGCGATAGCCGCGGGCGGTGGGGCGGAAGAGGAGTTGGGGGAGAGTCATGGCACCGCCGGAGATGTCGCCGCCGGTGAGGTTGGGGTCCCATGCGGCGAGGGTGGAGGCGTTGCTGGCGCGGCGGGCGAGGATGCAGTCCTGGAAGCCGGGAGCGAAGCGGGCGATCTGGCTCTCGACGACGTGGGAACGATCGACGGTGGAGCCGTTGGGGACGTGGCAGTAGGCCCAGGCGGTGTGCTTGGCTTGCGGAGCCCGCGATGGGTCGAAGAGGCTGGGCTGGACGAGCAGGACATAGGGATTGTCGTTGAGGCGGCCGCGGAAGGCGTCGTGCTCGGAGTGGGAGATCTGGGCGAGGGTGCCGCCGAGGTGGACGGTGGCGGCGCGGAGACACTCGGGAGCGCGCCAGGGGATGGGCTGGCTGAGAGCGAAGTCGAGCTTGAAGATGCCGGGGCCTGGGCGGAAGCGGCTGAGCTGCCGAAGATAGGTGGGGTCGAGCGCGGTGTTGGCGATGCGCATAAGGGCAGAGACGCTGGTGTCGAAGAGTGTGGCGTCGGCAGGCGGGAGGTCTGCGAGGTTTTGGACTTCGGCGTTGAGCTGGATGCGGCCGCCGAGGGAGTGGAGGCAGGCGGCGAGGGCGTTGGTGATGGACTGGGCGCCATGGATACCGGGGGCGGAGCTGGCGGCGATGGGCCAGCCGGTGGTGTGGCCGGCGGTGGCGAGGATGAGGCCCGCGGCGGAGCTGGCGATGCGGCTGAGGGGAAGGACGGAGTGCGCTGCGATGCCGGCGAAGAGGGCGCGGGCGCGGTCGCCGCGGAAGAGCATGGTGGCGAGGAGCTGAGCGGGCATGAGCGCGGCGGGGCCGAAGCGGGCCATGGCGAGGGGATGCGAGGGAAAGCGGAGGAGCGGCTGGGTGACGTCCTGGACGAGCAGGGGCCAGTTGAGGATGGAAGAGGCGAAGAGTGAGTGCCAGGCGGCGGCGTCGTGTGCGCCAAACTGGGAGATGGTTGCGTCGAGGGCGTGCTCGAGAGTGACGGCGGTGCCGTCGTCGAGGGGGTGGGCAACGGGTGCGGGAGGCTCGATCCAGCGCAGGCCGTGGGTGGCCAGCGGGAGGCTGCGGAAGAAGGGGCTGGCGATGCCGAGCGGATAGGCAGAGGATCCGAGGTCGTGGTGGAAGCCGGGGAGGGTGACCTCGGCCGTGGAACAGGCACCGCCGAGTTGGGAGTTGCGCTCGTAGACGGTGACGGCGATGCCGCGCTGGGCGAGGGTGATGGCGGCGGCGAGGCCGTTGGGACCGGAGCCGATGATGTGGGCTGTGCGCAGCATGGCTAGAAGCAGGAATCCGTCTGGCTATGGAGCAGGTTTGGAAGGGGAGGGGCAGAAGCCCTGCCGGTGCAGTGCCGTTAGCCGATCCACTTTACTCGAGTCTGCTTTTTCCCAAGTTTCAATACCGGGTCATGTGCAAGGGCTTCGCGCGAGAGGGTTCGGCCGGTAAACTTTGTGCCGTCGATGGAGACGGCGTTCTCGGCGAGTTTGCGAGTGGCTTCAGCGGTGGAGGTTGCGAGCCCGGCGAGTTGGAGGAGCCTTGGGATGCGCAGGGCTGGCTCGGCGGTGTCGGTGGCGAGCAGGCCTTCGGCGGTGAGGCTGACCTCGACGGTGGGGAGGTTTTCCGCGACGCCCTTCTGCTGGAACTGCGTGGCCCAGGATTCGGCTGCTGCTGCGGCGGCGGCTTCGGAGTGGAAGCCGGCGGTGATGGAGTGGGCGAGGTTCTTCTTGGCCTGCATGGGGTGCAGGGTGCCGTTGGCTACCTCGGCCTGCATGGCGTCGATCTGCGATTGTGGCAGGTCGGTGAGGAAGGTCCAGTAGCGCCACATGAGGTCGTCGCTGATGCTCATGAGCTTGCCGTACATCTCGCTGGCGGGGTCCTTGATGCCGATGGCGTTGTTGAGGGACTTGGACATCTTCTGGACGCCGTCGAGACCTTCGAGGATGGGGGTCATGAGGACGATCTGGGGCTTCTGTCCGGCGTCGCGCTGGAGGTCGCGGCCACGCATGAGGTTGAACTTCTGGTCGGTGCCGCCTAGCTCTACATCGCACTGGAGCATGACGGAGTCGTAGCCCTGGGCGATGGGGTAGAGGAGCTCGTGGATGTGGATGGGCTGCTCTTCGGTGAAGCGCTTGTGGAAGTCTTCGCGCTCCAGCATCTGCGAGACGGTGAACTTTGAGACGAGCTTGATGAGGCCAGCGTAACCGAGCTGATCGAGCCACTCGGAGTTGAAGCGGACCTCGGTCTTGGAGCGGTCGAGGATCTTGAAGACCTGATCCTTGTAGGTCTCGGCGTTGGCGTCGATCTCTTCACGGGTGAGGGGTTTGCGGGTCTGGTTTTTGCCGGTGGGGTCGCCGATGAGTGCGGTGCTGTCGCCGATGAGGAAGATGACGGTGTGGCCGAGCTGCTGGAAGTGCTTGAGCTTGCGCATGAGCACGGTGTGGCCGAGGTGGAGATCGGGGGCGGTGGGGTCGAAGCCGGCCTTGATGCGGAGGGGAGTGCCGGTGCGGCGGGACTCCTCGAGGCGCGCGCGGAGGCCGTCGGGGGCGGTGGCGTCGGCCGAGGGAATGATCTCGGCTGCGCCCTTGGTGATGAGGTCGAGCTGGTCGGCGACGGGGAGGAATGCGGTGTGAGATTGGGTGGGCATGGCTCAGGTTAAAGTATAGGTCCTGCGGTCCTGCGCGGACGGCGGGAGGCTACGCGTGGCGGGGGCGAGGCTTGCTGCTGCGCAATCGTAAACTCCGGCGGCTGGCAGGGAACAAGCAACGACAAGGGCAAAATACAGGGTCTCTCCACTGCGCCAAGCGAGGAGCAGCGCGGCGCGGGGCGAGATGATGGAACCGTAGAGCTTTGCCTTTGGCAGGCTAAGGCCTAGGGGTGCTGATGGGCGGATCGGGCACGAAGAGTGGGGCGAAGCTGCGGTGGTAGGCGATGAGGAGAATGACCTCAAGCAGGGTTACGACGACGGCCGGGATGAAGCCGTGGGGCCAGAGCAGCGCATGGTAGAGCAGGATGTTGACGATGACGGGCGCCAGCAGAGCCAGCGCCAGCGGAACGAAGCGGCCAACGAGAAGCAAAAGGCCGGCCACGATCATGATGATGGCGGTGAAGGACATCCAGGAGTGCGCGGCCATGATGCCGTACCAGATGAGGGCGTCGCCGGTGGGGTAGGGCATGTGCAGGAAGTGCAGGATGGTGTTCATGCCAAAGACGAAGAAGATGAGACCGAGTAGAAGGCGGGAGGCGAGGACGGCGTACTTCATCGGGGGAACTCCTTGAGAGAGGGCTGGATGCGAGATGCCGGTACTGCGGGGATGTGGAGCATAGGCGCCGGGGCGAACGGGAATTGGATCCGGCGCGCAGACCTGCTACAACTTCGACATGAGTTTCTCACAACCAACGGGCGGTGTCTCGCTGACGCTGGACGATAAAGTGGTGCTGGTCACGGGTGGGTCGCGGGGAATTGGAGCGGCTACGGTGCGGCTGCTGCGGCAGGCGGGAGCGCGGGTGGTGTTCAGCTATCGCAGCGCGGAGACGCAGGCGCAGGAGTTGGTGAAGGCTTGTGGGGGCGGGGAGGTTTGCCGTGGGCTGCGGCAGGAACTGGCGACGGCGGAGGATGGGCAGGCTCTGGTTGCGGCGGCCGCCAGGGTGTTCGGGAGGCTGGACTGCGTGGTGGTGAATCATGGGATCTGGCCGCCGCACGATCAGCCGATTGCGACGATGAGCGCGGCGCAGTGGCGAGGGACGATGGGGGTGAACCTGGAGAGCGTGTTCGGGGTAGTGCAGAGTGCGGTGGCGGTGATGCTGGGAAATTCTGCGAACCCCGGCGACGATAGAGCGGTAGCGAATGGGGCGCAGGCGCTGGGAGATTTGGGGAGGAAGGTAAAGGGGCATGTGGTGCTGATTGCGTCGACGGCGGCGCAGAGGGGTGAGGCGATGCATGCGGACTATGCGGCGAGCAAGGGGGCGCTGATCTCGCTGACGAAGAGTTTGTCGAGCGAGCTGGCGGGGCAGGGGATTCTGTGCAACTGCGTGGCGCCGGGATGGGTGCGGACGGAGATGTCGGAGGGGACGCTGAGCGATCCGGTGGCGTCGAAGAAGGCGCTGGGTCTGATACCGCTGGGGAGGGCGGCGGAGCCGGAGGAGATTGCGGGGCCGGTGGTGTTTTTGTGCTCGAAGTGGGCGGGGTTTATTTCGGGTGAGGTGTTCAACGTGAACGGCGGCGCGGTGCTGGTGGGATGATCCGGCGCGGATGGCGACAGTGCGTTTGCGCGGGAGTGGTGTTGGGTGGAGGGTGTGTGCGCGTGGGTGCGCAGGCTGCGGCGGTGCCGAGTGCACAGGTTGCGCGTGTGGAGGATGCGGGGCGGGGACGGAAGCTGCTGGATGCAATGGTGGAGGCGCTGGGTGGCGAGGCGTGGCGGGAGCGGCAGACGTGGATCTTCGAGGGCCGGACGGCAAGGTTTTACAAGGGGCAGCCGGATGGCGGGGCAACGCAGTTTGAGGAGTATTATCGCGTGCAGCCGTTTGGCGAGCGAATTGTGATGATCTCGCACTTCGGGGCGATGGTGGCGAAGGACCACCGGGATGTGGCGGAGGTGTGGACGAGCGAGAACGGCTACGAGATTACGTACAAGGGAACGCGGAGGCTGCCGGCGATGGAGGTGGAGGAGTATCAGAGGTGGCGGGGGCACTCGCTGGAGGCCGTGGTGGAGGAGTGGCTGAAGCAGCCGGGCGTGCTGGTGATGGATGAGGGATCGAAGATGGTGGAGCGCCATGCGGCCGATGAGGTGAGTGTTCTGAGTGCGGCCAACGACGCGGTGACGCTGACGCTGGACCAGAGCACGCATCTGCCGCTGAGCTTGAGCTTTCGGTGGCGCGATCCGCTGTACAAGGATTGGAATACCGAGGTCGAGGAGTTTGCGGACTACCATGTGGTGCAGGGGATTGCGACGCCGTACTCGGTGACAACGATGCACAACGGCGATATGACGGGCGAGCGATTTCTGACCCGTGCGGCGTACAACGTGAAACTGGCTGCGGAGCTTTTCGATCCCGGGCGGAAGCTGGAGACCAAGGGGAAGTAACGCGGTGGAGATGCGTGCGGTGGTATTCTGGGCCTCGATATGAGTGATTTCCCTGCAACCCCTTTGGCCGAGAAGGCTGAGCCCGAAACTGTGTCCGCCGCCGAGGCGCCGGTGGAGAAGGTGACCCTGGATATCGTCGAGATTATGGCGATTCTGCCACATCGCTATCCGTTTCTGCTGATCGACCGCGTGGTGGAGATGGAGCGGAAGAAACGCATTGTGGCGATCAAGAACGTGACGGCGAATGAGCCGCATTTTACGGGACATTTTCCAGACTATCCGATTATGCCCGGCGTGCTGATTGTGGAGGCGCTGGCGCAGGCCGGCGGAGCTTTGCTGTTGACGGAGATTCCGGACCGCGACAGCAAGTTGATGGTGTTCACGGGGATCGAGGGCGCGAAGTTCCGGCGGGCGGTGGTGCCGGGCGATCAACTGCGGCTTGAGGTGACGGTGCTGAATTGGCGGCGCACGGCAGTGAAGTTGCTGGGTAAGGCGATGGTGGATGGCGTGCTGGCCTGCGAGGCGACGATTATGTGCATGCTGGTGCCGCGTGGGGCGAAGAAACCGGCAGTGGAGGCTGAGACGCTGTGAGTATTCATGCGACGGCAATCGTGGCAGAGGGGGCGGTGATACCGGCGAGTTGCATGGTGGGGCCGTTTTGTACGATTGGGGCAAACGTGGTGCTGGGCGAGGAGTGCGAGCTGGTGTCGCATGTGGTGCTCGACGGCCATACGACGATGGGCAAGGGCAACAAGGTGTACTCGTTTGCGTGCCTGGGGATTGCGCCACAGGATTTGAAGTATGCGGGCCAGCCGACGCGGGTCGAGATTGGCGATGGGAATACGATTCGCGAGTATGTGACGATCTCGCGTGGAACGATAGGCGGCGGCGGTGTGACGCGGTTAGGGTCGGGAAACCTGATCATGGCGTATGTGCACATCGGGCATGACTCGCAGATTGGCAATGAGTGCATCCTGCCGAATGGAGCGACGCTGGCGGGACATGTGACGGTGGAGGACTATGTGACGCTGAGTGCGAATGCTCCAGTGCACCAGTTCTGCAAGGTGGGGAGGTACGCGTATGTTGGCGGGGGAACGACGATTACGCAGGATGTGCTGCCGTATTCGTTGACGTCGATTGAGAGAAATAACCATGCGTATGGGGTGAACAAGGTGGGTCTGCAACGGCGCGGGTTTACGGCCGAGCAGGTGCGGGAGTTGTCGACTGCGATGCGCGCGCTGGTGAGCGGGAAACACAATACGACGCAGGCGCTGGAGATCATCAACGACATGATCGCCCAGGGTGCGGGCGGAGAACATGTGAAGTATCTTGCGGAGTTCGTGGCAGCGAGCGAACGCGGAGTGATCAAGTAATCATGAGCGGCGGCGGGCCGGTTGCGATGCCGAGTGCGACGCTGGGACTGATTGCCGGCAACGGGCGGTTTCCGTTTCTGCTGCTGGATGCGGCGCGGGCGCAGGGGTTGCGCGTGGTGGTGGCGGCGATCAGGGAAGAGACCGATGCGGAGATGGATGAACGGGGGGCGCATGACCCGGAAGGCGTGTGCGTGCACTGGTTTTCGCTGGGAGAACTTTCGCGGCTGATCGAGATGTTCCAGCGCGAGGGCGTGACGCGAGCCGTGATGGCTGGGCAGGTGAAGCACAAGCAGATCTTTTCGAGCATCCGGCCGGATTGGCGGCTGGCGAAGTTGCTGCTGAATCTGCGCACGCGGAATACGGATATGCTGCTGGGCGCGGTGGCAAAGGTGCTGGAGGATGAGGGCATCACGCTGATGTCATCGACGGCGTTTCTGGAGCCGATGCTGGCGCAGGCGGGCGTGATGACGCAGCGAGCGCCGGATGCGACCGAGCTTGGCGACATGGAGTATGGGCTGAAGGTGGCGCGTGGAATTGCGGGGTTCGACCTGGGACAGACGGTGGTGATCGCCGCGGGTGCGTGTGTGGCGGTGGAGGCGATGGAGGGGACGGATGCGACGATTGCTCGCGCGGGAGAGATCTTTCGAACGCTGGACGAGGGCGCGAGGGTGCAGGGGGGGAGTACGCTTGAGCGGCGGTTGACCGTGGTGAAGGTAGCCAAGCCGAATCAGGACATGCGCTTCGATGTGCCGGTGGTGGGAGCTCCGACGATTGAGGTGATGCGCGCAGCCGGTGCGACGTGTCTGTGTGTGGAGGCCGGGCGTACGCTGGTGTTCGATCGGGGGACGATGATTGCGGCGGCCAATGCGGCCGGGATCGCGATGGTGGGCGCAGCGATGGAGAGCGTGCAGAATTGAGCGGCCGTTGCCGAGCGTATGAGGAGGTGGATAAGATGGCGGTTGGCGCCGATTTCATACCAAGAGTGAGGCGCACAGGAGATCTCCCATGGTTCAAAAACGTTGGATGGCAGTAGGATGTGCGGTTGCGCTGGCGGGCAGTCTTGCGCTGGCGCGGAATGTGGCCGCGGCAGGCGATAGGGTGGCCGTTGGCGCAACGGCGCCGAACTTCACCTTGCCCTCGCAGGAAGACAAGCAGGTGTCGCTGAGCGAGTACAAGGGCAAATGGGTGGTGCTGTACTTCTACCCGAAGGACCAGACGGCGGGATGCACGATTGAGGCGCACAACTTCCAGCGCGACCTGAAGAAGTATGAGGCGCTGAATGCGGTGGTGCTGGGCGTTTCACTCGATACCGTTGACAGCCACAAATCGTTCTGCACCAAGGACTCGCTGACGTTCAAGCTGCTGGCGGACCCGGATCACAAGGTGGTCGATGAGTATGGCGTGCCTGTGAAGTCGTTCGGCCCCATCCATTATGCGGAGCGCGACACGTTCCTGATCTCACCCGAGGGCAAGATCGTGAAGGAGTGGCAGGTGAAGGACATCCAGGCGCACAGCGCAGAGGTGCTGGCGGCTATTGAGGCGATGAAGAAGTAGTCGAAGTAAGGATTGCAGCAGACGCAAAAACGCCCGGTCCTCGTGAGAGAGAGCCGGGCGCTTTTGCTTGCCTTGTACTGCGGTTAGGGAAGACTACTTCTTGACGGCCTTCTTCGCTACGGCCTTCTTTGCAGGAGCCTTCTTGACGGCCTTCTTCGCTACGGCCTTCTTTGCAGGAGCCTTCTTTGCAGGAGCCTTCTTTACAGCCTTCTTCACAGCTTTCTTCGTTGCCAAGGTCTTACCTCTCATAGTCGATTTTTTGTTGCTTGTGCTCTTGTTGCCGACTGCCTTTTTAGGGGCAGCCTTACCGCCGCGCAGAGCACGTGTTGACTTCGCGGCAGAACTTGAAATCTTCTTGCCCGCAGCTTTCTTCGCAGGAGCCTTCTTCGCTGGGGCTTTCTTTGCCGGAGCTTTCTTCGCGGCCTTCTTCGCTGGAGCCTTCGCGGCTTTCTTCGCTGGAGCCTTTGCGGCTTTGGCGGGCGCAGCCTTCTTCGCCGGAGCCTTCTTTGCGGTCTTTCTGGTTAGCGCCTTGCTGGGTGCGGCGGGCGGGGGAGCGCTGGGTGTGGGCTCGGTTGAGAGCCGTGTCGCCGGCTCATAGGGGGCAACGGGTGTGGGTGGAGGTGTAAAGATATCTGCTTCCTCAATTTGATGGATGGAAACGATATTGAACTCCTCTTCCTCATCTTCTTCATCGAGTGAATCGAGATCGATCACGTCGTCAGTTTCTTCTTCGTCGTAGCCTGCTGCGTAGAGCTTGATGGTTTCTTCGTCTTGCAACATAACGTTCTCCCCCAACTACGTCTTTCTTGTGATGCATTGCATCGGTCTTTCGTCCGTTTGCGTGACTGAAGCCCGAACCGCACACTATGCGACCGAAAAGCATCACACAAATGATGACAACAGGATTACGCGTAGACGCATGAAATAGCAAGCACCTTTTTAGGTGCAGTCCATTTTTTCTACTGTGCTTGCCTGGATGCGTTCAAGGAACGTGATGGGGATCACTTTGATTTCTTCTTTTTCTTAGAGGGGTGCGATGGAGCGGCGTGGCTGGTTGCATGCGGATGGGCCTGCTGTGCGCGGGTATTGTGAGCCGTCTTGCCGGAAGTGCGAGTTGCAGTTCGTGCGCTGTGCCGGCTATGCATGCGGGTGTGGGGTGCGAGGCGGATGGGTGCTGCGACGTAGAGCGACCGGCCGGGTGGGACGCGATTGGAGGAGAGGTGATTCCACTGGCGCAACTGCTCGACGGTGACACCGAAGCGATCGGCGACGGTGACGAGCGTGTCGTTGCGGCGCATCTTGTAACGCTCGCTGGGCGAGAGACGGGCGCTGGCGGCGATGGGAATCACGAGTTCATCGCCGGGTTCGATGGGGTCGGTGAGATTGTTGAGGCTGGTGATGGCGCTGGGCTCAGCGTGCAGGGACTCGGCGATCTGGTTGAGAGTTTCGCCATCCTTGACGACGTGGAAGCGCCAGTTGGTGCGATCCTCTTCGGGAATATTTTTGAGGCGCGCGAGGAAGATGTCGCGGGTGCCGGGAGGGATGTGCAGGTCGTAGGGAGTGTCGGTGGGTGTGGAGAGGCGGAGGAGCGCAGGGTTGAGGGCGACGATCTCGGCGACGGTGGAGTTGGTGAGATCGGCGACGAGGCGCATGTCAATCGCGTAGGTGGTAGTGACTTCGTCGGAGAGCACAGGTGCGTCGGGGACGATGTTGGTGAGGCCGTAGAGCCTGGGGTTCTTGGCCATGATGGCGGCGGCGATGATGCCGGGAACGTAGTTCTTGGTCTCGGCGGGAAGAGCGTTGAGGCGGTAGAGTTGCCAGAAGTCTGCGTAACCTGTTCGAGCTACGGCGCGCTGTACGTTGCCGGGGCCCCAGTTGTAGGCTGCCATCGCGAGGTACCAGTCGCCGAACTGGTTGTAGAGCTCCTTCATGTACTTCGCGTAGGCGATGGTGGATTGCTCGGGATCGAAGCGCTCATCGAAGAAGCCGTTGCGCTCGAGGCCGTAGGCTCCGCGAAAGGGCATGAACTGCCACATGCCGCCAGCGCCTGAGCTGCCATTGACGACCTGGGGCTGAAAGCCGGACTCGGCCACAGCAAGATAGATGAGGTCCTGGGGCACGCCCTGGTCGTGCAGCGCCTTCGCGATCATGCCGCGGTAGCGGCCGGCGCGCTCAAGCGAACGCGCGAGGTGAGCGTGGCCGGCGGCAGAGTTGGTGAAGTAGTTGATCCAGCCGGCGACGTAGTCGTTGACGACGAGAGGGAGATCGGACTGCGTGGTCTTCAGTTCGTCGGCGATCTTGCCGACGAGCACGGGGTCGGGAGGGAAGGTGACCTCGTTGGCGGCGTTGAGCGGGGCCTCTTCGATCTGCTCGGAGAAGCCATTGCCCTGCTTGAGAGCGACGAGTTCGAGGGAGTTGATGGCGGAGAGAAGCTGGTCAAATTCGTCGGCGAGCTGCGGATCGTTTTTGAGATCCATGCCGCTGGAGAGCATGGTGTCGACGGCGAAGTCGAAGTCCTGACGGGCAGCGTCGAGGCGATTGGCGTTGTAGTTGGCGACGCCGGATTGATAGCTGGCCTGAGCCTTGGCGATGAGGGCCTGCACCTTCTGCGTGTGCTGTGCCGCGAGGATCTGCTGTGTGGCCTGCTGGGACTGGGCCTGGTCAGCGGCCTGCTGCTGCAGCGTGGGTGCCGTGGTGTTCGCCGCGGTATGGCCCGGAGAGGCGCTGCTGCCGGGGCTGGCGCCGGGGCAGCCAACGAGCGCAAGGAGCAGCGGCGCGCAGGCTGTGGCGAGGGCGCAACGCCCGACGAGAGAGGTAGTTTTCAGGTTCACCATCAACCTAGTCATTGTAAGGGTTCTGTCGAGACGAGTTTCTGCCAGTGGATGGATCAGCCACCATCTTCGACAGCAATTACGGTCGATTGGTCCGATTGTAGATGGTGAACCTTTCGTTCGTCGCTATACGCGAAATGCCGTTTCAAACCTAATAACGGAAGTTCGATGGTGTGATAGCTGGCCGCCGCAACCCCCAGAAGAAGCGCAAGATAAACCAGAAAAACTGCTACCCCCAGAAGATGGCCAACCAAGTTGGTCGAATCGGAAGCGGTCCCGGTTGTCACTTTCAAGTAATCATAAACATGATGCATATATCCGTCGGGAAGAAAGTGGATGAGATATAAGCCGTAGCTGTATCGCCCAAAGGTACGAAGGAGAGGAATGCTGCCGAGTCGATGAGCCC
>DAIDKF010000012.1 GCA_027450185.1 Granulicella sp. | reverse complement strand
AATATCAAGCGCAGCGTCTGTGTTGCCGATATTCATTTTCATGACCTCCGCCACGAAGCTGTCAGTCGCTTTGTTGAGGCGGGCTTTTCCGATCAGGAAGTCTCAGCGATCAGTGGGCACAAGTCCATGCAGATGCTGAAGAGATATACGCACCTGCGTGCAGAGGATCGCTGGGCCATTCTCGATCACGATCCGAAAAGCAATCATGTGACAAAATGGCAGGGCTCAGCAATGAATGCGCCAGCACACGATTGAAGCAGGCTTATAGGCCAAGCACCCATGTGGAGTGAACAGGAGCGCCACCCAAAACCATCGAAAAAATGAGAGCAACTGCGGCAGCCATGCTGCCGGACAACAGGTGCACTGCTCAGTTGTGCAAGGTCAGAATGACGGACATTCTTCCAGCGCGCGTGCATCTGACTCCTATATGCAATAGACATATGCGCATCGTGTGCATCAGTGGCACACACGGCTTTCACCGCAAGCTCGATGTGCCCGAAGCTGATGTTCTAATCCACGCTGGCGACTTCTCCTCACTCGGTGGCAAGGTCGAGGACATCGATGACTTCAACGATTGGCTTGCCTCTCTGCCACATAAATATAAGGTGGTTGTAGCAGGGAACCACGACAAACTGTTCGAGTCGAATCGAAACTAGCCAGGTCACGTTTGTCCAGCGCAGTTTATTTGGAGCAATCATCCGTTACGCTCGGTGGCATTCGCTTCTGGGGCTGTCCGGTGACTCCAGTCCTGCCGCACATGGCCTTTGCCGTTGAGCGCGGCGCCGGCAAATATTGGGACGAGATGCCCCGGAGGTCGATGTGCTAATTACGCATGGCCCTCCGTTCGGCATTCTTGATAAAGAGAATGTCCTCGCTGAACACATGGGCTGCGTGCAACTGAACAAAGCCATTCAAAGAAACAAGCCCAGGCCGCATGTCTTCGGGCATATTCACGGGGGGCGCGGCAGGGAAGAAGGGCCGAATGGTACTCAGTGCGTAAATTGCGCGGTCCTCCAGACCAACAAGCTCTATCCGCCCATGGTCGCCGAAATTGAGGCCGCGGAAACGGCGTAGTGCCCGGAAGAGACCAAAGTGGTCAGGTGCTCCTATGAGGAATCCAGACGCCGGGATTTTCCTTTGCAGGGTATTCGCGCTCGGGAACTCGATTGTGCGCTCGGAACGCTCAGCAACGAAACGATACGCATATATCATTTCGTTGGGGGGCTGTCCTAGATAACTACCATAGCGAGGTAGAAGTTTAAGATGTTATGGGTATGCGGAAGAGCCGGTTGGAGTGGAGTGTGCAGAGACGATTGATCGAGCATTTCGTGTCTGGATCCACGGCGCGGATGGCGGCCTCTCTGGTCGGTGTGAACAAGAGCACGGCAGCGTTGTACTTCCATCGTCTGCGTCAGATCATTGCCGAGCAGAGTGAAGATGCAACGCCTCCGTTTGGTGAGATCGAGGTGGACGAGAGCTGCTTCGGCGGCCACCACAAGGGCAAGCGCGGACGCGGCGCTGCCGGCAAGGTACCTGTGTTTGGCTTGCTAAAACGCGGTGGCAAGGTCTATGCCAAGGTCATCCCCAACGTGAAGGGTAAGACGCTGAAGGCCATCATCGACACCAAGGTGGTGCCCGCTCGATCGTTTACTCCGGCACGCTCAGCTCCTACAACGTGCTGGATGTATTCCGCTTCAAGCACTACCGCATCAACCACTCCAAGCTGTTCTCTGGCCAGAAGAACCACATCAACGGCATCGGGAACTTCTGGAACCAGGCCAAGCGGCACATGCGCCGCTTCAACGGTGTTCCAGCGGCCCACTTCCACCTCTTCTTGAAGGAGTGCGAGTGGCGTTTCAATATGTCTCAACCCAAACAACAAACCTAATTAATAAAATGGGTTAGAGATAAGCTCGCGCAGTTATCTAGGACAGCCTCTTGAAGTTTTCCGAGGCGAAGTCCTGCAACACAAGGTTGTCCAGGCTCAGGTTCGCAACCGGGCGCTTCAGCTTGGAGTTTTCCTGCTCCAGCTCCTTCAGCCGCTTCGCCTGGTTCACCTGCAGGCCGCCGTACTCCTTGCGCCAACGAAAGTAGGTCTGCTCCACGATCCCGGCTTCCTTCGCTGCCTGTGCCGTCGTCTTCCCGTTCGCCACTGCCGCTTCGATCTGCCGCAGCAGATCCACCACCTGCTCAGGCTGCTACTTCCTTGCCTCGTTCCATAGGTTCCACTTGTCCAGTGTCTCTCTTCTCCACTGGTACATTTCGAACCAGACACTCCAAAACAACTAGCAGCCAACCCTCACCCATCGCGGAGGATGCTATTCAACTTCAGTCATCTGACGGAGTGCGGCCGTGTTGAGGTGCTCCATGAGCTGGAGCAGTAACTGGCGAGTATTCACGAAGTCTCGCATGTCGATGACTCCATGCGGAGCGTGAGCATAACGAAGAGGTACGAGCAGCGCGGTGCTGGGTGCACGAAAGAGATAGCTGCTGTTCTGGGTGCCTACTCCATCTCCTTCCTGCGAGATGGTGGTGTATTGCAGAGGGATTCCAGAATCGCTGGCCTGGCGCGCGATCCAGTCACGAATCTCTGGTGTCGTGGAGATGGATCCATCATAGAGGTCGAGCGTCGGTCCACCTCCGAGGCGTTCCTGCTGTTGGCTGGCGCTGACGTCGGGTGTATCGGTGGTGATCCCAACTTCCACGACGAGAACAAAATCCGGCTTCAATTGGGGTAGTTCCACCGTGGCATTAGTGCGTCCGAACTCCTCAGACGTTGTCCATGCGATATAGACCGTGTTGGGATGGGGGGTGTTGGCAAGCAGATGTGCAAGCTGCACAAGGATGGTACATCCCACACGATTATCCCATGCTTTGGATACATACCTGTCGGAGATGCCGAGGCGAATAAAACTACTTTGCGGGGTGACGCGGTCTCCGAGACGAATGCCCCACCGACGCGCTTCATCTGCGCTGGATGCGCCAATATCGATCAACAGCTGTGTGATGTCCGGGACTTCCAGCTTTTCTTGTGCTGTCATCAGGTGTGGCGGGCGCACAGCGACAACTCCAGTGACTGCGCTTTGGGCGGTATGGACAGTGACCAAATGGTCCAGGATAGCGCCCGCGTACCAGTTACCGAGTGGCACGACGCGAAGAAAGCCATCGGGCGTGATCGCACGCACTTGAAAACCAACTTCATCCATGTGCGATGAAAGAAGGATAACCGGGCCAGGCTTCGTCCCAGGAAACTTTGCCACTAAGTCGCCGGCAGCCGTTTCTTCCAGTTGAACTGAAGTTCCGAGCTGCGCTCGGATGATCGAGCGGATGTCGCCTTCATTGCCCGACGTGCCTTGGGCGAGCGTCAGGCTTTCGAGGAGATGGATCGTCTGCGTGTCGGCGGGCCCGGGTGACGGGCTCTGCGCGTCTGCAATTCCGGTCGCCGGGCAAAGAAGCGCACAGAGACCGAGGCCAATCACGAATGATGTACGCTTCATCTCAGTTCCTCATAACTCTCTGTCGCTACTCCACGCAGGTCCATCTCGAACTCGATATCGTCGATGGGCGGCCGCGAGAGATGCCAGTGGACGCCCAGCCGTGCGGCATTGCCCATGCGGTTGAGAATGGCGGATTTGAGAAACGGCGTTATGTTATGCACGGTGTAGATGTTCACTGTCGTCACGTGGTCCCAAGAAACCTCCAGAGCGTCGAGGCGGGACTGCATGATCTCCATCACGCATGCGGCCTTCTCCATCATGGCTTCGTTCGAGGTCTCACCCCGCCGGACGACGGCTGACTGACTCAGAGCGCTCTGCACAAGTTCTCCTGCGCCCGATGCCACAAACGATGGCCGGCCAGAGGCTTCTGTAAGCGGAGCTGTATAGCTAAAAGCATGGATGGTCTGCTCGGTCAGCGGTTCGGCGAGAGGGAAGACATTGGTCCGAGCGATGGGATTCTGGCCTGTGAAGGGCGAACTGCCATGCAGCATGTCGTGCTTCTGCAATAGCGCGCAGTATGTATCGTTGAACGCTGCAAACCCTTCGAAGCTGTAGGGCGAGGGGCATCGCAACTGTAGGCCGCACAACGCTTGAGGAGGCCGCTGCGCAGCTTGCAAATACGCAGCAATCGCTTCGAGGCCGCGCGCCAGCGGAAGAGGCCTCATGAGCGTGATGTGACGAATCTCATATCCCGGCAGGGCGCGAGCTCCGCATGAATAGGTTGTGCCACCTGGCTGATATAAATAATCTCCGGACTGTTGCGTTATGTTCATAGCTTTCTCTCCTCGAATCGGCGATGTGCTGGTTACCGTGGACCGTCGTTGTGCTGGGCCTGTGGCGGCTTGCTGCTAAGACCACCAAAGCCCATACTTGCTGCCGTGACGCCGCCGTCCACTACCATGACGCTTCCCGTCATGAATGAACTCTCGTCAGATGCCAGAAACAGCGCGGCATTGGCGATCTCTTCCGGCCTTCCAAGTCGGCCGAGTGGATACAGCTGCGCGAGTCGGTTAATGATGTCGGGATCCTTTTCAACCCGTTCCTTCCATATCTCGGTCAGCACCGTCCCTGGGCAGATGCAATTGATGCGGATGTTATCTGGTCCCAGTTCCCCACACATCGAGCGGGACATACCAATCAGCGACGCCTTGATGGCGCTGTAAATATGCGCTCTACCGAAGCCCATAAATGAATTGACGGACGAGATGTTGACGATACTCCCGCCACCAGCGGCTTTCATGCCAGGAATTACTGCCTTCATACAGAGCCACGCCCCGCGCAGGACGACGTCCACATTCGGGTCCAGTTCATTGCCAACGATGGCTGAGAGACCACAGATCGCCGAGTTGACGAGAATCGTTGGAACCCCGAAGGCGCTCTCTGCCGAGACTAACAAGGCTTGAACTTCACCTTCCTTGCTCACGTCGGCTGGAACGAAGAGGGACCGTCCCCCTTGTGCTTCGATAGCATTTGCTGTATCGAGGCCACCACGTGGGTCGATATCGTCGACTACGACCTGGCATCCCTCGGACGCCAGTCGCAGGGCGATGGCGCGGCCGATTCCTCGCGCCGCTCCGGTGACAATCGCTGAACGATTTTTAAGTCGCATGGGATTTCCTGTCTTCAATGTGATTCCTGCGCATTACGATCTGGGAATCGCGTTGGCATTGTTTGTCGCCGATTCTTCCCGGCGCAGATGCAGCTTACGCCCGCTATAGGTTGTGAAGAGCCGCTCGCAGCCACCCCAGCATGGCCGGAGGTGCCTCCGAATAGTTGTAGAGATAGATTCCTGTAGCCCCGGCAGTTTTTGCTGCTAGCAAAATCTCCCGCAGTTGCTCGGCGCTCTCGGGGATGCCCATGCCAAGGCGAATGTAGCAGTGATATTCGCCGCGCCAATCCTGCGGCAACTTGCTAATTGCGCTGCGCACGGTGTCATAGGTCTGTTCCGGAGTCTGGCCGTAGGCCCAGACAGCAAAGCCGTCAAGGGCAGAGCGCAGTGAGGAAGAGAAGCCGGTCTGCAGATAGAGCTTGGTGGAAGTGCCCTGCAGCGCTTCCTCGCGAATCTCGATAAGGAGGGAATCCTCGAGGAGCCGCAGAAAGCGGCTGTAGTCGCGCAGTTCCGGCTCGCGCTCTTCCAATTCTTGCATGCTCCGCGGATGGTGTGCCGGGCGATTAGGCGCGTGCTGAAAGGCAGCTTCGAGGGTTTGCTTGACCGCCCGGCGGGCTGCGACAGTGTCCACTCCCGCAGCGTGTGCTTTTTCTACCGTCTCCGGATTGAAGCAGAGGGAAAGCAGTTGCTGTTCCATCTCCGAGAGACCAACCAGATCACGTTCGTGCGCATGATTGTGACGAACGCTGTGCCACTTGAACCCTTCCATCTGAATGCCGTAAGGGGCGTAGTGTGTGGCAATATCCCGAACTAGAGCCTTCAGATAGTTCCTGGTTTGATCGGTCCCCAACGAGAGCGCATGCGGCAGGAGATCGCCGTATGCATTGTGTTGCGCAAGTTGCGGACATTTCAAGCCTAACCGGGTGTTGTGAGCTCCAACGGTCCAGGCCACCACATTCAATCCAGCAGCGTTGGCATGGTCGATGGCCATTCGAAGATAATCAATGTTCGCGGCCCCAGTAGCCAGTGGTGGCCGCAGGCAGGCCTTGTCATAAAGGTCTGCGTTTGGATGAAAGTAAGCGGCTCCGCTCTCGCTCCATCGCAGGCGCCGCGTCTTATGATGGGGCTGGATGAGCCAGCCAGAGTGGTAGGTTGCCGTAATACAAAGCGTATCCAGGCCAGTGGACCTGGCCCATTGCATGAGCTGGCTGGCGTTTCCATCTTCCAGATCCCAGGCATGAACGAACATGGCCTTCGTAAAATGTTTGTTCGGATCATTGCTCATCTCTGATCCTTTGCAGCAGGTCCCTGGTTGCGTTGCGCACGGACCTGACTTACAGCCTCTTCGACCGCGGCTGGAAGTCCGGTGTCGACGCCTGCGACCAGGAAATCGAAGCCCGCATCCACATAGGCCCGAGCGTCAGACGAGGACACAGCCAAGCCGCAAGGTACGTGTTCCTCCTTGCAGATGGATCGTATGACGTTCAGAGCGGCCTGCTCCCTGCCGCTGTCCTTGCGCCCTTCGAGCGACATGGAGAGATCGGATGGCCCGGCGAGGATGCCGCCGACTCCCGGCGTGCGCGCAATAGCCCGGCAGTTTTCCAGACCTTCGCGCGTTTCGATCATGCACCAGAGCAGGAGTTCGCCGTCAGGATCAAGCGGCCACAGGTCTGCGCGTGCAGCGTATTCGGGACCGGGAAGCCCCCAGTAACGCGCCGCCCAGGGATAGCCAACGCCACGTCGACCTTCTGGGAAGAAGTCTGCTGATCCCGGAGCCTGCGCAAAGCGCATGCCGACAACGGCCTGAAGTGCCTCTTCGGCTGTATTGATGGTAGGCGCAACGACGCCGAAGACGCCTAAATCAAGTACCTGTTTCATCAGATATACGATTCGCTCAGAACCGTAGGAGGGTAGCCTTACAAGAGGTACGACGTCAGGTTGCAGATTGCCCTTTTCCAGGATCCGAGCTTTGTCCGTCAGCGCGAGCAGGAAGGTCTCAAGGTGCTCCACTCCGAAGGAAGTGTGCTCGAGATCGAGTATGACAAAATCCAGCGGAGAGGCGGCCAGCGCGGCGCCTGACCGCATGCTTGGATTGAAGCTGAAGACGCCTACAGGGGCGATTCCGGCTTCAAACAATTCGATGAGGCGATTGATGCGCACTCGATTCTCCACGGATTTCACATTCCCAAGCTCAACGCGAATCAAAATCCCGTTCACGATGTGGAATTAGCATACTGTCGACAGTTGTAATCGTCAATACTTCCCGTGAGAGACTGAGATACCGGCTGGGACAAGTCTGACGTTGAGTTGTGAAACCGTATTTTGCCTGCTTGCGGCCAGAATGATGGCGACCATGTCTTCTGCTTGCGTGCTCATCAAAGATACAAATGTGACGGCAGATTGCCTTATAAAATCCAGATATTTCAGAACTGCTGGCGTGGGTCGCGCCGTACAGAGAGCAGGTAAGGAGCAGTCGCTTCAACTAACTGTGCCGTCATTCTTGGATCGCAAAAAATTGCCCGCGGGGTACGTTTTGCGCAGTATTTCGCGTCTTCTACCTGCATCGAGAGCGGTTAAGTTTGACAAACTGTCGACAGTTATGTAATGCTCCTTCCACACTATAGACTCTGGGAGGTAAGAACAGTGATTCCTCGTTTCAAGAGCGTGATCCCTTGTATGGTGCATCTCTTCCTGTTGTGTTGTTTTGCACCGTTTGGAATGGCTCAAAACACGACCGGTTCGATCTCGGGTGTTGTCACAGATCCTTCTGGAGCAGTCGTTGTTGGAGCAGATGTCCATGTCGCATCCATGGCAACCGGTACATCCAGAGATGTGAAGTCGAATAGCTATGGCGAGTACATCGTGCCGCAGTTGTCGATCGGCGACTATAGTATCTCCGTCACGAAGCAAGGCTTCAAAACCGAGACGACGAGTAACGTGCAGGTTCAAATTCTCTCCACGTTAACGGTGAACTTTGCACTCGAAGTCGGAGGGACATCGCAGAAGGTGGATGTTCATGTGGCCAGTGCCCAGACGGAACTAGATACCCAGACCTCACAGGCCGGTACAGTCATCGAGGGTCATGAGGTGAACGACCTGCCTTTGAATGTGAGGCAATATATGCAGCTCATTTTCTTAGCGCCTATGGCGATCCCTGCCGCAAATGACTACCGGTCTAACGAAACGCCGCGTAACACAGAAGTGCCGGCGGCTGCCGGCCAGATGCCGGAAAACAATAACTATCAGATCGACGGCATGGACAACCTTGAGACCGGAAGAAATAACTGGAACGTTGCAGTACCTGTTGATTCGGTCCAGGAGTTCAGGGTTCAGACGGGTATGCCACCGGCGGAGTTCGGCCGCGGTGGAGGTGCGATCATCAACGTGGTGACACGTAGTGGAACTGACCATTTCCACGGATCCGCCTACGAATTTGCCCGTAACCAAACATTCGACGCGACGCCCGATTTCGCAACATCGAAGAGTCCGCTAAACCGCAACCAGTTCGGCGGTTCCGTTGGCGGTCCACTTCTTCATCGCACGATTTTCTTTTTTGGTAACTACGAGGGGCTTCGTCAGACATCGACCGTTTCCCCGCCCACAGGAGAGGAGCCAACGCAGGACGAACGAAACGGGATCTTCACCTCCACCATCATAGATCCGTCCACCGGAGCGCCGTTTCCGAACAATACGATACCGTCTCAGGACATAAGCCCAATCTCGCAATACTTGCTGCAGCTTTTCCCTCTGCCGAACATTACAGGAAATCCGGCCTACAACTATAGCTTCCAGAACGTCCCAGCTGTTCAAGATAACTATGATTATGGAGTTGGGCGTGTCGACTTCGCCTGGGGGCAAAAAGATACAGCTTTTGCGCGCTATCTCTATGACAAGGAAGTGAACGGTACCCCTCCCAACCTTCCGCCACCTGCCAATGCGGACGGCTCTCACCTGACCCTGTTCAATCAGGGAGGCGGTGGTCAATGGAATCACATCTTCTCTGCTGGTCTTTTGAACACCCTTTCCGTGAGTTACGAGAGATATCACCAGGTGACGACAACATTGAACTCCTACGTGCAGGATTTCATCACACCGTCAGGAATTACGGATACGTTGTCTGCTACCAACGCACTATTTTGGGCGGTACCGACGATCAGCATTACCGGAATTCTTGCTCCTTCAGATCCCACGCCGAGCACAAGCGTTATGAACAACTATCAGTTGCAGGACTCGGTTGTGTTTACGCGTGGAAGGCACACGATGAAGCTCGGCGGCGACCTGCAGCGGATCGAAACCGATATGTTCTTCACTGGCGGAAACGGATACTGGGACTTCCTGGGAACATTCACAGGTAATCCAGTTGCCGATTATCTCCTCGGATATCCCGAGTCAGTCAGCAAGACCCTAACAGCGACTGCGTGGGACACATGGATGAATTACGGGTCGATGTTCTTTGGGGATGACTGGAGGGTCACGCACAAACTCACGCTAAATCTAGGTCTCCGCTATGAGGTAGAGACCGCCATTAACATGTCGGATCATTGCGGTATGCAGATGAACCTGGTAAACGGACTGGCATACCAGGTGATCCCGAACACCTGCAAATCGCTGGCGGCGATCCAGAGCTTCTCACAAAATGTGAATCCCTCCATACTACTACAGACGACGAACCATAATGCGCCATACGACACGGACTGGAAGGAGGTCGCGCCAAGATTCGGTCTTGCGTATTCGGTGACTCCCAAGACCGTGCTACACGCAGGATTTGGTGTTTTTTACGCTGACCCTCAGGTCTCCAGCACCGCATCGACGAACGACTACGCACCGGACGACTTGGCCCCAGCCTGGACCAACACGACGTCGACGCCCCGATTCGGATGGAATCCCGAAGGAGTGGAGACCGGGGTGGACGCGCTGGGAAAGGCACCATTGACCGTCTTTCCATACCTATCGAGAAATGCTCCCTATGGGCAGGTACAGGAGTGGATGTTGAATGTGGAGCATGACATCAATAACAGCCTCTCGTTGCAGTTGTTGTACCAAGGCAGCGTGGATCATCATCTACTCATTTACAACAATGCCGACTGGGTTGCCCCTGGTCCTGGCAATGTGCAGACGATGTTGCCGTATCCTCAGTATGCGAGAATTCAGGATTTTGAACCTAGTGGATTCTCAAATTTCAACGGAGTGTCGGTGAGGCTCGAACAAGCTCCGTGGCATGGATTGAATTATCTCTTTTCCTACACGTTCTCAAAGTCTCTGGACAATGCATCAACGATGAATGAAGGACCGCAGTGGACAGATCCTTATCATCAGAAGTCGTCGGCGTATGGCCCCTCGGAGTTCAATGTTCCAAATCGCATTTCCCTTGCTTATGGCTACGCTTTTCCCCTCGGGAGCGGACAGGCGCTATTCGCAGAAGCTCACGGTGCACTGAATGAGATCATTTCCGGTTGGGGTACGCGTGGCATTTACCAGTTGCAGAATGGGGTGCCACAGTCGGCTTCGATGAACTTATCGAACGTAGGGATGTGTGCTGCGGCATGCACTGCGCGAGCGTATCTGGTACCGGGCCAGAACCCCAATTTACCCCGCAGTCAGCGGACGGCCCAGCGCTTTTATAACGTGAACGCATTTGAGGTGCCAGCTACTCCTACCTACCAGGTAGCTGGCGAAGCCGGAAGGGACGACCTCAAAGGCCCCCCAACAAATAAGTGGGACGCGCAACTCTACAAAGACTTTCCCATTCGCGAAGGCCAGAATATTGAATTCCGGTGGGAAATTTACAATGTGTTGAACCATCCCCAGTGGGCGCAACCAAGCACGAACGCTCAATCGCCTGCTACGTTCGGCGTGATTACTGGGGTAGTTTCGCAGTCCTGGCGCATCATGCAGTTCGCGTTGAGGTACCAGTTCTGAGAGAGAAATAGGGCAGCCTTGAAGTGGTGCCGGCAAAGGGGCTCCTCATTCAACTGAAAGCACACATTCAATTTCGAAGGAGCGCGCCGGTGCGAAACTGTCCGAAGCGCTCCTTTGATTTTCAAATCGATAGCACCGCTGAAGTCATGGATAGTTCCAGCAGCGTTAGGAGGTTTCATTGCAGGAGATGACAAACTGTCGTTGTTCTCCTAGACCTTCAACTCCCAAACGAATGTGATTGCCGGCGCGGAGATATATTGGAGGGGTCTGTCCCAAGCCAACACCAGGAGGTGTTCCAGTGGAGATGATGTCTCCAGGATGAAGCGTCATGAACCGGCTCAAATAGCTGATCAGGTAAGAGACGCCGAATACCATTGTTCTGGTTGAACCGTTCTGAAATCTCTTGCCGTCCATTTCAAGCCACAGATGAAGGTTTTGCGGATCAGGAATTTCGTCGGTTGTGACCAGCCACGGCCCGATTGGACCGAATGTGTCAGCGCTCTTTCCCTTGACCCACTGTCCGGTGCCGGCAAGCTGAAACGCACGCTCCGAAAGATCGTTGACCACGCAGTAACCTGCCACATAGTTCAATGCATCCTGCTCTGCAACGTACTTGGCTTTCGTTCCGATCACGACTCCGAGTTCAACCTCCCAGTCAGTTTCGCGGGATCCTCTCGGCAACTCGACAGCGTCATAGGGGCCGCTGATAGCGGAGGTTGCCTTCATGAATACGACGGGCTCACTTGGCACGGTCATTTTGGATTCTGCAGCGTGGTCGGCGTAGTTCAGCCCAATGCAGATGAACTTGCCCACGGAACCGACACATGGGCCTAACCGCATGGCTTCCGGCACGATGGGAAGATTCTCGAGTTTGATTCCGCTGAGCGTTGCCAGGGAGTCTGGAGAAAGGGTCGATAGAGATATGTCAGGCACAATGCCCGAAAGATCGCGAATGTTACCCTCTGGGTCCAGAATGCCGGGGCGCTCCGCTGCGTGAGATCCATAACGAAGAAGTTTCATGGTGCATTTCTCCTGCGGGTTGGGGGTTGAAGACGATGGTCCATCATCGAGGGCATGGCAACGGGGATGCCGCAGGCACCGCATGGCTTTCGAATTGCCCCACAGCGCTGTCGGGATCGAAGAGGCCGAGCGTTCGCAGCATTTGCTGGGCAATCTGAATGTGTCCCAGGCCATTGGGATGGATCGGATTTCCTAACCAGCATTGGAGATTGGACTGGGTGCGATGTTGTTGCCAATAGGTGAAGTTATCGACGAGAATAACGTGATTCGATGCAGCAACTTTGCGAATGATCGCGTCGTACCGGGATAGATCAATGCGGTCGCGGTCGTACAACGTGGTATTGGTAGTGTGCAGGATGGGAATGGCGCCAATCGCGAGAATGCGGTGTACCAGCTCCGAGAGGTTGGAAGTGAATGCCGCCTCTGCCTGGGGACCGTCAACGCAGTCGTTCATCCCGATCATTAGGCTCACTACATCTGGATGAAGATGGGCTATGCGCCAATTGAAGTCATCGAGAATGTTTTGGGCGCGATCTCCGCTGATGGCCGTATTGATGACGACGTCGCGGGTTCGTCGAAGTTCCCAGCGAATGCGTTCGGCAAAGATCGACGGGTAGGGGCGAGCATCACCAGTCCACTTCGCACCTTCTGTGACACTGTCGCCGGTGAAAACCCAGATGATCGGTTGGGGATTGTGAAGCAGTTTGTGCAAGCTGGCGAGATCATCCGTGCCCGTCGCGGGCAGAGAGGAGGCAGCTTTCACTGGAACAGACAGGATGAAACTAGCGAACAGCAGTGCCGCAAAAAGTGAGGTCCACGGATGCCTACGGCGTTGCACGGGGAGTGACGGACCCACATGCTGCCTGAAGCGTGTAGAAGGGAATAGCGTTGGGTGTGACATCGCATGCCTTGCGAACCCAAGGGAGATATCTGCTCCGGGGATCTTCGAATGAAGGACGAGGATGTATGGTCGAACGTGCTTTTTCATGTGTACTCCTGGCGACGGTTCTTGTCGTACCCAATCTTCTCGCTGCACAGCAGCCCAAGGCCGAGGCTCGGCAGCAAAGGCAGGAGGTGCTTATGATCGGTGGTCAACGTCCAGTTGTTCTGCATCGTGAAGTTAGCGGCAGTCTCGAACAACCCGAATTCGTCAGCGTGACGATTCTGCCCGGGCGCGGCATGAACGTCTTCCAGATCAATGCATATCTGCCCGGCCGTGGACAAGTGGATCTCATGGCGTCTCCATCGCTCGAAGATGCTGCTGAACAGTTCAATGGGAAAAATGGAGAAGAGAACTTGAACGCCAGCTTCATGATGGGAGGTGCCTTTCTGTTTCCTTTTGCAAATCGCATCCTGGGACACGCAATGCCGGACGGGAAGTCCATCGTTGCCACGTGGGATGGACGCACGGTGACGTTGCCAGCGAACTGGCCAGCCAGAACCCCCGGCGCTGCGCCGCAAGCTTTGCACGGATTGATCCTTGCAGCCAAAGCTGCTTCGCTTACAGAGCAGATCAATAGGAATGGCGCGAGCGTACGGGCAACGTATGATCTTCCAGCTCAGGGCCGATGGTTCTCGGACAACCGGCTCGAGATAGAGGTTACGCTGGAGCCACACGCGGTCACGGCGCAATTGACCGCGACCAACACGGGGAACGAATCGGAGCCAGTGGGAATGGGATGGCATCCTTACTTCAAGATCCTGGGCAATGACCGCGAAGAGACGCTTCTTCAAATTCCCGCAGAGGCAAGGGCAGCCGTGAATAACCCACAGCAGATGCTTCCTACGGGAAAGTTGATTCCGGTCGAGGGTACTGCCTTCGATTTCCGCTCGTCCGAGGGGGCACCTTTGACGGGGTCTTTGAACGACACATTTCTCGGCCTCAAACACGATGCCGCAGGAAACATCAACTGCGGATTTAGCGATCCAAGGTCGGGATACCGGCTTCGGATGACAGCATTCTCCCAGCATGTTCAGGCGTTCGTCGCGTACGCTCCTATGGGACAGCCACTGATCGTTCTGGAACCACAGTTCAACGTGCCGAACCCATTCGGGCCAGAGTGGGCAGGGCACGACAATGGAATGGTGATCCTGGCGCCGGGAGAACAGGTGCACTGGAAGGTGCGCTTGGAGCTTGGTGCCCCTGCGCGAACGTCGATTGCTTCTAGCCATAAAGATTTGTAGGAGCTTCCCGGGTCAGTTACTTGTAAAGGCTGGAAATGGGAAACGATACGATCTCCAGCCGGGAGAGACAGGGCATCCCCTTGCTGGAACCGCAGAAAGCCAGTAAGACTCGGTCATGGATGAACGTAACGGCAAAGTAACAAAAGCAGCCGTCGGGATCATCAGAGATGTCATGAGGTCGTACCCAGGTTTTGCCGTCATCTCTGGATATTGCTACGGCCAGCGGCGTACGCTTCCCAAAGGAATGAGCGCTGACTCGCATGATTTCGGGCACACGAGAGTGATCATTCCAGACCAGAAGTAGGTCGCCGGTGGAAGGAATTCTGCGTATCGTGGCAGGCGAGAGGGGTGACCGGATCGTAGATGGCTGAGGTGGTGTCCACGAATTCCCGTGATCGCTCGAGTAAGAGAGGTACTGGGAGCCGAGGGCCGTGCGCATATACATCATGAGACGGCCATCGCTCAGCGCAACGACGCCCGGTTCCTGAAGCCCTTCCGGAGTAGGAAGCGGTGCGGTCAGAATTGTCTTGCTGCGGGTCCAGGTCCTGCCATCATCGTCTGAAAAATAGGCGAGTACACGACCTGCATTTGCGAAGCTGCCATCGGGAGCAGTCTGCAAAGCGATCGGAAGAAGAATTCGGCCGGAACGAAGCTGGATGGCACGGTCGTTATTGAGTACGTAGTATCCAGCATCGTCGACGCAAGGCGTAGGTGTGCTCCAGGTGCGGGCTTCGTCGTCGGAATAGCGCACAAAGATTCGAGTATTGACGGCGGTGTCTTTACGTATATAGAAGAGGGCGATTCGGCCATCGTGCAGACGAAGAAAAGAGACACTCATCACGTTTGCCGCTGCATCGCGTGGAACCAGCGGCGGGGAATCCTCTTTGGACCATGTGCGCCCTCCGTCATGAGATGTGCGGGCGACGATTTCGGCGGGAGCGTCATCCTCTCCTAAGGCGCCGGAGAACCGCGAGTAGGCAAAAAGAATGGTTCCGTTGCTGAGCTGGATGAATGAGCCCTCGGAGTTACGGGGGTTGTCAGGGCCTGGCGGAAGCAGAAGAACCGTGTGAACAGTCGACAGACGAGGATTTTCTGGAATTGGAGCCTTCGCGAGGAGCGATGTTGAGCAGAAGGCCGGAAGGAGGAGTATCGCGATTACGGAGGGAGATTTCATCAGTTAGACCACGAGTCTGGCATAGTTCATTCTAACAGCCAGCTTCCTGGTTTTGACAATCTGTCGACAGACTGATACCTTGCCGTCAGCTTATGATCGGGTGCCGAAGGGACTCGGTTTCCTGCTGGCGAGTGGTTACTAGTTTCGCCGAACCAACCTTCGGTAGGCCAAGGAGATGGCTATGCAAAACCCAACACGGATCCGATACGTGGTCTTAGCCGGGCTGTTCGGGTTGGCCGCATTTACCTACCTGGATCGCGTATGTATGTCGATTGCTGCCCCGTGGATTATTCGCGATCTAAAGTTATCACCCGAGCAGATGGGGACGATCTTCAGCGCATTCGCGGCTGCCTATGCTCTGTTCGAACTGCCGACTGGCTGGCTCGGAGACCGACTCGGACCTCGACGCGTCCTGGCTCGCGTGTTGGTCTGGTGGTCGATATTCACGGCTGCCATCGGATTTGCACGAAGCTATGGGTGGATGCTTGCGGTGCAGTTCCTATTCGGTGCGGGTGAAGCTGGGGCGTATCCCAACATGACCCGCGCTGTAACGGTTTGGTTTCCTCCACGAGGACGCGGATCTGCCATGGGAACCATCTGGATGGGGAGCAGGCTGGGCGCAGCAGTCACGCCCCCGATCGTGCTTCTGTTCCTTCATTATCTGGGCTGGCGGGAGACGTTCAGAACCTTGGGTGTTGCCGGAGGTATATTGGCGGCAACCTGGTTTGTGCTGTATCGAGATAATCCGTCTGAGGTGAAGTGTGTAAACACAGCCGAGCGTGAGCTGATTGCCGATGAAGGCACAACCGCATTCACGAACGAGCATGTGCACATCCCGCTGGGTGCGATTCTGAGCAACGGGAATCTTTGGGCGCTCGACTTGATGTACTTCACGCTTGGTTTCACGTATTACCTGTACATCAGTTGGCTTCCCATGTATCTGGTAAAACAGAGGGGCGTTTCGCTGCATCAGCTGGCTTATTTTGCGGCCCTGCCGCTAGTTTTTTCCGCAGCTGCGTCGCTGGGCGGAGGCCTGGTCACAGATCTCTTGATTCCCTATACAGGTCTGAAGTGGGCGCGCCGCACGGTAGGAATGACAGGCTCGGCAGGCGCGGCAACATGCCTGTTCATCAGTCTGCATCTATCCGATGTGTACCTTGCAATTCTCTTTTTGTCTCTCGCAGCCGCCGCAAGTGACTTCATCCTGGCCGCAGCCTGGGCCACCTGCGCGGACATTGGGGGTCGAACTGCCGGCACGGTGAGTGGCGCCATGAATATGATCGGAAACTTGGGTGCCACGCTCTCTCCGGCGCTGATGGGGTTCGTGGTTCAAAGAACCGGGAGCTGGAACCTGACATTTGCGATTGCAGCAGTGCTGAATTTGGCTGGTTTCCTGCTATGGTTCCGCATTGATGCAACGCGTCGGCTCGTGACGTAGCCTGCATCTGCGGCGATTGCATGACGCAAGGCTCTGGGCGATGCGCGAAGGGAGGATGTCATGGGCAAATGTATCAGCGAATTGATTTGTGGTCAGACGAGGCAAGATTGCATGTTCGCAAGGAGGCCAATTGAAGTATCTGAGAAACGCAACGATCGTGGATGGGAGCGGAGCTGCACCTTTCCGGGGGGGCATTCTTCTGGACGGCGAGATCATCGAAGCCATCGGTTCATTCGAGCCTCCTCTGGAGACTGACGTTATCGACTGTTCCGATCTCGTGGTTGCTCCCGGATTCATCGATGGGCACAGTCACTCTGATCTCAAGGTGCTAGATGGTTGCGTCGAGAAAACACGGCAGGGAGTCACCGCTGAAGTTGTAGGCAACTGTGGCTTCTCCGCGTATCCGATGGAGACACGTCCAGAGGCCGTACGCCAGTTTACCGCTGAGATCCTGTGTGGAGATGAAAGGTGGGCGTGGCCATCTGCCCGCGACTATCTCCATGCGGCAGCTCATACGCCCACAGCAAGCGTGTACTCGCTTGTGGGCCACGGAACCATCCGTGTTGAGATTGCCGGCATGGAGCAGAGACCGCTTACGGTGACGGAGTTGGACCGCATGGAGGGGCTGGTCGACGATGCATTTGCGGCTGGCGCCGTCGGCATTTCGACCGGTTTGATGTATGCTCCCGGTTCAAGCGCGCCGCTGGAGGAACTGGAGCGCATGTGCCATCGGGCTGCACTGCGCGGCAAGGTTCATGCCACCCATATGCGGAACTACGGAGCCAAGCTAGTGGAAGCGGTCGATGAACAGCTGGAGCTCGCCAGGCGCACGGGATGCCGCCTGCAGATATCGCATCTGCAGGCGGTAGGAACGGCTAACTGGCACCTTCAGAAGGTCGCACTTGATCACATTCATCAAGCGGTCGACGAAGGGGTGGATGTCGCGTTTGATGGGTATCCTTACTTGGCTGGAAATACGACTCTCACACAGCTGTTGCCGCAGTGGACACTGGACGGTGGCGTCGAGAGTCTCGAGGGCCGGCTGCGGACCAAAGATGTACGCCAGCAGATTGCCGCAGAGATTCGGGCAAATATCCCGTTTCCCTGGACAGATGTCTATTTGACCTCTGCGGCGTCGGCCAGGAACCAGCATCTGGTCGGAATGAGTCTGGCAGCGGTCGCCGAAGAGCGCGGCGAGGATCCTTGCGAGTCAGTCTTTGACCTGCTTCTGGAGGAATCCGGGAAGGCGACGATGCTAACATTCAACCAGAGCGAAGAAAATCTCAGGCTAGTACTTACCGATCCACTGGCCATGATTATTACCGATGGCCTTTACGTGCCGGGCCGGCACCACCCTCGACTGCACGGAACGTTTCCCCGCCTTCTTGGTGACCTTTGCCGTCGTGACCGCTGGTTCACGTTGTCGGAGGCTGTCCATAAGATCACGGCCAAACCTGCCATGCGCTTTGGCTTAGCACGGCGTGGCTTACTCCGCAAGGGTTATTTTGCTGATATCGTGATTTTTGATCCACAGATGATTGGAAGCCAGGCGGATTATGAGCACCCGGAGCGAGGACCTGAGGGTATCCACTCCGTGTATCGTAACGGGGAGCGCATTAATCTGTTGGGCTGGTCGCAGGACCAGATGGAGTAGTTTAAATTCAATGCGAAACAATAAGTCGATTCTGACGCTGAAGACTTCGATGCTTTCCGACAACATAGGCGAATTGCTCGTGGATGCAATTCTTTCTGGCAAACTGACACCCGGCGCACGCTTGAACGAGAGCGAGTTGAGCCGCCAGCTTAGTGTCAGCCGCGCACCAATTCGCGAAGCGCTGAATCAACTGGAGGAGCAGGGGCTGGTCGTTCATAAGCCACGTCGAGGTATGTTTGTGGTTAGCCTCACAGACGTCGACATCCAGAAGATCAATCAGCTTCGACTGATTCTCGAGTCAGAAGCGCTCTTGCTGTGTAGAAGAAATCTCACGCCGCAGATAGAGAGAAGGCTACAAAACCAACTAGAGAAAATGGATCGGGCAGGAAGCATTTCCGCTCTCGAAGCGGTTCGCATGGATCTTGCCTTTCACCGGCTAATATGGAGTGCCGCTGGAAACGAGTTTCTCGATAAGACGCTGGTGAGCCTAACGGCTCCATTGTTTGCATTTGCGCTGATCAAGAAATCTCATCAACACGAGATGAAGATGATTCTCGACTCCCACCATCCGTTATTGGCGTTCGTTAAAGGTAAGATTCCCGAGAAGGACGCAAAGAACGTGATGTACGCACACTTCACGCTGCGCTGGGGCAAGTCCGGGTTGGAAAAGTCTTGAGTCGGCCAGTCTCTCTACATCCCGACTAAACAACTAGCGTTTCGATATCGGTCCAGGTGTGGCAGTGTCCGAGACAAGAGGGGGCAGGCTGTGTGCTGCATTCAGGTCAGCGTCGAGCCAGCGAAGACGATCGATCTCCGCAGCGATTTCGTCGTTCTCCCGCTGGTAGTGCTGCAGCATTACGTCCATAAAGTAGGGACGGTTTCCCGCCAGCCAGAGACTGCGATAGCGCTCGCGCAGGTAAATATTGTCGTCGCGCAGATCGAGCAGGAGCCCATCGCTTGAGTAGATGCGTTCGAGCTTGTCGGAAGCTTCGGCGGGCCTGGTCGATGCCTCCTCGCGCGCCTCACTGTACAGGTTATCGATATAGCTCGTGTATGCCGCCTTTTCTCCAAGATAGTCAAAGCGTCGTGCACCGAATTCAACGAAAGCCAGAAAGTCCTGGTTGCGGCCAGCCTGCGAGCGGGAGGTGCGAAGGTCTGCGATTACCTGCTCGGCAAGCAGTCGAATCCGCTCGGATACTGGCGAGAGCGAAAGGTAGAGCTGCTGCCCCTCCGGGGTAAAGGGATCGACCCACATCAGACGGTCCGTTGCGTCATAGGGTACGACCGGTCGCAACGTGTGATGGATATCTGACAGGAGCGAGATTTCATGGGCGAAGTGATGACCGGGCGCGCGATAGAAAGCCCAGTCGTAGGCATCGGAAAACTGCGTATCGTCGACTGTGGATTGCCAGGCAGCTTCAGCGCCGTAGAGCAGCCCGTACCACGAGAAGTCAAAGAGGCTTTCGCCGTCGTCCGTCCACGTGGTGGTTACCATGCCCGCAGACCCCATTTGCTGGCCAGCTTCAGCAAAGCCTCGGATATTCGGTAATGCGACGGAAAAGTTTGGGAAGACCTGGTTCCAATTATCAACGCCCGGCGCGACCCATGTTTCGATCCCTACATCTCGGAAAGGTTCGATCATGCGGCTCAACTGTAGAGGGTCGGACTCTTTGTAGTTCCACGGCATTGCAATCAAATCATGGGGCAGTTGGTTTAGCAGGCCGGGGTAATGTTGCGCGATGTCACCCCAGAACAGAAGGCTTCGCCCGAGAGGGCGAAGAACAGCTTCGCGACGCTTCAGCGCGTCAATATACACCTGTCCCGCGCCCCATTGTCTTACGAGGTCATGTGATCTTCCCTGGCCCAGCTCGAACGGTTCGTCAGCTCCTATATGGAGAAAAGGTCCTGGAAAGCACTGCGCTAACTCGTCGAACATGTCTGTTACGAGATTCAGGCCTCCGTCAGCGTCTGGCGCCAGCACGTTTCCGTAAGGCATCTCTACCAGATTCTGATAGATCTGCTTGCGGAGGATCCAGTGCATATGCCCGAGTGATTCCTGCTGAGGAATGACTCTAATATGGTAAGGCTTGGCAAAGGCAACGAGTTCGCCAGCTTCGCTCGGTGTCATGGCGCCCCCCGGCGTTGCCACCAGCGGCAGATTGGGGTAATCGAAGCTGCTTTCGAAGTAAAGCAGCATCACGTTCTCCTTGTATTCGGAAAGCAGCGTGACGGTGCGTTCAAGATCGTGCAGAGTTGGAACAGCCCCCTGGCTGAGGCTCACCTGGGAGCCGCGCCATCTCATGGCCGGCCAATCCGTTATGTTGACTGCGGGCACAGAGGTCGCGCCTTCAGTGGGTTGGAGAAGCTGGCGTAACGTCTGAACGCCATACAAGACGCCTGCGCTGGAAGCGGCGATGACCACCGCCTGATGAGAATTCACCTCCAGGATGTATCCTTCGAGCTGTGCGTCGCGGGGGAATGTCAGCTTATCTTGCGCGAGAATCTGATTCGCTTGAGGCGTGCCCACTCGAGCCAGAATAAATGAGGGCGCTGCGCTGCCGTCAGGAATCTTACCGGTGACCCGAGCCGAGTAACCATTTGTCCGACCAATCTCGGCGGCCAATAGTCCGGCTGCGAAGTCATCTTCCGGGCTTTCACAGGAGATCAGCGATCGAGACGGAATTCGAAGAGAGCCGTGCTCGAGCACTACTGAGCGAGGATAAGGAATCAGCGACAGTGTGGGATTGAGGGGGGCAGCCAGCAGGCTAGCCGTGCAGATGAGCGAAGCCGCAGCGATGGCTGTCAAGTGAACTCGATGACTCGGAGCTAAAGCTTGTCGTGCGAGTACTGTCGAGTGCTGCGCCCGGCAGGACAGTTCATTCGTGAAGACCGGAGGCCGCATTACGAGGTTACCGGAACCAGATACCGGGCGAGAATGTTGCGGATATTATCGCGCTCGGCTTGAGAGAGTGGGGTCACGTATGGTTCGCCGGCAGTTCTCTCGCAGATGCCGAGGAATCGCAGGGCTTCTTCGAAAGCATTCCATACACTGCCCTGTCGGAAGATCTGCCAGAGTTGTGTCAGGACCTCCTGGCGCTTCCGTGCAGTTTCAATATCGCCCTTCAGGAAAGCCTCATAGAGTTCGACCGCAATGCTGGGGCAAATGTTATGAATGCCGCCTACACAACCCTTGACTCCCATCTGCAAGCCTACGACGATGAGAAACTCGCTGCCAGTGAGCACGGAAAAGTTCTCCTCATTGCGAGTCAACTCCAGAAGCAGTTGCAGATTCACGCAATCCTGGTTACTCTCCTTCATCCCAACAAGATGGGGAATCCTCGCCCGTAGCCGTATCACCGTCTCAGGATGAATTGGATTCTTGGTGAGGACTGGATTGTCGTACAGAACGATGGGTAGGTCGACGGCGGCGGCAATCTCCGAAAAGTAACGGACGAGATGATCCTGTTCCGCCAGGTAGAAGAGAGGTGCGAGAACCGAAAGATGGGTGATTCCGAGCTTCGCCATCTCGCGGGCTCTCAGAACGGCGCGAGTGGTACTGGACTCACCTAGCCCTGCCATGACCGGTACACTACCCGCAACCGTGTCCACCACCGTTGCAATGGAGCGGAGTTGCTCGGTGTCGGTCAGGAAAGCGAAGCCCCCCATCGAACCATTCACGAAGACGCCGTGGACATGGCCATTGAGAAGATGATGGGTGAGTCTCTGGAGACCCAGAACATCTACGCCACCCTCTGGGTTCAGAGGGGTGCCGATGGGTGGGATGACGCCGAATAGAGTGGAAGCTTTCATATAACTGTCGACAGATTATATCTTCGATTTGAGGAGAGTCAAGCAGAATACGCGATCCCCCCTTCCGCCTGCGGTTCGTCTCGGGAAAGCTCTAATGAGCGCCTTTGGTAGACAACGAATATGGCGATGCAGGCTCACGTTCGATCCATGAAGATGTGTTGGGCTTGATTTAAAACTGTCGACAGAATACATTGGCTTGTGATGAGTGGTGTGAACTCCGAAGCCCCATACCGTCGAACCATGGATCCGGAACAGTTTGATCCCGGGGCGTTCGATCGTAATATGGCCCATCGTCTCATGCTTGCGGCAGGCACGCAGCAGATTCCGGTACTGCTTGTACGCGGAGCAGCGTCGGGCAAGACGCTTGTCGTGACCGCCGGAGTCCATGGGGACGAATTCGAAGGGGTGCGCGCCATCCTGGAGGTGGCCGACGTTCTCGATCCTTCGCAGATGCATGGCGACCTGTTAGCTATTCCCGTGGCACACCCTGCTGCGTTTTGGTCTGCCGAAAGAACCAGCCCATTGGACGGGTTGAATCTGGCTCGTGTTTTTCCCGGCAATTGCACGGGAGAACCCACCGAGAAGGTCGCGGCGGTGCTTGCAGAGCGGGTAATTGCTCGCGCAGATTTCTATCTTGATCTTCATAGCGGAGGGACCGCCTATGCGATGCCAATGATGGCTGGCTATGATGCAAGCGATCCGCGCAGCTCGGCTGCTGCCCGTATCTTTGGTGCTGAAACGATCTGGGGACATGGAAGCATACCGCCAGGACGGACGATTTCCTTTGCAAAGTCGCGAGATATTCCGTGGATCTACACCGAAGCGCGCGGTGCTTGCCGGATTGATTCGGGAGATCTGAAAACGATGAAGCAGGGAGTTCTGAATCTGATGCGGCACCTGGGCATTCTGATGGGCAGGCCGACGCTGAGACCCATTCGGCTTCAGTTGTATGGTGATGGCGATACTGATTGTGGTATCTGCGCTGGACGGGAAGGATTTCTGTTGAATCACGCCCAGCTGTTGGAAGAGATCCGGGAGAACCAGATGTTGGGGGTTTTGGTGAATAGTCTCGGTGAACTGCTGGAGGAATACCGTGCGCCGCGCTCGGGAACGGTGGCGTTAATTCATGAACATCCCGTCGTGAAGCCGGGAGATTCACTGTACCTTATTGCGGATTGCGTGCGATGAACTTCCTGCCGCAATGGATTGGAGCCGTCTTGATTCTCATGCCAATGCCCTTCAACTGGATCTCGCGAGCACCTTTACCCGAGCCCCGCGCCGGGTATGCTGCTGGGGTTGTGCATGGTCGTCTGATCATCGCCGGGGGCAGCGAGTGGATGGGCGACAAGAAGATACAAACTGCGGCGACCGACGCCTATGATCAGGAGTGCAACTGTTGGAGCAAAATGGCATCCCTTCCGGAGGCTCTGAGTGATGCGGAGTCTGTGACGGTAGGCGGTACGCTTTATGTGCTGGGTGGAGCGAGTGGAGCGCGAGGTTTGCGTCAGGTGTACTCCTTCGACGGCACGCAGTGGACCTTGCAGGCGCAGATGGAATTACCGGAGCCCCGGTTGTTAGGGGCTGCCGTTACCGATGGCCAAAGAATCTTCCTTCTAGGCGGGATCTCGAAGCCGGGTGACTACACCACAGGACTAGAGACATTCTGGAGTATAGATCTGAAGAACATCAAGGCAGGTTGGAGCCCGCTGCCAGCGTGCCCAGCGGCTGCACGAGCTTCCTTTGGAGCTGTCTTCCGCGAAGACAGGATTCTGGTGATCGGAGGATACGAGGCGGATAAAGCCTTGCGTGGCAATCTATCGGATATATGGGCATTCGATACGACATCGCGGCAATGGACGCGAGAAGGAAGCCTACCCGAAGGACGGCGAGCAATGGCCGCCGTCGCGGCCTGTGGGCGGGTGTGGTTACTGGGAGGATTCACTTCGGAGTTTCGCGCGGATGTTTTGGTCTTGAAGGGGAGCGGTGCCGCGCGCGTTGGAACTCTGCCCCATCCAGTGGCCGATGCTGGTTTTTTTGAAATTGGACCGCGATGGTATACGACAGGCGGAGAGATTAAAGCACATGTCCGCGGGTCTCAAACATGGTCGGCAACACTATCCTGGCCAGCAGCGGAGAACAGCTTATGAGCAATTCCAGCGCGATTTCATCGAGGTTTCACGTCTCGGAGCGTAGAGTCCGGCTTTCCAGTAAAGCGCAGGGGTCATGGCTACGCGGAGTGCGTGCGCAGCGCACTTTGGCAGGAGGAGTTTCCAGTGGTCTGCGTCGTTCGGCACAACCGTTTCCGCTGTACTTCAAGAAGGGTAGGGGAGCGCGCTTGTGGGACGTGGACGATAACGAATACGTGGATTACATGCTGGGATGGGGCCCTCTAATTCTGGGACATGCTCCACAGCAAGTGAATCGTGCCCTTAACGAGCATCTTCTGCTGGGGCATACCTTCGGAGCGCAGCACGACCTGGAGTTCGAGGTCTCTGAGCTCTTGACGCAGATGATTCCGTGCGCGGACAGTGTGGCCTATGCCAATAGTGGTACAGAGATTGTGCAGGTGGCATTGCGGCTGGCACGCGCCTTCACCTCCCGGGAGCGGTATCTGAAGTTTGAAGGGCATTATCACGGATGGGACGACAGTGTTCTGATCAGCTACCATCCGACCGAGGAGGAACTTCGGCAGTTCGGCGACAATCCTGTGTCGGCTGGAGCGGGCCAGCGTTCAGGCGTTGCACCGTTGGTGGCACAGTGGAATGACCGCAAGGGCGTAGAACAAATGTTTGCGCAACACGGAGAAGAGATTGCTGCTGTAATCTGCGAGCCACTTTTGTGCAATAGCGGATGTATCGCTCCGGAGCCTGGTTTTCTCGAGTTCCTGCGTGATATCACACGCCGTTATGGCACTCTGCTGATCTTCGATGAAGTGATTACAGGATTCCGGCTGGCACCTGGAGGCGCACAACAGTACTACGGCGTGACTCCGGACCTCGCAACCTATGCGAAAGCCGTGGGGGCAGGCTTGCCACTAAGCGTGCTTGCCGGCAGAGCGGAATATATGGAGATGATTGCATCCGGAAAAGTGGTTCATGCGGGCACGCTGAACGGAAATCCTCTGGCGCTCGCAGCTGCCAAGGCAGCTTTGGAGACGCTTGCGGCCGATAACGGTGCGGTCTATTCGAGAATGTGGGAGCTAGGGAATCGTCTGCGTGACGGCGTTGTGAGTCGGTTGAGGGAATCGCAGATTCCAGTCATCGCCACCGGCGGCGGCCCTGTCTTTCAGGTTCTATTGCAGACAGAGATGCCACATACCTATCGGGACATCCTCCTCGCAGACAAGGCGCTCTATGTGGATTTTGCGGTCAGCATGTTGGATGAGGGGGTTACGCTGCTACAGGATGGAAGATGGTATCTCTCAACGGCGCACGACGAGCAGGCATTGCAAGATACCCTTCGCGCTGTAGACAGAGTGTTGTGCTAGCGTCCGTTGAAGAGCTGTCCGTTGTCCGAGACTCCTTCGGGCGTATGAGCGTAAAACTGATTCGAACGCGTTGACAAGAAGATAGGATGCGAATTCTCCCTCAACTCGCAATGGTCGGCAGCGCTCAGTTCGGCTTGAGCGACCAGTGGGATTGTCATGTGTACGCGGTTGACTCGCCTCAGGGTGTGGTGATGATCGACGCGGGCTCAGGACTCGGAGAAGCAGATCTCGCAGCGGAACTGGCGGCGGATTTCCCAGGGGTATCTGTTGCGGGTATCATCCTGACGCACTCGCATGCGGATCACTCCGGCGGAGCGGGCGCATTGAGGAAGAGATTCGGTTGTACGCTTGTCACCTCCGAAGAGACCGGATCGATTCTGGAGGCCGGGGATGAAGAGCGCAGCGGTCTGCGTCGAGCGCGGGAGATGGGGGCCTACCCGAAGGAGTTGCGACTGAGGAATTGCCCTGTCGACCAAACCTTTCGCTCTGGTGAGCAGTTTGAAGTTGGCGGAAGGGTATGGAATCCCATGCGTGTGCGCGGACATTCAAATGACAGCTACTGCCTGTTGACGTTGATCGACGGCCACGTTGCGTGCTTCAGCGGAGATGTAGTGTTCTATGGTGGTGTGTTGGGCGTGATCAATGCGTGGGATTCGAGCTTGCAGGGATATGTGGAAGACCTGCCCATGTTGCGTAACAGCGGCGTCGAGATGTTGCTTCCGGGACATGGAATGTTCACTTTGAAGGCTGGGCAAAGGCACATCGACGCTGCACTCCAGTCGTTACAGAGCGGATTTCTTCCAGCGCAGATCGGTCAGGGGGTGGTGATTTTTTAATGTCAGCCACACAGAGGAAGGCTTTCGCAACAGCATCCGCCACAATGGGCGAAGGGAATACGCCGCTGGTTGCTGCGGTGGCGCAACCAGTGCCGCAAGCCGGCCGGTTGTATTTCAAGCTGGAAAGCTCGAATCCCACGGGGTCGTACAAAGACCGCTTTGTTGCCGCTGAGGTGACGCGGATGATGCGTACAGGGGTTACGGCATGCCTGGCTACTTCCTCGGGTAACACGGGCTCCGCGCTGGCTGCCTACTGTGCGCGCTACGGCCTGCGCTGCCTGATTCTGGTAAACCAGGACGCTCCATCGGGAAAGCTCATGCAAATGCAGGCGTATGGAGCCCACGTGTTGCGAGTCCCTGCATTCGTATCGGACCCGGCCGTGACGTCAGCGGTATTCAACTTGCTGCAGGATGTATCCCAGCGATGGAACGTTCCCCTGGTCATTTCGGCGTTTCGCTTCTGTCCAGAAGGCATGCAGGGAGTTGAATCCATCTCTGGGGAATTGGAAGCAGTTCGTCCGGATCACGTATTTGTGCCGGTAGGAGGAGGGGGTCTCTACTCGGCAATTGCACAGGGCTTTTTATCGAGCGGAGGAAAGCCGCCACGGATTCACGGTGTTCAGCCTGAGGGTTGTCTCACCATGGTGGCAGGTTACCGTAGTGGCTCGGATCAGTTTGTTCCACCGCGGAGTACCACGCAGATCAGTGGCCTGTCCGTTCCGATGGATATCGATGCAAGCCGGGCACTGCGCCTGGCGCAGAAGTGTGGGGGGACGGGCATTGCGGTCAGCGATGAAGAAGTGTTCAGTGCGCAGAAACTTCTGATGGAACGCGAGGGGATCTACGCTGAACCGGCGGGTGCCACCGCCTTTGCCGGGTGGAGACGTGCATTGGAGGCCGGTGTTGTCACCAGAGGCGAAACCAGCGTTTGTCTTGTCACCGGACATGGCTTCAAGGACCCGATTTCGGTCATGCGCATCGCGCAAGAACATGAGGCTGTCTGTGTTGAAGCCGCTGATCTGGAGGGGGCGCTTGTGAATCTGTTGTGCGAACAGGCAGAGGAGACTGCACAGGGATGAATGGACTGGAAGGGAAGGTCATTATCGTATCCGGTGGTGCGGCTGGTATTGGACGTGGTATCTGCGAGGCGCTTACGGCGAACGGAGCGCTGGTTGCAATTGTGCAGCGGACCGCGGATGCAGCGGAACGCGCTGCATTGCTGCATCGTGGCGCGCGTGGCTTTGCTGCAGATATCAGTGACGCCGAGCAGGTCCATAAAGCAGTCAATGCAGTTGCCCGATCTTTCGGCAGAATCGACGGTCTAGTAAACAATGCCTCCGTGACGGGGCCGGCCGCACTGACGCCATTCCCCTCAATGTCAACCGAAATTGTGCACAAGATCGTAGACACGAATCTGAAAGGAACTATCTGGTGTTCCCAGGCAGTGGCTCGTCATCTGATCGATCGATCATCTTCAGGCACTATCGTTCATGTTTCAAGCGTGGGCGCTTTCGCAGCACAGGAACTGGCGTCCGTGTACTGCTCCACCAAGGCAGCACAAGTATCATTGGCCCAATCGATGGCGCTTGAACTCGCGCCGTACCGGATTCGCGTGAATGCGGTTGCGCCGGGAGACATTGATACGGAGACGAGTTCCGAGATTGCCGGTCATGTGCTGAGCCGTGGAGCCGAGGGAAAGTATCTACGCACCACACCGCTTGGACGACGTGGAACAGCTACTGAAGTAGGAGATGCGGTGGCTTTCCTGATGGGTTCGCGGGCAACCTTTATCACTGGAACGACACTGACCGTGGATGGAGGACTTCTGGCATGGTGAGGCTGCGCGGTTGTCTGCACGAGCCAAATCAGCGGAGGTTGCTCCGGGCCGACTCTCCGTGCGGCAAATCTGCTCGCGACAACCTGGCGAAGATCACGCAAGGAGGCTGGTGATGAAGGTGGCGATGTTGGGATTTCTACACGAGTCCAACACCTTTCTGGCGGCAAAGACCGAGTATGAAGACTTCCTGCGCGTCTCGCTTACCCGTGGCGATGCGATGCTGGAGCGGTGGCGAGACGCCCGCCACGAACTTGGAGGGATGATTGCCGGTTGTTCAGAAGCCGACCTCAGTATCGCCGGAGGCATGGCGTGCCTGGCGGTACCCAGTGGCACGATTACGGCCGAGAGCTATGAGAGGCTGCTCTCCGAATATCTGGTGGAGTTGCAAAAGGCTCTCCCGATTGATGGTCTACTGATGGCTCTGCATGGCGCCACCGTGAGTGAGCAATATCCTGACGCCGATGGAGAGTTTCTCCGGCGCGTGCGACATCTGGTAGGTACGGAATTGCCGATTGTCGTCACGCTTGATCTTCATGCAAACATCTCAGCGGCGATGGCGGCCCATAGTGCGGCACTGATCGCGTATCGTACAAATCCGCATATCGATCAGTATGAGCGCGGATATGAGGCCGCCCTCCTCCTGGGAAGGATCCTCCGGGGTGAAGTGAAGCCAGTGCAGGCGCTTGAAATGCCGCCGCTGCTGCTGCCGATCGCTTGTCAATACACCCGCCAGGATCCGGCACGCCTGCTTTATACAGACCTTGAGGACGTGTGCATGTGGCCGGGCATCCTGACCGCCAGTGTCGCCATGGGATTCTATTACGCTGATGTCGAGGAGATGGGTGCATCGTTTGTAGCGGTTGCCGACGGCGACGCTGCCCTGGCAAGACGCGCGGCGTTATGGCTGGCCACACGGGCCTGGGAACGACGGCAGAGCTTCCTGCAACACTTGCCAGACCCTGCCACGGGGGTGAGCATGGCGTTGCTGGCGCAGAAGAAGCCCGCCGTGCTTTTGGACGTTGGGGATAACATCGGCGGCGGAAGTCCCGCGGATTCCACCATCCTCTTCCGCGAGATCATGCTCCAGAGGGGGCGGAATGCTTTGGTTATTCTGTACGACCCTGAGGCTGTGTCCGTCTGCTCCGCGTCGGGTGTGGGGAGCCGGGTAGCGCTAGAGGTGGGAGCCAAGAGCGACGACCGTCATGGGACCCCGATATGGATCAAGGGCCGAGTCCGCAGCCTGTCGGATGGAGTCTTTACGGAGAAGCAAGTTCGACACGGCGGTTGGGGCGGCGGAAATCAGGGGCTCACGGCTGTGGTGGAAACCGACGAACAGCACAGCGTCGTGCTCACCAGCTTGCGCATGGCCCCTATGAGCCTGGAGCAGGTGCTCAGCCTCGGGATTCATCCCGAGCAGAAAGACGTGCTCATCGTTAAAGGAGTGGTTGCTCCACGCGCTGCCTATGAACCAATTGCAGGTGAGATGATTTTGGTCGATACCCCTGGCGTGACGTCCAATAACCCGGCGAACTTCACCTATCACCATAGGCGCTGCCCGATCTTCCCACTCGAGATCGATGCAGCGTTTCCCCTATCTTCATGATCCATCTATCCATGTCGGGCTCTGTTGCGATGATGCTGTATCTGTTGGTGGTCGCAGCGCTGGGTAGTTCGTTCTACCGGAAGCACACCAGCGCCAGCGAGTTCTTTCTCGGCGGGCGGGCAATGGGCTGGCTCCCGGTCGGCATCTCTATCGTTGCAGTCGACCTGAGCGCGATCTCCATCATGGGATCACCCGCGTGGGTATTCAAGCACAATCTGACACTCATCTGGGTCACGATTGGGTATCCGCTGGTAGCGCCGGTGGTGCTCTTCGTCTTTGTGCCCATCTATGCGCGTCTGCATCTGTATACAGCCTACGAATATCTGGAACAGCGGTTCAGTCTGAATGTGCGCAGGGTGACCAGCGGCCTGTTTCAACTCTTGCGCTCCTGGCATGTGGCGGTGGCAATTTACGGGCCCGCGCTTGTCATCCATCTGATGAGCAGAATGTCCGTCACGGAAAGCGTATTGATCATGGGAATGCTTGCTACCATCTATACCACACTGGGAGGAATGAAGGCGGTCATTTGGATGGCGGTTCTGCAGTTCATCACCGTGATGGTTGGAATTCTCGTCATCTTCTCTGTGGCCCTTCACGGAATCCCTGGCAGACTGCACGCGATGTACGAGGTGAACCTTGCTGCGGGCCGAATGCATCTCTTCGATTTCTCAGTCAATCCAGCCAAGGAGACAACATTCTGGGCTTGTCTGCTGGGCGGCGTATTTCTGGCTTTAGGGCCGCTCACTACGGATCAGGTGGTGTTGCAGCGCCTGTTTTCTTCACGATCAACGCGGGATTTTCGCCAATCCGTGGTGCTGCAGGCTATGCTCATCGTCCCGGTAATTGCAGTGCTTAATATGGTTGGCCTTGTGCTGTTTGCGTTTTATCACGCTCACCCGGGCAGGCTCGCAGGTCTGCATAACATGGATACGATCGTCCCGTATTTCGTGCTGACGGAGCTGCCGGGGACCATTGCTGGTCTGGTAGTGGCCGCGATCATCGCCGCATCGATGTCTGTCATGTCGGCCGGAGTCAACGCGCTCACCACTGCGTTCACGGTGGATTTTTATGCACGGTCTCTCCGGCCTGACGCCTCTTCGGTCCACTACGCAAAGGTCGGGCGAATTGGAACTGCGGTATGGGGATGCGTGGTGACACTGATGGCCTTGTTTGCAGGGAGTGCCGGGGATCTGGCCGTTGCCTACCTCCGCGTGAGCAGCGCCATCGTCGGGCCCATGCTTGGCATCTTTCTCCTCGCTGTGGGAACGCGGCGTGCCAGGTCAAGCGGTGTGTTCCTCGGAGCGATTGCTGGCTGTATCTCCGTCGTGATCATGATGGTTGCTTCGGATTGGAGTTTCTTTTACTACGGCGCCATCGGAACATTGGTGACTTTCGTTTTGGGGTATTGCGTCAGCCTGTTTCCGAGTTCGCCGAAACCGGGGCGGAACGGTCTCTCAGTTGAGACCGCGCAACAGACCTTCGAAATTACGGAGTGAACTGCAGAACAGTATCTGATTTGATGGAGTTGAGTCATGGAGACGGCTCGAGACAGATCGCCAGCTTCCATCAGCGTCTATATGATACTCAAGCTGAAGATACGAATGGGTGCAATGCTTCTTATGCCGTCGCCGGCTCCGTTATGCAATCGTTCAGTTGGAACCTTACTGGAGTGACAAATGGATGCAGAGAAAAGATGGGGTGAGACTCGACGCTCGACGCAGACCATCAGCGAACTGAATAAGGGACTCGGTCCCATGGATCTCCCCGCTAGTGCAGAGTGGATTGCCGCGCAGGGATGGAATTTGCTGGAAGATGACGTGAGCCTTCCGGCTGCGGTGATCTACAAAGAAAAGCTCGACCACAATTTGCAATGGATGCAACGCTTTGTTGATGCCTATGGAGCGCGGCTGGCACCCCACGGCAAGACGACAATGGCGCCAAAACTCTTCTCCATGCAGTTGCACGCCGGCGCCTGGGGAATCACCATGGCCACTGCTCATCAGGCTCGCGTGGCCTACGCATACGGCGTACGACGAGTACTCATGGCAAATCAACTGGTGGGCCGCCAGAATATGGAGATCATTGCTTCGTTGCTGTGCGATCCTTCGTTCGACTACTTCTGCCTGGTCGACTCGGTGGAAAACCTGGCGGAGTTGGGACATTTCTTTCAGTCCAAGGGCCAGCGTCTGCAGGTTTTACTGGAAGTGGGACTTCAGGGAGGGCGCACTGGGGTTCGCAATATGGAGCAACTCGAGGCTCTGCTGACGGCGCTGGCGCACTGGCACGATACGATCGTGCTCTGCGGTGTAGAGGTGTACGAGGGTATCAGCAAGGATGAGACAGAGGTCCGAGGCCTTCTCCAGCGCGCGGTGGAGTTCGCGAAGACCGTTGTGGCGCAGGGAGCGCTTGGCCGCCACTCCATGATCCTCTCCGGCGGCGGGACTGCCTGGTTCGATCTGGTAGCAGAGGCTTTTTCCCGTTCCGAGATCAAATACCCTACTGAGGTGGTCCTGCGTCCCGGTTGCTACCTGACTCACGATGTGGGCGACTACAAAATGGCTCTCGAGAGAGCGACCAGAATCAACCCGGTGGCGCGTGAAATGGAATCAACCCTTCTGCCGGCGATGCAAGTCTGGGCATACGTGCACTCCGTTCCAGAGCCGACGAAAGCGATTGTAGGGATGGGGAAACGTGATGCCGCATTCGACTGTGGTTTGCCAACGCCAGCTCTTCATGTATCGCGGGGGGGCAATACGCCGCAAGCAACGCCGGGGCACTGGCGACTTACACGCATCATGGACCAGCATGCCTACTTGGAGATTACTTCAGCAGATTCTATTCAGGTGGGGGACAAAATCGCCTTTGATATCTCACACCCTTGCCTTACGTTCGATAGATGGCGCCATCTCCTCATCATCAACGCTCACCATGTTGTCGTCGATATCGTCGAAACACTCTTTTGAGCCGACAACCGTTTCAGAGTGAATGTTGCTCTGTTTTGGGGGCACGATGCAGTCGACGATCGTGCTTTATAAGCCGAATAACCTGCGGGACCGGACATCGACACCAATGGGCTTCAACGCCATCTGCCTGCAAGCAACTATCCGGCGTCGGCCGACGCGGCGACCCCAACCAGCAGCCCCAGGCTCAGCGAACCTGTCGTCGATTCATGCTCAGCTCATGATCGTGCAGGGCGTCTAGTGCTACTAGTTCTAGGTGGTAGACTGGAGTTGCTCTAGCAGGCAATTCTCCACGAGGGCATATGGAGAATCGAATGTATGGTTGGAAGCGTGAGTTGTTGTGGTGCCATGACCGAATAGCGGGGTTGATTGCATGTTCGGAGCCAAGGGAGCGCAGTCTGGCCTACCTTCAAGGTTTGCTGAGCCGCTGTGAGCGAAAGAACACCTGGCAGTTTGCGGAGTGGATGAGCGAACGGTGCCCTGTCTAGCTGGCGGCAAGGGCGAGGCAAGCGGAGACATTAGCCCTGCTGTTTTTTGGGGTGTACGCACTGGCTTTGACACTTTGGGCGCGTTAGACTTCAGAGCACGGAATAAAGCTGTTCCTAGCTTTTGAATCGTTCGTGGGTTTCATCGCCCTCGTGATACTCGTGTTTCATTTTGATTCTTCCTTTGCCCTGCGTGGTGTCGTTTGTTCTAAACGAATGACACTACGTAAATGATCGTTGCCACCAGTGCAACGCCGGTCATCGTGATAACGAACACGCCATGACTCATAGTCTTCGTCTCGATTCTGCTTCTCACCTATTGACAGAGTCAAACGTAATCTATGTTGTAGGAGTAGTTCTGACACTCGCCAGTGCAGCGATGGTTCTATACGAAAACACGCGAAAAATAGGGGAATTGAGTTACGGTGGGAACTCACAACTGAAATCGTGGTAGTTATAACCGCATTCATAAGCTTGGCTGGAACGTTTGGGGCTATAGGTTTCGGCAACACGGTTAGCCGCTTGAAGGATGATGACCTTGAGACGTACAAAAAAAACAGGCTGATGTTCAAATTGCTCAGGCCAGAACTGATGCAAACATTACGATAGCGGGTTCGGCAGCCGCTAAGGAGAAGGCCGAAATGGCTAGGCAGAAGGCAGAAGCCATCCATGCGAAAGCTGAAGAGGCGCGGAAAAACTCGTCGGAGGCTGAAAAACAGGCAAATGAAGCGGCCATAGACAAGCAGAAAATACTGGCCGATAACTTGATTCTTCAGCATCAGGTCGAGCAAGAGAGACTTGAACGTCTTCAACTTGAGCGATCTCTTGCTCCGTGTGGCCTTGGCCAAGGATTGCGGCAAGCTCTAATAGGACAATTGCAAAAATCCCAACCGACAAAATAGATTTTGTTATTTATTCGAGGAACGCTGAGGCGGATCACTTGATGCGTTTGATTGCATATGCGTTTGATCAGGCTCACTGGGGCTTCGGCTATACCATCTCCAATGGGGAGGCAGTCGGTCTGGGGTAATTATTGAATACGACCCTGATGGCGGCCCAGCCAAAAAGGCGGCATTTCCGCTGATAAGCGCTCTTTATATAATTCTGGGATTGGCAATCATGTCATCGGAGAACTTGGTGATGCTTCCAAACAGCTTGGAGCTTATACAGCAGACGGAACATTTGGCCAAGCCCAAAAAGAGTTTTTGTAGGTTCGAAGTAGTGTTCCCTTGTCACGGGCGCTTATTTAGCGCCCCGTGAGCTGGACTCGCATGGTGAATTGTGCGCAAAGTATATTACCTCCCATTCATTCTGTTAGCCAGTTGCCACGGATCTCCGTAGGGCTGCCTCTTTGTCGAAGTGCCACCGAACGATCCACCAGCAGTGAAACTCAATTGATTTCCGGAGATGCACAAGGACGCGACGATGAAGATCACATCTGCTCACAGCACGTTTGCATGGGTCGTACTCGCTGCATGTTCGGTGGGACATGGGCTGAATGCTCAGACCATCACCAAGCCGGCAGTGTGGATTGCTACGTGGGGAGCGTCGCAACAGATTCCCGAAGCGCAGAACGCGCTGCCTGCCGCAGATCTAACCGATGTCACCGTGCGCCAGATCGTTCACGTCTCCGCCGGCGGTACGGCGTTGCGAGTGCATCTGTCCAACGCGTTCGGAACCGAGCCGCTGCACATCACGTCGGCGCATATTGCGCGGCCGCTCACTGCTGATGCGGCGGCGATTGATCCGGCGAGCGATCGAGCGCTGAGCTTCGCCGGAGCCGGCGATGTCATGATTCCGGCGGGTGCAGAGTTTGTGTCGGATCCGATCCCTTATCCCGTGAGTGCACTCTCAAACCTCGCAGTCTCATTCCATCTCGATGCGCCTCCTGCGCGCGAGACGAGCCATCCGGGCTCTCGCGCCACGTCGTGGTACGTGCATGGCGATGCGGTGGCCGCGCAGAATTTTTCCAATCCCGGCAAGGCGGACCACTGGTTTCAGCTCTCCGAGGTCGATGTTGCTTCGGATCCTGGCGCTGCATCCGTGGTTGCGCTGGGCGACTCGATTACCGATGGACACGCTGCCACGACCAATGGCAACGATCGCTGGACGGATGTGCTCGCGGTGCGGCTACAGCATGCGTCGGGCACGAAGGACGTTGGCGTTTCAAACCAGGGAATTGGCGGCAACCATCTGCTGACCGATGGTCTGGGGCCAAACGCACTGGCGCGTTTCGATAGCGATGTGCTTGCGCCGGCTGGTGTGCGATGGGTCATCGTGCTCGAGGGCGTGAACGATCTTGGCGGATTGACGCGCGACGGAGAGGTCTCGCCCGAACGACATGCAGCGCTGGTGCGGCAAATCCTTGCAGCCTATCAGCAGATCATTGAGCGAGTACACGCGCACGGACTGCGCGTATTCGGAGCCACAATTACGCCAGATGCCGGCTCAAACTACTACCATCCTGGCCCCCTGAGCGAGGCAGACCGCACAGCAGTGAACACCTGGATTCGCACGCCCGGGCACTATGATGCGGTCATCGATTTTGATCAGGTCGTGCGCGACCCTCTGCATCCCGATCGCCTTCTGCCTGCCTACGATTCTGGTGACCATCTTCATCCATCGCCCGCGGGCTATCGCGCGATGGGAGATGCTGTCCCGCTGGGCCTGTTCATGCGCTGAGGCGAACCCGCGGCGTTGGGAACCGCAGTGTACACAGCATGGCGAGCGTTGCGCGCATGGCGAGTCGCTTCACTGCACTGTCCGGTTCGCTGGAAGCTCGCGGCGACCAACTCTGGATGGTCTCTGCGTATAGCCGTCGCGGTAGGCCGTTGCACCCTCCCAGCTATGCTGCTCGACATCCTGCCGCATCTGTCTGCGGATGGCGTCGAGATCCGTCGTGCTGCTCAACGCCATCTGCACCATGCATACGAGTCCATCCGGATGAGTGGGCTCAAACAGGAAGCCGGTTGAGCCATCCTGCACCGCATTCGGAACGCCGCCTGATCGAAGGTCATCTGCAGCTTCCCGTTCTGGTCTCCATCACTGCCCACGACGACATCCGGACGCCGATGCTGCTGCGCTCGAGCATCTGTGCACGCTAGGTTCGCGTTTCGGTCGAGAGGACTGTGCCTTACCGCGACTCGGTCATTCATCTCGGCATCCCCAATCTGCCCAGCGCCACCGCGACGTCTTGGATTAAAACCTTCGCCGCCTTCACGGCATCTCCGTCGATGAAGCGGCTAGAGCAAATTCTCTCCGAGTTGAATGATCTGACGAACGTCCTGATGGTCTTCAATCACCCGGCGTGGAACTTGAACAAGGTGGGCGCCGAGCGGCATCGCTTCTGCATCCACGAGTTCATGACCAACTGCGGCCGGTTCACTCACGCCGAGGATTCGGACTGCAATCTCGTCCAATGAATGGGATTTATTGCGATCCTAAATTCAATTCGTAGAATTTCTTTCAGCACAAAATGACAAAGTGTTCATGCTGGGTTTCATGTAGTCTTCCGCGTTACTCATTAGCTGTTTGCTGATGCTTCACTTCATTGCCTGAGCTTGATCAGCCTAGGTTGAGATAGGACAGTTCCAGGTGTTAAGGGCGGTAGATCGAAGATGACAATTATGTCATATTCGAGCTTCAACTACGCTCCGCTCTCACCGTTTCAACATTCACGGTAAATCGTGTTTTGCTCAGTCTTTACTATGTGATTCGCGTAGTTTGGCCAGATCTTTCTGCCTAGTTTGCGACCGGTCTCTGGACGTGGAACACATCGTGAAAAAAAGTTGGTGACTCCCGTCACATACAGGCCTTCCGGCCTACCTGCACGATAATCAAACGCTACTCTCCCATGGCATCAGGTGGGAGTCTTGACAAGCCGTTGCGCAACGACCGAGCGACGGAATCTTCAGTAGCGATTTGAGATTATTGTTGCGAGTTTTAAGGAGGATCATGAGACGTACAATTGTGCTTTCTTTGGTGACGGCACTCATCGCTCTGGGTGGCTTCGTCCCCAGTGCCCACGCACTTCCCAGCTATGCGCGCCAGACTGGATTGCCCTGCACCGGCTGCCATACCGCGCCCCCGGAGTTGAATGCAGCGGGCCGCGAGTTCAAACTTCTCGGGTACGTCAACAAGGCAGCCAATCGCGACCTCATTTCAGCCGCCGCCAGCCAACGCTACGCGCCCATGAACCTGCTCACGGTCCTGCCGCTGGGCGCCTGGTTTGAGACCTCTTTCACCAGCACCAAGGCTCCGCAGGGCACCACGCAGAACGGTAACTTCGAGTTTCCGCAGGACGTGTCGCTCTTCCTGGCGGGCGCCTGGGGTGATCATCTCGGCAGCTTCCTGCAGGTGACCTATAGCGCACAAGACGACCACTTCGGCATGGACAACACGGACATTCGTTACGCCAACACGACCAAGGTCGGAGGCAAGGAGCTGGTCTATGGCGTCACGCTGAACAACAATCCCACGCTGGAAGATCTGTGGAATGACACGCCGGCCTGGGGTTATCCGTTCATCCTCAGCGACTCGGCCCCGCAACCCGCGGCTGCCCCCATCATCAACGGCCTGCTGGCCCAGGATGTGGCTGGTATCGGCGCGTACACCATGTGGAATCAGCACCTGTACGCCGCTGGAACAATCTACCGCTCCGACCATATCGGGAGCGCTCAGCCCACCGACGGCACCACGGCTACCTACAACATCCGCGGCGTCGCACCGTACTGGAGAGTGGCGTGGCAGCAGATCGGAGCCAAATACAATCTCGAAGTCGGTGCCTATGGCATGCACATGGCGTCAACACCCGGATCCATTACTGGACCAGAGGACACCTACACAGACTTTGGCCCGGATCTTCAATATGATCTGACCATCCACCGCAAGGATACCCTCTCGGTGCGCGGCACCTTCATCCACCAGACAGCTTCACTGCTGGCGACCGCTGCTGCCAATCCCGGAGAGTTGCCGGACCATAAGATGAACTCCGGTAACGCCAACGTCGAGTACCACTTTGGCGATCGTTACACCGCGGCCATCGGTGGGTTTGATACCTCCGGCACAGGGGATACCTTCCTGTATCCCCAGGCTGCAATCGCCGGCAGCGCCAATGGCAGTCCGCGCAGTGCGGGATACATCGCCAATGTGTCCTATTGGCCCTTGCAGAACGTGGATCTCGCTGTGCAATATACCGGCTACACGCGCTTCAACGGCGGATCCACGAATTATGATGGCGCGGGGCGCAATGCGAGCGATAACAATACCGTCTATCTGCTCGCACGCTTCATTTTTTGATCGCGGCCTGAACGACAGGCCACGCACCTGGGACGAAGTATCTATTCAGCACCAACAGGAGAGAACATGAAACGCACGGCTCTAGCAGCACTCACCCTCCTCACCGCTTGCAGCGCGGCGGCCTTTGCCGGCACCATCCATGGCAAGGTTGCCGGCGTCAAGGGAGAATCCGTCGTCTACGTGGAAGCGATTCCCGGAAAGACATTTCCCGCACCCACACAGCACGTCACCATCGACCAGAAGGGTCTGATGTTCATGCCGCACATCGTTGCGGTTCAGCAGGGAACCACGGTCGAATTTCTCAACAGCGACAGCGTCGCGCACAACGTCTTCTGGCCCTCCATCAGCGGCAACAAGAAGCTGGGCCACAACATGGGAACCTGGCCGCAGGGTCAGCACCAGAACTTCAAGTTCGACAACCCCGGTGTTGTTCCTCTGCTCTGCAACGTGCATCCCGACATGGCCGGCTATCTCGTCGTCTCTCCGACGCCTTACTATGCCCTCACCGACAAGGCAGGCGATTTCAAGATCGACAACGTTCCCGATGGCTCCTATACCGTGACCGCGTGGCATGAAGGCAAGCAGCCCGTCAACAGCGCCGTCAAGGTCGCAGGCGACACCACCGCAAACTTCACCATCACCAAGTAACTCCTCCATGGCGGCAACCCATCGTGGTTGCCGCCCATTCTCCCTCCCCACTGCAAGAAAGGACTGTCATGCCGCACCGCTTTGTCGACAAGAAGGTGGATAGGGATTGGCTGAATACCAACTTTCCCTGCATGATGGCCTGCCCCGCGCATACCAACGCCGGGCGCTATGTCGAACTCATCGCCGAAGGAAACTTCGAAGACGCATACCGTTACGCACGCGAGCCGAATCCGCTGGCCAGCATATGCGGCCGCGTCTGCGCGCACCCCTGCGAGACGGCCTGCCGCCGCGGCGAGATCGATAAACCCATCGCCATCCGCGCTCTCAAGCGCTTCCTCACCGAACGTCACGGCCCTGAGTCGCGCAGTCCGATCGATGTCAACGCGGGTCGCGCTCAACCGGCACTACCCTACCGCGTCGCGATCGTTGGCGCTGGTCCTGTTGGGCTCTCCGCCGCGCATGATCTCGCGCTGATGGGCTACGCAGTCACGCTCTACGAGGCATCGCAGGTTCCCGGCGGCATGCTCTATCTCGGCCTGCCGGAGTATCGGCTCTCCCGCGACGTGGTTGAAGCCCAGGTCCGTGAGATTCTCGCCACCGGCAACATCACGCTGAAGTTGAACCAGGCCGCAGGCCGCGACTTCAGCATCGCCGACCTGCGCCGCGACTATGACGCGACCCTGATCGCGGTGGGAGCGCATCGCAGCCGCGACCTCTCCATCCCTGGCGTCGACCTCGATGGCGTCTATAAGGGCATCGATTTTCTGCTCAACGTGAATCTCGGTTACCGCTTCACCATTGGCAAGAAGGTTCTCGTTATCGGCGGTGGCAATGTGGCGATGGATGTGGCGCGCTCGGCTGCTCGCGAAGTGCTTCGCCAGCATGCTGGCGGCGTCGAGAACATCGAGCCGTCGCAGGAGAACATGGATGCCGTGGCAACCCGCGAGATGATGGATGTCTCGCTCTCTGCGCTGCGACTCGGCGCGCAGGAGGTCCACCTCGTCTGCCTCGAAACGCGCGCTGAGATGCCTGCGGCCCTCGAAGAGATTGAAGAAGCTGAAGAAGAAGGCATCATTATTCATGCGGGTTTTGGTCCCAAACAGGTCGTCGCCAAGGATGGCCACGTCCGGGCACTGGAGGTCCTCAAGACGAAGTCTGTCTTCGATGCGAACCGGCGCTTCAGCCCCACCTTCTATGAGAACAGCGAGAGCGAGATCGAGTGCGACACCATCATCATGGCCATCGGCCAGGCGGCCAAGCTCGACTTCCTTCATCCCGAGGACGGTGTGGAGGTTTCGCCGCGCGGTCTGATCGCCGTCAATCCGCAGACGCTGATGACCACCGCGGCAGGCGTGTTCGCTGGCGGCGACTGCGTCTTCGGGCCGCGTCTGATCATCGACAGCGTCGCCGATGGCAAGCGCGCGGCGGTGGGCATCGACGAGTTTCTGCGTGGCGAAAAGCATGCTGATCCCATCGTCGAAGTAACCGTGATGGATCGCTATCGCATGCCGCTCGATCTGCTCGATCTCGTGCGTCAGCCGATTCCGATGCTGCCACTCAACCGCCGCACCGGCGTGACGGAGGTAGAGGTTGGCTACGACGAAGCGTCTGCGATGGCTGAGGCGCAGCGCTGCCTTCACTGCTGGGTCAACACCGTCTTCGAGGGCACTCCGCAGGATGGCTCAATGTGCATCCTGTGCGGCGGCTGTGTCGATGTCTGCCCCGAACAGTGCCTTCAGTTGGTCTCGCTCGACCGCATCGCATTCAGCGACGATACGACGGCAAAGATCTCCGACGCCCGCGAACTGCTCGGTCTCGAACTCGATGACATTCAGGCCGACGAACTCGGCGTCATCACAGGCTCCGCGATGCTTAAAGATGAGTCGCGCTGTATCCGTTGTGGACTGTGCGCGGCACGTTGCCCTGCCGGCACCATCACGATGGAGTCCTACAATATTTTGCCCGTAGCGCCCACTGGCTTGATCTCAGTGGATTCCATCGACCGGGCATTCAGACCAGCACCGCCTGTTGCAACTGCAAGTGTGAGGTAAACCATGGCCGAAAGTAAACGACTCGAATCAACCCCTGTATCGGGACAATTGGACCGCCGCGCCTTCTTCGCCAAGATTGGGCTTGGATCTCTCGCCGTCGCTGCGGCGGGAACCGCTGGCTTCGCGTATCAGTTTCTCTCTCCCAACGTTTTGTACGAGCCGTCTCCCATCGTCAATCTCGGAAAGCCCGAGGACTTTGCGCTGGACACGGTGACGATGGATCCCAACGCGGCCATCTATCTGGTGCACATCACCGAGGGATTCTTCGCGCTCAGCGCCATCTGCACCCACCTCGGCTGTCTCACTGCCTGGAATCAGGAGTTGGAAATGATCAAGTGTCCCTGCCACGGCAGCGAGTTCACGCGCACTGGAGTCAAGATCGCAGGCCCCGCTCCCAAGCCGCTGCCCTGGTTGAAGACCTGGGTCAGCGATGAGGGCGAGCTGATGGTCGATCGCTCCACAGACATTCACCCATTGCAGTTTTTGAGGATATGAGCATGCCTGGAAAAACCGACAAGATCCTCGAGCAGGTAGAGCAGAGCAGGGTGTGGCGTTCCATCTTCCGCAGCGGACGCGGCACCAGCACACTGCATAATGCTCTGGCGATTCAGCAGAGCGTCTTCCTGCATCTCTTCTCCACCAAGGTGCGCAAGCGGATGCTGAGCGTCAGCTCCACCTGGTATCTGGGCACGCTCACGCTGGGGACGTTCTTCATCCTCATCGTCACCGGCGTGCTGCTGATGCTGTACTACCATCCGTCGGTCCCCCAGGCATATGCCGATATGAAGGACCTGCAGTTCGTCGTCTCGTCCGGGCTGTTCCTGCGTAATCTGCATCGCTGGTCGGCGCAGGCCATGGTCTTCCTGGTCTTCGCGCACATGTTCAAGGTCTTCTATCGCGGCGCCTATCGCGCACCCCGCGAGTTCAACTGGGTGGTTGGCGTGGTGCTGCTGCTGATCACGCTGCTGCTCAGCTACACCGGCTATCTGCTGCCGTGGGATCAACTGGCCTACTGGGCGATCACTGTCGGGTCAAATATCTCCGCAGCAGTTCCGCTGGTGGGCAGCAAGATCCACTTCCTGCTGCTCGGCGGCAACCAGGTGGACGCCAATGCGCTGCTGCGCTTCTATGTTTTGCACTGCCTCATCCTGCCGCTCGCGGCGCTGCTATTCGTCGCAGTGCACTTCTGGCGTATTCGCAAGGATGGTGGCCTCTACGTACATCAGAGTGAGCCGAAGAAGGCAGGAGTCGTGGATGAAACAGAGCTCGTCAAGGAGGTCCAATGAGTGACCCCAAAGATTTTGTCGCAGGTGTCGACTCCGATCAGCGGCGCTCGCCAACGCGTGTTGTCTTTGTCACCCGCCGCACCTCGGCGCAGGTCAAAGCCAACTATGAAGAGCAGGTCCAGACCTATCCAGAAGTGCTCTTCCGCGTGTTACTCGCTGTTGAGATCCTCGCGATTGTGCTGGTGGTCATGGCACTGCTGTTCAACGCGCCGCTTGAAGGCATCGCGGACGCAACCCACACTCCCAACCCGGCGAAGGCTCCGTGGTACTTCCTTGGACTTCAGGAGTTGCTGCACTATTTCCCGCCAGTTGTCGCAGGCGTGCTGGTGCCCACCATGCTGGTCGTCTCGCTCATTATCATCCCGTACTTCAACATCAACATCGAAGCTGCAGGCCTGTTTCTGCAGCACCGCCAACGACGACTGCGGATCTTCTACCTGACGGCCATCGGCCTGCTGGTCTTCCTGGTTGCGTTTCATGTGTACGTGGCTGCGGTGCCCACCCTGATTGTTGCCATCGCAATGGTTATCGCGGCCAATAGTTCGCCTGCGTCGCACAGCGCTCCGCGGCGGTATCTCGCCAGCAAGCCCATGGCCTGGTGGGTCATGACCTGGTTTCTTTTTGAACTCATCGTGCTAACAGCAGTCGGCACTTTTTTCCGCGGCCCCGGATGGTCGTGGGTACTGCCCTGGAGGAGCTAAGTGAAGTCCGTCAAGCAACTCATCTCTTCTGTGTGGCGTGCGCTCTTTGGCGATACCATGCGCGCCTTCGCCATCGTCAGTGTCATTCTGATGCTCACCCTCGCCATTGCTCCCGCGAAGGATCATTTCAGTCAGTGGCACCGGTATCAGAACGGCTACCTGTCGATGATCAGCGATCGCGGCGACGCCATCAGTCTGCGCCGCCGTTTCGAGCCCGGGATCCAGCAGATCTGGCATCCGGAGATCGGCGTGGTTGACCGTTGCGAGACCTGTCATGAGGGCCTCAAGGAAGCCAGCCTCGCCGACGTCACAACGCAGCCATTCCGCAAGCACCCTGTCATCCCGCATCCGCTCGACCGCTACGGCTGCACGATCTGCCATCGTGGCCAGGGTCCTGCGACCACCGTGGAGGAGGCGCATGACAGCAAGCTGGCTGGCGTCGATCCCATCCTTCCCGCGCGCTACATTGAATCCGGCTGCGGCCAGTGCCATCAGAACGCGCTCACTGGGACGCCGCAACTCAATCTGGGCCGTCAGTATCTGGCGCAGTACGGCTGCGTGAACTGCCACATGGTCAAGACCCCCGACGGCACCGTGATGAAGGCGACAGACAATCCTCCGTCGCTCGAGCACATCGCCGACAAGACCACCCGCGACTGGATCTTCACCTGGCTCAAGAACCCGCAGGCGTATGCGGCGTCGGCCACCATGCCGAACTACAAGCTCAGTGACGCCGATGCCAGCGACCTGTCTGCATTCCTGATCAGCAGCAGCAAACCGCAGGCAGGAGATGTAGATGCAACGATCATTCCCGCCGCGAAGAACGCCGATCCGTCTGCTGGTGCGAGTCTCTATGGCGAGTCCTTCTGCGCCACCTGCCACGCCGTTCAAAATGCTGCGGGCAATCTGGTCGGCGGAGACGTGGGCCCTGAGCTCACCCGCGTTGGCAACAAGGTAAAGCCAGCGTGGCTGCAGGCGTGGATCGAGAATCCGCGTGTCTACGACGAGCACACGCTGATGCCGCACTATCGCTTTACGCCGCAGCAGGTCGCCATGCTCACCGGCTATCTGATGAGCAAGTCCGACTCCGACTACAGCACCGATGCGCATCTGGGCACTGCAACCCCGGCGCAGATTGCGCATGGAAGAAAGCTGGTTGTTGAACTCGGTTGTGCGGCCTGCCACACGATCAACGGCGTCAAGAAGCCGGACAACTTCGCTCCGGACCTCAGCCAGATCGGCAGCAAGCCTCTTGCCCAGCTCATCTTCCTTCCCGGCATGAAGCAGACGCTGCCCACCTACATCGCGTCCAAGATCAAGGACCCAGGTTCATTCGGTCCCGCGATGAAGATGCCGCAGGTTCCTGTCACCGACGCTCAGCGAGAGGCGCTCACCACTGCTTTGTTGTCGCTCTCGGACCGCAGCCAGACGATGCCCGACAAGCTCCGCATCGCGGGCTTCCATCAGACCACGTATGAGCCAGCCGGACATGCGGGCAAGTTGATGGCTGATCTGGCCTGTATGAGTTGCCACCGCATCAACGGGCACGGCAGCGACATGGCGCCCGATCTCTCGTACGAAGGCAGTGCGGTTCAGGCGCAATGGCTGGACAGCTTCCTCAAGAACCCCAACACGCTGCGGCCTGCACTCACTCGACGCATGCCTCGTTTCAATTTGTCGGACGCGGATCGCAAGACTCTCACCGACTACATCATGGTTGCGTATCAGTCGCCGGCCATCGACCCCGACAAGGCGCCGCCGGCGGTCAATCCCCCCGCGCTGGTGGAGCAGGGCCGTCAACTCTTCTACTCGAAGTACGCCTGCCAGTCCTGCCACACGGCCAATACCAACACCGACAAGGGTTACATCGGCCCAGTGTTGGCGCAGGTGGGAACGCGACTGCAACCAGCCTGGATCTATGCGTGGCTGAAGAATCCGCAGGCGCTGCGCCCGGGCACCATCGAACCTAACCAGAACATCAGTGATGAAGATGCCCGTGCCATGACAGCGTTCCTGATGACGCTCAAGAGCGCCGGCAAGCAGGAGGGAAAGCAATGACAAGGCGACCCGTTGCATGCGCAGTGCTGTTGCTGACGACCATTGGTACCGGATGCAAGCATGCATCCACGTCCGCATCTACCCTGAAGCCAACCGCCACCGGCGTGGCCATCGTGGTATCGAGTGGCGACAAGCAGACAGCACCCACTGGATCGGTGCTGACCAACCCGCTGGTCGTGCAGGTCAATGACGACCAGGGTAACTCGGTTACCGGGGCGCTCGTCGAGTTCCACGGCCCCGCGGGCGTACTCTTTGATCCAGCCGCGGTGCTCACCGACTCCAGCGGTCAGGCCACCACGGCCGTACGGTTGGGCACCATCGGCGGCCTTTATGAAGTCACCGCCACCACGCCCGGCAAGGCACATCCGGTGACGCTGCAGATTGCAGAGACGGCGCTCGGCTATCAGCAGCAACTCGGTTCCATCCTCCAGGACAAGTACTGCAGCCGCTGCCACAATCCGGAGTCCTCCGCTGCGCAGGTCTCGAACTACGACAACCTCGCCGTCAAACCGCACGCCTTCAACGACGGGCAAACCCTGAACAAGATGAGCAATGCGGATCTGCTCTCCATCATTCAGCATGGCGGCCCGGCGCTCAACCGCTCTGCGCTGATGCCGCCGTACGGCAATACCTTGAGCCCCACCGACGTTCAGGCCATCATCGCTTATATCCGGGTCATGGCGGATCCTCCGTATCGGCCCGCCGGGACGGTCTATGAACAAAAGTAAATCCTGAGCCGTGCCTCTTCTGCCGATCACACCGCACTCCCCTGCGCCGATCGCTCCGCTACATAACCGCCAGTGCCGAACCGGTGCTGGCGGTTATCATGGTGTATACGACCCACGTAGCACCGGCAGTGAAAGAACATCTCTCACCGGCCATCGCGTGGTCCCAGCACTGCGATTGGCTTCCACATGACGAACGAAGAGTTCATTCTTATTACCGGTGCGACCGGCTTCCTTGGCACCCAACTGGTGCATGAGATCCTGCAGCAGCAGCCGCAGGCGCGGCTTGCGTTGCTCATCCGCGACCGCCCTGGGCTATCAGGCCAGCAGCGCGCCGATGCGATCATTCCTTCCGACCAGCGTTCACACGTCGAGGTTCACTCCGGCGATGTCGGTCTACCCAACTGCGGTATCGATGCTGCAACCTGGAGCCGCCTCTCCTCCGAAGCCACGCGCGTCATTCACTGTGCCGCCACCGTGCGCTTCGATCACTCGATCGAGGAAGCACGCCGCATCAACGTTGAAGGCACGCGCAGCATCCTGGATTTCGCAGCGGCTGCGCGACAACTGCGTAGCCTCGCCTACGTCGGTACGGCGTACGTTGCCGGCGAGCGCTCGGACCTCGTGCGCGAGAGCGAACTGGTCGTCGGCCAGACCTATCGCAACACCTACGAGCAGACTAAAGCCGAAGCCGAAGCCCTGGTCCAGTCGCGTCTCGGCTCGTTGCCCGGCGTGATTCTGCGTCCCAGCATCATCGTCGGCGATTCGCGCACCGGCGTCACCTCCAGCTTCAAGATGATGTACTGGCCGCTGAAGATCTACGCTCGCCGCCTGTGGCGCACGGTGCCCGGCTATCCCGATGCTGTACTCGACATCGTGCCCGTCGATTTTGTTGCGTCCGCCGTTGCGCAGCTTGCCTTCGATGAAGCTGCTCTCGGCAACACGGTGCATCTCTGCGCCGGCCCTCGCGGCAGCGCGACGATCGCGCAGGTTGCAGAGCGTGCCTCCGAATACTTCCACGTCCCCCAACCGCGTTACGTCGATCCAAAGTTTTTCTTTGCAGCGTTGCGTCCACTGCTCTTCGCTGCCTTATGGGGAAGCAAGCGCCGCGTGCTGCGCGACGGCCGCGCCTATCGCGACTACTTCACTATGCGCATGCAGTTCGACACCACCAACGCCGAACGCCTGCTCGGTCCATCCGGCCTTTACCCTCCGCCGGTGCTCGACTACCTCGATCGCCTCTTCCACTACTGTGTTGCCAGCGAGTGGGGCCGCAAGCCAGTCCCAACCCCATGAGCATCGTCCAGCGTCTTCAACTCGCTCGTGATCCCAGCGTCACCGTGGCCAATCTTCTCGACGAGCTGCTGCGGCGAAAGGGAGACTGCGACGTTGCAGTCGCTGAAGCCGGTCCCTATCGTCTTGCCGAGTTGCACGCCGATGTTTGCTCCATGGACGCCTTCCTTCGCGGCTCCGTCGGGCTCCGTCCCGGCCAGCTCGTCGGTGTCTATCGAACGAACGACCGCCTCTGCTTCCACTGGTTTTTGGCCATCATTCGCGCCGGAGGCATCGCCGTTCCGCTCAATCCGCAGCTCTCGCTGGCTGAGGTGCGGCGCATCCTTGCCGACAGCGGTACGGAGATTCTTGTCACCGACAAAGCGGTCTTCGAGCGCAGCATCGCCAATCGCAGCGCGCTGCCGGTGAGCACCTGGATCCAGGCCGACGACGAACCCGAGACGCTCGACGGATTTGTCCGCACCGGCATCACCGGACCGTTCTTCCCGCCGGCGGCCATCGATCCCGCCGCAACCGTCGCCATCTTTCACACCTCGGGAACCAGCGGTTTTCCCAAGGGAGCCGTTCTCTCCAGCAACGCGCTGCTTGGAGCGCGCTCCTCAACCGTACTCACCGGAGCCTTGCTCGGTCCCCGCGACCTCGCGCTCATTGCCCTGCCGTGGTCGCACATCATGGCGGTCAGCATCGCGCTGTACGGCCTGATGGCGGGCATTCGCGGTTGTTTCCTCGATCGCTTCGACGTGGCCAGCGCCCTGGATCTTGCCGAACGCTTCCGCATCACCGCCTTCGTCGGTGTTCCCGCCATGTTCGTCCGGCTGGTCGACAGCAGCCCCGATCCCGCGCGTCTCGCCAGCGTCCGCGTGTGGCTCTCGGCCAGCGACCATCTCCCCTCCGAAGTGCGTGAGCGGCTCCGTGCGTATGGCGCGCTGTTTCGACTGCCCGCCGGCCGGCGCATTCCCCCCGTGCTGCTCAACGGCTACGGCATGGTCGAACTCGGCGGACTCGCCATGATGGGTGTCGAGTTGTCGCTGTTGCCGGGCAGCGGCGACCTCTGTTTTCCCGTGCCCCCCTTTCGCATCCGCGTCGTCGACGAGCAGGGAAGGCCCGCACGCCCCGGCGCGACCGGCGAGTGCCAGATCCGTCGCCGCGGGCTCGCTCCCCGCTACTGGAAAGATGAAGAAAAGAGCGCAGCCGATAAAAACGAACTCCTCACGCGCGACGGCTGGTTACGCACCGGCGACCTGGCCACGCGCAACCGCCTCGGCCTCATTCGTCTGGTCGGGCGCATCAAGGATGTCATTAAGTCCGGCGGTTATTCGGTCTACGTCCGCGAGTTGGAAGAGACCGTTCTGGCACATCCAGATGTTGCCCGCGCCGTCGCCTTCGGCCTGCCTCACAAGGAGATGCACGAGATTCCCGTTGCGGCGGTCGAACTGCACTCCGGCTCCGCAGCCAGCGAGCAGGCTCTGATGGACTTTTGCCGCCAGCGCCTCGCAGCCTACAAATCGCCGCGCCACATCTGGATCTTCGCTCCCGGCACGCTCCCGCAGAATCACAACGGCAAGCTGCTCCGTCGCGTCCTGCGCGAGCAGTTCTCCAACCAGACCGACTCGCCCATCCGCAGACCGTAGAACACTGCGACGGCAAATCGGGCCCGTTTCTCAGCTTGTGGCGGCCCATGCCTCTGGAGCGCGGTTCATCGCTGCCGCAGCCGGAACCAGCGTCTGGGGCGTGGCGGCCACCGCCGCAGGAGCAGCGGCCATCGCCATCTCCAGAATGGAGTCGATCACCAGCTCCGGTTCGTCGAGATGAATCCAATGCTCGCTCTCATGCGCGATCACCTGTTGCACATTGTCGCCAATCTGCAGCAGGCAATCCTCGGACAGCGGCTCAGATTTTCCCGGCGTCAGCAGCAGCACGGGGATTCCACGGATCGGTCCTGAGCTCAGCATCTCCCGCACGCTCTCCGGCACGGCCTCCACATGATTGTGCATCCCAGCGTAATACCCGGGGCGCGACCAGTGGGCCGCCACAGCGGGCCATACCTCCTGCGGCATCTTGTTGACCTCGCCTTTTACTCGCCCCAGCACGTGCCTGCCCCCATTGCCCGCAGCGCCCGCCAGCCGCTCCGCCAGGTTTCCCGAGCGGCACAGCAGTGAGGTCACCGCCAGTCGCGCCAGTCCCAGCCGCGCAATCGGAATCGCATAGTTCGTGAGCTTCATGCCGCGATTCAGTAGCGCCTGCTTGGTTGGATCCAGTGGCGGCCACTCCTCGCAGCGCATCGGGTCCACCAGCACAACGCTGCTCACCTCGTCCGGATACAGCAGCGCGAACTTCCGCATCACCAGGCCACCGAACGAGTGTCCCACCAGTACATACGGTCCCTTGATCCCCGCTCTATCGAGCATCTCATGCAGCTCCCGGGCGATGTTGCCCGGCGTCCGCGGGGTCCGCGACGGGCTGCTCCAGCCCAGGCCGCTGCGATCGTACGACGCCGTAAACCCGAACCGCGAAACCCGCTCCTGCACGTGGAACCAGTTCAGATTCGTGGCCGCAATCCCCGACTCGAAGATCACCGGCGCGCCGCCCGATCCCTTCTCCAGCAGGTACAGCCGTCGTCCTTCTCCGATCTCGATCCACCGGCCCTCGCTCGCATAACGCAGCCGGTCATAGTGCGCGCCCAGCCATTGATAAAGAAAACCCGTTGCGACCACAGCCGCCATCAAGCCAGTCATCCACAGAAGGTAATGCATGCACCATCCTAAAAATGCGTAAGTTGTTCGGAACTGAAATCCTTGCTGCCGAGGTGTGCTCTGGGAGTGCCGTGCTCGATTATAAGCAGAGTCGAGCCGCTTTGGCCTCGCAACTTCACCTCCACCTGGCTCGCCGACCAAACGCCCTCGGTCCGCCGCAGCCCATAAGACGTAAACTCCTTCACCGTCCCCTGGCCCTTCAGCGTCTTTTCCACGTACACCGGGAAGCTGCTCGTTGCATCCAGCCAGCTCTTCACCTCTGCGTAGTGCGTCCTATCCTCTGCGCCCGGAGTGCTCTGCAGCAACTCGCACATCCGTGCCCCGAACTGCACCGTTCCCATATCCTTCTGTCCCGTCCAGAAGTAATATGACTCGACGAAATCTTCGTAGCTGAACCCCGCTCCGAGCGGCCCCGTGCGCCACTGATCAAACGGCAACACGCGCGCCGCCGCATCGCCCGGATGCGCAATCTGTATCGTCGTCGCTCCTCCCGGTCTCATCTCGATCAGCGCATGCACTCGCTCCTGCCCCGGCGAATTCACCTCCAGCAGCAGCCGCAGCACGCCCGGAAACCAGTGCGCCTTGATGCTGATCGCATCACTGGTCCGAGCCCCACTCGCGTCCACCCGTACCAGGCGCCCGCTCAGCCGATAGTCCGCCGTCGTGGTCTGCGTACGCGCCGCAGCCAGAGCCGCTGGAACTTCCGCACTCCGCGCTGCGTTCGGGAAGAACATCGTTGCTGCCAGCACAAGGGTTCCGAATCTCATGCCTCGACCTTCCCGTCCCGCATGCGAATCAGTCGCGGCGCAGCCCGTGCAATCTCCTGCTCATGCGTGATCACGATCAGGCTCATGCCCCGCCGCCGCTGCAACCCGATCAGAATCTCCATGATGTGCGCCGAGTTCGCGCTGTCCAGATTGCCTGTCGGCTCATCGGCCAGTAGAACCTCCGGATCATTCGCCAGCGCTCGCGCCACCGCAACCCTCTGCCGCTCGCCTGCCGAGAGCTGGTTCGGATACTGCTCTGCCCGGTGTCCCATATCCATCTCCTCGAGCAACATCCGGGCCCTCGCCGCGCGGTCCGCTCGTGGGTGATTCAACGCCAGCATAGGCACCTGCACATTCTCGATCGCACGCAGTGTTGGCAGCAGATGGAAGGCCTGGAAGACAAAACCAACGCTCTGCGCCCGATACGAATCCAGGTCCGTCGCCGTGCACAGCCTCGCATCCCTGAAGCGAACCTCACCACTGGTTGGACGGTCCAATCCGCCCAACAGGTGCAGCAGCGTGGACTTACCGCTGCCGCTCGGCCCGGTAATCACTACGTACTCCCCCGTTGCGATCCTGAGGTCCACCCCGCGCAGTGCCTCAATGCGTCCTTCGTCATAGCTCTTGTGGAGCGCGCGTACTTCGAGCGTTGCATCAGACATGCCGCAGAGCCTCCACCGTCAACGCCTTCCACTTCGTCCCCGCCGCGTCGCCTGCCAACGCATTCAGAAACGTCTGCCGGATCGCTGCAATGTCGATTCCGCTGCTCGAGTAGATGCTCTGCCAGCCCTGTTCAAACGTCCGCGAAAATCCCACCAAAACCACAAATACTCCAGTGGCCATGCCCATCCCGTACAGGGTTAGTACGGTTCTCAGCCGTCGCCGCTTCAAATTCTTCCATACAAATCCGGTGAACGACAGGGGAGACGCCATGAACTTGGAGGTAATCCTCGCATCTGCGGATTCAAAAGGGGCAGACTTCCAGTTTATTCAGCGCCCATCGCCTTGTCCAACCAGCCCATCGCCCCTCAACCGTTTGACTAGACAGCCTTGCGCTGGAATGTCGTCTTCTTCGTGTTCGCAAACGAATCCTTCGCCTTGAAAACCGCCGTCGACGCCCCGGGAAGCGGTTTCGCGCCATTCTTCACGGATGCCGCCTTCTCGCGCAATGATTGTAGTTTCTGCGCCTTCCGGCTCAGTCCGCCGACCTTCACTCCGCCTGCTTTGGGAACAAAATCACTCATACTCAAATCCTCTCATGAGCCACCGCCTTTTCGGTGCAGATTCGCCGGGCATTCTCCACCGCGCCGGGTGCGACGGGCTGCCCTCCGCACCCAATCTATCAACCCTCCCCCAACTCCGACAAACCACTCCGTCCACCCATCCGCCTCGCAGACGGGATCACCACCGTGGCCCCACGGTGGAACCAACCCCGCTTTCTTCGCGTAACCCCCCTCTAGCCGTGATATATTCCGGCTACTGCACTCAATCAGCACCATCCACATCGGAGGGTAGCGCGTGGCACTCACCATCTCAGGTCTCTCCAAGACCTATCCCAATGGCGTCAAGGCTCTCAAGAATCTCTCCCTCACCATCGGCAATGAGATGTTTGGTCTGCTCGGCCCCAACGGCGCCGGCAAGTCCTCGCTCATGCGCACCGTGGCCACCCTCCAGGACCCCGACTCCGGCTCCGTCACCCTCGACGGCATCGACGTCCTCAAGGACAAGAACGCCGTCCGCCGCGTGCTCGGCTATCTGCCGCAGGAGTTCGGCGTCTACCCCCGCATGTCCGCCCTCGACATGCTCCATCACCTCGCCATCATGAAGGGCATCTCCAACAAGTCCGAGCGCAACCAGATGGTCGACGCGCTGCTCAACCAGACCAATCTATGGGCTGCCCGCAAGAAGCCGCTCAGCACCTACTCCGGCGGCATGAAGCAGCGCTTCGGCATCGCGCAGGCCCTGCTCGCCAACCCCAAACTCATCATCGTCGACGAGCCCACCGCCGGCCTCGACCCCGCCGAGCGCAACCGCTTTCTCAACCTCCTCAGTTCCATCGGCTCCAACGTCACCGTCATCCTCTCCACCCACATCGTCGACGACGTTCGCGAACTCTGCCCGCGCATGGCCATCATCGCCAGCGGAGAGGTTCTCCTCGAAGGCTCACCCGCCGCCGCTCTCTCTGCGCTTAACGGAAAAATCTTCTCCAGGCTCGTCGCCACCGACGACGAACTCCGCACCCTCGAAGCCTCCTTCAGCGTTATTTCCACCCATCTCGTCGGCGGCCTCCACGAGGTCCGCATCTACGCCGACACCAGTCCCGGCGCAGACTTCAAGCCCGTCGACTCCGGCCTTGAGGACGTCTACTTCCTCAACCTCGCCACGCAAGCCGCCAGCCAGGCTGCCAACTGATTCACCTCGGGCCACCCGCATTCCAAATGCAGTGATACGGAGACACAGGGTCATCTATGGCACAGTTCTGGGAATTCTTCACCTTCGAGTTGAAGCTCCGTGCGAAGAGCCTCTCCACCTACGTCTACTTCGCGCTCTGGTTCTCCCTCAGCTTCCTCTGCATCGCCGCCGAAGACTTCCTCAACACCGGCAACGACAAGGTCCTGCTCAACGGCCCCTTCGCCACCACCGTCGTCTACATCATCTTCAGCTTCTTCGGCTGCATCGTCATTGCCGCTCTATTCGGCACCTCCATCCTGCGCGACTTCCAGCGCGACACCTACCAGATCATCTTCACCAAGCCCATCACCAAATTCGCCTATCTGGGCGGCCGTTGGGCGGGCTCGTTCGTCACCACGGTCCTGGTCTTCACCGGCCTCATCTTCGGCGAAGCCGCCGGAACCCTCGCCCCCTGGGCCGATCACACCCGCATCGCGCACGGTGCCTTTCACTGGTATGTGCACGCCTTCCTCATCGTCACCGTCGTTCAAATCTTCTTTCTCGGCTCCATCTTTTTCACCATCGCCGCACTCACCCGCAAGCTCTTTGTCGTCTACCTGCAGGGCGTCGTCTTCTTTGTCGCCTACCTCATCATTAACGCCATCTTCAACGCCACCCGCTCGCTCGAACACTTCTGGTCGGCCATCTTCGACCCCGTCGGCCTCCGCCTCCTCGACGCCGTCACGCGCTACTGGACCCCCGTCGAGCAGAACACCCTGCAACTTCCCTGGACCGGCGTCTGTCTCTACAATCGCCTTATCTGGACCGGCGTTGGCATCCTCAGCCTCATCGTCGTCTACGTCCTGTTTCCGCTCTCGGTGGAGACCCTTACCTCCGTCTCGCAGGGCCGCCGCGCAGCCCGCGAGCGCGAAAACGATGCCTCCGCCGCACAGCCCGCCCGCTCACTCGTGGCCGCGCGCCTGCCCGTCATTCATCAGGTTTTCAACGCCTCCACCACTCTCGCGCAGTTTGTCTCGCTCACCCGCATCCGTATCAGGAACATCTTCTCCGAGCTGCCCTTCTGGGCCATCTTCGCCGTCATGGTGATGTACGCTCTGCTCCTTGGCCACTTCGCTGGCCACGTCGAGGACGGCAACGTCTACCCCGTCACCTTCCTCATGCTCGACGCCGTCCGTGGCAACTCTTTCATCCTCCTCCTCGTCGTCGCCACTCTCTACGCCGGTGAGATCGTCTGGCGCGAGCGCGACACCCACTTCGACGGCATCCACGACGCGCTTCCCATGCGCGAATCTACTGACTGGCTCTCCAGGCTCGCCGCTCTCGCCATCATCGAACTCGTCCTCCTCGCCGTCGTCATGTTCTGCGGCATCCTCAGCCAGACCTTCGCCGGCTACTTCCACTACGAGCTCATCGAATACTTCAAAGAACTCTACGTCGTCGTCTTCCCACAAGTCCTCATCTACACTCTCTTCGCGCTTTTTCTACAGACTGTCCTCAAGAACAAGTTCATCGGCCATGGGATCGTCATCGGCAGCTTCGTTTTGCTCGCCGTCCTGCAGGCCCACGGCTGGGAGAACACTCTCTATCTCTTCGGCAACACGCCCAGCTATATCTACTCGGACATGAACGGTTACGGTCACTTCGTGCCGGCACTCTTCTGGTCCATCACCTACTGGCTGTCCATCGCAGCCTTGCTCGGCGTTGTCTCCATTGGCCTGGCCATGCGCGGCGCAGAGGATGGCTGGGCCGCCCGTCTGCGTCTCTTCCGCCATCGCGCTCCGCGGCTCATGCCCGCCGCCTTGGTCTTCGTACTCATCGCCATCGGCAGCGGCTCCTGGTACTTCTACAACACGCACATCCGCAACGAATTCCTCAGCGCCCCCCAGCGCCGCGACATTCAGGCGCAGTATGAGCGCGACTTCAAGAAGTATCAGTTCCTTCCGCAGCCCAAGGTCATCGCCGTCGATGCCAACATCGACATCTACCCCGAGCGTCGCTCCTTCTCCGGCACCGGCCACTATGTTCTCCAGAACAAGACCTCCGCGCCCATCTCCCAGGTCCACATCGTCGATACCCAGCAGTCCATCTCCAACGTCCGCTTCGATCGCCCCTTCCACAAAGTCTCATCTGCCAAACGCGATCTCTACACCATCTACGCGCTCGATCAACCCCTCGCGCCCGGCGGCAAGCTCAACATGAACTTCAGCGTCGGTTACAACTCGCGCGGCTTCCGCGACAGCGGCGAGCGTCCCGAACTCGCCTACTCGGGAACCTTCTTCGATGTTGGGTACTTCCCCACCATCGGCTACGACCCCAACTTTGAGCTAACCGATCCGCGCCGCCGCCGCGAACAACATCTTGGCCCCGTCACCGATCTGCCCCAACGCGGCGACCCCCTCGGCAGCCGCACCAATCTCTTCACCAAGGACTCCGACTGGATCACCTACAACACCGTCGTCAGCACCTCCGACCATGACTCTGAAGGCCAGCCGCAGATTGCTCTCGCCCCCGGCTATCTCCAGCGAGACTGGCATCAGAACGGCCGTCACTACTTCGCCTACAGCATGGGCGATGTCAAGACCCTCGACTTCTTCGCCTACGTCTCCGCCCGCTACAGCGTCAAACGCGACGTCTACCAGGGCGTCAACGGCCCCATCAACATTGAGGTTTACTACGATCCCCACCACCCCTATGACGTCGATGACATGATCGCGTCGTCCAGGGCCGGCCTCGCCTACTACGAGAAAAACTACAGTCCCTTCGAGTTCAAGCAATTCCGCATCCTGGAGTTTCCACGCTATCGCGGCTTCGCGCAGTCCTTCCCCAACACCGTCCCCTACACCGAACCCGGCTTCATCGGCCGCGTCGTCAACCCGCAGGAAGACATCGACCGCACCTACTTCGTCACCGCCCACGAACTCGCCCATCAGTGGTGGGGCCACCAGCTCATCGGCGGCGCCGTCGCCGGCTCCAACATGATGTCCGAGTCGCTCGCCGAGTACTCGGCCCTCCGCATCGCACAGAAGAAGTACGGCGACGACCAGATGCACAAGTTCCTCAGGCACGAGCTCGACGGCTACCTGCGCGGCCGCGCCTCCGAAGCCCACAAGGAACCCCCCATCGTCCTCGTCCAGCGCGAGGCCTACGTCTGGTATCAGAAGGGTTCGCTCGTCATGTACGGCCTCGCCGACTTCATCGGCGAAGACAAAGTCAACCTCGCCCTGCACAACTTCCTCATGCAATATCGCTACGCCAACGCAAGCGACGATCAGGACGTCTCCTACCCCGACACTCGCCAGTTCGTAGCCGCTCTGCGCGCTCAAACTCCGCCCCAGTATCAGTACTACATCACCGACGCCTTCGAGAACATCGTCCTCTACGACAACAAGGCCCTCACCGCCACCTACGTCCAGACCCCTGACAAAAAGTACAAAGTGACCCTCACCGTGCAGGCCAGAAAGCTCAAGTCAGACGGCTCCGGCAACGAGACTCCCATGCCTCTCGCCGACTACATCGACATCGGCGTCTTCACCGGCAGCAAGGACCACGAGAAGACGCTCTATCTGCAGAAGAAAAAGTTCACCCAGCAGAAGCAGACCTTCGAGATCGTCGTCGACCAGCTCCCCACCCGCGCCGGCATCGACCCCATCAACAAGCTCATCGACCGCATCCCCGACGACAACACCATCAACGTCACCAAACCCTGAGCGCCCGATCGTTCCATGCACTCCGCGCAGTCCTCGTGTCCCCTCTGCGCGGGCCGCCTACCAGCGATAGATCACAACCAGCGCCACCAGCGATATCACCGCCGCAATCACTGCCAGCAGGTTCATATCGATGCGCAGCGTTCGGCCGCCAACCTCCACCCGCAGTGGTTCAATTCCATTCACATCCGACAGCGCCCCGCCAAATCGCCCTCGCCCCGCAAACGAAAGCAGAAACGCCCCCGGTGACAGCGCCGTAAGCGCCACCGCAAGATAGAATCCGCGCTCCGCATCCACCCACCCTGTCCAGATCGCCGCGACCTCGACCACCGCCATCAGGCACATCGTCAGCGACTGCCATACCACATGAAATCGCGCATGCCTCACCCACGTCGGGTTGGTAGCGTGCGTTCGGTTCAAATCAATCAGCGGAGTTGCAATTCCTTGAATTCCACACAGCAACGTCAGCAGCACCCGCGCAACCCATCGATGGTCCACGGTTTACTCTCCACCCAGACAACGGATTGCGTCAGCCTGGCTCGCGCTCATCCCACTACCACGGCAAGCGGGTCTTCCGGTCGCTCCTGTCCCCCGTCCGCGCAGGGCAGCGTCATCACCAGCCGAGCTCCGCCCTCGCGCCGGTTCGATGCTGACACCGTTCCACCATGTGCGCGCGCCACCGCCTCCACAAACGCCAGCCCCAGTCCTTGACCGCTTGAATTCTTCCCCTTCACGCGCTGCCGGAACATCTCGCTCCCCACATCCTCACCAAATCCCGGCCCATCGTCTTCCAGCATCAGGGTCGCAAAACCGTTCTCCGCCTGGAGATGGATCATGATCGTGCAAGCAGCGGGCAGGTGTTTCAGTTCGTTGTCCAGCAGATTTGAAACCGCGCGATGCACCAGTGCCGCATCCGCAAACACCCTCACCGCCCCTGCGCTGCGCAACTGCATCCGTAACCCGCGCTCTGACATGCACGGTTCATACAGATCAATCATCAAGCGAATCAGCTCATCCAGATCGATCTCCGAACGCGTGAGTCGCAGCGCGTCAGCTCTCGCCTCGGCCACGTCCAGCGACGCGTTCAAAAACTCTGTCAGCCGGTCCAGCTCGTCAATCGCAGACACCACCATCGGCTCACCCTGCGCACTCTGCCTGCCCGCCGAGAGCGACATCTCCAGCTTTCCGCGAATGGCCGTCAGCGGGCTCCGCAGATCATGCGCCAGCGAATCGGTGATCGTGTGCAACTGGTGCACCGAGCTCTCGATGCGGTCCAGCATCCGATTCAGCGTCAACGCCAGGTGCCCCACCTCGTCGTTGTACTTTGTCGTTGGCACGCGCCGGCTCAGGTCCGATTCGCCAATGCGCGACGCTGCTTCGGTGATCTCACGCACGTATCCCAGCATGCTCCTGGTGGTGTAGAAGACGATTCCAAAGCCGAAGAAGACAATGAGCAGGCTCAGCGATACAAAGCGCAGGCGGAGAGCGCGCAGCACTCGCAACTCGTCCCTCTCTGAGAGGCCCAGGTAGATATAGCTCCCATCGTCCATCCGATCGGCGGCCACGCGAAACGGTATCGGGAAACCCTTGACGTTCAGGTGGAAGGGAACATCCGGTACTACCGTACTGGCGCGAATCGCACTTAGGTCAGCCTGCCCGTTGCCGGCCCCAACCCAAAGTGTTGCAGGTCCCGTCGGTCCGGCCTGCAGAAAAAACACCGAATCGTTTTCACTGCGCTCGCCGGGGTATCGATTCGGCACCTCGTTGCTCGCCAGCTCCGCGACTTCGCTCACCACGCGATCGTAGAGTCGATCCTTGGGGGTTCGCTCTGCGACATCACCGAGCACCTCCACCTCCCCTGTGAGCCACGCATCGCTGCGGCGCTGGATGTCGCTGGCCACGAACCGATGCAGCGCTGCGAAGACCAGCGATGTCCCCAGCGCAAATGCCAGTGTCGCCCACAGTGAGATTCTCCAGGCAGCGCTCCGTAACTGTCCCGGTTCAACCTTTGAGGACATACCCCACACCTCGCAGCGTCTTGATCAGCGGCTCGCGGCCCTCCGTATCGACCTTACCGCGCAGCCGGTAAATATGTACATCCACCACATTCGTGTCTGGCTGGATACGCATCCCCCACACCTCGGAGAGCAGCATCGACCGCGTCACCACGCGCCCCGCATGCCGGCACAGATACTCCAGCAACACAAACTCCTGCGGGCTCAGATTCAGCAGTTCACCGCCGCGCGATGCCCTGCGTTTCAGCAGGTCCAGCTCCAGGTCGCCAACCTGCAAGCCGGTCGGCCCCGCGCCGGCCGCTGCATTTCTCTTCAGCAGATTTCGCAGCCTTGCCAGCAACTCCGCCAGCGCAAACGGCTTGGTCAGATAGTCATCGCCGCCCTGTTCCAGGCCCGCCACGCGATCGTCCACCGATCGCCGCGCCGACAGAATCAATACCGGGCTGCTCACCCCCAGCCGCCGCAGTCGCAGAATCAGGTCGATTCCATCCTGATCCGGCAGTCCGAGATCTACAATCAACGCATCGTAAACCCGCGCCGATGCGTGGCTCTCCGCGGTACTTCCATCTCCTGCAACGTCCACCTCGTAACCGGCTTCTTTAAGCGAGGTTTCCAGAAAATGCTGAATCTCGAGTTCATCTTCGACCAGTAGCAGCCGCATGACCCGATGGTAATCCATCCGCCTCGGTTTGAGCGCATTACGTCTCTCGCCTATGAACAAATCGTCATTAAGATTCACGTAGTTCAGCGCTACTTATTGGCTCCTTGCGCGTCTGAATCTACACAGCACGTACATGCTTCCGGGCCTGGGTGCAACCTCACAACTTTCTGTCTCGGAGGCTTCCAGGGCCATTCTTCTTTCCGAGAAGTCGAAGTCAACGCGGGACGCCCTCATGAATGATGAGCATCACAAGATTTCAGAAGCTACCTTCACCGATTATTTCCCCCTCCCCGTGAACACCGAGCCTCATCTCCGGGCCGCGCTCGATAGCGTCCTCAACAATCCCGGCAGCTTTGTCCGCCCGCAGATCGTCGCCAAGATGTTCGCAGCCTACGACCTTCCCCCAGCCCACGCCACCGAGCTCGGCCTCGCACTCGAATACTTCCACACCGCCTCTCTGCTCTTCGACGATCTCCCCTGCATGGACGACGCCCAGCATCGTCGCGGCGCACCCTGCATCCACGCCGAGTTCGGCGAAGCCGAGGCCATCCTCGCCGCTCTTGCTCTCGTCAACCGCGCCTACGGCCTCACCTGGAAGTCCGTCTTCGGCTGCGGTCGCGACCGCCAGGCTCGCGCCCTCGAATACATCGAGCGCTACCTCGGCGTCGGCGGCCTGCTCAACGGCCAGAGCATGGACATCAACTACGCCTCGGTGCACGCCGCTAACTCACCACGCACCGATCACACCGTCACCGAAGCCATTGCCATGGGCAAGACCGTCTCGCTCATTCGCCTCACTCTGGTTCTCCCCGGCATCCTCGGCGACGCTTCGCCTGCCGAGCTGCAACTGCTCGATCGCGTCGCCATCTGCTGGGGCCTCACCTATCAAATCGTCGACGACCTCAAGGATCTCCTCCAGAGCTCCGCGGAGAGTGGCAAGACCGTCGCTCGTGACATCTCCATGGGCCGCCCGAATATCGCTCTCGCCATCGGCGTCGCCGGCGCCGTCCAACGCCTCCAACGCCTCATCAACATTGGCGATCGCATGCTTGACCGCCTCGTTGCCCTGCGCCCCGGAGTTGCGTTCCTGCAGGAGCTGCGTGTCCAATTGGACGCAGAGGCCGCTGAAATCATCGACAACGCCTGCGAGAGCGCCGCCCCGGTCCCCCTTCAGGGAGCAGCATGATCTTCCTCAAGCTGATTCTCACCAATCTGCTGCGGCATCGCATTCGTTCCCTGATCAGCATCGCCGGCATCGCCTTCTCCGTCGCCGCCATGCTCACCATCGTCACCATCCTGCAGGGCGCCGTCGGCATGTTCTCCGGCATCCTCTCCAGCGACAGCCAGATCATCGTCTTCGAACGCAACGTCTCCGACCTCTTCTTCAGCAACGTCCCGGCCAGCGCACTCGCCGACATCTCCACCTGGCCCATCGTCCAGCACGCTGACCCTGTCCTGTTCGGCGTCGTCACCAGCTCCGACCACCCCATCATCACCTGTTTCGGCATCACCGCCGCCGACGCGCGCCTGCGCAAAGCCACCTGGCTCTCCGGCTCTCGCGCCAACTTTGCTCAGCAGCCCAACGACGTTGTCCTTGGCCAGCGCGCCGCCGAGTTCCTCCACGCGCATCTCAACAGCTCCGTCGCCATCGGCAACGGCACCTTTCACGTCGCCGGCATCATCCAGACCGCCAACGGCTTCGAGGATGGCGGTGTCTTCATGTCTCTCCCCGCCGCGCAGGACTTCTTTCATAAGCCCGGAGCCTCATCGGTCATCACCATCAAGCTCTCCGATAAAAAATTCGCCGATGAATTCAAGCAGCGCATCAAGGCTCACTACTCCGACCTCATCGCTCTTGAAGACGCCGAGTTCAACCGCTCCTACTCGCAGTTCAAAATCCTCAAGGCCACGGCCTGGACCGTCGGCGGCTGCGGCCTGCTGCTGGGCGGCCTCGGCGTTGCCAACACCATGATCATGTCTGTCTTCACGCGCATCCGCGAGATCGCCATTCTGCGCGTGAACGGCTTCTCCAACCTCCAGGTTGCCACCATGATCTTCGGTGAGTCCGCTCTGGTCTCGGTCTTCGGTGCCATTGCCGGCCTTCTGCTCGGCGCAGCCTTCCTCTGGGTGCTCAAATTAATTCCTGCGCTGCACGGCTACGTCGACGTCACCATCCAGCCGCTCATCGTCTTCACCGTCATCGTGCTCGCCTTCCTCACCGGGGTCGCCGGCGCACTCTATCCCGCCATGTATGCCATGCGCATCCGAGCTGTGGAGGCGCTGCGTTTCGAATGAAGCCTCCCCACATCCATCCCATCGACTCTCGTATCGTCCTTCGTGCCTCCGAAGTCTGGAAGAGCTACGACGACGGCGCCATCACCGTCCTCAGGGGCGTCAACTTCGAAGCCCGCGAAGGCCAGACCATTGCTCTCTGCGGTCCCTCCGGCTGCGGCAAGAGCACGCTCCTGCACCTGCTCGGCGGCCTCGACGAACCCGACCGCGGCAGCATCGAGGTCAACAGCGCCGAGCTCAGCCGCCATCGCAGCCGCCTGAATCTCCTGCGCTACGACATCGGCTTCGTCTTTCAGCTCCACAACCTGATTCCCGATCTCACGCTCCAGGAAAACTGCCTCATCCCCACCGTTGCCGCCGGTATCAGCCGCAGCTCCGCGCTTGACCGTCTCAGGCACCTCACCGACCGCACCGGCCTCAGCCACCGCCTCCACCATCGCATCCAGAAGCTCTCTGGCGGCGAGCGCCAGCGCACCGCCCTCTGCCGCGCCCTCATGAACCACCCCCGCATCCTGCTCGCCGACGAGCCCACCGGCTCCCTCGACGAAGCCACCAGCTCCACCGTCTTTCAACTGCTTCTCGACATCGCCGCCGCCGAAGGCGTTACTCTCGTCATGGCGACCCACGATCGCGCCCTCGCCGCCCGCTGCCACCGCCTCGTCGAGATGCACGATGGGAGGATTCGTGAGCCCCGGCCCGTCTAGCCCAGGCGCGGGGCCTGATGCCACCCATGCCACCGCCCGGAACATCTTCGTCCTCACCGCCTGGCACGCCCTCGCGTGGCTCACCTTCGCCAATGCCATCGGCGTTCTGCTCGCGGTCATGCTCCTCTGCCCCGCCACCAACCGCCTCTTCGACACCTTCACCTACGGCCGCTGGATCAACGTCCACCTGGAGCTCGAGCTCTATGGCTGGTCCAGCCTTCCTCTGCTCGCCTTCCTCTTCAGGGTCTATGCCGTGGACTCACCAGCAGGCCGCGAATCCGCCACCGCCGCATGGGTCCGCCCCGTCCTCTGGATCTGGTCCACCGCGCTCGCCGTCGGCACCCTCACCTGGATCACCGGCCACACCAGCGGCAAGCTCTTCCTCGACTGGACCGGCTACTCCCGCATCCTCTTCCCGCTCGCGGTCTTCACCGTCTGGCTTCTGCTGGCCTACGCCTTCGCCAGCACCCCGCAGAGCGCCCGCTTCGCCAAACTCATCTGTCTTGCGTTGTTGCTTCTCGTCCCCATCCTTCTCTACGTCTCCGCCAGCCCCAATCTCTATCCCCCCATCAACCCCGCCACCGGCGGCCCCACCGGAGCCAGCCAGCTTGAGTCCACGCTCGTCGTCGTTGCCATCCTCTTGCTGCTGCCCTTCGGCCTCACGAGCCGCAAGGCCCAGCGCTCCCGCGCCGTCACTGCCTCGTGGGTCATCTTCGCCGCCGAATCCCTCCTTTGCCTCTCCCTCGGTCGCGCCGACGTCAGCAACCACCGCCCCACGCAATACATCTCGCTTGCCAGCCTCCTCGTCTGGATACCGCTCATCCCCGCTTACTTCGCCGCCTTCGCCTGGCATCCCCACACCCGTCGCTGGCGCATCGCCTTTCTCTGGTGGTGGGCGTTGCTGGTGCTCACCGGCTGGGCACTTTTTCTTCCCCGCGTCCTCGACCACTTCAAGTTCACCGACGGCCTCGTCGGCCACTCCCTCATGGCGATGGCCGGCTTTATCTCCGCCCTGCTTCTCTTCGTCCAGGTCGAACTCCTCGGTGATAGCGGCTGGATCTTCAATCGCACCTGGTCCTTCCACGCGTGGAACTTCGGCGTCCTCGCCTACGTCGTCCTGATGTTCATCGCCGGCTGGCGCGAGGGCTCCAACCCTGCCTTCACTATCCTTCCCGGTGCCGCCCGCAACCTCCTCTACACCGGCCGCCTCTTCGTCGGCGTTCTCATGTTCCTCGCCTCCGCCCAGTGGCTTCTCGCCACCTCACATCTCCTTCGCGGCCCCGCCTCCTCACACTCAATCCTCGCCGAGCCCATCGCATGAAACCTCGCACCCTCCTCTTCGCCTACCATCTCCTGCTCGGCACATCCGACACCTCAACCGGCGTCCTCCTGCTCGTCGCGCCTGCACTCACTCTGCGCCTCATGCACCTGCACGCGGCCCCGGACACGCTCCCATTCCTCTCGTACATCGGAGCCTTTGTCCTCTCCGTAGGCATCGCCTGCTTCTACGGCGCATGGCTCACCACGCTCCCTCAATTCGCCGCCCGGCTAGAAGTCGTCTGGCTCCTCACCGCCATCACCCGAGCCAGCGTGGCGCTCTTCGTCTTCACCAGCATCTTCAACCGCACACTTGAACCCGGCTGGCTCAGCGTAGCTCTCTCCGACGGAGCCTTCGCAATCCTCCAACTCATCGCTCTCGGCAAACACTGGCTCCCCAAACTTCAGGCCTCCCGCCCCAACGCTCAATGACCCTCTCCACCCAGCGCGATCTCGCCACATCCCGGCCCGCCAGCGGCTGGTGCGGCGTCGCGCTCGTGGCCATCACCTACGTTTACTTCCTCATCTTCGCGCAGTTCGCCTTCCTCCACCGCCTCGCCCAGCTCCACCTCACCGACGCCCACCTCAAACCCGTCATGGCCGCCATGGCTCTGGGCGGAATCCTCTTCAGCCTCGTCGCACCGCGCACCGAAGTCCTCTCCGCCCCACGCCCGCGTTTGCAGTTGGCTCTCACCCTCGCCGCCGCCGCAGCCCTCCTCACGCTCGTCCCCCTCACCCTCCCCGGCAGCATCGCCGTCGCCTTCCTCATCGGAGCCTCCCTCGGCACGCTCACCGTCACCCTGGTCACTCACCTCCGGCTCTGGCTTGGCGCCTCTAATCCGCTCCTCAAGGTCGGTCTGGGCACCGGCCTCGGCTACCTCCTCTGCAACTTCCCCCCGCTCTTCACCGCCTCTCCCGAAACCCAATCCCTCACCGCCGCCGCTCTCTGCCTGGCCGCCGTTCTCCTCGCCTCCCAAACCACCCCCGTCATCATGGCCGCGGCAGCCAGTCCCCGCATACCGTCCACCGCTGAGCCCTCCGCTGAACCCGCCGCCGCCCTCATCTTCCCCCTGGTCCTCATCGCCTTCACTGCCCTCATCTGGCTGGACTCCGCTGCCTTCTTCATCATCCAAAGCACCCCCGCCCTCAAGGCCGGCACCTGGCAGGGCACCACCCACCTTTGCCTCAACGGTGTCCTTCACCTCGCCGCCGCGCTCGCCAGCGTCCATCTCCTCCGCCGCCGAGGCCTCTCCACCACCCTCGCCGCCGCTCTCCTCGCCCTTGCCGCCGCCTGCCTTCTCCTCAGCAACCCGCAATCGGCCGCCGCCCGCGCCCCCCTCGCCTCGCTCTTCTATCCCGTTGGAGTCTCGCTCTACTCCGTCGCTCTGGTCGCCTACCCGGCCCTGTTCTCCGGCGTCACCAACGCCGCCGAACGCGGTCGCCGTGCCGGCTGGATCTACGCCATCGGCGGCTGGTGCGGCTCCGCCATGGGCATCGGCATGGGCCAGCACCTCGGCCACATCCCACCCGCCTTCGTCCTCTTCGCCGCCGCGCTCATCCTCACCCCGCACCTCCTCCAGACCCGTCGCCGCGAACTCCTCGCCACCGCCGCAGTCCTTCTCGCAGCCGCCGCGGTATGGTCCACCCAGAAAGCCCTCACCCCCGCATCCACTCCTCTCACCCAGGCCGAACGCGGCCGTCAGGTTTACATCTCCGAGGGCTGCATCAACTGCCACTCCCAGTACGTCCGCCCCAACACCCCCGACGTCCTTCTCTGGGGCCCCACCCAACCCCTCGCCGATCTCCGCGCCCAGCATCCACCTCTCATCGGCAATCGCCGCCAGGGCCCGGACCTCTCCGAGGTTGGCAGTCGTCGCTCCCCCCTCTGGCTCCGTGCCCACTTCTACGCTCCGCCGCAGGTCAGCCACGGCTCCATCATGCCCTCCTACGCCTATCTCTTCCGCACCCAACCCGGTGTCCCCAGTCGCGGCGACGACCTCATCGCCTACCTCCAAACCCTCTGCCCGCCAGCCTCCGCACCCGGCAACGGCCAGGACTCCGACCCCGGCCTCACCCACCTCCTCGCGCAGCGCTCCTGGCAACCCTCCCCCGCGGCCTACGCCGCCGCCACCGCCGCTCACGGCCAGCAACTCTTCACCGCCGAATGCGCCACCTGCCACGCCGCCGACGGCGCCACCCGCAACCAATGGCGCACCAGCTTCCGCCGCCTTCCCCCCATCCCGTCCGTTGGCCCGTTGCTCGACATCCCCTCCCAGCCCGGCCCTCCGCAGCGCGACCGCCTCGCCCAGATCATCAAGTTCGGCATTCCCGGCACCGACATGCCCGGTCACGAATATCTCCCCGACGCAGACGTCGCGTCGCTCACGCTTTGGTTGCAGCAAATCATCCTGCACCCAAATTCACCCTCCATTCGTCCAATCCCTCACGGAGAATCTCAATGAAAAGCACTGCACGTCTGTTATTCGTAGCCCTCCCGCTGCTCTGTACACCTTTTGCCCTCGCTCAGCGCCAGACCCTCACCGTCAACCCCGGTGCCAGCACCGTCGCCTTCACTCTGGACTCCAATCACGACACCACCACCGGCACCTTCCACGTCGACAAGGGAACGGTTGACTTCGACCGCAGCTCGCCCAAGCTCTCCGGCCTCATCGTCGTCTCCGCCACCAGCGGCAACACCGGCAACGATGGCCGCGACAAAAAGATGTTCAAAGACGTCCTCGACGCCGCCAAATTCTCTGACATCACCTTCGCTCCCGAGAGCTACACCGGCACCATCGCACCCACCGGCGACTCCACCCTTCAGGTCACCGGCATCTTCACCCTCCACGGCACCCCCCATCCCCTCACCGTCGCCATGCACCTCCACATCGACGGCGCCCACTGCATCGCCGACACGCGCTTTCAGGTCCCCTACGTCCAGTGGGGCCTCAAGGACCCAAGCTGGTTCGTCTTCAAAGTAGCCAAGGAGGTGGACGTGAACCTCTCTCTCTCCGGCTCCCTGGCCCCCGCCAACTAGACCCGATTCAGATCACCACACCACAGCGTGTGCCAGAGCCTCTGCGCTGGCACGCGCTGTTGTTTTTGCCGTTGCCCCTGCTGCTGCCCGTCCTGCCCAATGACCCTTTCTCCCGCGACCGCCGTGCATGTTCTACCATCGACACAGGCCGTCCTCGGCCACAAACCAGACAGGGCAGGGAAGCAAGCATGGCATTCATCACATTCAGCGCAGAGGGTCGCACCTCCTACGGCATCGCACGTCCCGATGGCGTCTTCGATCTTGGCCGCCGCATCGGCTCCATCCTCCCCGACCTCCGCACCCTCCTCACCGCGCAGGGCCTCGGCCTGCTCGCGCCGCTCCCCTCGCCCACCGTCACCGACTACGCCACCGGCCAGTTCACTTATCTCCCCATCCTCCCCAACCCCTCCAAGATCTTCTGCATCGGCCTCAACTACGAAGAGCACCGCGCCGAAACCGGCCGCCCCGTCGCAAAGTTCCCCACCATCTTCACCCGCTTTGCCGACACCCTCACCGGCCACAACACCCCCATGCTCCTGCCCTCCAACTCCACCGACTTCGACTACGAGGGCGAACTCGCCGTCATCATCGGCAAAGCCGGCCATCACGTCTCCGAGGATCAGGCCGCCCAACTCATCGGCGGTTACTCCATCTTCAACGACGGCTCCATCCGCGACTGGCAGCGCCACACCAACCAGTTCACTCCCGGCAAGAACTTTCCCTCCACCGGCGGCTTCGGTCCCACGCTCATCACCCCTGCAGAGGCTGGTCCCCTCGGCCACAACTCCATCCAGACCCGCCTCAACGACCAGCTCGTCCAGTCCGCGCACCTCGACGACATGATCTTCTCCATCCCCCGCATCATCGCCTACCTCAGCGGCTTCACCCGCCTCTCCCCGGGCGACGTCATCGCCACCGGCACCCCCGGCGGCGTAGGCTTCACCCGCGAGCCGCCCCTCTTCATGCGTGCCGGTGACCGCGTCACCATCACCATCGAAGGCATCGGCACCCTCAGCAATCCCATCGAACCCGCCCCGCCAACTGCCAACTGACAACTCCTGCCCGGAGATCCCATGCCCACCTACACCGTCACCACCGCCGCACGCCGCCTCACCCCACGCCAGAAGACCCGCATCGCGCAGGAGATCACCCGCATCCACAAGTCGGTCACGGGTGCGCACTCTTTCTTCGCGCAGGTCATCTTCACCGTCATCGAATCGGGCAACCACTTCGTCGGTGGCAAACCCCTCCAGCACGATCTCATCTTCCTCCACGGCCACATCCGCGCAGGCCGCACCCCAGAGCAGAAGCAGCAGCTTCTCCTCCAGCTCACCACCGCCCTTGCCCTGGCCGCCAACGCTCCGCAAAATGCCGTCTGGGCCTATGTCAACGACCTGCCCGCCAACCAGATGGTAGAGTTCGGCCACCTCCTCCCTCAGCCCGGCGCTGAATCCGATTGGCTCCAGAACCTTCCCCCCGAAGACCGCGACCTGATGGACCATATTGGCCGCTGAGAGTCCTCACCGTGGATTCAGCAGTTCAGCAGCCGTCTGTCCTCTCCACCGCCGCCAGGCGGCTGCGTCGCTCTGCGCCCCCAATCCTTTATCGCGCTGACCCTCCCCGCATCTACTTGCACACGTTTCACTTCCGATATTGACTGTCTAGGTCACCCAGCGGATTAACCCCTGCGAACCATCTCGGATTCCCTTCGCCATCACTATGATCGGAATTGCTCAGCGGAGAGATCAGCCTCGTGAGCACGCTCGATGTGCCCGTAGAGCTCGTGTGTGGCCGCCGACGTATCGTTCGCCGTAGACGTCCTTGCGCCGCCCAGCCGCAAGACCAACGATGCGGCCTCTCGTAACTGACGCACAGGAGCAATCCGGAGTCTGGAATCTCATGACCCATCCGCAACCGAATCCCGCTGACTACTCCTTCGTGACAGCTCTCACGTCCGAGCACCGCGCCGCCGCCGCCCCTCTCACCGACATCCAGGTCGCCTCCACCCTCCAGGACGAGATCCGCATCCTCCGCGACCGCGGCCTCAGCGACGAGTGCATCCATGGCCTCTTCAGCGGCTTCAACATCGATGCTCACCCCGCGCCAGCCGGATGCAACTGGTCCGTCCCGCTTAACGACCAGTTGATTCGCCTCATCTGGGGCAAAATCAACGCCGCCCCTCTCCAGGCCGACTGACCCACTCCAGCCCTCACCCGCTACTGCGAGTACGGATGACTCTGCTTGTACAGTTCTCCGCGCAGAAAGTGGTGCCGCTGCATACTCACCGCAAGCAGTAGAAACAGCACCGTCAGGCACACCACAAACACAAACTGCACCACATCAGGCCACCGCGACCTCGGCCCACGCGTACCCCGATCTCCGGCCATAGCAGAACCCTCCGTCGCCTCGCATGGTCTCCGCACCCGCAGCCTGCCGGGCCTCGAACCGTATCCCCACTTCTACCAGTTTGCTTCTCCATTAGCGAGAGGAAAACATCCCCGCCCTTCCCATACTCGATTCAGAACCTCTCTCGCGCAGCCTCTCCGGCGCTCCTTAACTCCATCGACTTGTCCCAATTCGGAACATGATGCGGAGTTTTGTCCCCTTGCCGATAAACCCTCCACGGGACGTTTACGGCCACGCCGCCCCGCAGCTCGGCCTCTTGGCCGTATCTGCACCGCTTGCTCCTCTGGAGGGGACTCCATGGCACACAAGAAGACCTACACCATCGACCAGATCGCCGTCGCCGCCCGCGAACTCCGCGAGGCCGCCGGTGCCGAAGATGAACGCTACACCGGCGCCGAAGTCATCTCCCTGCTCGAAGACGAGATCCAGATCCTGCGTCAGCGCGGCTTCACCGACAAGCGCATCACCGACCTCTTCACCGGCTTTGAGATTGACGTCAAACCCGGCCAGATCGAGCGTCACAGCAAGGCCCCCGGCAATCTCATCACCCGCCTCCTCTGGGGCCGCGTCCACGCCCACCAGATGCAGCCCGACTAAAGCCCTCTCTCCCCCCGGCTCGGTTCGGCCCATCCGCCGCCCTCCCCACGGCGCATGGGCCTCGCCGCGTCTCCACAAAACTCTCCATCGTGAGTAAGCCTTAAGCTTCGCCCTGCCGTTCCAGCCGTATACTCTATCGCATCATGACTCGTGCCCTCCGCCTCACCTTAGCGCTCACCGTCGTCGCCGCAGCCCTCACCCCATCGCTCACTGCCCAGTCCGGTCCCTACAGGATCCTCTCCATCGACAAACTCGGTGGCGACGGTGGCTGGGACTATGTCGCTGCCGACTCCTCCGCCCGCCAGCTCTACATCGCCCGCTCCGGACCCACCGGCACCCTCCACGTCTATAACCTCGACACCCTCGCTCCCATCGCCGACGTTCCCACCGGCAACGCCCACGGCGCCGCCGTCGACGACGCCACCCACCACGGCTTCGCCACCAGCAACCCCGTCACCATGTTTGACACCCGAACCCTCAAGGTCATCAAGACCATCACCACCGGCGGCCACCCTGACGGCTATCTCGACGACCCCGCCACCCACCGCGTCTACATCCTCTCCCACGCCGAGCCCAACGTCGTCGTCCTCGACGCCGCCACCGGCAACATCCTCTCCACCCTCAACCTCGGCGGGGAGCCCGAGCAGTCCGTCCTCGACAACCACGGCCATCTCTTCATCGACATCGAAGACAAGGACCGCATCGCCGTCGTAGACACCGCCACCATGAAGCTCACCGCCAACTACGACATCTCCTCGGTCAGCGGCGGCTGTGCCGGCCTGGCCATCGACGCCGACCACGGCATCCTCTTCGCCGCCTGCCGCGACAAGAACAACATGGTCATCCTCCGCGCCTCCGACGGCCACATCCTCACCACCCTCCCCATCGGCGTAGGCTGCGACGGAGCGGTCTTCAACCCCGCCACCCAGGAGACCTTCAGCACTCAGGGCGACGGCACCCTCACCGTCATCAAGGAATCCTCTCCCACTGACTTTGCCGTCGAGCAGACCGTCACCACCAGGCGTGGTGCCCGCACCATCGCCCTCGACTCCACCACCGGCCACCTCCTCACGGCCACGGCGGACTTCGGCCCCACCCCACCCCCGCAACCCGGCCAGCGCTACAGCCGTCCTCCCATGATCCCCGGCACCTTCAGCCTCATCGTCATCGGCAAATAACCAACTCTCCTCCCATCCATTCGCCATCAACCCCACCCATGGCAACCGCCTCGGCAGTTGCCATGGCCCTTGCCCCTGAGTTTCTCCGTACCCTCCCAAAACCTGTCAACCCCCTAATCTCCCTAACCCAAACAAACCAAACCAAATAGAGTTGGCATAGTTACCCCCTTCAACTCGCTACAATTAATTCAGGCCATAAATCGGGAAGGGAAGCACTCCTCCTCGGACCTCAGGGGCTGCAAGCCGGCGACACCGCCACTTGCAGCTCCTGATCCATTTAATGCGCCAAATCAAGGAGAAAACATCATGAATCAACCCTGTAAGAACGATGCCTGCAAAGACGATGCCTGCAAGCAACACTGCTGCGACAACGACGCCTGCAGCGTCGACCGCAAGCTCCCGCCCCACGAACTCAACGCCCGGCGTAATCGCAAGCGGGCCGTCACCCATCTTCCCGGCGTAGCCCAGCTTCACGACGCTCGTCATCACCACAACCACCCGGAGCACCGCTCCCCCAACGACACCGTCTACAACCCTGCCACCAACCCGGTCAACAACGCCAGGTAGCGCAAAACCAACAGTAACTTGTTTTTTATGAATTATTTGCCTATAAATCCTTTGCAGTGAATCCTTTGCGGACACAAAAAGGGCAAGTCTTTCATTTCAAACGAGTTAATAGCACCAATGAAATGAATCATTTAGCTGTAACCCATTTGTTTGGAATCATTTGAAAAAACAAGGGGGGAGGGGGGTGCCAACGTCAGGCTGGCCCCCACTCCGCGAAAGGAATCCATCATGGCCACCAACTTCTGTCGTCACATCCTTACCAACGGAGTGCGTTGCGGCGCGCCCGCCCTCCGCTCCGAGGCCTTCTGCTACTTCCACATCGAACTCGGCAAGCGTCACCGCAAACTTGGCTCGCGGCCCGACGCCACGCCCGCCATCCCCCACCCCACCACCCTCCAGG
>DAIDKF010000011.1 GCA_027450185.1 Granulicella sp. | reverse complement strand
GCTGAATGCATATAAGCGGGAAGCACGCTCTAAGATGAGATCTCCCAACCCGTAAGGGAAATGAAGGGCCCAGGAAGACCACCTGGTTGATAGGCTGGAGGTTGAAGTGCAGTAATGCATGTAGCTTACCAGTACTAATCGCCCGTTCGGCTTGTCCATAGAATTTACTCTGCGCAATGTTTAGTCATTGTTCTAGAGAATATTCAACACAAGCTTTGTAGTTATAGAGATATAACGAATACGCAAGAAAATTGGTATATAGTCTGCTCAATCTGTTCAGTTGTGAACGATCGCGCTGTGGCGCATGTTCTTGAAATTGCCGGTGAGTTTACTACGAGGGTCCCACCCGTTCCCATCCCGAACACGGAAGTTAAGCCTCGTTGGGCCGATGGTACTGCACGCGTAAGTGTGTGGGAGATTAGGTGATCGCCGGCATAATTTATGAATGGCCTATCCTTGCGGTAGGCCATTTTCATTGGTGCCAGTTCAATTCTATTGGGTAACGTAATAGAGTAAACGTACTGGCGCGCATTTGATTAGAGTTTTATGCTTGTGGGGTTGGTGTAAACAGGAGGAGCGAGGCCTCCGAGGATTGCAGGATGGAGCCGTTCTCGTCTGCTGAAACGTTTTTAGCTTTATGGGGAAGGTAACGCTTACATCAGCTTCCGCATTCTTGTCCCGTGACCGGACGCGACTTGTAATACGTCGTGCGGCGGCTTATGTTCAGCACCTTGACCTGAAACTTGATAAGCAGCTTGTGCTCGCGGTCGATCATCTCTTTGCGTTCAGCAATCCGGCCTTTGTGAGCACCCTTGTAAAAATCGTTCTCGAAGGTCAACTGCCCGATCTTCGCGTGTAGCGTCTTCTCACGGCTCGCCTTTGGCCGCACCCACGAAGCCGTCCGCCGCGCCCTCGATCAATTGTATCCGTCTCGCCAAGTACACGATTGACGGCGGCTATTTGGGGATGAGAAGAACCTTCAGGCGTGTGTTTTTGCCGACCAGGCACCGGGTGTGAGTCCGGCCAGGCTCTGTATCGGCATGTCGGCAAGTCCGGGCAAAATGGCGGCGAGGTAGTCGCGCACCGGGACCCGAAGCCGGCGGCAGCTTTCGATGACGGACAGGATGGCAGCGATGCGCGGCCCGGCCTGGGGGCTGCCGATATGGGTCCAGTTGGAACGGCCAAGCGCTACCGGCCGCATCGAATTTTCCGCGAGATTGTTACTGAGCTCCAGTTGCGGATGATCGAGAAAGTGCGTCAGCTTTTGCCATAGGGTGAGGGTGTATTTGCACGCCTGAGCGGCCTTGCTGCCAGGCAGCACCGTTTGCCGCGCGGCCTGAATATGCTCGCGGATTTGGTTGAGCACAGGCGGCGCTTTATCCTGGCGCAAGAGGTGGCGCGCGGCGTGATCCATCTTTTCTTCGCGCGCCTGGGCGTCGATCAAAAACAATTTGTCGATCAACTCGACGGCGCCAAGCGATCCGGCGTCCTGCTTGTTGAGCTTGACCGCATCCACAAAGTTCCGTCTCGCATGGCTCCAGCAGCAGGCATGCACCATCCCCGCGCCGCCGAGGCCGCGCTCGTAAGCGATGTAGTCGTCTGTTTGGAGAAGGCCTGCGAAGGCGCCGAGAAATTGCTTCGGTCCTTCGCGCCCGCGGCTCATGCGGAAATCGAAGACCACGCCGCCGCCCGGCGTGCCGTACTGCCACAGGTAGGCGCGATGATTTTTGCCGCGCTTATCGTGCGTCTGCACATCGACCGGGGTTTCGTCGGCCTGGATGTAGCCGCCGGCCAAGAGTTCCTTGCGCATGGCTCCGACCACCGGGGAAAGCAACTCGCCCACCGTCATCACCCAGCCGCACATCGTAGCCCGTGTGATTTCGATGCCGCAGTCGCGCTCCAGAAGCGCACTCTGCCGGTACAAGGGCAGATGCGCCGTGTATTTGTTCACGATCGTGTCGATGATGATCCGGTCCGAGACCAGACTCTTCTCGATGATGCGCGCAGGTAGCGGCGCCATGGACACGCCCTGCTCTTCGCACTGCTTGCAGGCCCGCTTCTCGCGCTTGATCACTTCGACGTAGTATTCGGCCGGCTTGACCGAGAGCACTTCGCTCTGGTCGTAGCCGATCACTTTGGTTTCCGCGCCGCACTGGCCGCAGACGCACTGCTCGGCCGTACACGCGACGATCTTTTCCACGCGGAGCAAATCGGCGCGCAGTGTCTGCCGGCCAGGATGTGCGCGCCGCTGCCGCTTCTTTTCGCCGTCGGCTGTCGGCAGCGGCTCGCGCTCGCTTTCTGCCTGAACTTCCTCGCTCGTGACTCCGGGCTCTTGTTCCAGTAGCTCCAGCTGAAGATCGCTCAACTTCTCGCTGCCCGGACCGTACTTGGCGATCCGGCGCAGGCGCAGATGCTCTTCCAGCACCTGAATCTTCAGCCGCGCGTAAGCCAATTCCTTCGTGGCCGCATCCAGCTGCTGTTTCAGTTGTGTGTTGATCTCGGCGAGAAAGGCTTCTGAGTGCGGCGGAAGCGTCGGTTGGAGAGGCGCACTCACGATGCCTCTTTGATGACAGAAATCTCTGTGGATAAGGGAGTGGATTCTCCTGTATTTATGCGGGTATTCGTAACTTCTCTGGTTCTCCGGCGAGCGGTTTGCGATACCATTTTCGCCGCTCGGTCTGCTGCAGGTCGATGCCGCCCACCAGCAACGCCAGTTCTTCCTGGCTCAGTATGATCTTGGTCGCAGTAGTGTTGCTCTGGGGCCAGCGAAACCTACCGCCATCCAACTTCTTCGCTGCCACCCAAATCCCGCTGCCGTCATAAACCAACAATTTAAGACGGTTGCGTCGCGCGTTGGTGAACAAGAAGACATGACCGCTGGTCGGATCGCAGCCGAGAGTATCGCGTACCAGGCCGTAGAGGCCGTTGAAACTTTTCCTCATGTCGGTCGCCCCGGTCGCCACATAGATCCGCGTCGCCGGCCCAAATCCAAACATCGGCCTACACCTGTTCCAGCACGTTCAACAAACGCTGCAACGCTGCTGCGTCGAATCCGCTGCCTACCCCGATCCGCCGTCCGTTCGCCAACTCCACCCACAGAGCGCCTCCGATTTTGCTCGCCGACACGTCCGCCACCACTTCTAAGGCCAACAACCGACCTGCACCACTCACTGTTGGATGAGTCGCCACGGCGACCTGTCGCCGGTATTTATCCAAAGCTGCCACGCTTACCCCGTGCCCAGCGCAGAACGCCTGCCGCGTCAGACCGCTGGCCTCAAACTCGCGAACCAATTCTGCTGCTTCGGCCCGACTCCGTCGGCGGCGCACAAACTCCCTTACTCCCGTTTCGTTCATATCCCTAGCAAATCACCAGTCCACCCCTCCCGAACAGGTGTGATGCTCTGACGGATACACTTGATAAGCAGCTTGTGCTCGCGGTCGATCATCTCTTTGCGCTCAGCAATCCGGCCTTTGTGAGCACCCCTTGTAAAAATCGTTCTCGAAGGTCACTGCCCGATCTTCGCGTGTAGCGTCTTCTCACGGCTCGCCTTTGGCCGCACCAACGAAGACGTCCGCCGCGCCCTCGATCAATTGGTATGCACATCGAATTGCTGCGTCAATTCCAACAGTGTCTTCTCTCCCTTCATCACCGCCGAGGCCGCCTTCGCCTTGAACGCCCGCTTGTGATTTCTCCGTGGACGCCTGCTCATCTGCTCTCCTCTACTCAGCCATCGTAGGCTGCCAAAGTGCAGAGCCTCCATCTAGACCCATGCCCGAATTTGCTGAGCCGCTTCTGTGGCTTTTGGGATATTCATAAGCGCCGATCGCGGGAGGATTCGGCCGGAGCACTCCGTCGAAGTCCCTTGTTAGAAGGCCGAAAGAAATACCGGCTCCAATCGCAGGGCTCCAACTCTTCAAGTGATAATCCATAACTGAAACGAACTGTGGATTCGCAATGATCCCATAACGGGTCACTGCCGCGTTGCCCGGGGTAGCGCTATCGCTGTACCAAAGATTATTCGTTCCTGAAACCGTTCCAATCGATCCGCCACCGCAAATATAGACGTCCTGCTTCGCTGTGCCAACATAGGTCGGCTGATAGATGATGTTATCCACAAGATATGTTGTTACGTTGAGTTGATTTGGAAAGACAAGAATCGCACACGACGAATTGTTTGAAGGATTGAAGTTGAGATAGGAATTACAGTCGTACATTGTATTGTTATAGATATTGACTACGCCAGGAGCTGTCGCTCTGCCATATCCTTTGACCGCAATGCATGAATGAGGATCGCCTCCTCCTCCGTCCCCGGCGATGTTCAGTCCAACATGATGAATAATGTTATCGAACACTTTAATGGATCCTTTCGACGGGTCGATGGTCGAAAGATTAATTCCGCTCCCGTTTACGTCAGCAATATCATTGTCGTGAATAGAAAAATTGTAGAACCCTGACGAAGAGTCCTCATTGACCTGGAAGCCGTTGTAAGCTGCCGTTTTATAAATTCGATTCCAGGCAAATTCGAAGTTGTTTCCTGCAAAGTAAGCAGCATGGTAAGTCTTGTTTGATCCATTGGGAAGCTTTGTTGTATCGGTTGAGATATCGTAAATGCTGTTACCCAATGCCACATTGTTGTTTCCGCCAGTGAGCGCTCCTGCTGGACCCGAACAATCTGGACACATTATAGTGTTGCCCACAAAGCGGTCATATTTGTCCGGATTCAATCCGCCCCCATTTGGCCCGCTGCCGACAAGAGTGAGACCCGAGTAGACCGTATAGGTGGAGGCTCCCGTATTGCGTATACCGCACTGAGCCCAACCTTCCCCGCCTAGGGTAGCTGTCGCTCCGGGTCGCGCCATAATTGTCATAAATCCATTGGCTGTAGTAGAGCTATTGTCCAGGGTCAACGAAGAATGCCATCCTCGACCGTCAAAGTAGGGATAATGAGCCCCATTTAGAAAAACTAGTGTGTCCCCCGGCGACATGCATTGGTAGTAGGTATACGGCGTCCGCATCTTGGAGTAGGAATAATCGCTTTCTCTAGTGCTTGCGTAATTTGTCAGGCCCCATGGATGTGAGTACGAATTGGTCGCCGTCATACTTGAACAATTTGCGGGAGCAGAGTTATCGACGGAGGAACTGATGTAGTAGATGTGACCAGACCTGACCGTAAACGTCTTGTCGGAGTTACTAACTAGGCCACCTACGGATACCACAATAGCTCCGGTTGAGACGTGGCCGACCTGGACGCCGATCTTGGTGTCGGACCATAGGATATATTGCGCTACGGCTCGACCATTGATAGTCACCGCCGAGGATCCCTGGATTGCACCAAAATGATATCCAAAGATCGTAAGGTAGGTGCCGTTACCGTGCTCCCCTCCTGAGGTTGGCCCCGAGGTAATGTCCGTGTAAAGAATGAGGGGGCCAAGCGACGGCGACGTGTCATCTTTCGGGGAGGAGCTGGTTATCAAATTATCGGATGCGTTGTGGCCACGCTCTGAGGATGGAAGGATAGTCTTGGTGATAACTGCTAAAGACGAAATCGGACTACCTGTACCGGTCGTAAGCAAAGCCCCTGTAATTGCATTGACTGTATGGTCAACAATTTGCAGTTGATTCCAGGAATGGAGCATGAGTAGCGTGCGCGCGACGCCGTGTTCTGGGTAGCCACCTGCGGATGTAACACCGGAAATATTGTCATTTGCGGCCAAAGGCTTCGCCTCCACTTTCGAAGCGAGGTGAAGCAGCGCAAAGCAGATTGCGACAGCAAGGAAGTTCTTGAAGCAGCGGATGTTTGAAGTTTTCATAATCTGAAGACCTAAGCTTATAAAGGTGAAAATCCCCATGCGTTGAAACGGACGCTGTACTCGATATGTATCTGCATCAGGCCTGTAAACCCGGATCAATGAACATCATAGAGCGGAGGGAATGCGCAAAAACTTCATTTCTGAAGTCGCCCCGGGGATTCGAGTTTAGCTTAGCTCATCATCACCGCTTATTTCATTCCATTCCCCAAAAGATTGCAACTAGAACTCTTGTCCAACAGGAGATGAGCTTGAGTGTGTGGCTTGAAGAGCCAGTTGAGCCGGTTTCGGAAATTCGGACAGGGGGATGAGTGGAAGGATTGTTCCTCAGCCCGCCATTAAGGTGGCAAGAAACGAAGAACACGATGGCATGGCGTCCACGCCAGAATCACACAGCCGCATTTAGAGTGTGTACTGAAGTTGCGATTTTGATGAGTCTTGTTGTCATGAGGATGGCGAAAGCGATGAAGTATATCCGTTTGAGGGTTTGTGGGAGCCGTTCGTAGAACATGTTTCATAGATAGGTTCGACCTTAAGCATGAGACTCACGTCTGAGGAGTGTGGTCGTGTGAACTTCTTGCATGCGCAAGAAGTGGTTTGAGTTGTGGCGTGATGCGCAGTGGGAGCTGATCGAACCTCTGAGTGTTGTAAACCGGAGCGGCGTGGAGGTTTTTGCCCGAAGTGTATCCGTCTGCGGCGACTTGCTGGCGACGGTTGAGGCAGCGGAGAGAGCTGGATGTGTGGCGAGCTCTGTTAGATGCGCTTGATAGCGGAGGTCTATTGCAGTGGAGGAGAGGTTCCTGGAGGGCAGCTCCGCTTCAGCTAAAATAAGCTCCGCAGTTGGTAAAACCATGCGTGGCAAGGGAACGAAGTGGATGGTACTGGTCGACGGGGTAGCGGTCTTCATCTGGGTAGTGCCACTCCGAGAGAAGCTATACTTGCGGAGGGCGCGCTCGCCGAGGTCAAAGTCCCCCGCCCCACAGGCCGGTCGCGCCAATGCCATCATGCTCTCTTGACTATGCGGTCTTGCTCTACGGACCGCCTCTGCCGTTGTGGCGCTCCGGTGAAGAGCCTGTCCTATAGTGCCCCTTCCCCCCTCAGAAAAGTATGCACCATCAAAATACCGGTACTAAACATCTTGTCGTACTGTGGTGTAGCGTCCGAAGTGTATGCATGCCGAGCATGCAATGAGGCAACGGGACTGTAGTATCTTGTAATTCAGATACTGAGCAATCAATGGCCGGCACGAAGCGCTTTGCAATAAACGTCATGATGAATTGGGTCGCCATGGCGGTTGGCATGGTCGTTCCCTTCTTCTTGACCCCTTTTGTCATAAGGCATTTAGGGGTCACTGCATACGGAATATGGATCCTGGCAGTCTCAACCGTTTCTTATCTGGGGGTCCTGGATATGGGACTCCGGAGCGCTGTTATCCGATTCGTTTCGAAGGCCGAGGCACAGGGCAAGCCTGGGGATGCAGCCAGTGTCATCAGCGCAGCAGTTTGGGTTCGTATCCTGATCTCTGTTGGTGTAGCAATATTGAGCGCCGGTATAGCTCTTGCCTTTCCACATTTCTTCAAGATCCCGTCGGGTATGCAGTGGGCCGCGCAGATTACGGTCTTCATGTGCGCTCTGAGTGTTGCACTTACCCTGATTTCAGGTGTGTATGGTGCGGTGCTCGCGGCGACGCACCGTTTTGACATGCTGAGTTACATCTCGGCGCTCAAGACGATTGCACGGGCTGGTGGAGTCCTCCTGATTCTCTTCAGCGGGCATGGTCTGGTTATGCTGGCCTGCTGGGAGGTCATCGTTTCGTTACTCAACGGTTTGGCAACGGTGGGGGTAGCGCTAAAGCTCTTCCCTCCATGCAGAGTTCGGATTGCACGTCCAGATATGTCCATCCTGAAGATGATTTGGTCTTACAGCTTCACGACATTCGTCTTCATTATTGCCGTGCAGATCATAACGAACACTGACAATCTCGTAGTCGGCGCATTCCTCTCCGTTGGGATGGTGGCATTTTATTCGATTGGCGGCAGCCTGATGTCTTATTCGTCCCAGGTCGTCAGCGCTGTTTCAACAACCTTCACTCCGATGGCCAGCAACCTCGAGGCAAGAGGGAAGACGGAGGACCTTCAACGTCTCTTGCTGCGAGGAACGCAAGCAACTCTTGGAATCGCCATGCCTATAAGTCTTGCCTTGGTGCTGCGCGGTAAGACATTTATTGGCCTGTGGGTAGGACATCAATACAGTGAAATATCTGGAACAGTGTTGCAAATCTTAATGATCAGTCAGTTCTTCGGAATTGCAGATGGCACAGCAGCATCCATCATGATGGCAATTGATAAACATAAGCCACTCGCACAGTGGGCAGTCATAGAAGCCGTGTTGAACCTCGCCCTCAGCATCATTCTGGTGAAGACAATTGGCATCTATGGCGTTGCATGGGGCACATCGATCGCAATCACGCTGATCCATACTATTTTTTGGCCAAGATATGTTCGCCAAGTGCTCGGAATCCCCATACGACGATTTTTATGGGAGGGATGGATAAAGATGACGCTGTGCTCGATTCCATACGCCATTGTCTGCGCCGTGACGGATAGATATTGGCATGCAGGCAATATCGCTAGTTTTTTTTCGCAGATTGCCGCGACCTTGCCCGTGTATGCGATTTGCGTGTTTGTAGTGTACCGGACAGAGGCGCGAAATTTATTTCTAAGCTGGCAGACCTCAAGGCTTGTGAAGGCGTGATCCAGTTACCGACCATTCGAAATAAGTCGGGAGAAGCTAAAAGTTAGATGGGGAAACGCTATGGATCTCGACCTGATCATTCCGACATACAACCGAGCACATCTACTTAGGGACTGTTTGGAAAGCATTGCGTTAGCAACACGGCCGAAAGACCTGAACGTTAACGTGGTCGTAGTTGACAATAATTCAACTGATAACACGAAACAGATTGTTCAATCTTTTGCCGGACGAGGGAATCTTGTCATTAGATACATATTTGTCGGGCGGCCGGGAAAGTCTGCGGCACTCAACGATGCACTGGCGCAAACAGATGGAGAGTTGGTGGGTCTTATAGATGATGATGAGCAGCTTGATCCTGCATGGTTCGAAGTTGCTTATCGCGAATTCTCTGCTGCTGGGATTGACTTTATTGGTGGTCCATACGTTCCGAATTGGGAGTGTGCGGCACCGGATTGGCTTCCGGCGACCTATCCTGGAGCGATTGGGATTGTCCTCCGCCCTGAACGCGTGGCGTTCTCACATGAATATGTGGGAATGTTGATGGGCGGCAATGCAATCATTCGCAGGTCGACTTTAAAGAAAGTACTACCTTATCCTGAACAACTTGGGAAGATTGGCAAGAAGATTCGAAGCGGCGAGGATGAGGTTATCTATCATCGACTGCTGGATATCAATGCACGGGGAGTGGTTGTACCGGACCTAGTCATTCGACACTGGATACCGGCTGCCCGGCTGACGAAGAACTACTTTCGTCGATGGGTCATCGGACGCGGGATATCGATAGGCTGGCAACTCCGCACACGGGGATTCGCACAGTCTGGCCTGCTGGGTATTCCAAGATATAAATTCGGTGCTTCTATTCGAGCGATTGGGCCAATGCTGGCGGCTGGGTCTGGGCAAGAACGGTTCACAGCGCAACTAACGATCCTCGACTGTTTTGCGACGCTCTACGGTCGCCACTTTTACATGGAAGAGGCGGAGCAAGAATAGACCAAGGAGCACCGCAAGAGCAGGGCTGCGTGACGGTGTAAAGGTATCTACCGCTGTGGGCTGATTTTGCTGGAAGCTGCTTTGTTGGCCATTGGAGGAGGGATGTACAAGGTGGAGCGATACGATTGTCTGCACCCGAGCAGTGCTGGTGGGTGGCGAGAGTCAGCGCTCTGTGGTGCGAGAGTCTGGTATCGCTCGCAGGTCGGTTCGGAGGATGGTGTCGTTTCGGTGCCAGAAGACTACAGGCGGGAGCCGTCGGTGAAGTGGCCAAAGCTGGGTCTGCGGATGTGAGCGATGCGATGGCCGAAGAGGACAAGCCAGATCGGGCGACGCAGCGTCATACGGCAAGGCATGTCGTCGCTCAACTCAGATAAGAAAATCAGTTCACATGCGGATGCTCATCGTGAAGGACTCATCCCCAAAATCGTATCCTTAGCCCTATAATGGCCAGATCCTCTCCGCTTGTGACTCTGAACTGTGTCTCCTTCCAGAATCCCAGCCTACCCCATGGCCGACCCAGCGGACCGGGCAATCCATTTTGCTTAAGTGGTGGATAGCAGGTGGCTGTATGCTCCGGCGATTCCGGTCATCATGGTCTCGGTCGTGAATCTTTCGAGTGCCAGGTTTCGTCCTGTTGCGCCCATGGCGCGGGCCCGGGATGGATCGGAGAGGAGCCGGATGATCGCTGCCGAAAGCGCAGCAGCGTCCTCCGAGGGGACAATGAATCCACTGATTCCATCCTTGACCGCTTCCGCGTTTCCGCCGACGTTGGTGGCAACGACGGGGAGGGATGCGGCCATGGCCTCGACAATGGCATTGGAGAAGCCTTCGCTGCGCGAGGGAAGAACGAAAATGTCCGCTGCAGCAAGGTGTTTTCGTAGATGAGCTACCCCGCCAACGAAGTGGAAGTGAGAAGAAAGGCGCAAGTCACGGACGAGCACTTGCAACTCCGCAAAATAGGCAGGCTCCAACACGTCGCCTGCGATGCTGAATGATACCTGGGGAAACTGGGGTACGATGGCAGCGGCTGCCTTGATGAACACATCCTGACCCTTCACCCGTCGGATGTGGCCGACGGACGTGATGAGAAATTCTCCGGGAGCTTTGGCTGGCCTGAAGGGTGTATCCCAATCGGAGAGATCGAGGCCGTTGTAAATAGTCTGGACTCGTGCCGGGGCGATGTGGTCCGCGTTGATGCAATGTTGGCGAACCTGTTCCGAGACCGCGAAAACTGCGTCGGGGAGGTTGGCCATGAGGCGATAGGCAAGGTTGTGCTTCGGGCTGCGGAGAATTCCCATGTCCCGACGGGCCCACACCAGTTTGGCTCTGGAGGTGGCCTTGGTGACGAAGCCTGCCCAGAGGTCTGAGCTCTCAAAAAATGTGTTCACAAGCTGCACGTTGTGCTGTTTGAGAAACCGTCTTAAATCAAGTGCGGCCCGGAGCGCGGTAAGGTCATAGGTGCGGTGGATGGGCAGGAGATAAACGGGACAGGGCGGAGACTTCAACTCGGGGATATCTGGAGCGATCGAGAAGGTGAGGATGGAGGCGCGATACCCATAATGCGGCAGGAGGGCAGCAAGCTTAAGGGCGATGAGTTCTGCGCCACCCATTGCTTTTGGAAACTCATCCAGGATGAGCAGGATGTGGGGAAGGTCGCCATGCACTGCATTCGCACTATAGCGTGGCTCCGACGGTAACGCTGCAACCTCAATCATTTGTCACCTTAAGTGAGAGAAGAGACTTAGAGAGATGCTGCGGCGCGGCCGCAAGACACTACAAACGCTCCCAACTGAGCCCTTGTGATGTTATTGATTCTATGGTGGGCACAGCAGGATTCGAACCTACGACTTCCACCGTGTGAAGGTGGCACTCTACCGCTGAGTTATGCGCCCATCGTTTCCCGCTTCAGGGGACTGCGGCGGGATGGAAGTACTGAGCCCCGCCCGTTGATCATTCTAAGGATAACACTCGGCGACGGGTGCGCCCAAACGATGGGCGAAATCGCCGAGGTTAAATTGTGCGCCCAACAGCAGGATGCTGAAAGGTACAATTACCACCTGATGCCGCCTTTGCACAGACTGAAGCCGGGTGCCCCGTCTCCTTTGCCAGAATCTGGCGAAGAAGGTTTGCCAAAATCTGGTGCAGAAGACGATTTTGCGCAACCTGAGAGCGAAGACGGGGTTTTGGAAGATATGGGTACGTTGGCGCTTCATCCGGGTGTAATGGAAACAGTGGGACCGCGGGCTGAAAGCGCGGCTCTGGTGGCCGCCAACCTGACGCCCGCCCAGATGGAGGAGCGGCGGGCTGCGGTGGCGCGTGGAGACTTCTCTGGACTGACGGACGCAGAGGTGATGCTGGAGTTGAAGGCTGGGAACATGGGTGCCTTCGACGTGTTGTTGGCCAAATACCGCAAGCCTATCGTGCACTTCATGTTTCGTATGGTTCACAATCAGGCGGTAGCGGAGGAGTTGGCGCAGGAGGTCTTTCTGCGCGTCTACCGGTCGCGGGAGACGTATCGGGCGGAGGCAAGGTTCAGCACATGGCTTTACCGGATCGCAACTAACCTCGGGGTGAACCATGCGCGAGATACGAAGAACGAGCGGTCGGCTTCGACGGTGTACCTGGACGCGGTGGATGCGGAGACAGGAACGACACCGGATGTGGCCGATGCAACGCCGTCGGTAGAAGCCGATATGCTGCAGCAGGAGCGCATGAAGGCGATCCGGCAGTTTGTGATGGCGTTGCCGGAGAGGCAGCGTACGGCCGTGCTGATGCACAAGTATGAGGGTATGGATTACAAGCAGATTGGCGAGGTGTTGAAGCTCTCGGAGTCTGCGACGAAGTCGCTTCTGTTCCGCGCGTATCAGACGCTGCGGGAGAAGCTGAAGGGTTTTGTTTAGACGTTACTTTTGAGTTCGCGCCGGAGTAAGGCGCAACCCCACGAGGGGGATGATATGGGAAAGACGATGGAATGGAAGACCGAGTGCAACACCTGTCGTACGCATCTCGCTGATTTGTTGCTGGACGAGTCGTATGTCGATGGGCACCCTGAGATCGCGGAGCATATGGCGGCGTGTGTTGAGTGCCGCACAGAGTTGGAAGAGTTGCAGACAACGATTGCGCTGTTGGACGAATGGACGGCACCGGAACCTTCGCCGTACTTCGACGTGAAGCTGCGTGCACGGTTGCGAGAGGCTGAGGCGTTGGAGCCCGAGAGCCGCTGGAGCCGGATGCGCTCGTTCCTGCTGTTCAGCACAGGACGTCGGTTGCGGCCGGCGCTGGCGGGGGCGTTGGTTGCAGTCGTGGTGCTGGGCGGCGGCGGAACCTTTGCCGGGCTCTATGGGCGTACGGCGGCGGTTGCCGTGCAAGCGTCGCCAGCGGTGAACGACCTGAACGTTCTGGATAACAACGCCCAGGCGCTACAGCAGATGGACCAGTTGCTGGATGCGAGCGATGACAGTTCAGCCCCGCCCACGACGTAAAGAGACGCGAAATTCCACACATGATTGAAGGAGACAAGAAGGATAGAAGGAAACGAGTGAAGTTTCTTGTGGCCGATGGACGGGTGCAGGAGACCAAGCAGAACACCGGGCTGCGGATTGCGGTACTATGGGCCCGAAGAGATACGTCGTTTTAGCCTGACGGCATGGGCTGGCCAGGAAAGACCTTGGATTGAGGAGTTTAGCGAGTAGCATCCGTCATGCATAGCCCCACCATATCCCGCAGCCACATAATTCGGGCTCTACTGACCGGTTTGGTTGCCGGCTGGAGTGGGGTTGTGTGTGCGCAGCCTATGGGGTGGGGGATGGGCTGGTGCGCGCCGTCCTATGCGATGGTGGCGGGCAACCAGAACCCGAACGGTGGGAGCCAGCAGCAGATGCCTGCACCGATCGAGAGGCGGCCACCGGCGGAGGCGCAGCCGGGTGGGGGCGGAGACCAGCAGCAACATCTGGTGGGTCCGAACGGGCGTCGGGGAGGAGAGCACCTGGCGGAGTGGATGAATCAGCACCAGGGAATGACGCTGGAGCAGCAGCAGCAGGCGCTTGATCGGGAGCCGGGGTTTACGGAGCTGCCGGCGACGACACAGCAGCGGATGCACGAGCGGTTGGCCCAACTCAATGCCATGACGCCGATGCAGAGGCAGCGGATGCTGGAGCATACGGAGGCGATGGAGCGGCTGACTCCGGAGCAGCGGTCGGACGTGCGTGAGGCGATGCAGTTGTGGGGCTCGCTGCCAATCGACCAGCGGCGGCAGGTGATGCGCAGCTTTCGGGAGCTGCGCCAGCTACCTCCAAACCAACGCATGGTGGTGATGATGAGCCCGCGCTATAGCTGGATGACTCCAGCGCAACGGACGTCGCTAACACGCCTGATCCAGGTGGAACCGATGCTGCCCGCGCAGTAGTGGACGCTGCCGTCAGCTTGAAGCTGCTAGTTCTTGAAGAAGTTCCTGGCGAGGAAGAGGACGTTGGCGGGGCGTTCGGCGAGGCGGCGCATGAAGTAGGGGTACCACTCGGTGCCGAAGGGAACGTAGACGCGGACACCGAAGCCTTCGGCGACGAGCTTGCGTTGCAGGTCGCGGCGGATTCCGTAGAGCATCTGGAACTCGAAGGCACGCTTATCGATGCCGTGCTCGGCGACAAAGGCGCGGAGATGGTTGACGATGGCTTCGTCGTGGGTGGCGATGCCGCAGAAGACCGGGCTGCTGACGACGCGCTTCATGAGCTTGATGTAGTTGGCATCGACGTCGGACTTGGCGGGGAAGGCGATGTTGGCGGGTTCTTTGTATGCGCCCTTGCAAAGACGGATGCGAATCCCCTGTGAAAGCAGGCGTTCTACGTCGTTTTCGGTGCGGAAAAGGTAGGCCTGGAGGACTGTTCCGACGGCTCCGGGGTAGCGTTGGTGGAGGCGCTCGGTGAGGGCGAGGGTGGGCTCGGTGTACTCGGCGCCCTCCATGTCGATGCGGACGAAGCTGCCGATGTAAGCGGCGTGGGCGACCATGTTATCGACGATGCGCTCGGCGAGGGCGGGACCAGCGGAGGGGCCGCCGATGTCCATGCCGACCTGGGTGAGCTTGACGCTGACGTTGGCGCGGAGGTGCTGAGCCTCGACGGCGTCGAGGAGGCGGTGGTAGACGGCGGCGCTGGCTTCGGCGTGGGCGACATCGAGTACGCTCTCACCGAGGGAGTCGAGGGATACATCTATGCCTTCGGCGTTGAGTTGGACGGTGGCCGCGATGGCCTCCTCAACGGTCATGCCGGCGACGAAGCGGCGGGAGACCCGGCGGCCAAGGGCGGAGCGCTCAGAGAATGCGCGGAAGACCTTGTTGGTCGAGAGACCAATGAAAAACGAACGGAGCAAGATGTGACCTCAAGCAGAGGGAGAAACGAGTCCTATTCTCGCACCTGACGGTGCGGGTTTGAAGGGGCTCTAGCCGGTACTCGCACGGACCCGTTCTGGATGAAGAGCGCCTTCGAGTGGGTGTCGCAGCGGGATTTCGGGGTACCCCCCCCCTCCCCCCCCTCTTTTTGGCTGAACTAATGGAATGTGACATTTAGCAGCTTTTGTGCCTGTAAATTATTCTATTCAGGCAGGTTGCGGCAAATTATTCAAAGCATGCGGGTTAGCGAAGTTGTGCCTGTAACCTGCTGATATAGCGATGGTTACAGGTAAATTATTGCATTCATTGAACTTGCGGCTGCGGTGCGGGCTGACGCCCTCCGGCAGGGATATGTCAAGTCATTTAAGACGCTTGTGGGCGCGCTGCATGGCTGGAGACGCTTGTAGAAGGAATGACTTATTTAAATTGTAGCTGGTTGCAGGGGGTAACTATGCCAGGTTTTGAAGATATATATCGCCAGTGTTTATAGGGGTTTTGACGATTTGTAAGGGGTAAAGGGGGTTGACAGGTTTTGCAGTTCTGGGGCGGCGCGTCGAGGGTAAGCCAGCTTCGCGGAGTAGAAGTCTTGCGGTGAGGGTGATGCGGCGGTTTGACTGCGCTGTTCGACAAACGATGAGGCCATCGTGTGGAAGCGGAGGGAGAATCGCTGGGCGGAGGTGCTAGTGCCCGAAGCGGCAGTAGACGAAGCGCTGGAGGCCTCCGGAGGGGGTGTGGTGGTCTTCGGTGGTGGATTCGAGGAGGGTGAAGGCGGAGCCCAGTTCGTCGGCGAGAGTTTGGGGGCTGTAGCGGCGGACGGGGAGGCCGCTGCATTTTTCGGGGCCGTCGAGGGCGAAGGTGGCCAGGATGACGGAGGCTCCGGGAAGGAGAGCGCGGGTGAGCGTGGCGAGGTAGGCTGCGCGCGCGGCGGGGTCGGTGAGGAAGTGGAAGACGGCGCGGTCGTGCCAGAGGGCGTAACGCGTGGGCGGCTGCCAGGCGAGGATGTCGGCAGCGATCCAGTCGATGGTGGAAGCGGCGAGGCCGAGGCGCTGGCGGGATTGGTCGAGAGCGGCGGAGGCGAGGTCGAGGACGGTGAGGTTGCGGTAGCCCTGGGTGAGGAGATGGTCGGGGAGGGTGGAGGCTCCGCCGCCGATGTCGATGATCTTTGCGCCGGGGTCGAGGGCGGCGGATTGGATGAGGGCGAGCGAGACGGAAGGAGTGGGTTGGTACCAACTGTGCTGGGTGGAGGGCTTGGCGGCGTAGATGGTCTCCCAATGATGATGGCGCTGGTCGGCGGGTGTGAGTGCGGGGCCGGGATGTGACATGGAGAGATTGTAGAGCGGGGGATCAGCCGCATTGTACGATTAGCGAAGTTTTGGAGTGTGCCCTCAGCATCTCCCCGGCCGCACAAGCAGCTTGGTCGAAGCAGAACTCACGGCGGGACAGAGGTCTGCCCCCCACAAAACAGACCGGAATAGAGAGATCTTCTAGGGGGTTGCGGAGCGGGTGTTGCGTTCTACGGGCGGGGTGACCATCTTGGTGGTGTCCTTCATGGCGGCGATGGCTTCGTCGTAGCGTCCGCGGAGGCTGTTGGCGCGGATCTGTCCCATCTCTTCGAGCATCTTGAGGCCGTCTTTGAGGTAGGAGATGCGGCTGCGCTCGTCGTGGCCCCAGGTGACGGGGACTTCAACGATGGAGTATTTGAGCTTGCGGGCGATGAAGAGAATCTCGGGGTCGAAGCCCCAGCGCTCGATGGTCTGGAGGCGGAAGATGGTCTGGGCGGCGTCGCGCTTGAAGGCCTTGAAGCCGCACTGCGTGTCCTTGAAGGGCAGGCCCATGATCTTGCGCGTAACCCAGTTGAAACAGCGGCCAAAGAAGCGGCGGTAGAGAGGCTGATGGATGGTCTGCTTCTGCTTGTCGAGCCAGCGGGACCCGATGGCGACGTCGGCGCCGGCGTGGAGGGCGTCGATGAGGCGCTCGGCTTCCTCGATGGGCGCGGAGAGATCGGCGTCGGAGAAGAGGACGATCTCCCCGGCGGCCTGGAGGAGACCGTTGCGGACGGAGTAGCCTTTGCCGCGATTGCCTGGATTCTGGATGAGATGGAGGTTGGGATGGGTGGCCATCCAGCGGTGGATGATGGCGGAGGTGTTGTCTGTGGAACCGTCGTCGACGACCAGAATCTCGGCGTCCCAGTGGCGCGATGCGACACAGCCGAGGACGCTGGAGAGTGCGGCTTCGATGCGGGCGCTCTCGTTATAGGCCGGAATGACGATGCTGAGGCGGGGACGAGACATGGGGTTGTCGGGCGACCTTTCGTTGAGGGCGGTTTCCATGCTGGGGCCTCGGCCGGTGGTGCGGGATGGCAACGTCGCCACAGGTATTAAGGTGGTGCTGCCCCTGCGGTGTGAGGGTCATGGGGACAGCGCAAACTGTTCTCAATCGTACGATACTTACAGGGCGCGGTACAGATGGGAATGAATGGAAATTGCTTTTGGGGAGCGGAGATTTGGGTGGGACGGAGGGCAGGATAGCTGGTAGACTCAGGCCATGCCGGACGCCATCCCTCCTCAACCACCGCCGCATGATCCAGGCCAGGATGCTCGCCAGAGCCCGCGCCAGGGAGAGTACCGGACGCCGTATGCTGCGCCGCAGCCGGGGTTTCGAGTGCCTTATGGGCCGGGGTATGGAGCGGCGTATCCACCGCCGGCACGGCGTTCCGGATGGTTCTGGGCGGCGATTACGGTGGCGATTGTGGGCGTGGTCGCGATTGCGATGAGTTGGATTGTGGCATCGATGGTGAAGAGCCTGGGGTCGGATGCGAATGTGGACGGCCTGGACTTCAGTGGGAACTCGATTGCGGTGATCGATGTATCGGGCGTGATTGTGGACGCGGATGCGGTCGATAAGCAGTTGGAGAAGTATGGGAAGGATGATGGGGTGAAGGCGATCCTGCTGCATATCGACTCGCCGGGCGGAGGAGCGGCAGCGTCGCAGGAGATCTACCACGAGGTGATGCGGGTACGGGAGAAGCAGCACAAGAAGGTGGTGGCGTCGGTGGAGTCGGTGGGGGCTTCGGGTGCGTACTACATTGCTTCGGCGTGCGACAGGATTTATGCGAATCCGGCGTCGGTGGTGGGGTCGATTGGCGTGATTATGGAGTGGACCAACTATGGAGACCTGCTGCGCTGGGCGAAGATGCAGCATGTGACGATCTCGCATGGGGAGTACAAGGACGCGGGCGATCCGACGCGGCAGATGACGCCGAAGGAAGAGGCGTACTTTCAGTCGCTGGTGGACAACATGTATGGACAGTTTGTGCATGATGTGGCGGTGGGACGGCACGCGACCGACGCGAAGATTACGCCGCTGGCGACGGGGCAGGTGTGGACGGGGGAACAGGCGCTGCCGCTGGGGCTGATCGATGCGCAGGGAGGGTATCGGGAGGCACTGATCGATACGGCGCGGTCGGTGGGGATCAAGGGGGAGCCGCATGTAGTGCGGCCGTCGAAGGCCAGGCGCGGGCTGCTGGGGATGCTGAATGATGACGCGGATGGGCTGTTTGCGAATCCATCGCAGATGCTGGACCGCTCGCCAGGGTTTTATTTTCTCTGGAAGTAGGGCGGCGGCAGGAGGGTGGACCGGGGTGGTTTCAGGGGAGGGGAAGACCTGTCGGGGTGCGACATGGTGCTATGATGGACGAAGCTATACTGCACGAAACAGAGGCTTTGCGCGTTTTGCCGCAAGTAATCGAGGGTAGCAGCAACCTACCCGTGGCGAAACCCGTCAGAGATTAGAGATGTTGAGCACGCACAACTTACACTGCATGCAGGAGGTTTCATGACGAAAGCTGACCTGGTCGATCAAGTGACTGCCCTCGGAGACCTCACGCGCCGCGATGGTGAAGTGATCGTCGAGACGCTGTTCGACTCCATCATCGATGCACTGAAGGGCAACGACAAGGTGGAGGTGCGTGGGTTTGGGAGCTTTCGGTCGCGGCAACGCAAGCCACGGACGGGGCGGAACCCGAAGACGGGTGAGTCGGTGGCGGTTCCGGCGAAGCGGGTGCCGTACTTCAAGCCGAGCAAAGAACTGCGGGATCTGGTGAATCCGGGTGAGGCGAACGGAGCGAAGAAGGGCAGCGCTGCGAAGACGCATGCGGTGGTGGACGTGCATCATCCGCCAGCGATGTAGATGGAATGGCGATGGAGTGTCCGCTGTCCGGGTGTAGTTCGTTTATCGCGCCTTGTGGCATCCATCACAATTAACAACCGGGTAAATCAATATAATTTGGAGTTATATGAGTGAAACGACACTAGCCCCTACTGCGGAGACCGTCGCCACTGGCGCGGATGAAGCCAGCATTTACAGCAAAAGCAATCCGTACTCGGCCACGGTATTGGTCAATGAGCTTCTCACTGGTCCCCAGTCGGAGAAGGAGACCATCCATGTAGAGATGGAGCTCGCTGAGGGCATGCGCTATATTCCGGGCGATGCGCTGGGCGTGATTCCGAGCTATCGCAAAGAGGCCGTGGACGAGGTGCTGAAGGCGCTGGGCTTCGACGGCTCGGAGAAGGTGATCGATCACAGCAAGGCCGAGATCACGGTGCGCGAGGCGCTGACCACGAAGCTGGGCATTGGAAAGCTGGCGCGTGGCGCGGTGAACCAGTATGCGAAGCTGGCGGGCGAGAACGTTCCGGCGGGCCTGAAGGCGTTGCTGGGAACAGAGAACAAGGCAGCGGCGGAAGAGTATGTCTGGGGCCGGGAGTTTGTGGATCTGGTGACGGACTTCCCCGGGGTGGTGAAGGACCCGCAGGAACTGTTCGGGATTCTGCAGCGCCTGATGCCGCGCATGTACTCGATTGCGTCGAGCCAGGCAGCGCATCCGGGTCAGGTGCACCTGACGGTGCGCGTGGTGCTGTACGATGCACATGGGCGGAAGCGGCAGGGCGTGTGCTCGGGCATGCTGGGCGAGCGCGCGAAGGTGGGAGACAAGCTGCAGGTGTTCCTGGACGAGAATGACAACTTCCGGCTGCCGGAAGATCCGAATACGCCGATTATCATGATCGGGCCGGGGACGGGCATTGCGCCGTTCCGCGCGTTTCTGGAGGAACGCCAGGTGCGCGGTGCGAAGGGCGATAACTGGCTGGTGTTTGGCGACCAGCGCGCCGCCTCCGACTACCTGTACAAGGACCAGTTTGAGGGGATGCAGAAGAGCGGCTTCCTGACCAAACTGCAGACGGCGTTCTCGCGCGACCAGGCGAACAAGATCTATGTGCAGGACCGTCTGCGTGAGGCGAGCGACGAGCTGTTCGCGTGGCTGGAGCGGGGCGCTCACTTCTATGTGTGCGGCGACGCGAGCCGGATGGCTAAGGACGTGGAGCAGGTGCTGCTGGAGTCGATCGCCAAGGGGATCAAGGGCACGCCGGAAGAGGCGGCCGCGTATCTGAAGACGATGAAGGCGCAGAAGCGCTATCAGCGGGATGTTTACTAGGAAACGGGAGATATAAAACAGGAAGCAGTGAAGGCCGTCCGGTTGGGCGGCCTTTGCTGTTGGGCGGCGCTGGATTTTTTGGGGGGATGGGTTAAATGCGGTGGTGGTCGGGGCGCCAGTGGGTGATGGCTTGCTTGATCTGCTTGCGATTTAATTTTTCGGCGACGGCGCGCTGGGCCAGGGCGGAAACTTCGGCGTCGGAGGCGAAGCGGAGGCCGACGTACTGATCGATGGTGAGGGCGTCGATGAGGCCGAGTTGGGATTCAGGGAGAAGGTCGGCGAGGCGGAGCTGCTCTTCGAGGCGGATGATGCGGTCCTGATTTTTCAGGGCGTACATGCGGACCATTCCGGCAAGAACGAAGAGCACGACGGACATGACGATCCACCAGAGGTGAGTGTGCTGGAATTCAGGCCATGCATGGATGGTCGCGTAGATTGCGAAGAGGATGTTCAGCAGCAGCAGCGGTAGAACGAAAAAGTGAAACGCCGGGTCGAGACGAGTGTGATTTTCGTAGGACTGTGGTTTGGCCATAGCAGCGATGATAGCGCGATGTTGGGGAGATCGTCTTGGGCAAGCTGGGTTAGTCTTGAAACTATGGCGAAGAAGCGAATTGGTGTGCATGTGGGGACGAGTGGGGGATGCTTTACGGCGGTGCAACGGGCGGCGGATGCGGGTGCGAATACGTTCCAGATCTTCAGCGCGAGCCCGCGGCAGTGGAAGGCGTCGGCGGTGAAGGCCGAGGATGCGGCGAAGATGCGGGAGGCCCGGGCGCGGCTGGATGTGAATCCGGTGGCGGTTCATGCGAGCTATCTGATCAATCTGTGCTCGCAGACGGAGAGCGTGCGGGAGAATTCGGTGGCGGCGTTTCGCGGCGAGGTGGAGCGGGCGCTGGCGCTGGGCGCGGAGTTCCTGGTGCTGCATCCGGGGAGCTGGAAGGGTTTGACGCGCGAGGAGGGGTTAAGGCTCGCGGCGCAGGGGATTGAGCGGGCGATAGACACGCTGGGCGGAGGGCTGAAGTGGCAGGACCACAACTTCAGGATTTTGATCGAGAATACGGCGGGCGCGGAGTTCTCGCTGGGCGGGAGCTTTGATCAGGTGGCGGAGCTGGTGGCGACGCTGCAGGCTTGCGCGCCGGTGGGGGTTTGCCTGGACACGTGCCATACGCATGTGGCGGGGTATGACCTTGTGACGACCGAGGGATATGAAGCGACGATGCGGCAGATTGGCGCGACGGTGGGGTTTGAGGCGGTGAAGGTGTGGCACTGCAATGACGCCAAGGCTGCGATGGGGTCGAAGCTGGACCGGCATGAGCATATTGGCGAGGGGACGATTGGGGCGGCCGCATTTAAACGGCTGCTGCACGATGCCCGGTTTGAGCATGCGACGTTTATCGCGGAGACTCCTGTGGACGAGCCGGGGGATGAGATGCGGAATGTGATGACGCTCAGGGCGCTGAGTGCGGGGTAGATCTTTTGCAAGCTGAAAGCAGGGAGTGGACGACTGGGGATGGGGGCCGGGAGATTTAGCTCACCCCATCAGGATTTCGGGAGGGCCGGTTCTGGGAATCTGGCTTGAACGAAGCCGCTGTGCGGACGGCGAGGGTGAAGGAGTAGCGATGCGCGTGGCGATGCGGGCGCTGGTGTTGGCGGCGGTGTTTGCAGGGGTGGGATGGTTGACCGCACGTGCGGTGATGGACCATGCGGCAAGCAAGGGAGCGATGCAGCCGGAGGTGCGGCTGGCGGGGGAGATGGCAGGGCTGTTTGCGGGCGGAGCGGCGACGCTGATTGCGGGGATTGCGATGGTATGGCCGCGGGGAAAGAGCTAGGCGAGGTCTGGGGCGAGGTCTGGGGCGAGAGCGGCGGTGAGGGTCTGGGCGGTGAGGCCTTCGAGTCGGAGGGTCTTGGAGCGGCTGGTGGCGCCGGTGAGGAGGGTGATGCGGGCGCGCGGGAGTTGGAGGCGTTCGGCGAGGAAGGCGATGAGGGCGGCGTTGGCGCGGCCGTCGGTGGGAGGGGTGGTGAGGGCGATCTTGAGTGCTCCGTCATGGATGCCGGTGATGGCGTTGCGGCGCGCGCCGGGGTGAACGCGGACGGTGAGGGTGCAGCCGGTGGGGGTGTCGCGAAGGGTGAGGCTCATGGGGTGGAGGCGGCTGGTGCTTCGGGCTATGGGTTGAGATAGGCGCGTTTGCCGAAGATGGCGGTGCCGATGCGGATGGTGGTGGCACCCTCCTGGATGGCTACGGCGAAGTCGTTGGACATGCCCATGGAGAGCTGAGTGAGAGTGGGGTGGAGGGGAAGGTTTTCGTCGCGGAGGCGGCGGAGATGCTGGAAGTAGGGACGCGCTGTTTCGGGGTCTTCGTCGAAGGGGGGGACGGTCATGAGGCCACGAACCTGGAGGTGGTGGAGCGGCAGGAGGGCGGCGAGAAGGGAGGGGAGTTCGGTGGGGGTGATGCCGTGCTTGGTGTCCTCGGGTGAGAGCTTGACCTCGATGAGGACGCGGAGGGTTTTGTTGAGAGATTGGGCGGCGGCGTTGAGGCGCTCGGCGGTTTTCAGGGAGTCGAGCGTGTCGATGGCGTTGAAGATCTCGGCGGCTTTGGAGGTTTTGTTGTTCTGGAGGGGGCCGATGAGATGGACGTCAACGGCGGGGAGGAGATCGGCGAGGGAGGGGCGCTTTGTCTGCCACTCCTGGACGCGGTTTTCGCCGAAGAGGCGCTGACCGGCGGCGTAGGCTTCAAGGATGGCCTCGGGAGGGTTCATTTTGCTGACGGCCATGAGGGCGACGGTGCCGGGGTCGCGGTGGGCGCGGACCGCGGCGTTGATGATTTCATCATGGATGCGGGCGAGATTTGATGCGATCGACATTTCTTAGACCAGTGTACGGGCAGGTGACGCGCTTTGGGCTGATATGAAAGGGTTTCGATGGGTTGCTGCTACATTTGCATAAGGCGCGGCTAAATTCGGACAGGATAAGTGCGGATTTGCATCCACTTCGCCGGTTTCCTCGTCCAAGAGAGGTTAGATGAAGAGGTGAGCACGCTGGATGACGCGATCAGGATTCCGTGCAAGGGCAACAAAGTCACCATTTCAGGGTTAGCGTGTTTGGACCGGATTGAAACACCCATAGGAGTCGAAAACAATGTATAGATCTATCTGTTCCTCAGAAGTTGAGCGCCGCTGGACTGGCGGAGCTTCAGTAGTGGTGCGACGCGCTGTCGCCGTGATGACCATCCTCGGTGCAGGTGTGGCTGCGATGGGCGCTCAAACCACCAGTTCTGCAGCCGACCAGGCGGGCGTGGTTGCGCAACAACCCGGCGCTGCGGTGCAGACGCCGTTGAACCTGCAGCTACCGGCGAGCGAGGCGATGGTTTCTTCGAGTGCGTCCGAGGGTAGTGATGCTGTGGTCAACGAGGCGAAGGCGGAGCCGGGTGCGCCGAACTTTGCCGCGATGATGCGTGCGGGTGGAGGCCAGAATAGTCGGCGGCCGCGGTATGGAAGCACCTTCAGGAACGCGGACGGATCGGATAAGTGGATGGGCTATGGCGGCGGTGGGTTTGGACTGCCGGTGGCGAACACGAACAACTACCTGAGCGTGGGCTATGGCTTCCAGGTGGGCGGCGGACGACAGTTCAGCAAACACTTTGCCTTGCCGGTGGAGTTTGACTGGGACCACTTCGGATTTACGCAGCAGAATCTGAATAACCAGACCACGATCTACGACACCTATCTCACGGACTTTGACCCATCCGCTGGCACGAATGCGCTGAGTGGACTTCTGGGCGGCGGAAGCCATGTGTGGTCGTTCACGATTGATCCGACGTACACGTTCTATGCGAGCCACTCGTGGGGAGCGTATGTGGTGGGCGGCGTGGGCTTCTACCATAAGACGGCGGCGTTCACGGTGCCTGCACCTGCAATCTGCGGTGGTGGATATGGGTATGGCGGCTACGGCGGATATGGGTATGGCGGCATTGGCGTCGGCTATGGCGGCTTCTTCCCATGTATCGCGAGCGCAACGTTCGACAAATATACGTCGAATGCGCCGGGATTCAACGGCGGCGCGGGCATCACGTACAAGTTCTCAGACTATTCGAGGATTCAGTTGTACGGCGAGCTTCGGTATGTGTTCGTTGTCAACTCGTTGAAGCCCGGAATCACGGTCAACAACATGAGCGACATCACGGCTACGACGACGAACTTCTATCCCGCAAACAGCATGCACACGGAATATATCCCGTTCAAGTTCGGCATCCGCTTCTAGCGGAAGTTTGAGATGCGAAGGACAGAAGGCCCGCTGCGTGCGGGCCTTCTGCTTTAGTGGGTTGATGGCGGGGAGAGAGGCCGGGGCTAATGTAGGGTCAGCGCGCTGTGTATGGGTGCGAATTGCGGTCTCATGCTGCGCGGCAGGAGGCTTTGCGGCGGGAGGGTGCAGGGCGGGAGGGTGTGCGACGCGAATCGAGAGGACAACGTTGAGGCTTGTCTATTCGGCAATCGGCTCTAAATGCCGATGGGATAGGGCTTCTCGTGAATCTCTTCGCCCTGCGATCCCTTGCGTTCGAAGAGTCCCTGGAAGATGCTGAGCAGGCCGGTGTACCAATAACCCAGGACGAAGAGCAGGAGGAAGGGGACGGTGAAGTAGTTTTCAGTGGTGACGGCATACCAGACGGTTGCGGCGAAGTAACAGCCGATGAGCAGCTCGATCCAGGGAATGATGCCGAGGCGCTTGCGATATTTCTTGGCCTGCGACTTTTCGCCCTTCTTCATGACGCGATATTTTGGAGTGCGCGCGAAGGCGCTCTTGATACCGAAGAGTGCTTCCAGTACGGCCTTGGTATTGGTGATGGTGAGGCCGACGCCGAGAGACATAAGAAAGGGAAGGTAGAGAAAGGTCTTGTACCATGTGCGCGGGAAGAGTTCGCGCTGGCTGACGAGATAGAAGCTCGAGACGCTCATGGTGGAGGCCATGAAGAGCGGGAAATCGATGAGCATCATCTGGATGGGGCCCTGCCAGGAACGGATGATCATGGCCGGCATGAGCAGGACGGAGAGCACGATCATGAGCGGATAGCTGATGTTCGCGGTGAGGTGGTACCAGGCTTCGAGCTTGGTGTGGAAGGGAACGCCGGAACGAAAGACAGAGGGAAGAACTTTCTTCGAGGTCTGGATGAGGCCCTTGGCCCAGCGCGCCTGCTGGGTCTTGAAGGCGGTCATCTCGATGGGGAGTTCGGCGGGGCACTCGACGTCCTGAAGGTACTTGAACTTCCAGCCTTTGAGCTGGGCTCGATAGCTGAGGTCGGTGTCTTCGGTGAGGGTGTCGTGCTGCCAGCCGCCGGCTTCGTCGATGGCCTGGCGACGCCACATGCCGGCGGTGCCGTTGAAGTTGAAGAAGACGCCGGCGCGGGAACGGCCGCCGTGCTCGAGGACAAAATGGCCGTCGAGGAGGATGGCTTCGACCTGGGTGAGGAAGCTGTAGTTGCGATTGAGGTGTGTCCAGCGAGTCTGCACCATGCCGACGCCGGGTTCGGCGAAGTGGTGGACGACGCTGCGTAGCCAGGTGGGAGGCGGGACGAAGTCGGCGTCGAAGATGGCGACGAGCTCACCCCTGGCGGAACGCAGGCCCTCTTCGAGGGCACCGGCCTTGTAGCCATGACGGTTGGTTCGGTGAAGGTAGTAGACGGGCTGGGGGGCGAGGCCCTGCGCTCCGGCGGAGCCAGGTAATCCGTGTGCGTAACGCGCGACCATGGCGGAGGCTACGCCGACGGTCTCGTCGGTGGAGTCGTCGAGTAGCTGAATCTCGAAGCGGTCGCGGGGATAGTCGAGGCGACAGCAGGCGTCGAGCAGGCGGTCGATGACGAACTGCTCGTTGTAGATAGGGAGCTGGATGGTGACGAAGGGAAGGTCTTCTTCGGCGAAGTGCGCTGGCGGTAGGTGGGACTTCGACTCGTTGCGTTTGTTGCGGTAGTAGAGCCAGACGAGCTGGTAGCGATGAATGCCGTAGAAGGCGAGGATGATCATCACCAGGAAGTAGGGGATGAGCAGGCTGATGTCGAAGGCGTTCCAGCGATAGACGTTGCGGAAGGTGTGGTCCGCGTAGTGCGTCTTCCAGTAGTGCCCGAGCCCGTGCTGTGAGGCGAGGAACAGGGCGAGCGCGTTGAGTTGGCTGTACAAAGGCTCTCCGACGGAAGGAAGGTGTGCAGCATGATTTTACGCGATGCGTTCGGGGCAGCAGCGATGGTCGTTGCTGCCGGCTGCTAGTTGAGGAAGATGGTGCGGTAGGGTGTATCGCGCTGGGCGGGCTTGAAGCCGGCTTCGCGAATGATGCGGCGGAGCTCCTCTTCGGTGGCGCCTCCTGGTTTGCCAAGATGCTCTTCGAGCAGGACGGAGCCGACGTCGTTGCCGCCGAAGCGGAGGCCCATCTGCAGGACCTTGAGGCCCTGGGTAGGCCATGATCCTTCGATGTTGGGGATGTTGTCGAGGTAGAGGCGGCTGATGGCGAGGGTGGTGAGGTACTCGACGGCGGTGGGCTCGGGGATGCTGAGGTCGCCGCCGGTGTAGGCGAGCGGGGTGAAGGAGGTGAAGCCGCCGGTGTCCTGCTGGAGCAGACGGAGGATCTCGAGGTGGTCGATGCGCTGGTCCATGGTTTCGCCGACGCCGAAGATCATGGTGGCGGCGGTGCTGACGCCGAGTTGGTGGGCGGTGCGGTGGACGCTGATCCAGGCGGAGGTGGAGGAGTTGTCGGGTGCGAGGCGGCTGCGGATCTCGTCGTTGAGGATGACGGCGCTGCTGGCGATGGAGTCGAGCCCGGCCTGTTGCAGGCGTGCGATGGTGTCGCGCAGGGAGAGTCCGGCGGTGGAGGCGAGCGTGAGGATCTGGGTGGCGGCGAGGCCATGCAGCCAGAGGCCGGGGAAGCGCTGCTTGATGCCGGAGAAGAGGGTCTCGTAGTGGGAGAGGGTGGCCTGCTGGTGGACGTTGGCGTGGAGGACGAGGCCGGTGACGCCCATCTCGATGGACGTACGGGCACTGGCGTAGGCGGCGTCGAGGTCGGGAGTGGAACAGTCGAGGGCGCGGTCGATGGTGTAGGTGACGACTCCTTCGGGATGCAGGCTGCGACGGAGCGCATCGGCCTCCATGCCGATGCCGATGAGGTCGTCGGAGGCGAAGCAGTCGAGGGCTTGCTGGCGAGTAATTCCCATGAGGAGATTTTACGCTCGGCACGAGAGGTGCCGTGGGGCGCGGAAGTCAGGGGCAAGTTCAAGGCTCTCTGACTGCGGTTGAAACAAAGGGTTGCTGGTGGAGAGATGCGCTAAAGCGTGAAGCCGCCACCCTGGTGGGTTCCGGTGGCAAGGTCGATGGTGAAAGGGAGTTCGCGGTCAGTGCGCATGTCCCAGCCTGTGCCGTGGAGGTGGTGGTCGTCGGCGCGGGTGAGGGTGACGCCCTCCCAACTGAGGCGTGCGCTCTGCCAGCGGAGGCCCGTGGCGTCGAGAGCGATGACGTTGTGGAAGCCGGCGAGGAGGATGAGACCGGCTGCAGGCGCGGGGAGTATTTGGGTAACGGGGCGGAGAGGCAGGTGAAGGCAGAGCTCGGGGGCGAGGGTGTCGATGAGGTAGGCGTAGCCGCCGGCGAGGGCGAGGAGACTGTCGGGGCGCGGGCAGGCGAAGATGCCGGTGGGGAGCGATGGGTCGCGGAAGCCGAGGGCGCAGGTGGCGAGGAAGTTCGCGCCGGTGGAGGGTCTGATGTCGAGCAGGAGGGCGCCGCGCTGGATGGTGTCGTCCTCGCCGGGGACGCGGAAGGGATAGGTGAACTGGCGCGCAGGGGCGATGAGGGGTGGCTTGGTGAGGATTCGCGCGGTCCAGGTTTGCGCGAAGGCTACAGCGGTCATTGGAAGTGCTCCCAGCCGCGGGGCAGGAGTTGGAATCGTTCATTCCCATTCAGAATGGTCATGAGGGGTTTGTTCTTTTGCGGTTTGAGGATGCGGCCAATGCAGGTGATGGGAGTGCTGGCGATGGAGCGAGGGATTTTGGTGGACGGGGCGGCGGTGAAGAGGAGTTCGTAGTCTTCGCCACCGTGGAGGAGCGCGGTGATCTGGGCGCGGTCGTCGAGTGTGGCGGCGAGGGGGTGGAGCGGGAGCTGGGCGAGGTTGATTTCTGCGGCTACGTTGGACTCGGTGCAGAGGTGCGCGAGGTCGGTGGAGAGGCCGTCGCTGAGGTCGATGGAGGCGGTGGCAAGGCGGCGGCGGAGGAGGGTCGCGCCGATGGCGAGGCGCGGCTGGGGGAAGAGGTGAGGGTGATGGCCGGCTGCGGTGGCGCTGTGAAATCTGCGGGGGGAGGCGGCGAGTTCGGCGAGTTCGGCTGCGGCTCCGCCGAGGGAACCGGTGCAGTAGAGAAGGTCGCCGGGGCGCGCAGTGGAGCGGCGGAGTGCTCGGCCGGCGGGCGCGGAGCCGAGAAGGACGATGTCGGCGAGGATGTGATCGGAGGGTGATTGGGCGGTGTCGCCACCGGCCAGAGTGACGTGGTGGGTGTGGGCGAGGGAGAGCAGACCATCGAGAAAGCCGTCAAGAAAGCGGGTGTTGCGCGCGGCGGATTTGGGCAGAGCGAGAGAGAGAAATGCGGCGAGGGGAGTGGCTCCCATGGCAGCGAGATCGGACAGCCCGCGGGCGAGAGTGCGGTGGCCAATGGAGGCGGGGGAGTGCCAGGTGCGGCGAAAGTGGCGGCCTTCGAGGGAGAAGTCGGTGGTGACAAGGAGTTCGTGGCCGGGGGGCGGGGTGAGGATGGCACAGTCGTCGCCGATGCCGAGGCGGATGGCACGGGTGGCGGAGGCGCGGGAGCGGATGCGTTCGATGAGGAGAAGCTCGCCGAGGGATTTTTTCGGAGACCGCGATTTGGGTGCGTAAGACACAGATTTCAGAGTACATCCTGAGAGCGTGCAGGGATACGAGGTGGAGTGAGTGAAAAAGTTGCTCGGAGCCGGTCAGTCCATTAAAATGAATGTAGATTTAACGGGCCAGGCTGCGAGATCTCCCCGGGTTCGTTTGCCGATGTGGATGTGGACCGAAAAAGCCGCAAAAAAGTGCCCAAACATACTGCTTTCCGCCGAAGACGGGTGTATCGTTTTCAGCGAGAAAGAAAACCCGTGACGCGGGCGCGAATGGGTCTTGCAGCGTTCGATTTCGATGCAGGGAGTAACAGTGCGACGTAGATTTATTGTGTATGTGACGCAGGGTGAAGACGGCGCGGTGGATCGCGTGGGGATTCCGATGCGTTACGTTTACATGTTTGTGGCCGCTGCGGTGGTGGGGCTGTTTTCGATTGCAGGAATGGCGGGATCGTACTCGCGGATGCTGGTGAAGGCGGAGTCGATCAACCGTATGCGCGATGAGTTGGCGATGACGCGCAAGGACTACGCGGGGTTGGAAAAGCAGGCACATGAGAAGGATGTGCAGGCGGCCAGCCTGGGGTCGCTGGCGGTGGAGGTTTCGGCGATCTATGGGCTGACGGCAGGGAAGCTGACGCACATCCATGGGACGTACGGGACACACGGGGCAAAGTCGGCGGCGGCGGAGGCGGCGAAGGCTCCGCTGAAGGATGATGCGGCGAGCTTCACGGACGATAGTTATTACAAGTCGCTGGATACGTTCTATGCGCTGAAAGCTACTGCAAGCGAAGGGCTTACGATGCAGCCGCCGGTGAATCCGAGTCTAGGAGTGCGCAGTGCGCTAGGTGATTTTGCGTCGTTTGATGCCAGCGTGGGGCTGAATGTGCCGGATATGTGGCCGATCATGGGGCCAATTAATAGCGGGTTTGGCGAGCGGGAAGATCCTGTTTTAGGCAATGGGGACGGGGAGTTTCACAAGGGTGTGGACATTGGGGGAGCGGATGGGACGCCGATCCATGCACCGGCGGGCGGACGGGTGATCAAGGCCGGGATGGGGTCAGGGTACGGGCGCGAGATCGAGATTGACCATGGCAACGGAATTGTGACGCTTTATGCCCATCTTCAGGGGTTCAACGTGGTGGATGGACAGACGGTGGTCAAGGGTGAAGTCATTGGTTATGTTGGACATAGCGGGACGAGGGTGACAGGGCCGAATCTGCACTACGAGGTGCAGGTGCGAGGGATTCCGGTGAATCCGCATAAGTACCTGCGGACGACGATGGCGCAGTTGGGCAGCGGTACTGGCGGCGGGCTGTAATAGGTTTTTGCGTCGGATCGCGCGAATTTCAGTGCACTCTCAACGCAATTTTGGGTTGCAAATCGACACTCTCAACACGAATTTGGGGTGCGGGATGGTGTGCGCGCCAGGGTGCGTGTGGCCGGGCGATATTCGGAGGGAGGGTGTCCCGGAGCTAAGGCCCGGCTCGACTGGAAGCAGCGACTGGAGGGACTGAGGTTCCGCCCCCTTCCAAGCGAAGACGTGAACTTGATGGGAGGGGGTCTAGTTTGCTCCGGCGGCTTTGGCGTTGGCGAGGTAGATGTCTACGTTGACTTTGTCGACCAGTGCGGTGCCGGTATCGACGAAGACGGGGTAGGGGGAGAAGGCGTCGACGGTGTAGTTGGCCCTGAAGGATCGGCGGGGATATTGGTGGACTTCGGCGAGAGCCTTGAGGCCGACGTAGCCCATCGTGAAGGGCTTCTGGGAGACGGTGGCCTCGATGCTGCCGCTCTGGATGAGCTGGAGGGTCTGGTTGTCGACGTCCATGGCGATGAGGGTGCGGTCGGTGGCGTGGGCGCGCTGGAGGACTTCGGCTACCGCTTTACCGGAGGCTGATTCGAGGCAGACGAAGGCGTCGATCTTGTCGGGGCCGGTTTTGGCGAGGAAGGACTGAGCGGCGTCGAAGGCGTTGCCGGCATCGCCTTTGATGTCGACGACATCGACGATCTTGATGCCGGGATGACCCGAGATCTGGTCTTCGTAGCCTTCGAGGCGGTCGGCGAGGTTGGGCTGGCCGGGGTAGGTGAAGACGACGACGTTGCCTTTGCCGCCGAGCTTCTCGATGAGGCGCTGGCCGCCGAGACGTCCAGCGGCGATGTTGTTGGTACCGATGAAGAAGAGGCGGGAGCTGGTGGGTGCGTCGGAGTCAACGGTGATGACGGGGACTCCGGCGGCGATGGCGGCGTTGATGTCCGCGCGGAAGATGGTGGCGTCGGCGACAGAGACGAGGATCCCGGCGGGCTTGCGGGCGACGGCCTGGCGGAAGGCGGCGAGTTCGGCCTGGGGATCGAAGGTGTCTGGGCCGTTGAGGACGGTGGTGACGCCGTACTCGGCACCTGCGCGATCGAAGCCGGAGTCGACGGTCTGCCAGTAGGGAAGTTTGAGATTGTTGGCGACCAGGACGTAGGTCTCAGACTTGGAGTGGGACTGGCAACCGGTGGTGGCCAGCAGAGCGAGCGCTACGGAGAAGGAGGCAAGATGTGATTTCAGCCTGAGCATGGGTACACCACCGTCCTTGAATTGATTTCGCGAGACCGCGAGCCGTTCAGGGGGTGGATTGCTCCAGACAGACCTTTGCGATGCGGTCCGATGCGCAAGTTATACGCCCGGAAATCCGGGCGATGCAAGCATGCGGAGCGAAAAACAGGAGGTGGAGAGCGATATTCGGGCCAGTGCGGTGGGGTCGGTGCGGGTGGACTGGCTCTGAAGCGTGATAGCGGTCAGGATCAGTCGAGCTTCTTTCGCTCTTGCTCGATGACGGTTTTGGTTAGCGGGAGGTATTTGCCGTCACGAACAATCTGCTCCTGGCCTTCGCGGGAGAGGATAAAGCGGAGATATTCGCGGAGCTTCGGGTCGACCGGCTGCTTAGGATCGCGATTAATCCAGAAGAAGATATCGGCGTAAAACGGGTAAGTGCGATTGCGGACGTTGTCCATTGTGAGGTCTTCAAAAGGTCCATTGCTTCCGTACCCGATGGCGAGGGTCTTTACAGCGGCCGTCTTCCAGAGTTCCCCTCCAGCCACATAAGCGATGGCGTATGGATCCTTTGCGACGTCCTCGATCATGGTCTGCCCGGCAATCTTCAACGTGCCATCCGCATTGGTGGAGTTAGAGTACTCCAGAAGTCCGCCGTTGAATTTGCTGGTGACACCGCCGAATGCTCGCGTCTCGATCTCCTGCGGAAAGTGAAACTCCAAGTTGTAGCCGAGCACGTGAATCGGCTTATCGGCCCACTCACCGGAGAGACCGAGCTGGCCCCAGGTGCGGATGTTCTTCTCAGCGCCCCTGGCTGCCGCCTCGTTCCAGATGAGGCCGTCGTACGCACCGGTGCGCACGTCTCCGAAGATTCCGTCGATCTGTGCCATGGAGAGGTGCGCGAGCGGATTTTTGGAGTTGACATAGAATCCGATTGGCGGATTCCAGCCGGAGACATCATAGGACCCGGTCATCCCGATGATGCCCGTTGGCTGGTAATTGAACTCGCGCTGGAAGGAGAGACGCTCGTCCCACATAATCTGGCGACCCATGATGCCGACATCCGCAACACCGAAGACGAGCGACGAGATGGCGTGCTCGGAGGTTCGGAGATTGTCAGAGAACTTTACGTTGGGCTGAAACTTCTGGAATGCAGTTTCAAGGTAACTCGCCAAGGGCGAATCGGTCAGATAGTTAGATCCCCACTGACGAATCGTGCCGGAGACCTGCACCTCCGGCTTGTAGTGGGGAAGGTCACTGAGATCGAAACGGTCAGGCGGGTAGTGGACTTCGTGACCCTTGCGGAGAACGCTCCTGGCGCGTGCCGCCTGAAGCGCACTGGCTTCTGCATCGGATTTCGCTTGAGAGGCCTGTGCTCGAATCGAGGATGGAAGGCTCGCGATGAGGAGCGCGGTGAGCGCTACGTAGTGGAAGAGATACATACGACAGACTCCGAGATGAGATTTTAAGATCGATTCATTGGCCCAGCTTCTCAAGTTGCTCAAGATCTTTCGCAGGCGTCAGCGGGACGTACTCTCCATCTTTGCGAACAAGCTCCTGGCCTTCACGGCTGAAGATGAATCGAAGGAACTCACGAGTTCGCAGATCGAGAGGATTGGTCGGCGATTGGTTTGTGAAGATCCAAACGGAACGGGAGAGCGGGTAGGTTCGGTCTTCGTTGCTGGATGGTGTCGGCAGAATGAAAGGGCCTGCATCACGCGCGGCTATGGCGATCAATTTCGTTCCAGGGCTTACAAAGCCGGTTCCGGAAAGAGCGATCCCATCGGGGTCCTTCGCCAGCGCGTCGACGATCCGCTGCTGGGCTACGTAGGTTGTCTTGTCAGGCCGGTCGAGATCGTCGAAGTGATGAAGGTTTTCATTCCAGAGGAGAGATCCCTTCATGACGGTCTGCGAGAAGAAAAAAGCAGGCGCGGCATCGAGCTCTCCACCGTATACATGTATCGGACGGGAAGCCCATCTGCCGGTAAGTCCTAGTTGGCCCCAGGTGCGTATGTTTGCCGGAGCACCACGCAGATGCTCTGCGCCGAAGATGGCGTCAAGCTGAGTGAAGGTGAGGCGCTTGATTGGATTATCCTGGGCTACAAAAATGCCCAGGGCGACGCTCTTATCCGCGTTGGCCCAACTGCCGGTCATGACCTCGTAGGGAAACGGCTTGTGCTTCATGACGCGGGAGTAGCCAGCCACTTCCATTGGCCGGATCTCGCGGCCCACGACACCAAGGTCTGCGGTGTTGGTGAAGAGCGCACCTGTAGCTGCCGCACTGGAGACGAGGTTGTCGGAAAAAGTAATCCCAGGATGATAGGCTGCAAAAGCCTGCTCCCAGCTTGTCATAACAGACCGAACGAATACATGGCCCCAACTCCGAATCACCCCGGGCTCGATGGGATGCGGAGTATATGCTGGGATCGTTTGCGGCGTGATCGACTGTTGAGCAAGCGCCGGCAAGCTGTGCCCGCAAGATGTAGCCAAGGTCAAGACAAGCGTAAACGAGGTAAAGCGTTTCATGCTTCGAGTCCTCAAGCAACTAATGTTTAGGCTGGAACAGCCATATCTCCGCAGCCTGACCATCGACGGGAGGAACGGCCACACAGAAAAGATTCATGTTCGGAACCCACTGTGACGTGCCAGCGTGGTGGCCAGTAAAGAAGCGGGCAATGGTCTTGTAATGATCGGCATCGATCTGCTGAATGACTTGCACGTAGCCATCCAGAGCTGTCATGTAGATTCGGCGTAGCTTTGCGTCGTAGTACATGCTTTCGACGCCATCGATGGTATCCAGTGTGGCGATCGGCTTGCCGGTGTTCGAGTCGAGAATATTGAAAGAGGAGGGCCGACGCATATCAACGAAGAGCCGGTGCCGACGCTCATCCAGTGCAAGAGCGATGGGCTGCGCTGGAACCTTGAGCTGAAAGCGTGCGTAGATCGCATTCGTCGAGCGATCGATCACGGCAACCTGCGTAAGACCAGGGATGAGCAGGTACAATCGGTCACCGCTCTTTTCCATGGCAAGCGCAGCAGGCCGCAACTCGGTTGAAATCTCTCCAACCTTGCTCCAGTCTTTCGTGTTGATGATGGCCAGGCCGCCTGGCCCACGGTTGGAGTCCGTTCCTCCGTGATCGACGTAGAGATACCTGGTCGTCGGATCCATATCCATCATGTCAGCACCGAGGGAGAGCTGAACAATCCTGATGGGCTCATAGGTCTTGCCGTTAAATGCTCGTAAGGTTCCGTCCTTGCCATTCGAGACTGCCAGCGTATCGTCGCCCGCGACATAATAAAGGCCTTGAGGGCGATTGAATCCAGAGGTCATCGTATCGAGTTGCTTGCGCGCATGGAGATCGAAGACCCGGACCTGATTGTCGTCCTGGGCCGAAGCGAAGAGCCGGTCGGTCGCTGGGTCGAGAGTAAGGTGGTCCCAGGTGCCTGTCATCCGGGGGACAGGGATTCGTCCTACGAGTGTCAATGCGGCGTTTGATTGCGCGGTGCCCAAGGATGTCGGTTGGGTAGGCGCAGTTGGAGCGGGCGCAGGTTCCTGGGCGCCAGCAACAGCTATGACGACAAGCAACGCGGACCCTAGTAAACAGCGATAAGGTGTTTTCATTAAAACTTCTTTCGTGGAGAACGGTTATATGTCAACGTGGACCTCGGTTGATCAAAGAAAGCACTACCCTTGTCTTAGATTGCAGGACCCAAGAGACTTCTAGCAGAAGAAATCTGCGCGGACATATGATTTGAAATCGCCATGGCTATACGTTCCTTGGCCAATTTGTCATCGCCCGGTTTGTAGTTGAAGACAACACCGAGTGCGCCGACGATGTTACCTGACTTATCTCTTAAGGGGACTTCGGCTTCGAAGTGCTTGCCGGTGGCGTCGACTTCCAGGTTGTTCTTTCCGGTCCGGATGCAGCGGAGATCGTCTTCATCTCCAAGTTTGCCGATCCTGCCAAAGTTCGAAGCGATAATGTCGTACTTGGGCGCACCCCCGTGAATGGCAATTAGAAGGACCGCTGGGTGAGAGGCCAACGCTTCGTCTACGAGCTTTTGGGCCATAGGCGCTGCATGGGTGAACCCAGGATCCATGGCCGATGGATCAACCGCATGCATGCTGGCGATTGCCGATTGGCGGGTGTCCTGCGCCTTTATCGCCGGCGCGCAACTCGAGACTACGAGTAACAATACGACTGTGTTTTTTATGTTCATCATCCGCTATGATTGCCTTTCATGTGACGAAGAGAAGTCGAACCATTTCGTTTGCGCATTAAGTATGCACCGGTTATCGATGGCAAACCATGCTTACGTTGCACGATGAAGGTTGAACAAAAACCAAGTGAAAATCCATTTATGGTCTTGCCAATGCGGTGGGGTGACTGACCTGAGTGCTGCTGCCTGCAGATGAGCGCGGACTGCTGCGAGCCAACGACGTAGGGAGGGGCCAACAAGACGGCATTTGTGTCGAGCATCTTCTCGCGTATCCGGTTCGGGATTGGAATCAGGTCTTGTGCGCTGTCGCAGGCATGCATCTGGCGCGTTACAAGACTTGAGCGGCCGGACGAGCCGCGGCTGAACCTGCGATGAAACTCTCCGTATTTCGCTATGCGCATTCGCTGCAACAGGGTGACTGGTTCGATGAACGGGTTTTCACTTATGCTTCAGGCGAACTTCATTCCCGGAACTTAGCGTTTCGATTCGCCACAGTAAGGACCACGATGAACATTGCGAAATGCGCAAGGAAGTCCGATTTGAAACCACGCGAGAAGCAGGCGCGAGTTCGAATTGCCGTCGTGTCTTGTGAGGCTGCTCCGTGCGCTTCTGCTCTTATGCAGCGCTCTGAGTATTTCGATCAACGATTCGGATGTCTGCAAAGAGCTGACCACTTGCGTACTCTAACCAACCGCGTGGCAACAAAGCCTGAACGGCCTAAGAGCGCCATCAGGTGCACGATCAAGCGAATTGATATTGAGTGGAACAATCGGCAGCATGACCCGTTGCTCGAAGGAACTATCCGTTCGGAACTATTTAGCAAAACTTATGGAGCCCAATGAATGACTACACCGCTAATAACCCGAAGTGGCGTGCCAACCGCGGCGACCGTCCGCGCGAGTACGCAAGCGCGTATCAATGCTCGACCCAGGCGCATTTGGACCTGGATCGTTGCGTCCCTTGTTGTTCTATGCGGCCTGTCTATTCCAGCGCTGGCGCAGATGTCTGGAGGAAGCATCACAGGGACGGTTACTGATAGCAGTGGCGCAGTCATTCCTGGTGTTGCCGTGCAAATTATTAATCGAGGGACGAGCATCGGACAAACGCTCATCACGAGTTCGGCAGGTCTATTCGATCAACCCAACTTAGACCCCGGAACCTACAAGCTAACCTTCAAGGCAAAGGGCTTCGCTACCACGAACACAGAGGCAACGGTCGAAGTCAGCCATGTTACGGTCGTCAAGATGGTCATGCCGGTAGGAAGCGCAGTTAGCCAAGTCGTCACTGTTACTTCTTCTACTCCCATCGTTGACCTTGGCACGACGCAGCTCAATCAGACGGTGGATGGGAAAACGCTTCGCGAGCTACCGCTCAATGGCCGCGATTGGACATCGCTCAGCATCCTCGAACCTAACGTGCATACGGTTGACAACCAACTCAGCATATCCGCGGGCGATAACTCCCGTTCCAACCGCGGCATCGGAACGCAAATATCGATCGGAGGTACACGGCCGCCGCAGAATAACTATAGGCTGGATGGCATAACGACGAATGACTACTCTGGCGCTGGCCCTGGCGGCGCGCTTGGCCTCAGCCTGGGTGTAGACGCCATACAGGAGTTCACGGTAGTTACGTCCGACGCGACGGCCGATTACGGTCGAACCTCCGGCGGCGTTATCTCAGCAGTTACCCGCCAAGGAACTAACAAGTTTCATGGCTCTGCCTATGAGTTCATCCGGAACAGCGCTTTGGATCCCTACAACTATTTCACTCCCTCCGGAACGTCAGCTCCGTTTAAGCGAAATCAGTTTGGAGGTGCGATCGGTGGTCCGATACGCAAGAATAAAGCTTTCTTTTTCTTCAACTATGAGGGTCTGCGTCAAAACCTTACTTCGACAACGATCAATACCGTACCATCTCCCAATGCTGACGCTGGTTTGCTGCAGTGCACGCAGACGGCGACGGCTTCCAACAAGGAGTGCCTCGCGTTCGCCGGCGGCCCCACCGCACCACCGAATAGCGTCGGTCTCGAACAGTACACGGTCGATCCCAACGTAATTCCGTACCTCGCGGTGTTCCCTCAGGCCAATGCCGGGATCTCTGGCGATACAGGGACCTGGACCGTGAGGTCTGCGGCAATTGCCCAGGAAAATCTCTACACTGGGCGAGCGGATTACACGTTTTCGCCCGAGGACACGATGCACGCGACCGCTCTCAATGACGCTTCGACGGATGCCCAACCGGATAACTTCGACCTCGTTGAGGAAGGACTCGACGTGACACGACGGGTTTACTCGGTTTCGGAACAGCATGTCTTCTCGTCCCGAGCGCTGAATGTCGCTCACGCGGGATATGCTTACACGTTCGCCCTCGCTCCAGCATCTAACACAGCTATACGACCAATTTCAGCGGAGACTTCGCTGGGTTTTGCACCAGGTGCTACGGTTGGCGAAGTACTTATTGGTGGACTAAGCACAATTGCAGGTGGTGTCAATGCGGAAGGGGTTTACTCCTTTCACTATCACAGCTACCAAGCAGGGGACGACTTCTACCTGACCAAAGGTGCGCACTCCCTGCAAGCCGGATTTTCATATGAACGAATCCAGTCGAATGATCTTGGTACTTCAACGAATGGAAGCTACTCTTTTGCCTCCTACCTATCCTTCATTACAAACGCACCAACCAGTTTTGTATCCAATATTCCCGGATTAAGTATTCCAATCTATCTCCGGCAAAGCGTCTATGGAGGTTATCTCATGGACACATACCATCCGCGCCCCAACCTGACAGTGAAGGCAGGCGTGCGTTATGAACCTATCTCTTCGGTGGGCGAGAAATACGGCCATCTCGGAGTGCTCCTAACTCCTACATCTCCTACAGTGAGCGTGGTTAACAGCCTTTTTAACAACCCGTCGTTGACGAATTTCGCGCCTCGCGTGGGTGTGGCCTGGGATCCTTTCGGAACCGGAAAGACTTCATTTCGAGCAGCCTATGGCATCTATGACACGCTGCCACTTACCAACTACTTTACGGTGGACACTGTTACAGTGGCTCCCTTCGGAAGTACGGCGGACCTAGCTCCAGCGCCAGAATATAGCTTTGGATCATTCAGTAATTACATACCGCACTGCACCGGAACAGTGTGTTCCACCCAGGCGTATGACCTAGCCATTGCGAAGCCAACCAACAAGGTCAACTACGTCCAGCGCGACTTTAGCCGTCCTTATGTTCAGCAGTTTCTCCTTAATATTGAACAGCAATTGGCAAGTGGTGTCAGCCTTGAAATCGGATATACGGGCGCTCATGGTATCCGTCAACCGTTAAAAAGTAACGATGGAAATATTGTCGAACCCACTGGACCTGGGTCAACGATCCAAAACCTGATCTGGCCCGCGCTGGTGCCCACCACCGTGAGCGGTAAGACTAAATACATTACCAGCGGCACCAAACTCAATCCATCTGTTGGCGTGGAAGACACCACGCTCTTCAATGAGTCGACCACATACAACGCCCTCAATGTTGCTGTGCGCGGAAATGGACGGAACTACCGAATTGGAGCCTCATATACCTGGTCGAAATCGCTTGACGAGTCTTCGTCATCGACAGCGGGTACAAACTTCGTGAACTCGATCATCGCACCGTTTCCGTTCTATGCGGCTCGATTCAAGGGGCCATCGGACTTCAATGTGACGCAGAATTTCGTGTTCAATGGGCTCTATACTCTCTCGGGTATTACAAGCCATGGGGCGTTGATTCGCTCTATAACCGATGGATATCAATTGGGCGGCATTCTTCGTGTAGCGACTGGCCTTCCTTTTACACCACTAATCTCCGGAGATCCTCTTGGTCTTTCGAGCGGAAATACTTTCTCCCTACCGGACCGAATTTATGGCCCAGGATGCGAGGGAAACCCCACCGACCTAAGGCAACGAGGCCGTACCACGCAGTCAGTGAATTTTCTGAAACGTCAATGCTTCGCGTACCCTATGCCCATTGCAGGGCCGAACGGAGTATATTACCCGCGCATCGGAAATGTAGCTCGGAATTCAATTTACGGCCCTGGCATTACGTCGATGGACGTCTCTTTTGTCAAGAATACGGCGGTCCCGAAGTTCGGACCATTGGGACGGGTCGAGTTCCGCGCGGAGGCATTCAACGCACTTAACCATCCGAATTTTCAGGTTCCATCCCGAGCCAACTCCGTCATCTACAAGGGGTCAACGAATCCTGCGGTTGCCGGTGCAGCGTCCGACCTCCCACTGTTGACTGCTACCTCCACGACCGAACGTCAGATCCAGTTCGGACTGAAGATCATCTTCTGAACCAAGACCATGGGAGCTGTTTGCTGTGCAGAGGGCTACGTCTATGCTGCTTGAAGCCGTCTGCAAATCACTTTGCCCATCTATGGCTGTCGCGGATTGAGCTATCCACGACAGGACAATTCTCGAAGAAAGAAGGGAGAACTATGCAACACAGATACAAAGTGGTCTCGGTCGTAATGTTGCTTGTAGGACTGTTCAGCGCCGGCGTGTCCCACGCGCAGATGGATGACAAGTATCAACCGAATGCGGAATCAAAGAAATACCCTGAAGGTTCGGCAATCGAGCGCAGGATTCGTATGGCGGCGATCGCCAAGAATCCGGCCTACAGTCGTACGTTCGATCTAAGTAGCCTGCCGGACTACGTACCTGAGGGACACCCTACCGGCAATCTACGTCTGTGCGGCAATAATTATATCGGCGACTCGCCCCTTGGGGGTTGGTGGAAAGATGCTTTTGCGAAGTATCAGCCAGGCATTAAGATCGAGTTCAACCTTCTTACGTCCGCAACTGCGACAGCATGCATTACTTTTGATCTCGCCGACGTCGGAATTACCCACATGCCGGATTTTTACGACTATCTTTCGTTTCAACGAGTGAAAGGCCGCGCGCCTGTGGGCGTACTCGTCGTCAACGGGTCCTATGACGTTGTCGGTTGGCAGAATAACTTCGCTATTGTGGTGAATAAAGCAAATCCACTTACAAAAGTGAACCTGGCGCAGTTGGATGGCATCTTCGGTTCAGAGCGCGCCGGCGGATGGGTGCGTACTACGTGGCATCCAGAGTTTGCACGCGGACCTGAATTCAATATCCGCACATGGGGCCAGCTGGGGATTGGGGGAGACTGGATAAATAAGCCGATCAATACGTATGGATATAGCCTGCGGTACTCCACTGCTTTGGAATTTTCCGATCTCGTCCTGCAAGACTCCGATAAGTGGAATGGCAATCTGCTAGGTTTCGGAAACTATGACAGACCCAACGGCAAGACATATCTCGAAGCGGATCAGATTGTGGACCACGTCAGCGCGGATCCTAACGGGATCGGATATGTGCGATTTCATCAAAAATTCCCAGAAAACGTCAAGGTTCTAGATGTAGCAAAAACTGCGGACGGACCCTATGTTCAGTACTCCATGGATACGATCTTCAACCATTCCTATCCGCTATGGACGGGCCAGTCCTTTTGGTTTGACGTACCACCCGGTCAGAAGGTGGATCCAAAGATTCGTGAGTTTCTGCGGTTTATCTTAAGCAAACAGGGGCAGGAGTTAGTCGAAAAAGATGGAAAATACATACCCCTCGATGCAGCAACGGTGCAGGAAGAGCTGAAAAAGATTCAGTAGCCGTCTTCATGAAGCATAGCTAGTGCCTGGGTGCAGAGATAACGAGCTATCATTCCATTCCAGAATGATAGCTCGTTGCCATATCTCCATAAATTAGCCCGCTAAGAGATATGAATTCGGCGGGCAAGGTCAGCATCGTTGTTATGGTGAGTGAGAAAGACGCAGCTTTGTAGTATAGGCTGGATCGCTTTCCTTATCTTCTGCAGAAGATAGAAGCAATCAACCAGGGCGGAGTCTCTTCAATGCGAACTCTCTAAAATTCTCAACAATAACTGAGATGTTCGACTTGCGGATGGCGAGACAGATCTCTGACTTCGGAATATTATCCGCGATTTCGCATACCACGACACGGGTCTTCCTGTTTCGGACAGCAGATGCAGGGAGGATAGCAATTCCGACACCGGATTCGACCAGTGCAATCAGGGTTGGCATCTCACCTGCGGTCTGATAGACCCTGGGGACGATACCGGCGTTGCGAAGCATGCCCATGATCAAATCGTGGAAACCGGGAGCATGTTTCCGCTCATACATGACAAAGTCCTGATTGGCCAGCGCGCTCAATCTGACAGGACGCTTCTTTGCCAATTTGTGAGATGCGGGCACCACAAGTACAAAGCTCTCCCTATGAACGGTCACGGCATCTAGTTCCGAGTGCTCGCTGATCGGTAGCCGAAGGAATCCGATGTCGATGGTTCCATCATTCAGCATCTGAATCTGATCCATCGTGAGGATGTTTCGAAGAGAGAACTCAACGTGCGGATGCAGCTCTCGGAACTCACGAATAATCCCTGGCACGATCTCATTGCCGGCGGTTGAAATAAAACCGATACGCAGCAAGCCCAACCTGCCAACGGCTGCCAGTTTCGCCCTGTGGACGGCATGGTCCAAGCCGACCAGAACGCCGGAGACATCCTCACGAAAGGCAATACCAGCGGCGGTAAGCACCGTCCTTCGCCTGTTTCGTTCCAGAAGCCTGACGCCCAACTCCTCTTCCAGCGCCTTGATTTGAAGACTGAGCGCGGGCTGGCTCAGGTGAATGATTTGTGCGGAGTGGACAAAGCTCAGGGTTTCTGCGACGGAGAGAAACGAACGAATCTGGCGAAGTTCCATGCTTTTATTGTATTTGCATTATTTATCACAGGCTCACGAAAATACAACTTCCCTAATCGATATCAGGGAGCGCTTAATTGGAGCGTTGGAACAGGAGCACCCCGGATGGCACAGCAACCGCTAGAGCCGCTACAGCGATCGTGGACGACGCGACGCGATGAAAAACGGCGACGCATGCAACAGATTCAACCCTGGATGAACGGCCCGATCCTGCCGCGCGCAAAGATCATCGAAGCGATGGAGTGTCTCATCGTTTCCGGAGATCGACTTGTACTGGAGGGGGACAATCAAAAGCAGGCTGACTTTCTCTCCCGTGCATTGGTGAAGGTCGACGTAAAAAAACTGCACGATCTGCACCTGATCATCTCCAGCATCAGCCGCGCAGAGCACCTCACATTGTTTGAACTGGGGATTGCGAAGAAGGTCGATTTCGCCTACGCGGGGCCGCAGAGCCTGCGGGTCTCGCAGCTTCTTGAAGATGGCATTTTGGAGATTGGAGCGATCCACACATACGTTGAGTTGTATGCGCGGCTGCTGGTCGATCTGGTTCCAAATGTCGTCCTGGTATGCGCGGAACAGGCGGATGCACAAGGCAATCTCTACACCGGGCCGAACACTGAAGACACACCTGTCATTGTCGAGGCTGCGGCCTTCCACGACGGCATTGTGATTGTGCAGGTCAACGAGATTGTGGATAAGGTTCCACGCGTCGATATTCCGGCGTCGTGGGTCGATGTCGTCGTCGAAGCGGATCGTCCCTATGCCGTCGAGCCATTGTTTACGCGTGACCCCCGACACATCAATGACCTGCAGATACTGGTTGGAATGATGGTGATCCGGGGCATCTACGAACGGCATCAGATCCACTCTCTGAATCACGGCATTGGGTTCGATACGGCTGCGATCGAACTGCTACTGCCGACCTATGGCGAATCGCTCGGACTACGCGGAAAGATCTGCGAGCACTGGACGCTCAATCCCCATCCGACGATGATCCCTGCTATCGAAAGCGGCTGGGTGAAGAGTATTCACTGCTTTGGCAGCGAGGTGGGCATGACGGACTATATTGCTGCCCGCCCGGATGTGTTCTTTACGGGGCACGATGGTAGTCTGCGTTCGAATCGAGTGCTCTGCCAGCTTGCGGGACAATATGCTGTCGATGCGTTCATCGGTTCGACGCTGCAGATGGATTCAGACGCAAACTCTTCGACCGTTACCAGTGGGCGCCTCACCGGGTTTGGTGGAGCGCCCAACATGGGGCACGATCCGCATGGGCGCCGGCATAGTTCTCATGCATGGCTGGATCTGGCGACCGACGCGGGAGCGATTGTCCGCGGCCGCAAGGTTGTGGTGCAAACCGTCGAAACGTTCCAGAGCGGTGGTGTTCCTGCCTTTGTTGAAACACTCGACGCGGTTCAGGTAGGGAAGAAGGCAGGCATGCAGATTGCGCCGGTGATGATCTATGGCGACGATGTCAGCCATGTCGTAACGGAAGAGGGGATCGCCTACCTGTATAAAGCTGAGGGACGTGAAGAGCGTCGTCGTGCACTCGCAGCAGTCGCCGGAGTCAGCCCTGTTGGTCTGAAGGCGGTTGCATCTGAGACGGCGGCGCTTCGCAAGAAGGGAGTCGTGGCTTACCCCGAAGACATCGGCGTCCACCGAATGGAAGCGAAACGATCTCTGCTTGCGGCGCGGAGCATGGAAGATCTGGTCGCATGGTCCGGCGGCCTATACAACCCACCCGCAAAGTTCCGGGGGTGGTAATGAGATTCGATCTCCTATCCAACTGCGGTACGGCAAGGGACTCGGCACGATGCGAAGCAGACGGAGAGGCTGTCTGGCTGGCTCGTCTGTGCATGCAGGCGCTGGTTGCAGAGGCAGAACTGACCCCCAAACCGGGCCTCGTCGACCGTCGCGGCGCAGGAACGCACAAGGATCTGTCGCTCTCCATGATGAAGCGATCCGCGCTGGCGATCGAGCCGTATTTTTATCAGATGGCCCTCATCGCTTCAGGTGCGTATGCGAGCCAACACCTGCGGGAACGTCTGGCCGCCATTGGGCGCGATGCGGAACGCGCCATGTACAAGGCGACCGGAGGCAGCAACTCTCATAAGGGAGCGATCTGGGCTCTGGGGTTGCTTGTCTCTGCGGCTTCCATGACGGGCCCGGACACGACCGCGGCGGTGATTGCGGAAACGGCGAGAAGCATCGCAATGTTTCCTGATAGCGCAACGCTTCAACTCGTAACTCACGGCCACGTTGTAGCGGAGAGGTACGGTGTTCAAGGCGCAAGGGGCGAAGCGCTTGCAGGCTTCCCTCATGTTGTCCGGGTTGGACTGCCTGCTCTGCGAGCGAAACGTTCAAGTGGCGCTACGGAGCCGGTGGCGCGCATCGACGCATTGCTCAGCATCATGTCTCGTTTGGAGGACACGTGCGTGCTCTATCGCAGGAACAGCGCCGCACTCGAGGCCGTGAGATCCGGAGCGTACAAGGTCATCGCAGCGGGAGGTTGTGGCTCCCCGTATGGGAAGCAGCGGCTGATGCAGCTTGACGGCGAAGTTCTGAACCTCGGAGTCTCTCCAGGAGGAAGCGCGGACCTGCTCGCAGCAACCCTGTTTCTGGATGCGGTCGAACGCAGGCAGAACGAAGTGCAAGAGGACCGAAGCTGGTTGGAGGAAGCAGATGGAACGAATTGAATTTGACTACCCGGCGACGCACGCGGTGCTGAAGAAAGCCCATGTCGGGGTTGTGGGTTCCGGTGATCTGGAAGTGCTTCTGGAACCGCTGGACGGAGACAGCGCGCATGTTTCCATCCTGACGAGCGTCGATGGTTTCAGGAACACATGGAAGGCAGTACTGGACCGCTTTTTTGCAAGCTATCAGGGCGCTGTCCGCATCCAGATACACGATGCCGGAGCGACGCCCGGGAGTGTCCTGTTGAGGCTACAGCAGGCAGTGGAGGTGAGCCAGCGATGAGCGAGCAACGGAACGATACGAAGTTCATCAATCGGCAAAGCTTTATCGAACTGAACGCGCGGGAACGAGCGGAGGTTCTCTTTGATGCGGGCACATCGCGCGAATTGGCAGGCCCCTTCGACAGAATGGAATCGCCCTGGCTGGCGATGCAGGGAGTGACGCCACAAGCCGACGACGGCTGCGTCGTGATGAAGGGCAAGATCTCGGGACAGTCTACGGTGGTGATCGCGCTGGAAGGCGCATTCCAGGGCGGGAGCATGGGCGAGGTTTCGGGCGAGAAATTAGCGGCTGCGCTTGACCTGGCCTGCGCAGATAACGAGAAGGGAATCCGGACAAATGCCGTCATGCTTCTGGAAACCGGCGGGGTGCGGCTTCAGGAAGCGAATCTTGGATTGGCTTCCATTGCAGAGATCATGGCTTCGATTCTAGTGCTGCGCCGACATGTTCCGGTGATCTGCATCATTGCCGGAACGGTAGGATGTTTCGGCGGCATGTCCCTGGCAGCCGGTCTTGCGAGCTACGTGGTGATGACGCGTGAAGCTCGTCTCGGCATGAATGGGCCGGAGGTGATCGAGCAGACGTCGGGCGTGGATGAGTTCGATTCGAGCGATCGAGCGCTCATCTGGGCGATCCACGGAGGCGAGCAGCGATTCGCGATGGGACTGGCCGATGCTCTCGTCGAAGATGATGCGCAGCAGATGGTCGAGGCCGTTCAACGCTTCATTGCAAAGGGCGTTCCTGCTGTGCACCGCAGTTCCGAGGTTGCGCTGTATCGCAGCCGCATCGCAGCTCTCGACCCATCCCGTCAGTGGGACCCCAAAGAACTGCGAGCCGCATGGAAGGCTGGCGCTGCACCGGAGGTCAATCAATGAGTGAATATAAGGGTATTCGAGGGACCGTGTGGTTGAAGGCCCTCACCGGACAATCCGCGCCACTCGGCGGGGACCCTGCTTCCGTGCTGACCATCGATGCGCCACTGGGTGAAGACAACGCACGTTTCCTATGTGTTGTTCCTAACCCGGAGGGACGGTTCCCTTGTGCAAGACACGGCGAAGTGGGCATGGAAGAGGCCTACACGCTGGCCACCCGCGTTCGCGAAGTCATCCATGAAGACAGGGACAGGCTCAAGCGTCCCATCGTTGCAATTGTGGACGTGAAAAGCCAGGCGTACGGACGACGCGAAGAGACGGCGGGCATCTTCCTTGCGGGTGCGGCGGCGGCGGACGCCTACGGATCAGCGCGGCTTGCAGGCCACCCCGTCATCGCACTGATCGTCGGCCACGCGTTCTCCGGAGCCTTTCTTACCCACGGCTATCAGGCCAATCGGCTGCTGGCTTTCGATGATGACGGCGTCATGATCCATGCGATGCACAAAGCGGCGGCTGCCCGCATTACGCGCCGCACCGTCGAGAGCCTTGAAGAGTTAGGCAAGACCATTGCGCCGCTCTCTTACAACATTCGCGACTATGCGAAGCTTGGCCTGCTCTACAAGCTACTTCATGTAGAACATCCGGAAAACCCTTCACCTGCGGAAATTGAAGGTGTACAGAAGGAACTTATTGCGGCAATTCATGATGCTCGCAATAGCCCCGTTGACCTGCGTAGCCGGACGACTTCATCCGAAGCGCTCGACATGCGCAAGGCGTCCATACAAACCCGCAGACTGCTCGAAGCTCAGTGGGCAGAGATAAGGCATGAACAATGATTAAAATTTTGGCGAATGCACTCATCCCTGTTTTCATTGGTCTCCTGGCCGGCTACGTAGCAGGTCTCCGCAAGTACGTCGACAACAAAAACGTCAAGACCTTAATCATCTTCGTCATGAGTTTTGCTGTACCGTGCGCATTGTTCGCCACCATCGCTAGAACACCGCATCAACTGCTGTGGGGACAGGGTAAGATTGCACTCGTGCTGGTTGTGGTGTACGGCATTATCTACGCCGTCACCTACTTCAGTTCGAGGATACTGAGTAAGGATTCCGCACGAGACAGTTCCGTTCTTGCGTTGACCCTGACCTTCCCTAATATTGCGGCGGTTGGCTTTCCTCTGTTGGAAGCAATGTACGGGGCCCAGCAAAACATCGTCGTGGTGGTTGGTATCGCCGTCGGAGCCATCACCATCACCGCAATTACGCTTGCAATCCTTGAGGGAGGAACTGCTGAAGGCCGCGCTCTTTCGACTGCAGCATGCGTACGCATCTCCATGTGGAAGGCATTGAAGAAGCCTGTCTTCTGGGCTCCGATGCTCGGCATCCTCACTGTCATCGTGGGGCTGCATCTGCCTAGTTATCTGGATCGTAGTCTCACCCTCTTCGCCAATGCAACGGCAGGATCGGCGCTGTTCCTTACGGGTCTGGTTGTGTCGGCGCAGCGATTTGAATTGACATGGGGTGTGATCTGGGCGGTCTTCGTGAAGAATATTCTCCAGCCTGCACTGTGTTTAGGAGTAGCTCGGGTGCTGGGATTACCGCTAGACCTGACGCGCTCGGTTGTATTGATGGCGGCTATTCCATGCGGCTTCTTCGGAATTGTTTTCGGCAAACATTTTGATGTTACGCCGCCGGTGGCGAGCTCCGGTCTGATTGCGAGTTATGTGGTGGGGATCTTTAGTTTGGCTGGATGGATCATTGTCCTTACCTACCTTCACTAGGAACCCGCATGTTTACGTATAAGGATCACGCTGTTCAAACGCATGATCTGTTGAAGGTCAACCCGGAATGCCTTCTCGATGAAGCCACGGCCCGAGGCGACGCGGTACCGCGCTGGGCAGAAGAGTGCGTGCGCCAAGTATCCTTTGCGGTAGTTCGCCGGGACTTACGAAGAGAAACATGTCTTCCGATCGGAATCCGTGGATATGAGCGAAGCCAGCGATGGGCTACCTCCTGTTCCCGGCAGGCGCTCCTCCACGTGATTGCACCATCTCAGTTGTTAGAAGTTAGCGCAGATCCTTCGAGAGTAGGAGAGGTCCCAGCGCTTCAGTCCCTACAGATATTAAAAACTCTCTGGCGGGATTTTGATCGCCCCTGGGGGCCGGGAGGCAGCGTTGGCTTTGAGCTTGCGACAGGCAGTCGCGTGGCGAACGCCGAGAGCGATCTCGATATCGTCATCCGCGCAGCAAAGCCTATAACAATTGAAGAAGCACAGTTTCGTTGCGCGCAAGCGAAGAATCTTCCCGCGATCGTCGATATTCGTGTCGAGACTCCCGAGTGCGGCTTCTCCATGAAGGAGTACGCTCGAGAAGACCGCAAGGAGATTCTTCTGCGCACGCCGAATGGACCTGTGCTCGGGAGCGATCCGTGGCACGAGCAAGCCGATATGCTGAACGTCGCAAACAGCTTTGAGAGAGCGGGAAATTAGATGGGCATAGCGTTTCTGTTTCCCGGTCAAGGCTCACAGATTCCAGGCATGCTGCACACACTGCCGAACCACTCCGCCGTCCGGCAAACCCTGGAGGAGGTGAGCGAGGTGCTTGGTCATCATGTGCAGGATCTCGACTCGGCTGCCGCGCTGGAGTCAACGGTCTCGGTTCAGTTGGCGCTTTTGTCTGCCGGCGTAGCTACTGCCCGTGCCCTCATCGCAGAGGGGATAGAAGCTGAAGCAGTTGCGGGGCTATCGGTGGGCGCCTTCGCCGCCGGCGTCCAGAGCGGGGTTATAGAACTTTCAGATGCAGTGCGACTCGTACAGCATCGTGCCGAGATGATGGTCGAACTCTATCCCGATGGGTACGGCCTTTCATCGATCATTGGACTTACCGAGCAACAGGTTGCAGATTTGGTTCGCGATACGCACACAGAGGAGATCCCTGTATATGTCGGGAACATCAACGCTCCCCGGCAGATTGTGATCGCAGGCTCCAACGCGGGGATGGCGAAGGTGCTTGAGGCTGCTCGAAAGATCGGTGCTCGCAAGGCCGAACGCCTGCATGTATCTGTGCCGTCACACTGTCCTCTTCTGGAGCCTGTGGCGGCCTCGCTACGAGCGATGTTGCGAACCATGACCATCCACCGGCCTGCAACGGTCTATGTGGGCAATGTGACCGCGAGAGCATTGCGCAGCCCTGAGGCTATTGCTGAAGATCTGGCAAGCAATATTGCGTATGGCGTTCGCTGGTTCGACGCCACAACCGTTCTCGAAGAACTAGGGTGTCGTTTATTTTTTGAGATGCCATCGGGCCACGTGTTGCGTGAACTCGCGCGAGAGGCACAACCTGAAGTGCGAGCCTTGTCTATCGGCGAGAGCACCATCTCCTATGCGGTGCGGCTCGTATCGCAATTACAGGATGCGTAGTCCGGCAACGTGTGCCGTGTAGACAATATCGCGCTTTATTGCAGGTGAAGGGCCCAGCATTTTTATACCGAGGTCAGAGTCGGTCATCGACCCTAAAATGCGGAGGTTGATCAATAACACATGACATCACGGGCAACTGCAAGCAGCCTACGTTTGCGGCGCCACTCGCGGAGCCCGATTCCAGGCACTCCGAATCTTCTTCGCTATCCTGCTCAATGTCAGGCCCTCGATCTGCAACAAGCAATAGACAGGCGACGATTCGTAGTGGGCTCCCGCTCTTGGAATGTCAAAGGGATCTGTGCGTGACCCAATGAATCCACCATGCGCAGAGAAGTTCGCAACATACGTCGCCGACTGAATGATTTGCATTGTTGCGGCGCGAATATTCTCAGGCCGCCCGAAGGGAAATGAAAATAGATCGACGGGCCTTCCGATTATCTGCTCCAAATCCTGTCCGCACCGTACGATCTCATCGCGAGCAGCCTCAACGTCGTATGATCCAAGGTCGACATGATTGACCGTGTGCGCGCCGACTTCGAAACCCATACGGCTCCAACTCTGAAGATCAGCGCTTCCGAGCATCGGGTAGGTGAACGGATACCCTGCGTCGTGGGGAAACGTTCGGCAAGTATCGACGAAGCCGCTATTAATGAACGCGCACGCCGGAACCCCCAGAACACGCATGATCGGCGCACCATTCATGAAGATATCCCGATAACAATCATCAAAGTGGATCGCAACGGTCGTCGGACGAAGGGGTCTTTTCGCGAGCATACATTCAACGATCTCGGCTGTTCTTGCAACCGGATAGCGTTGGGAGATTGCCAGCAACTGAGCAGCGAACGTCCTACAGTCTACCGTCAGAGTATCCTTCGAGTAGTCATTCACACGGTGGTAAAGCACAATCGCTCCCCTTGACCGCGACATTCGATGCCATTGGCGAACCACAGCGTAGAGCCCAGAGTAATAGATCAGCAAGACATACAGGTTCCGCACGATCGTCGGAACTGCGCCGTTGCGCTTCCAGTGCGGCAGGCGCCGCTGCAGGGTAGCCATATCGGCTCTTGTCGGCTCGCGCAGGGGCTCGTGCTCCTCCGTATCTTTCACGGCACATGAGCCTCCCCCATCGCGGATTAATGCAATCGCGGAGGCGAGAATCCGGGAGCCCTCTTCTTCCAACTTCTCCAAAAGACTCTCGGGGGTCTCCGTTGTCTGGATGGGTACAGTGCTTGTCGCAATGATGCCCCCTTCACGCGCGCCCTTGCCGACCAGGCGCACGCTCACCTTGGCCGATGATGCTCCCTCATAGAGTTCCCAGAAAAACGGCAGAGCCCCGCAGCAGGTTAGCCCCTTTCCTTTCTCAATGGTGATCCAGCCCAGGCGCGGTACGCCAAGCGTACCGGTTTCGAGCCCTCGTGTACCCAGTGCAATCACCACATCCGGATTGCATTCAACAAGAACGCGATCCGCATTGGCGCTGTTCAGGTCTCCAATCGCGTGAACCGTCATGTGGCATCTTCTCCCTAGCTCTGTGAGGGAAAAGCACGCATCGGGAAATGCTTGGCGAAGAACTCTGTCGACTTCTTCACGTGCCACGGCTGCGCGATTCACGGCACGGGTGGTTGCGCTGCAGATGGCGTCGGCGACGCTAAAAAATAGATACGACCAGCCATTCGCACGGATGTTTCGCAATAGCATCGCACGGCGCTGTTTGAAGGAGATAACCTTGTCCTCTACCAGCACTGCGATCGGCTCCACACCCGGCAATCGGCACACCGCTTCAATGTTCTGCCTGATGGAGGAGCTGTCGCCGCGAACAAGGAAGACGATCTTCAGTTTCGAGCTTTCCATAGCGGCGTTCGCCAGAATCTCCTTTTCGGTGCAATCACCCAGAATTATACTGGCATCCAAAAGGCCCGCGAATACTGGTGATTCGTCCATTCATTACGCAACGCGACTACTTTGCCGTAGCGTCTGTTCCATGTGACTTCCGCTAGGCGTATCGCACAGCACTTGCATCCGCGGGTGCTCGCTCGGGTGTCGATCCTTCCGCCATGAACTGATTGGCGCGAACGGCCGCTCCAAAGAGGACCCAGAGCATTCCTGTGATCTCAAGCAATGTCCACCTGTCACCAAAAAAGTTGGCCGTCATGCACGAACACATGGCAATCAAGAGCCCCAGGCCAAGACCTTGATAGAGCGGGTCTTCGGCTTTCCTGAATAATCGATAAGGCAGCGAAAGCATCTGTTGAAGCAGGAATAATACGATAATCAGCCCGATGATTCCGGTTTCGACAAGCACCTTGACATACCAGTTATGGGTATCTCTCAGGTCGTCGACGTGCTGGCCATACTGGAACGTGCCAAAGCCATTTCCAAAAATTGGACTGGCAATGATCGACTCTTCCGCATTCTGCCATAGTTCTACGCGCTCATGCGCAGAGGATTCGAGTTGTCCACTCGAATCGGTGGTCATCATAACGCGCTCGCGTACAGGCACAGGAACAATCGTTTGCCAGGTCAGCAGAAATATTCCAAGAATTACCACGAGCTTCCTGTCTTTCAGTATGCCCAGCATGAACACGCCGACCAACACCGCCAGATATCCTCCGCGCGAGAACGTGTACATGGTTGCAGCTAACGTGAGGGCGATCAGTCCATAACCAAAGAGCTTGAGTTTCCTGCGTTTGACAAATTGTACGAAGCCCCAAAAGAACATGGCGAACTGGGCAAAGAAGGCCGCTGTTTCATTGGACCCATAGGCCAGTGGACCCTCGTCACGCTTGCTCTCGTCGAAGTGTCCCCAACTTCTCGACATGGTTTCCATGATGAAACTTCTGTCGATGAGAAAAAGAGAGATCGCCGTGATCATGATGATCGTCCGGACAGCCTTTCTGTCTTCGGCCACCAGGCACGTCGCCACGAACACGAGTGGGATGAGCATATAACTCTTCCATTGAAGGAAGTTCAGGGCGGTAAAACTGGACGGATCAGGGGCTTTCCCAAGCATGGCTCCCATCCACATCGATGCATACAAGTAGATTCCAAAGATGAACCAGGTCAGGTAAAGCTTTGACTTCGGCAGACGTTTGCCATGGATCAGGGCTCCCAAAATCACCGTGAGAACCAGGATGGTCAGCATGTTTCCACCCAGCGGATAACCGATGAAGTGGTTCCGCATGGTGCGGTATGGGATAAACGGAATCGCGTAATAGAGGCCCCACAGAGGCTTGCCCCCTAACGAGACGAGGATCATGACCCAGATGCCCAGGTAAGCAACCAGGGGTACGTAGTGCACAATACCGAGACCTAGACCCAAGCTTCAACCTCCGTGACGCGTGCTAGGTGATCAATTGCTGTTCCCCCCAGAACAGACCAGCACGGTCAACGGCTGCGCAGAAGGCTCGCTCTGGATCATCCATCGGCTAGCCTCCGGCGTGGCCGACAACACTCTTCCCTCACGAGTATCTTACGTGTTCGCCAGCCAAGAATCCTATTCCATTCGCATGGAGGTTGCCATCTTGAACAAGTCGTTCGTCATGTCTCTTGCTGGCACATGCCAGCTCTTCTGATGCCCTATGTCCTGGGCGGACGAACGGAGCCTTGGCGGGACGCGGGCGCCTCCACCGAGCCATACGGTCGCGGGCAATCCCGATCGATGTGGGAAAATAGGCAGGATGGCTACAGTCGACGTGATTATCCCCGCGTTCAATGCTGCAAGGTACCTGCCCTTTGCCATCGAAAGCGTCGCTGCACAGACCTTCGACGATTGGCACATCGTGCTCGTCAACGATGGCAGCACGGACAACACGGACGAAGTGATCGCTCCATTTCTGGACCGCTTCGGAGCCAAAATTACATGCATCACACAGGAGAACCGTGGGCTACCTGCCGCAAGAAACACCGCCATACGCGCTGCATCGTCCGAATTCATCGCGCTTCTCGATGCCGATGATGTGTGGACACCGTGCCGGCTTGCAGAGTCGTTGAAGGTTTTGCGCGAGCGGCCAAAAGCGGGTCTCGCCTATGGCCTGGTTACGTTGATCGACCCGGGAGGCCAGATCGAGAGGACATGGGCAGGCAACCTGAGGCACTCCGAGGGCCGCATCGCCTCTCACATCTACATGCGAAAGATTGAACTACCATGCCCAACCATCACCTTCCGCAGGCGCTGCGTTGACGAGGTTGGATGCTTCGATGAGACGATGCGCTCAACGGAAGATCGAGATCTCTGGCTTCGGATTGCGTTGCGTCACGAAGTGGCGTTCGTTCCCAAAGTCCTTGCCTACTACAGGAGATCTCCAGGTTCGATGTCCACGAATGCGCAGCGAATGTTCGAGGCGCAGCTACAGTTCATTCGCAAGCATTACGGCGCGAAGGGCTGCGGCCTGAGTGCCCGTCAGATCTCCCTGGCTCGCGCGTACAAGCAGAGGGCCGAAGCCCTGAAGGAGCAAAACCGTCCGGGCGCCGCGCTGCGCAGCGCCTTGCGGGCTGTCGCAACCTGCCCTGTAGACTTCGACAACTCTCGAACCGCTGCGTCCCTGCTCTTGAACTGGACCCGTAGCCTGATACGCCGCTCCTAACCACACGGCAAAGCACGCGAATCGATGGGCGCGCGCCGATCCACAACATCCGTATAGACCTGCGCTGTCTGCCTGGCAATTGCGAGCCACGATTTGTCGCCGAAGTCCATCTCCCGCACCCTGCTCGCGAGCCGTTCCCGCAGCCCAGAATCCTGCACCAATTCCACCAGCGCGCCGGCCAACTCCGCCGTATTCTGCGGATCTACGAGGAGCGCATTGTCGCGGCTCCTCAGCAGTTCGCGAAATACCGGAAGGTCGCTGGCCACGATGGCCTTGCCTAATGCCAAACCCGTCGCCAGGGCGCCGCTGGTCGTAATCGCCCGATAGGGATAGACCACCACATCCGCCGCGCGATACATGCCCACCAGTTCCTGGGTAGAGATGAAACGAAGCTGCAAGGTCACGCGCTTCAACTCCAGGCGCTTCACCTGCTCGCGAATCTGTTCCAGCAGGTCCGGGGCGCCGGTGCCGACGATCACCAGTCGGCAATCCCCGTCCAGCGCCTCCACGTGCTGCCATGCGCGCAGCAGAAGATCGACGCCCTTATAAGCCGAGATGATCCCCTGCCACAGCACCAGCACGCTCCCCGGCCCGGCCTCGACATTCGCGGGAGCTTGCTCCGAACAAGGCGCCGGCAGGTCATAAAAGAACGGGCCGTGCGGAATCACCGCAACCTTCTTCTCTGGCACCGAAAACTCCGCCGCAAGCCGAGCCCGGATGTGGTCCGAGTGGCAGATGATGCGGTCGGCCATCCCATACAGTTCGAAAAATGTGTCCTTGTACGTCTCGCCCGTATTGTGGGGAAGCAGGTCGTGGACGGTCAGCACAATCTTCGATCCCCGTTTACGGCAGAACGCCAGAAACCAGAAATCCAGCGGCAGATTCCACTTCAACATGGGCAGGAACTGAACGTGAATCACCTGCGGCGGCGACATCCAGAACCGCATCGTCAGCGCACACAGATTCACCATCGCTTCCATCAGCTTCAGCGCCCTGCGCGGCACGCGTGGCAGGGGGAACCTTCCCACGACATCCAGCAGCCCCGGATCCACCTTGATCCCAAGTCTCGAGAAGCAATCCGGGTCCAGATAGTAAGTGATCGACCCGACCATCACATCGACGCCCTCCGCCAGCAGTGCCCTGGAAAGATACGCGGTGTAATACGGCACCGTTGCCCACAGGTCCATCATGAATACGCGCGGCCGTCTGTTGCTCACTTTGTTTTTCCTCTGCCACCAACCGATGATCCTGCCCAAGCCCGTCGACGTCTCGCCTTCATCGCGACTGCCTCGTCATACACCTGGAGATAGTCCGCTGTCATCCGCTGCGCAGAAAACTCATCCTCCACCAACTGCCGCGCCGCTATGGCAAGTCGCTGACGTCGTGCCTGATCTCCGAGCAGCATGAGGATCTCCTTTGCCAGCATGCCCGCATCGGCCTCGGGCACGAGCACCCCCGTGCGGTCATCGAGAACGACGGTCGGCACTGCTCCCACGGCCGTTGCTATCAGCGGCACGCGACTCGCCATGGATTCCAGAATCGCCATTGGCAGTCCCTCCCGTCGCGACGACGAAACCATCAAATCGAGTGAGGCATATACTGCCGCCATGTCGTCGCGGCGCCCCAGCATATGCATGCTCGCGCCGATCCCGAGCTCATCGATCAACGCATCCAGCTTTGCGCGATCGGGACCGTCTCCAGCCACGACAAACCGGGTATCGGGAAGTTCGGCAAGCACGAGGGCCGCGGCCGCCAGAAAAATATCCACGCCTTTCTCTATCGAAAGACGACCCACCAGGCCGACCAGCGGGTACGCGCCCCAGCCCAGCTCGTCCTTGACCACCGCCGATGCACGATCGAAGGCCCGCAGGTCAATTCCATTTCGAATCATGCTGATCTTGCCGGCTCGCACGCCCGCTCGCAGAAGGTACTCGCGCACCCCTTCCGACACCGCCACGATCCGCTCATAGCTGCGCAGTGTCAAGCGGTCCACGACTCCGTAGAAATAATCTTTTGCATCAACGTCATACCAGGTATGACATGTCGACACCAGCGGGATACGCGATCCGCGCAACGCAAAGTAAACGTAAAGATCGGCCTTGTAACCGTGCGCATGCACTACGTCTGCGTCCATTGCTGAGGCGAGCTCTCGAATGCGGCGAATCGCTGTGCGGTCCGCTCTGCCGCTGCATGGAATCAGGTGCGACTCAATGCCTTCCCTCGACGCACTTTCATGCAATTGCTGATTTGGGTTCGAGGAGTTCAGAAACGCCCCTACCACACTGCGATGCGAGCCCTCATTCAGCATCCGCGACAGGTTAAGAATCACGGCCTCCGCACCGTACATCCCACAACTGCTGATGATGTGTAGAACCCTCATGCTGCGCCTTCCCCACCATTACCGGCTACCAGTTCTTTCCGATTCAATAGTGCCCAGATTTTTTCGTACAACCGGTCTCCGACGATTCTCTTTGCCGCTGACTTCATCCGATACTGGCGCTCCAGGCTCGACAACACGCGGCTGCCCGGCTGCAGCACACTTCGAATCCAATCCACCGTCATATCCCCGCGGATATTCAGACGGCCAATCCTGTAACCCGCTGGCACCAGCTCCGCGCGAGGCTCTGACGAAAAAACCATCGAGTATCCCGCCGCCCGGCAGGCCGCAAGAACTCGCTGGTTGTAGCGCCCTCCCGGCAACGACATTGTGGTAATTGGAGTCCCCAGCTTATCCTCCAGCAGCATCCGAGCGCCGCGCAGCTCTTTCTCCAGTTCCTTCCCGGCGCAGTGAGTAAGCAGCGTATGCGACCATCCATGCGCACCAATCCTCTGTCCAGCCGCATGCAGCGATCGTAACTCCTCCCACCCCATGTAGCCCGGCTTTGTTGCCGTCCATCCCGCAGTGATAAAAAAATGTGCCGTCAGGCCCCTCGACTGCAACACGGGCAGAGCATGCTCGAAGTTCGATATATGCCCATCGTCGAAGGTCAGCTCCGGAAACAAGCTTTCCGTTCCGTAGTTTCGCATCTCGGCACAGAGATCGACATGGCGCTCGAACTGCTCGCGTTCAATCACATACGAGTAGTCGCTCCGGCACTGCCTCACCTCATGGTAAAGAAGATGAAGACTGCGGAGTGGTGTAGTTGCCTGTCCCTCGGAAATCCATTCATCTCGCAAAGCTCTGTTCCCCTCACAGCAACAGGCTAGTCGCCGCAAGCGTAGTCTACCAGTCCAACTTCGCACGGGTGCGGACCAGGTCTCGTCTCCATGCTCACCCCCAAGGCAATTTCGTGCGTCCAACTCGACAAGATATATATTCGCTGGAAGGAAGGGGCGATTGGTTTGCCTGAGGAGGCTCTGATCAGCTTAGGTTCTCCGGAGTATCTGCCACGTCAACATCTGTTTTCGTGTCGAGGAGTGCCGATGACACACTGAGCTTCGCTGGTAGGCTAATATTCTGAAAGCCAATTGCTCAGATTTTTCGGGGGTGGTTTTCATCATCCCGGCTATTCTCAATCTGCCTCCGTCCATTGCAGTTTCTGCATGTCTCCATCGTTCTAACCGCCGCCAGTCGCTCTGCCCGACGACGTGGGGGTAATCGCGGAAAGGTTCTATCATGCCACTGGTTACGATCGTCACTCCGGTCTACAACGCTGAACGCTGGTTGCCCGAAACTTTTGCGACGGTTCGCGCGCAAACGCTGACCGACTGGGAACAGATACTTGTCGATGACGGATCGACGGACGCATCGCTGGCCATGGTAGAGGCTGCCGCGGCCGAGGATCCACGCTTCCGCTCCCTTCGCACTCCTGCCAACGAAGGGCCCTCCGCAGCCCGCAATGTCGCGCTCAGTGCCGCTCGAGGACGATTTGTCGCCTTTCTGGACGCGGATGATCTGTGGCACCCGGAAAAGCTCGCCCGCGCCGTCGAGTGGATGATCACACACAACTATGGCTTTATCTATCACGACTACCGGCACATCTCCCATGACGGCGCACTCGTTGGTGCGCTCATTACAGGACCGGAGGTGCTCGACCTGCGTGCCCTGCACACCCGCCGTGGCACGGGTGGCTGCCTTAGCATGGTCATCGATCGCGATCGCGTTCCAGACTTTCATTTTCCCTACCGCTATCGCTACACGCATGAGGATTTCTGCGGCTGGCTGAGCATCATCGAGCGGGGCGAGAATGGACACCGGCTACCCTACGACCTCGGCCGTTACCGTCTCTCCGCCAATAGTCGATCTTCCAATAAGGTAAGGGCGGTGAAGGACACCTGGAAGATCTACCGCGAATACTCCAAGCTCTCCCTGCCCCGTGCAGCCTATTGGTGGACACTGTACATATGGAACTCCTACTGGCTGTACAGATACGCCCGGCCTCGCTGAGGCCGATGAGCACGCGCTACCCCCACCACGCCCATGCGGGGAGCCAGTATCGAGCAAAAATAAAAGAGTTCAAAATCTCCTGTTTCCGAAGGGTCTGAAATACAGGCCCGGGGAAAGGGATTTTGAACTCAGATAACAACTACCTCTCAGGCGGTTCGAGTCGTTCCATGGCCGAAAGATGAGTTTGGTGCGCCCGAGAAGATTCGAACTTCTGACCTACAGCTTCGGAGGCTGCCGCTCTATCCAGCTGAGCTACGGGCGCACGTTATACAGCAACACCATACCTGCTTAGCGATCCCTACCCCTACAACGTCTACGCGTACTCGTCTCAACCATCAAAGACGATACGTTTGCGGGGCTGCCGTCCGAATGGAAGCAAGGACACGCATGGGTTAAGCATATCAGAGGAGGTCGGCCAGGAGAGCCCCAGAGTGCGTGAAGGCGACGTTTGGGAGTGCCGCTACCAGGCAAAACGTAGATGCGGCAGCACGGGCCAGGGAATATGTGGACCATGCAAAAGTTGCAATCGTTCGGTCAGACCACTGTCTCCTGAAGCTCTCCAATTGAAAACCTCTTTGCGTATCTGGCGCGGGGACGACCAATCAAAGCTCGAACGATCCATTTAATATGAAATTTTGTCTTTGTTCCAGCTATCTCAATGGGAAGGAAAAGCAGGTCGAGAGGATGCTCTCGCACCCAGGGAGACAGCAAGGGCCAGACTTGTGCGAAATCCTGAAAAGCAAGCGCCTCGCCGATCAGAAACTGCAAGTAGGATCGGACGCCCGATTGGATTGCGGCATGGCATTGCGGATATGCAGCGTTCATCTCCTGTGCAACGGCGCGAAACGAGGCAAACATGCGCGGACGATTACTTGACATTCTTCCCGAAACAACACGATACCCGGTGAGGTGCTCTGGAACTACACCGAAGTCAAATCGCCTTGCGATTCGGTAATACATCAACATGTCTTCGCAACCATGGACGCCGCGTTGGAGCAGCCCCGGATCGTATCCTCCTGCTTCAAGCAACGCCATGCGCCGAATGAGTGGCGAACTTCCATTGCCTACAAAGTTTCCGCGTAGTGCATGGTCAATCACGTTTCCAGAGATGCGTTGTCCTTGAACGCTGAACCGAATGAAATTGCGTTCGTCAATCACGTCGAACCATGTGTAGACCAGTCCAACGCGTTCGCCACCTGCAAGCATGACTTCCAGTTGCCGCTCGATTTTGGTCGGGGCCCATAGGTCGTCGGCGTCAACGAAAGCGATCAAATCTGACGTGGCCGCCCGCCAGCCTGCGTTTCTGGCAGCGGCTACGCCTGCATTCTGCTGCGAAACCAGAAGAATACGGCGGTCCTGGGCAGCATGGCTTGTTGCAATCGACAGAGTGTTATCGGTTGAACCGTCATTGACAACGACGATTTGAAGGTTCCGGTGCGATTGACTTCGAACGCTCCTGAGTGTGTCGTCAATCGTCGCTGCAGCATTGAAGGCAGGAATTACAACGCTCACTAGAATCGAGTTCACCCTCTGATCTTGACGGATTTGTTTCATAAGAGTTTGGACTTAGCGAAATGAGACAGCATGGAGATAGGAGAGTCCGATATGAAGCCGGTGCGCTGCTGTTCTTGCATTCAGGTCAAGCTGTATGGATACGGTCATACGGCAGAAGTGCAGGAGGAATAACTCTTGCGTCGAGCGCAACGCCGGGAAGCATGATGTGCATCCTTTTACTACGTCGGCGCAGGTTGAGAAACATCAGGAAGACGTACGGAGCAACCTGAAACGGAAGTTTGATGCCTGAGCGCAGACCCCATCGCACAGCCTCGGCAAGATTTCCAGACCAGAAACTCAATCCCGAAAGATACAGATTGAATTGTGAGGTGGCTCGACGAAATATGCATGGGTCCATACCCGGCCTCAGCCGATGCATGGACTCCATCACCCTTTGCTGCGACCTCGACATGGTTTCGCACGCCGTGCTCATGCTGCCCGGACGCCGACGGTACCCAACGAGCAGCTCCTTGACCACGGCGATCTCGTATCGCTCTGCGATTCGCAAGGCCAACTCCCAATCTTCACATCCGCCAGCGTTGGCCGCAGCAAGATCTTCGTTATAGCCGCCCACCTCCTCCACGCAATGCCGGCGAAAGAGGGGAACGCTTGCGTTTCCGGTGAAATTGATCTGAAGAAGCTTTTCAAATACATCCCCTTCGATCGCCCAGGCGGGCGATCGATCGAGTACCGCTCCGATCGGATCAATCCAAACCCACCACGAGTAAACCAAACCTGCCCGCTCTCCGGAGCGCTGCAGTTGCTGCACCTGACGATCAATCTTGGTAGGCTCCCACAGATCGTCTGCGTCGAGTGGCGCAACCAGATCGCCCTTTGCCTCCATCAATCCACGGTTTCGAGCGCGGGCAACGCCACCGTTTTTCTGGCTCACGACAACGATTCGCGGATCTTCGATTGCGTAGCGCTTAAGAATCGCCAGCGTCTGGTCGGAGGAGCCATCGTCCACTGCGATGATCTCAAGATGCCGATAAGTCTGACGCAGCGCTGATTCAATCGCCAGGCCAATAAATTCAGCACCGTTGTAGACCGGAAGGATCACCGAGACCAGCGGGTCATGGATTGTGGGGCTCATGGTGATGACTCATAGTATGTTACATTGAGTTCAAATATGATCAGCATTCAAGATATCGCACTCAAGCAAATGGGAGTACGTGTCGCTGGTCAATGCCTGGGGCGGGTGTAGGCCATAATGTCCATTCTGATCACAGGCGGCCTCGGTTTCATAGGCAGTCATACGGCGAAGCTCTTCCATGAATCTGGTTTGGAGGTTGTCATTTTGGACAATCTCGCCAATGGCCGAAGGGAGAATGCGCAGTGGGGAACCGTTCTTCAGGGGGACATTGCCGATGTGCCTCTGGTCCGTTCGATTATTCGACAGCATTCCATAACCTCCGTTTTGCATCTGGCGGCATATGTGCAGGTGGGAGAATCGATGGTTCGACCAGACTTATACTTCGCCAACAATGTCGGTGGCAGTCTTCGACTGCTTGAGGCGATGACCGCAGAAGGTGTCAGGCAATTCGTCTTTGCCTCAAGCTGCTCTGTATATGGAAACTCCGGATCGCTGTCGGCGCATGAGGAGGATGCCGTTACGCCTGTGAGCCCTTACGGTGAGTCCAAGTTGCAGACGGAAAGGATTCTTCCATGGTATCAGCGCACCTTTGGCTTGCGGTGGCTGGCACTGCGCTACTTCAACGTGGCCGGAGCGAAAGATGGGCTCGGCGAAGAGATTTCTTCTTCTGTTCGAATCATTCCACGAGTCGTTCACTCCGGGATCAGCGACGAGACAAGGTTGGAGGTATTTGGTACGGAGTTTTCGACGGCGGATGGAAGCGCAGTGCGCGACTTTATTCATGTGGACGATGTAGCGCATGCCAACCTCAAGGCACTTTCTCATGTGCGAGCGGTGGATGCGGGAGAAGTCCTCAATATCGGATCAGGGATTGGTGTTTCGGTCCTTCAGATCATCGACGAAGTGAGCAAGGAACTTGGGTCGCGTGTCAAATACTATCCTCGTCTTCCGCGCCCTGGGGACCCCGCACACTCGGTATCCGATATTTCCAAGGCCACAAAACTATTGAATTGGGAGCCGGTCGCTTCCAGTTTGCCAAACATTGTGGGTTCGGTCATAAAGTCGGCTCGCAGCAGGCTTAACGTGTGACTCGATGCCGTCCAGCTTTTGCGTACGTCTGGCACAGGATCGCGCTCCATGCGAAGCACCGGAGGGCGTGCACAACATGATCGGCCTTCGACGAACCATATTCAAAATGCCCGTGGAGTCTGGTGTTGAGGATTCGCGATCATGAATCGAGCTTCGCTCATCCTGCAATCGGTCACCGATCGTCTCAACGCAAGAAAGCTCCCCTTGCGGCTGGAAAGAATTGTGGTGGCGTTCAGCCTGGCTCTCTATGCAGCGCTGCTCATCTACCTGATACCACGTCATGCACCGTGGGCCGATGAGGCGCAGGCGTGGGAACTTGCAGCAAGCTTAAGTCTGAAGAGCCTCTTCGGGACGTATATCCACTATGAATGCTCGCCCGGGCTATGGCATTTCTTATTATGGCTGCTGGATCGACTGCATGTGACCTACTATGGAATGCGCTGGTTTGTCGCTGTAGTTGCTTTGGTTTCGATGGTGATCCTGGTGCTCAAGGCTCCCTTTCCCCTTGCGGTGAGAATCCTGTTGCCTTTTACGTTCTTCTTTGCCTTTCAATATGCCGTGGTTGCGCGGAGCTATGTTCTAATCCCGGCAATATTATTTGCGCTCGCTTCCATATGGCCCGCGCGACGAAAGCATCCAATTGCCTTGAGTTTTCTTCTGGGATTGCTGGCGAACGTTACATTACACGGATCTGCGGTTGCAATGGCATTGGGATTGGTCTTGGCGATCGAGTGGTACAGCATTCAGAGCCTTGAGCAGCAACACTGGAGACGATGGCTGGCCTCTGCCGCGCTGTTTGCGGGGATGCTGGGATTCGCGCTCTGGTGCCTGGTGCCTGCTCCGGACGCAGGATGGTGGGTGCTTGCCAGGAAAATGCCTTACTCAATTGCCACAGGCGGAGGGGGAAATCATCACTGGATAAAAACTTTGCCATTTTATGTAAAGGTCGTTTTATCTACATGGATTCGGTTTGTCTATGTTCTCCGCTATGGCCTAACGAGCAACTTATCTTTGGGGATCATGGCCTGGGTGCTGCTTGTGTGGAGGCTGGGCCGCCAGCATCGATTGCGATATATTCTGCCGGCGATCTTTCCAGGAATTGTGTGCATGTACAGTTATTACAACTTTTACCATGCTGGGTTACTTTGGGCGATCTTCCTGTTTGTATGGTGGGTGACCTGGCCTGCAAACAAAACTGAATTCTGGAAAGAAAATTTGATCGAGATATCGTTGCTACTTGCCGTGGTGTTGTGTATAGCCAATCAGCTTGTCTGGACGGTCAACGCCGTGCGGTGGGGTGCATCGATGCCATATTCTGCTAGTCAAGATGGCGCGACGATCGTGCAGCGGTATCTCATGCAGGGAAATAGAGTGGATATTGCCGTCCCTGACAAGGCGGAAGATGAAGAATCATTGCCGTATTTCATCACCGGAGTTGAACCCTATTTCATGACAGAGCCTATCAACAACAAAATTCATAGGTTCTGGTTCTGGGGTGGAGACGACGATGTGCGTGCGAGATATCTCGCAGATTCAGACCATCATGCTGCGGTGGTTGTAGTTGAAGAGACGGCTGGCGATCATGGTGCAGAAATCGAGGAGAGACGCCTGGAAGCGTTAGGTTACAAGCGAGCAAACTCGGTTTGCGGTCAAACCTATTACCCGGACCAGAGCGCTCCCGTGATCTGCGAAGCGTTCTATCAGCCTTTTGGTTCACAGGGGCACAACCAATGACTGTTACGGTCATCATCCCCGTCTATAACTCCAGCCGCTTGCTGGGTGACACCCTTCTTGCCCTTTCCCTTGGAACCAGACAGCCCGATGAACTCATTGTTGTAGATGATGGATCTACTGATGATAGCGCGTCCCTTGCAGAGAGCTATGGCGCGCATATCATTTCGATGCCGCGCAATATCGGGCCCGGAGCCTGCCGTAATCAAGGTGCACTGCTAGCAAACAGCGAGCTGCTCATCTTTCTCGACGCCGACACGTGCGTGCACGCAAATACTGTTGAACAGATGATAGAACGTCTTGCTTCCCGATCAGGTCTCACAGGTGTCTTTGGCTCCTATGACGACACGCCACGCGAGTCAGGACTTTGCTCACAATATCGAAATCTTGCGCATTGCTATGTGCATCAATCCGCGAAACACTCCGCACTCACCTTCTGGAGCGGTTGTGGCGCGGTACGCCGCGACGCATTCCTCGCGGTCAATGGCTTTGATGAGCGCTACACCCGGCCAAGTATCGAAGACATTGAATTGGGATACCGCCTTACAGATCATGGAGCACGAATCCTGCTGGACCCCGAAATCTGCGTGACACACACGAAGTGCTGGACGGTACGAAAAGCAATTATGACCGATATCAGAGATCGAGGGATTCCATGGATGGCGCTTCTCATTGAACGCAGAAAGCTCCCTGATGACCTGAACATTACACGACGACATCGGATCGCAGTGGCGCTTACGGCATTTGCTCTGGTTGCCCTTGCAGCCAGCTTTCACTCGATCCACTGGCTGATTGTTTCATCTGCGCTCATCGCGCTGGCACTCAGTATGGATGCAGGGCTCTTTCGCTTCATTTATAGAAAGCGGGGTGTTGTTCTTCTTCTCGTCGCGATCGGAATGACGCTCCTTCAGAACCTCTGCAAGATGGTTGCTGTGGTGGGAGGTGGAGCGCTCTTTGTTCGCCGCTTACTGCCATCCGAAAAGCTGAGAAGGGGAGAGCGGAGGTCATGCATTCTCGGGCCGGCTCGCGTGCTTCGAGATGGAAAAGCATCCGTCTCCGTTTCATCTCCATAATATTGGCCGTAATGTCGAAACGCGCTCACAGCCGCGCCCGTAGCTCTTTGGTCCACTTCCGAGAGCGTCGTCTAAGATGAGTGAAATAGAGGCTGGCGACAGATTCCTCATGATAGGGATTGTGAGTCCAAGCCATCGCATACGACAGTGAGTTGCGGAATTGACCTTCGATAGAACGGACCAAAGCCACATGCGCGACGACAACAATCAGCGTGGATCGCTGCTGCTTCGGGCATTTCCTCATCTCATGGGAGTTCTTCAAGTCATCCCAAGGCCGAAGTGGGCAGCACCACTCCTGGTGATCCTTGGCATTCTTTCTTCTCTGGCAGAGGCACTTGGGATCACGTTGATTCCTCTGTTCTTCTATTCGGTGATGAATAAGCTCGACGTACTCGTATCGAATGGCGGTCCATTGAGCTTTGTGCTGCGTCATCTCATCCTGAAATTTCACAGCTCCCGGGAGATCGCTGCGGTCTTTGTTCTCTTGATCATCATCCGCGGAGGCCTGGCCTATGCGTATGCTATCGCCACGTCTCACATCAGCGAGCAGATAAGCCAGATCACGCGCAACCGCGTGCACCGTTTATACCTTGGCCTCCCGTATGGATTCATGCGGCAGCATGAGCAGGCAGAGTTGGTTGAAATCCTCGGACGCGAGGTTCCCCTGTTCGCATCTGCGTATACGAGCCTCACCCGCATGCTGGTCAATCTGACGTTCATCCTCATCCTCGGAGCGCTTCTTGCCTTGCTCTCGTGGAAGATCATGCTCTGTGCTCTGGCTGGCTCCTTCCTGCTCTCCTTTCTGCTTCGCCTTTTGTCATCCCGTGCCAGCGCCATCGGCAAAGACGTCAAGCGCATCAATCGCGATATGTGGGATCACATGATGGTGACCCTCCAAGGCTTGCGTATCATTCGCGCCTTTGGTCAAGAGCAGACGTTTCAGAACAGGTTCGAACAATCTTCTGCAGAAGCTCGCGATATCAACGTGAAGGAGCTACAGCTTATCTTGCTGCTGGACCCACTGACAGAGGTGGGCTATCTGGTCATTCTCGGCATCCTGATCATCGGAGCGCAATCGTTCGGTGTCACATTTGCCACGGTACTTACCTGCGTGGCGCTGCTGTATCGGCTCCAGCCGCACGTACGCGAGCTGGAAGGCACACGGCTGAAGCTTCTACAGTTGGAACCTCAGTTTCAGTCGCTTCGGTCTGTCCTCGAAGCCGGCCGGGAACAAGCCGCATCGTCCCCTGGCATTGCGATCCACTCCATCCGGCGCAGCATTCGCTTCGAAGGAGTCACGTTCAGCTATCCGCGCGGTGATACGCCCACGCTGGAACAAGTCAGCTTTGAAATTCCAGCGGGTGTTACCACTGCGCTTGTCGGCGCAAGTGGCTCAGGCAAGACCACCATTGTCAACCTTCTACTACGCCTCTATGAGCCTGATCGAGGTACGATTTATGCAGACGACACGCCCCTGAACCATGTCAGCCGCAACGAATGGCTGAAGCTTGTCGCGGTTGCGGGGCAGGATGTGGAGTTGATCGAGGGAACGGTGCTCGACAACATTAAGTTGGCGAACGTACATGCCTCTGAAGAGACGATCTCCTCTGCTTTCGAGCTTGCGGAGCTTTCGGAGATATTTAACGCGTTGCCGGACGGCTACAAGACCTGGGTCGGGCAACAGGGCCAGCGATTTTCAGGAGGGCAGCGTCAACGCATTGGATTAGCGCGTGCGGCCATCCACGATCCAATGTTCCTCATCCTGGATGAAGCGATGAGTGCCATGGATCTTGCAATGGAGCAGCGCGTGCGCCAAAGAATCCACGAGCATTTTCAAGGACGCACTGTTCTGCTGATCACGCATCGGACCGAAACCATCCTCAACTCTGATCACGTGATCTGCATCGATCAAGGGCGAATTGTAGGAGAAGGCCACCCGACCGAACTGCTGAGGAGAGGGGATAGCGCTCTTTCAAAGGCGCTCGCGGCCGCACAAAAGCACGGTGCAGCCACGCAAGTAACAAAGATTCCTCAAGCTTTGTGAACCTGGTGAGAGAGTGCGGACCGCTCTATTTGTTTGATTTTTTGGGGCTACAAGAAGGCTGCCGCTCTATCTGCCTGAGCGATGGGCGCATGCTATCCGGCGAGCAGAAACCCCGCCAAACGCTGCAACCCCTGCCAGGAATCAATGGCTTGGGAGTAGCATAGCAACCATGAAGATACCTGCCCGCAGCACTGCTCTCGTTCTCGCCCTCACCTTCGCCGCATCGCTCAGCGCCTGTGCGCAAATGAGCAACATGGACATGCCGGCCAAGCCCAGCGCCGCTCCAGCCAAGCCACTGCTGAGCCCTGCCGCCATGACCGACGTCGCGCTCGACGGCGCCAGGATCACCATCCACTACAACTCTCCCGCCATGCGTGGCCGCGTCATCATGGGCGGACTGGTGCCCTATGGCCAGGTGTGGCGCACCGGCGCGAACCCCGCTACCAGCTTCGTCACCACCGGCAACCTCAAGATCGGCACACTCAGCGTCCCGGCCGGAAGCTACACACTCTACACCTTGCCCGCTGCTCCAGGAACGCCATGGCTCCTGATCGTCAATAAGCAGACCGGCCAGTGGGGAACCGTCTACAAGCAGGACATGGACCTGGGCCGCGTGCCGATGCACTACGCCAAGCTGCCTGCGCCGCAAGAGTCCATGACCATTAGCTTTGAGAACACCAGGAAGCACTCCACCGAACTCCACATCAAGTGGGAGAACACTGACGAGTCCGTAAAGGTCGAAGCTGCAAAATAGCGCGGCTTCCATCCGGTCGCACGTCGCGTCTGGTTTTTGTGGCTGCCTCGGTGTTGAGCCTGTTCAGCGCCGAGGCCACGCAATCTTCTGCTCGCAAGTAGTTCCCGTCGTACTGCCGATAGAACGGGGCCGCCGACAGTTCACCGTCCGCCAGCCATCACCATTCCAGTCTCTGCTGCTCCTTCGCAGTTGCCTACGGCGTCATCGGGCAGGCGCAACCGGCGGCTTCCAGCGCAGCACCGGCTTTCTGGCCGCTGTTGTCTCATCCAGCCGCTGAATCCGCGTCGTGTGTGGAGCTGTCTGCACCAGCTCCGGATTCTCCTCCGCCTCGCGTGCAATCTGCTGCAGCGCGTCGACCAGCAGGTCGAGTTCCTCGCGGCTCTCGCTCTCGGTTGGCTCAATCATCATCGCCCCATGCACCACCATCGGGAAGCTTACGGTGTATGCGTGGAATCCGTAGTCGATCAGCCGCTTGCCCATATCGCCGGTCTTCACACCGTTCTTCGCCTGCAGCCTGTCGCTGAACACCACCTCATGCAGCGATGGCGACTTGAATGGCAGCTCAAATGTTCCATCAAGCCTGGCGCGGAGGTAGTTCGCATTGAGCACCGCGTCCTCGGTCGTCTGCCGCAGCCCGTCCGGCCCGTTCGCGAGAATGTATGCCAGCGCCCGAATGAACATCCCTACGTTTCCGTACCACGCCTTCACGCGGCCAATACTCTGTGGCCGGTTATACTCAAGCCCCAGCGAGCCGTCCGCATTCGTCTTCACCACGGGCGCCGGAAGGAATGGCTCCAGAATCTTCTTGCAGGCCACCGGCCCCGACCCCGGACCACCGCCACCGTGGGGTGTCGAAAACGTCTTGTGCAGATTCAGGTGCATCACGTCGACTCCGAAGTCGCCCGGCCGCGTCTTGCCCACCAGCGCATTCATGTTTGCGCCGTCCATGTAAAGCAGTGCACCCTTCGCGTGCAGGATCTCCGCGATCTTGTGAATGTCCGACTCGAACACCCCAATCGTGGAAGGATTAGTCAGCATCAGAGCGGCCACATCCTCATCCACCATGCGCTCCAGCTCAGCGAGGTCCACCATTCCCAGCGCATTCGACTTCAGGTTCGCCACCTCATAGCCGCACATCGCAGCCGTCGCCGGGTTGGTCCCATGCGCCGAATCTGGAATGATGATCTTCCTGCGCGCATTGTTCCTGGCCTCGTGATACGCCCGCACGCACAGGATCCCTGTGAACTCTCCCTGTGCACCCGCCGCAGGCTGCAGCGTAATAGCGTCCATCCCCGTAATCTCAATCAGGCAATCCGACAGCAGCTTCATCATGCCCAGCGCACCCTGGCTCAACGACTCCGGTTGATAAGGATGCGCCTCCGCCAACCCCTCCAGCCTCGCCACCGCTTCATTGATGCGTGGGTTGTACTTCATCGTGCACGATCCGAGCGGATACATCCCCAGATCGATCGCATAGTTCCACGTCGAAAGCCGTGTGAAGTGCCGGATGATCTCAATCTCGCTCAACTCCGGCATCACGCCCAGGCCATCGGTACGCACCGCATCGCCCAGCAGGGAAGAAGCATCGACCGCCGGCACATCCAGCTGCGCCAGCCGATACCCTTTCTTGCCCGCCGAAGACTTCTCGAAGATCAAATCCTCGTTCTGGTTTACATGCGTCGTTGCCTTCTTCGGCGTCCCAACAAACTTGTCTGCCATCATTCCTCTTCCTGCGAGCATTCAGGCTCTGCGTTCTCTCAGATCTCAACTTCCCTGATAACCGTCATCCTGAGGGAGGCGAACGATCTGCTTGGCTGCCGCAATGCCAAACTAAAAATCCAATTCATCCATTCCGCTGCCGTCCGCCGAGTAACTACCAGCCTCCGGCCCGTCCAACTCTTCCTCACGCAAGCTGAGCGCAATCACGGTGCCCGATTCAAACTCCACCGTCAGCGCCTCCATCTCGTCGAGCGCGGTCTTAGCAACCATCTCGCCAATCTGCGCACACAGCGCATTGCGATACTCCGGCTCACCAAATGCAATCGAAAAATCCGCCAGCAGAATATGCGGCCACGCATACAGCGTCAGCATCGGTCCATCAAAGCGCAGGCGCAGATAATCGCTCACGAACTCAACAGCCGTAAGCTCCTGCCCCTCGATCGCACTGATATCCATGGCTACTTCGCTCCCACAAACTCTTGCTCACGCACGTTCGCCAGCACAGCAGCGGCAGCGTCGATCTGCGCCTTCGTCGTCAACTCCGTCGCACACCATAGCGTCGCGTTCTCGCCCAGTTCCGGATACCACTTCTTGAGCGCCAGCCCGCCAACAATCTGCTTCTCCAGCAGCTTCGCATTCACTGCCGCAGCCGGCTCCTTTGTCGTCAGCACAAACTCATGAAAGCGCGGCGTGCCATCGAACTTCGTCGCCGCGCCCGCGTCCAGCAGCGCCTTCCGCAGATAATCTGCCTTAGCCAGATTCTGCTCCGCCAACTCGCGCAGCCCCTGCTTGCCATACACGGTCAGGAAGATCGTCACCATCAACGCCACCAGCGCCTGGTTCGTGCAGATGTTCGACGTAGCCTTCTCGCGCCGAATATGTTGCTCACGCGTGCTCAGCGTCAGCACAAATCCGCGCTTGCCATTCATGTCCTTCGTTTCACCCACCAGCCGTCCCGGCATCTGACGCAGGAACTTCTCCTTGCACGCAATCACGCCACAGTAAGGTCCGCCGAATCCTACCGCAACGCCAAAGCTCTGCGCCTCGAGCGACACAATATCGGCCTCCACCGGAGGCTTGATCACGCCCAGCGAAACCGCCTCGGCGATGGAAACAATCAGCAGCGCGCCCCGCTTGTGCGCCATTTGCGCAATGGTGGCCACATCCTCAATCGTCCCAAAGAAGTTCGGCGACTGGATGAGCACGCACGCTGTCTCATCCGTAATCGACGCGTCCAGCGCCGCCAGATCGACGCGCCCTGTCTCCGCGACGTATCCGAACTCCGTGATCGGAATCTCCTGATGCCTGGTCACGGTGGCCAACACCTCGCGATACTCGGGATGCACCGACCGCGCAACAACAGCCCCTTGGCGCCCGGTCGCCCGGCAGGCCATCAGTACGCTCTCCGCAGCGCCAGTCGACCCGTCGTACATCGACGCGTTTGCAATCTCCATTCCGGTCAGCTCGCAGATCATCGTCTGGAACTCGAACATCGCCTGCAGCGTACCCTGCGAGATCTCCGGCTGATACGGCGTGTAGCTGGTAAGAAACTCTCCGCGCTGCACCAGTGAATCAATAATCACCGGCCGATAGTGCCGGTACGCTCCAGCGCCCAGAAAGCTCGCAAACATCTTTCCCGCAGGCTGCGCCGCCAGCTCCTGCGCATCACCGCTGGCAAGGTTCGATCCGAACGCGCGGAAGCGTTCCAGGATCTCCGACTCCGAGTGCTGCCGCGGAATCTTCAAATCTTCAGTCAGTCGGTACTCCGCGGGAATCGTCTCGAACAAGCTCTCAATGGACGGCACGCCAATCTCGGCGAGCATAGCCTCGCGATCGGCGGGTGACTTCGGCAAATAACGCATGGATGGAACCCTCTTGCTGCGGAGATTTCTGGTTAGTGCCCGGTCTCTTCCGCAACGAACTTTTCGTACTCCGCGGCCGAAAGCAGGGGGCTGGTTGTTGCGGCGTTCTGCACTGCGAGCTTGATGATCCAGGTCTCGTTGGCCGCCGTGTTGAGCGTCTCCGGCGCTCCGTTCAGCGCTTCATTGATCGCCGTCACGGTGCCGCCCACCGGAGAGTACAGATCGCTCACGGCCTTCACGGATTCGACCGAGCCGAACGTCGCTCCAACTTCAATCTCCTGCCCAAGCTTCGGCAGTTCCACAAACACGATGTCGCCCAGCGACTCCTGCGCGTAGTCGGTAATGCCGACTGTCGCGGCATTACCTTCCAACAGCAGCCACTCGTGCGATTTGGAGTAACGGTAGTTCTCGGGATAGCTCATGGTTCCTCGCGAAATTTAACTTTGAATAGAAATGTTCCAAATGATTCGATGGACAAGCGATCCAGTACTGGATTCACCAGGAACCAGTACTGATTGATCGAGAATCTTCTCAGGCAATTGTAGGCAGTCGAGCGGTGGAAAGCGAACAACGGCTTGTGCCGGCCGATAAGCGGACAAGAGCCGCGGCTCAAGCCTGAGTGGGAGGAGCTGCCGCCGCCGCCTTCGCCCGCTTGTAGAACGGCGTGGGCACCACGCGCGCCCTCACATTCTGCCCGCGCACCTCGACGGCGACTTCGGTCCTCAACTCAACGAACGCCATCGGCACATAGGCCAGCGCGATATTTTTCTTCAGAAACGGTGCCGGCGACCCGCTGGTGATCTCGCCAATGCGCTCGCCCTCGAGCGAGAACACCGGGTAGCCGTCGCGCCCTATCCCGCGCTCGATCATCTCCAGCCCGACCAGCCGTTTGGCTGGCCCGCCCTTCTGCTGCACCTCCAGCAGCGCCTCGCGCCCCACGAAATCGACGCCCTTCTCCATCTTGCAGTACCGCCCCAGGTTGGCCTCCCACACATTCAGGCTGTCGGAGATCTCATGCCCGTACAGTGCCATCGCCGACTCCAGCCGCAGAGTATTGCGCGCACCCAATCCACACGGAACGATGCCAAACTCCTGGCCCGCCGCCAGCACCTCCGCCCACACCCTTGCGCTGGTGATCTCATCGGACGGGATATAAATCTCGAAGCCGTCCTCGCCGGTGTAGCCCGTCCGCGCGATGAGCACGTTATATAGCCCGCATACCTGTCCCCACGTAAACCAGTAGTTCCTGATCGGCGCCAGGTCTACGCTGGTCAGCTTCTGGAGTGTCGCCATCGCTTTCGGTCCCTGGATTGCGATCTGCGTGTAGTAGTCGCTCACGTCGGTGATGTGCAGCCCGCTCATTCCGCCCAGCACCTGCCGCACCCACTGCACATCCTTCTCGCGCGTGCCGGCGTTGATCACAATCAGGTAATCGTTCTCGCCCAGCTTATGCAGAATCACATCGTCCACAAACGTGCCATTGGGATAGAGCATCGCCGAGTAGTGCGCCTGCCCGATCTGCAGCTTGCTCGCATCATTCATCAGCAGCTTCTGCACCGCCGCCAGGGAGTTGGGTCCGCGCAGTTGGATGTCGCCCATGTGCGACACATCGAACACGCCCACACCGGTACGGACGGCCATGTGTTCTTCAATCAGGCCGCTGTACTGCACCGGCATATCCCATCCGCCAAAGTCGACCATGCGTGCCTTGTGCGCGTGGTGGGTTGCATGCAACGCAGTCCGGCGCAACGGCTTAGGTGCTGACGCAGCAGCATCAAGGGTAGAGTTCGAATCTGTCATATCGTGTGCCTTTTCTAAGGCGCAGTGCTGTTCTTCGAGCACTCCGCGTTCCACTCAAACGATACCAAACCATCCCCACCCACTGCGACCACCCATCGCACCGCCGCTCTTAGCCCTGCGCCTGTTTGCCAGCACGTGGCGCAGGTTCGGTTTGGAGAGGCAACCTTAGCCGTGCCGTAATGCTGCGAGGATCAACGGGGATCTAGCTCCTGAGGGACTCTTTCTTCTCGATGGAGTTTTGCGTCCCAGGCCGTCAGGCCCGATCCCGGCGATACGCGCGTACAAAATTACTGATCGCAAAGTAGGCGAACGCGGCAAACGCCACTGCCAGCGTCCAGAACTTTGTCCCCTCATGCGAGGCCAGCGGTAGATGCATCGCCGCACGCTCCTTCCATGCTCCCTGGCCCAGGAACATGGCGAGCAGTGCGAAGAACAGTCCCGTCACCTGCAGCCACACCACGCTTGAAAACCGCGCCAGCGGGGTCCACACCGATCGCCCCAGCTTTCCTGCATGTTTTTTCGCGCCGGCCACCGTCCGCTGGGTCTGCACCACTCGCTCGGCGACGCGTGCGGCCTGCGGCTGGCTTGGACTCTGCCCGACGGCAGGAGCACTCGCGCCGCCCGTCCCACTCGGCCGCGATGGCGACGGAGTGGTTGCCGCATCGGCCGCCTGTAGCAGTGTCTTCGCCGCGTGGCGGGCGCCGTATCCCAGTGCGCGACCGAAACGTACCCTGTCCATAATGCTCTTAGTGTACCCGGCATCTGCGTCCTCGCCGTGCCACCCTCGCCGCGACTCCTGCTTCGCAGCGCTGCTCCCCCCAAACGATCTCCCAGCGATCTCCCAGCGATCTTCAAGGGATCTTCAAGGGATCTTCAAGCGGACCACAAACAGTACCCTGGTTGTTGCGTCCAACACCGCAGGTGAGTTCGTTCTGTCGGATAATGTGTAGGTAGAGGGGCAGGGCATGAAAAAGCTGGTCTGGTTCGTAGGAGGAATGGCTGCAGCGGCGGCCGGATTTCTGGTTTGGAGTTCCAAGCGGGTAAGGCCCATGGAGGAGCCAGCATACTACCTTGACGATGACTCCTCCGATGAGCCGAGGTTTGTCTAGCGTTTCCAACGTTCTGGTAATCTTTCCAGATTCCAAGCTCTCGCAGGGCTTGGCTTCTGCCGCTGCATCGGCGTAGTCTTATTAGTAGCAACGAATGTACCCGCAGCTGCCGTTCCCGCCGATCTCTGGCAGGGAATACCCAATGCGTGGGATGGGCATTGCAGCATCGGAGAAGCAGGGCTTGCTTGCAAAGACCCGGCTTCCCGACGACGGGGAGGTGGCATTGAATCAACAGGTCAAAGACCTTATTCAGAAACTGGGCGAAGCGATCCATGAGTCGGTGAGCGAGTCCGATCAGATCTCAGGCGTGGTGCGCGAGATCCGCGAGCAGGGCTTCGACGTCCTGCTCATGCTCGAAGCTACCATCGGGCTCAACGAGGTCGAGAACGATGCCGAGGAGCCAGCGGCCGACGAGGGCAACGAGCTTGCCGATGGCACCTTCACCCGCCACGATCTTACCTTCCTCAAATCCCTGCGCATCACGACTGAAGAGACGGAGAGCGCCGCTGCCGAGGACGATGCTTCAACCGGCGAGGACACTCCTCCGGGCATTTAGCCGCCTGGCGATTTGCCAAGAATTTCTCGGCGCTGATACTCTCGGGCGTCATGGATGCCGTAACATGCATCCCAGCAGGTTGCATGCGACCATCACATCGCATAGCTGTTCGAGGAAGCTGCATATGAGAGATACGTTAGGCATTCTGCTTGCGGGTGGTGCTGGAGAGCGGCTGTTTCCGCTCACACGCGATCGCGCCAAGCCGGCAGTCCCCTTTGCAGGGCAGTACCGTATCATCGATATCACCCTTTCCAACTGCATCAACTCCGGGCTGCGCCACGTTTACATCCTCACGCAGTACAAGGCCCTGTCACTCAACCGCCACGTCCGCGAGGGTTGGGGATCGGTGGTGGCCAGCGAACTGGGCGAGTTCATTGAGATTCTGCCGCCCATGCAGCGTGTCTCCAAGAGCTGGTATCAGGGCACGGCCGACGCCGTGTTCCAGAACATCTACTCCATCGGCTCCGAGGAACCCCGCTACGTGCTGATCCTCTCCGGGGACCACATCTACAAGATGAACTACGCTCTGATGATGCAGCAGCACATCGACTCCGGCGCCGACCTGACCATCGCCACGCTGCCCATCACCCCCGACCAGGTCTCTGAGTTCGGTGTCGTCGAGGTTGCCCGAAATGGAGAGGTCGTCGGCTTCGTCGAGAAGCCCAAAACCACTGCAATCCGCTCTCCCTTCAACCCTGACATGGTCGATGTCTCCATGGGCATCTACCTCTTCAACACCGACGTTCTGCTGCCCGAGCTCGTCAAGGACTCCGAGGACCCAGACTCCCGCCACGACTTTGGCCACGACATTCTCCCGAAGCTGCTGGGCCGCTTCAAGGTTAACGCGTTCAACTTTGTCGATGAGAACAAGCAGCGCGCACTCTACTGGCGCGACGTCGGCACCCTGGATGCGTACTACGAGGCCAACATGGACATCTCCGCCGTCGCCCCCATCTTCAACCTCTACGACAAGGCCTGGCCGATGCGCTCCCGCGCCTACCAGTACCCTCCAGCGAAGTTTGTCTTCGGCGAGCCCGGCCGCACCGGCATGGCCATCAACTCCATCGTCAGCGCCGGCTGCATCATCTCCGGCTCGGTCATCCGCAACTCCGTGCTCTCGCATGACGTCCGCGTCAACAGCTACGCCGACGTCGATTCCAGCATCGTCTTCTCCCACGTCAACATCGGCCGCCACTGCCGCATCCGCCGCGCCATCATCGACCGCGACGCCCACATCCCCGACGGCGCCGTGATCGGGTACGACGCCAACGAAGACAAGAAACGCTACTTCGTCACCCCCAGCGGAATTACGGTCGTGACACGCAACTACTCTGCCTACGAAAATCCCGTCTCCCCCGAATTTCTCCAGGGCTGACCCGCGGCAAGCGCGGATGAAAAAACGAGAGGCGCTCCTTACGGAGGGTCTCTCGTTTCGTTTCTCTATCTTCGATCCTCTACGCTCTATCCCCTGCGTTTATCTCTTCCCCATCCGATATACCACGCCCATCGAAATCGCGAAGTACTCGTGCAACTCGGTGCCGAAGTGCTCGAAGGTCAAATCAGGTTGCAGCCGGATAGCGAGTTTGCCGCTCTCGTTGAAGTCGATGCTGCCGCCCAGCGCAGCAGCCGGCGCCATGTGATTGCAGTAGAGCCCCAGGTTTCCCACCTGTCCAGGCTGCTGCTGGGCCGCGCAGGCACTCACCGGGCTTCCGCCAGGATAGTGGTTCACCGCATAATCAAATATCCCATAGGTGCCGCCGACCAGCGCATGGAAATCCACTGCCGCATAGCGGTCCTTGGGTCCGCGGTACTGCACGCCGCCAGAGACGATATGCTGCATCACCAGCACGCGGTTGTAGAACCTGCTGATCACCGGCGTCGTTCCGGCGCCAAAGCGATAATCTGCCGCCACGCCCAGCTTCCTGGTCAGCCAGTACGTACCCATCGCCTCGCCGCCGCCCATGTCGTAGCGCACCGGCGTATTCTGCCCGGCCTGGCCGTTCATGTAGAGCAGTCCGCCGTACACCTCCCAGCGATTGTCATACTTCGGCCCGGTATAGGGCTCCAGCGCGGCGGCCGTAGCTCTCGATACGGCGACGGTACCGGGCGCCGCGAGCGGCTTCTTCGTCTGGCTGCTTGACTGCGAATCCTGCGCCGGTGGCGTCGAGCTTGAATCCTGAGCCAGAGCGCTCAGGGTTCCAACGTTTGCAGCCAGGGCCAGGCCCAGAAACACGCTCAGGGTCGTCGCGCAGCTGATCGCGCGGGTAGCAGAGTAAAAGGTCTTCTTGATCGGTTGCAGCATCTTCCTCGTAGGCGGGCTCGACTGAGCAGCGCGGGTGATTCGGTTTTCGCTCCGTTGCGTGGCCTCATCCGAGGTTGTCGCGAAGCCTCTTGCGAGGATGTTCCGGTGCGTCTCTCCAAGGATATACCGTCCTACGCCCAAGCCCGATCCCCACCCGTGCTTTTGCATCCAAAACCGTCTTTCGCGCGTTCTATAAGGGACGGCCATTCAGCGCTGCAAAGCACATCCGCCTCGCACAAACGGACATTCCTCGTGGATCGTGCGACAATGAATCGTCGCCGTCCGTAGATCGTGTGGGCGGCAGCAGGGAGATACATCATGGAATTTCAACCTTGGCACCTAATCGTCGTAGCGCTAGTAGCTATCCTCTTGTTTGGAGGAAGAAAGTTGCCCGAGCTCGGCAAAGGTCTGGGTGAAGGCCTGCGCGGCTTCAAGGAAGGCATGAAGGGCATC
>DAIDKF010000010.1:73086-79056 GCA_027450185.1 Granulicella sp. | reverse complement strand
ATTACCCCGCCAACTAACTAATCTGCCGCGAACTCCTCTTCAAGCGCATTGCTGCTTTGACCCGTGGGTATTATGCGGTATTAGCTAAGATTTCTCTCAGTTATTCCCCACTCGAAGGTAGATGATTCACGTGTTACTCACCCGTGCGCCACTTTACTCAGGTATTGCTACCCTTTCTCGTGCGACTTGCATGTGTTAGGCACGCCGCCAGCGTTGATTCTGAGCCAGGATCAAACTCTCGTTTAATCTTGGTTTGCTTGCTCTTGTAGGACAGGGGTCCCAAGAGTCAAGCGCCTCCGCTCGCTCGAAAAGCAGCGGAGGTTTAATGCAGTGAGAATGACACAACCAAACTTTACGTCATCTCACGACTGGCACGTTCAACTATGTTGTCAAAGATCCTGACTGCTCTCGCCTAAGCGGACAGTTTTGGATCAAGGACCAACTCCGGGCAAAGCCACAGATTGCGTCCTCGAACTTGATTGCGCTGCTTGAACTGGGGAGGGTCGGTGCGATCGTTTTACTCGCTGACCTCGCTGCAGTGTTTTGCGCGAACTTATCAATCCTACCGAAGTTCGACTTGCTTGTCAATATTTATTCTTCGATTTACACGAAGAACTTTCGATTGCCAAGCTGCTATAGCGCAAAATTTCAAAACATCTGGACGACTCAAAATTGAGGCGCGAAGCTCTAAGCTTCTGTTCCCTTTGGCTTACGCCTTGGGATTTGTTGCAGTGACTTGGGCTTGATACGGTCGGCTTTATAAGCTCTTACACCGCGGACAAACGCTTGGACTGCGCTCCGGCTTGCCATCATCACCCGTACTGGGCTCCGGCGCGAAGCTTTTGTTACTCACCCAGAGTATCGCAATCGGCTACATTGCGCAAGCTCAGTGTGTTTTGTCGGTCGTTACTGCTTTGCGACTTCCTGAGAGTATCAACTCCACCCCAGAAGCGCAACCCCTTCCCTGTGGACAGCGGTGGAAAAGCTGTAAACATCAACGCCCGCGTGCTCGCATAGAATCTCTCATCATGGAAGCTTCTGAGATGAGTGAATTCTCGAAAGAGATGCGCGAGGCTGGCGAAAGTGGAATGCGCCGTGTCTCGCTGGGCATCAGCGTTCTGGCTGTAATGGTTGCAATGGTGACCGTTCTCGGTCACCGCACCCACACCGAGGCCGTCCTGATGCAGACCCGCGCGGCTGATCAGTGGAATCTCTATCAGGCCAAAAAGATTCGCCAGGAGCAGGTGAGCACCACCACGGACCTCTTGTCCCTGCTACCCAGCGCCAACGACGCCACAGTACAGAAGAAGCTCACCGAGTACAGAACCCACATACAGAAGTGGAGCGGCGAGATCGCTGAGGAGCAGGCAAAGGCGCAGGATCTCGAGCATGAAGTCGCACTGGCCGAGCGGCGGGCAGACCGCTACGATCTGGGCGAGGCGCTGTTGGAGATTGCCGTGGTCCTATCGTCCATCACACTGCTCACGCGCCAGCAGGTGTACTTCCTGTTCGGCCTTCTCCTCGGAGTATGTGGCCTGGCCGCCGCCGCGTCGGCGCAACTGGTCCATTAGGCTTCAGCGTGCCGTCATGCGAAGGGCCCATCGCAGCCAGTCCACCGTGGGCGCACTCAGCCGATTTCTGGCCTCGCCAGAACACCTAGATCGGCCAGTCCATTGACGAAGTACTGCACGGCCAGCGCGACCAGCAGCAACCCCATCACGCGGATCAAGATTCGAATTCCGGTGTCGCCCAGCGCGCTGGCGACGCGCGACGCGCTCGCCAGCACCAGGTAGCAGATCGCGGCTGTAATCACGATCGCCCCGAAGATCGCGGCCATCTGCCAGTAGCCCACTGACTGGTGCGCCTGCCCTACCAGCACCATCACCGACGTGATTGCGCCGGGGCCGGCAAGCATGGGGATTCCCAGCGGCACAATGCCCACATCGTCTTTCGTCGCTGCAGCGACGGTCTCGCCGCTGGATTCCTGCGTCGGCGAGCGCTTCGCCGCGAGCATGTCCAGACCGATCAGTAGCAGAATGATCCCGCCCGCGATCTCAAAGGCCGGCAGCGTGATCCCAAACAGACGAAAGATGTATGTGCCCGCGACGGCGAAGGCGCTGAGAAAGACCAGCGCAGTCAGCGACGCCTTGCGGGCAGTGCGAACCCGCTTGGCGTTGTCCTGCCCCTGCGTGACGGCGAGGAACGTGGGGAGCGCAGCGAAGGGGTCAACGAGAAAGAAGATCGAGCTCAGCGCAAGCAGCGAGAATCGAACGTAGACCGACCCCTCCAGATGCGTGAGAGCGGCGGTGCTGGGAACAAGCATATAGATTTGATTCTTTCACGCTGGGCAAGTTGCAGCGAACATCGGTCAATCGGGTGGACATCCGGGCAGAGGGGCTCCTGCAACGACGTATAATTTTTTAGAGCTAAGGAGAACGTATGCCGATCGAGACAACCAAGAATATCTGGCACAATGGCCAATTGATTCCCTGGGAAAAGGCCAATATCCACATGATGAGCCACGTAGTCCATTATGGCTCATCGGTTTTTGAAGGCATTCGCTGCTACACGCAACCCGGCAGCGCGGCCATCTTCCGTTTGGCCGAGCATATGCAGCGACTGATCCACTCGGCGAAGATCTATCGTATGCCGCTGCCCTACTCGCTGGAACAGTTGAATGCCGCCGTGGTCGATGTCGTCGAGGCCAATGGCGTTGCACCTTGCTACATCCGCCCCATCGCGTTTCGCGGCTATGGCGAGATGGGCGTGAACCCGCTGCGTTCGCCCATCGAGGTCTACGTCGCCAACTTTCCCTGGGGCAAATACATGCCCGGCAACAACGGCGCGGACGTGTGCGTCTCCAGTTGGAACCGCCTCGCGCCCAACACCATGCCCACGCTCGCCAAGGCCGGCGCAAACTACATGAACTCGCAGTTGATCCGCATGGAAGCCGAAGTGAACGGTTTCACCGAGGGCATCGGCCTCGACACCAACGGCTATCTCTCCGAAGGCTCGGGCGAAAATCTCTTCATCGTTCGCGGCGGTACGCTCTACACATCGCCCCTGGCAAACTCTGTCTTGAATGGCATTACCCGCGACTCGATCCTGGTACTGGCTCGCCAGTTGGGGATCCCGGTCGTCGAGCAGGCCCTGCCGCGTGAGATGCTCTACATCTGCGACGAGGCGTTCTTTAGCGGCACCGCGGCGGAGGTCACGCACCTCCGCTCCGTCGATCGCATCCTAGTGGGCGATGGCACCATGGGTCCCATCACCAAAGCCCTGCACGAGGCATTCTTTAATATCGTCAACGGCTTGGTGGAAGATCGCTACAACTGGCTGACGCCGGTGTCGGTTCGCGAAGCAGCCACCGTTTAGCCGGATGGACAAACTCCACTCCAGAGCGGCAGCGCCACGCTGCCGCTCTTTTCGTAGCTCCGAATTAGGCCAGACTCGGCTTGTGCCACTAGACTAGTAGGTAGACCTGCTCATGCAGCACAGCGCTGGCTCCCGGGTACAGCGCTGGCTCCAGAGCATAGCTACAGGTTTATCTTTTGAGGATCGTTACTCGATGAAATTGCGGTTTCTTGTTCCAGCACTCGCTTTGGCCCTCACGACCATTGCTGCTCATGCCCAGGTTGGTATTTACGTAAACCCGGTCGCCAGCCGCATCAGCAACAGCACTGGCGACACCGGCCCCTTCGCATTTCTCGGCGATGGTCAAAAAGCCCAGATCTTCGGCGGAGTTGACTTTGGCGCCTACTACGACTTCATCCACTATCCCAAGTTGGACGTCGGCGTCGATATGCGCGACACCTTTCAGCACGGCAACAATGCCTCGTTGAACAGCTTCATCATCAGCGTGCGGGTCGCCGCCAAGCCCATGGCCTTCCGTCTCAAGCCCTACGTCCAGGTAGGCGCGGGAGCGGGCAGAACACGGCCGCCATTGAGCAATGCGCACATTGAAAGGCTCCAGTACGGCGTCTATGGTGGCGTCGACAGGTCGCTCACCAAGCACATCGACTGGCGCATCGTGGAGCTAAGCTACAGCGCTGTACCAACCATCAGCAGCTCCATCTTTCTGTTCGGAACGCCACCCATCCCGCCAGCGCACGTTCTCGGCTTCAGCACTGGCTTTGTCTTCCGCTTTCCATAGTCTCGGCCGGCAAAGCGGTGCCTTCATCACCCAGGGAACCGCTTTGCCGACGACCTCCGGCGGCACACAGGCTCTCAACTCCAAGCATCAGGCTCGTATTATCGTGCCCCTTGGCCGAGCTACCGACGCACAGGCCAATCCTCAGCCTGTGCGGATGACGGAATGCAGCGGCGGGCGCGATTCGCTCTCAAGCATCTGCCGCTCTGCAAATTCAAAGGCCAGCGACACGCGCCGGCGCATGTCCGTCTCACCTTCGTGTCGATCCCCGTCACGTCAACCGGCATCTTACCGAGCCGCTGTGCAGCGGTGGAACCCGCAAATCCGCCGCTAGTAATGATAACCGCGGCCTTACTCGGTCTGCTGTCGGCCTTCGTTTCGGCCTCCCAATCTCCATCTTAAAGATGCATCAACTGCAACCCCGAAGGTGTTGGCACGCCAATTTATCCGGAATGATTTTGAGCTCTATCCATGAAGCCGCAACGCATCCGCACGCATCCAAACATCCATGAGTAGCTCATCCAACACATCTTCGCGCGTCCTCGGAAACACGAAGCAACTCGGCAACTCAGACCTGCACCTGACGGCTATCGGCTTTGGCGCCTGGGCCATAGGCGGCGGCGACTGGCAATACGCCTGGGGCCCGCAGGAGGATAAGCACTCCATCGAGGCAATTCACCGTGCGCTGGACGCAGGAATCAACTGGATCGATACGGCCGCAGTCTACGGCCTGGGCCATTCGGAAGAGGTTGTCGGCACCGCGCTCAAGTCCACCAGTGCCAGGCCCTATATCTTTACCAAATGCGCCATGACTTGGGGTGCCGACCGCAAGATCGTGCAGACACTCAAGAAGATTCGCGAAGAGGTCGAAGGTAGCTTGCGGCGCCTTGGCGTCGACATCATCGATCTTTACCAAATCCATTGGCCAGTGCCCGACGCAGAGATCGAACAGGGCTGGACCACCATGGCCGAGCTTCAGCGCGAAGGCAAGGTGCGCTACATCGGAGTATCGAACTTCAACGTCTCTCAGATGGAGCGTGCCCTCAGGATTGCGCCCATCACATCGCTGCAGCCGCCGTATTCGATGATCAACCGCACGAATGAAGCGGAGATCCTGCCCTTCTGCCAGGAGCACGGTATCGGCGTCATCAACTATTCACCCATGCAGTCTGGCCTGCTCACCGGCGCCATGACCAAGGACCGCATCGCGAAGATGCCGCAGGATGACTTTCGCCGCAACACCAGACAGTTTCAGGAACCGCAGATCTCGCGTAACCTCGACCTCGTCGAACTGCTGCGCAACATCGGCCAGCGTCATGGCGTAGCACCTGGAGTGGTGGCCATCGCATGGACGCTGCACAACCCGGCCATCACTGCAGCCATCGTCGGTGGTCGCAGCGCAACGCAGGTCGACGGCGTACTTCCCGCCGCAACCTTCCGGCTAACGGAAGGCGAGTTTGCAGAGATTGGAAAGTTTCTCACCGAGCGCCCGTAGCTCGCCCCAACTCGATCTTGCGTCAGCCAACCAGCGCAAAGCGAAGGAGACAGCCAGCAGCACGGGGGCAGCGGACCATTCGTTGCCACCCACAAATTCCTGGCCTGCGCTGCTCACCCACAATCAATCGCTCACCGCTTATCGCGTGAGGACAACCGGGCCGGCTTTGGTAATTGCGACCGTGTGTTCGAAGTGCGCGCTGACGCTGCCGTCAATCGTGATCGCAGTCCAACCATCCTCCAGCACCTTTACCTCGGCCGAGCCAATATTAATCATCGGTTCGATTGCAAGCACCATCCCCGCCTTCAGCCGCGGCCCCTTGCCT
>DAIDKF010000010.1:23296-72990 GCA_027450185.1 Granulicella sp. | reverse complement strand
CCTGGGTTTCCGTAGTTTGGAACCTGCGGATCCTCATGCATGTTCTTGCCAATGCCGTGGCCCACAAACTCGCGCACCACGCCATAACCCTCGGCCTCGCACATCGTCTGCACTGCACTCGATATATCGAATAGACGCCCTCCCACGACTGCCTTATCGATCCCGGCATACAGTGACGCCTCGGTCACGCGCAGCAGCTTCTCAACCACCGGCGAAACCTTCCCTACCGGATGCGTAATCGCCGAGTCCGAATAGTAGCCATCCACAATGACACCGCAGTCCACAGAAACAATATCGCCTTCATGTAGCACATGTTTGTCGTTCGGAATACCGTGGATCACCTCGTTGTTCACCGAGGTGCAAAGCACAGCCGGATAGCCGTGGTATCCAAGAAAGGCTGCTTTCACGCCCAGTTCTTCCACCTTCGCAACCGCCGCTCGCTCCAGATCCATCGTCGTAGCGCCCACGCGCACAACATCCCGGACGGCTTCATGTACTTTGCGAAGCGCAATACCCGAGATGCGCATCTTCTCTATCTCAGCATCGGATTTAATCAGAATAGCCATCGCTCAACTCACTCGTTCCCTAAGTCCCACTGTATTGGCGCAACCGAAATAGCGTCGCGCGAATGGACTCCATGACTGCATCTACCGAAACACTGCCATCTACCTCGGCGAAACGCCCGCCGTGTGCTCGATAATACGCAATGACCGCTGCAGTCTTGGACTGAAACGCCTTCATGCGCTCGTAAAAGACGGGTTCCGTGTCGTCCACGCGTTGGATGAGTTTTGCTCCCTCGCGATCACACACTCTCGCATGCCTGGGCGGCTCAGAGTAAACGTTGTAGATCGTACCGCATACCGGGCAACTCAGACGTCCGGTGATGCGCTCCAGAAGTTCGCGCTCCGGCACCACTATATTCACGGCGACAACGGGTAATGGAGAATCCGCCAGTTGCTGATCAAGCCACTCCGCCTGATTCAGCGTGCGCGGAAAGCCATCGAGGATGTATCCGCGCTGCGTATCAGGCTCCGTAAGCCTCTTCGCGACCATCTCGTTGACCAGATCGTCGGGTACAAGCTGCCCCTTCGCCATCAGATCGTCGGCCATCATGCCCAGCGGCGTGTGGTTCTTGCGGTGTTCGCGAAGCAGATCACCGGTTGAAATCTGCGGGATGCCAAACGCGTCCATCAGCCTTTTGGCCTGCGTCCCTTTGCCCACACCCGGTGCACCCAGCAGCAGTACCGGGCCAGGCAAAAATTCGTTCGAGTTCGTAACAGGATGGGTCATGCCAACAATCGAAAACCGTTCTTGCTTCATCTCTGAATCTACGCTCTCAGTAAAAACCCAGGCCCGAAACTCCAGACCTGGGTACCTGCATCGGGCAAGAGGCTGAGAGCAACTACCAACTGCGGCGGCCACGGATGCGGCCAGACTTGGGTGAAAATCCATCATAGTGCCGCATGATCAACTGCGCTTCCACCTGTTGCACGGTGTCCATCGCGACGCCGACAACGATCAGCAGCGACGTTCCGCCGAAGTAGAAGTTGAGTCCTAGGCCGTTGGTCACCCACGTCGGCATGCGGTCGAAGAAGCCGCCAACCAGCCACAGATGATTGAAGTGAATACCCGAGATCAGAAACATCGGAATGATCGAAATCGCAACCAGGTAAATCGCACCCACCAGTGTGATCCGCGTCAACACATCGTTGATGAAGTCGGAGGTACGCTTGCCGGGACGAATACCTGGAATGAAGCTGCCGTACTTCCGCATGTTGTCCGCGATGTCGTCGGGACGGAAGATGATCGAGATATAAAAGTAGGCGAAGAAGATAATCGACGCCATGTACAGCACCACATACCAGGGCTCCGCCGGACCCAGCGCACGAAAGATGGGACCGAGGAATCTGTTGTCACGCAGCGGCCCGGAACCAAACAGACTCACATTCTGCAACAGCATTGGCGCGGAGAGAATCGATGCCGCAAAGATGACCGGCATCACACCGCCAGAGTTCACCTTCAGGGGAAGAAAGCTGCTTGACGCCTGCGTCATGCGTCGTCCCACCATGCGCTTCGCCGACTGGATCGGAATCCGCCGCTCGGAGCGCTCGACAAACACAATGAACGCAACCACTGCGACCATCATGCCGATCAGCAGCACAATCGCGATGGGCGTAAAGCCTCCCCATGCCTGCGTCGCCGCCTTCTGATACAGATCCGCGATGCCGCGCGGAAGTCCAACGACAATGCCGGTGAAGATCAGCAGCGACATCCCGTTCCCGATGCCGCGCTCCGTAATCTGCTCGCCCAGCCACATGATGAAAGCAGTACCAGCCGTGAGAGTGATCACGCACAGCGGGAGGAACTCTCCCTTGCTCAGCGTCACCATCGATTCTCCAGTCTGAGTGCTGGTCAGCGTGAGGCCGATGAAGAAGCTCTGCACCACAGCAAGAAGCACCGTGACGTAGCGGGTCCACTGCGTAATCTTGCGGCGCCCAAGCTCGCCTTCTTTCTGCAGCTTGGCCAGCGGCTCATAGATTACCGTGAGCAACTGGAAGATGATGGAAGCAGTAATGTACGGCATGATGCCGAGAGCGAAGACCGTCAGCTTGCGTAGGTTGCCGCCATTGAACAAGTCGAGCAGACCCAGCGCTCCGCCCGCATTCTGGTTGAAGTATTGCGCAAGCTTTGCAGCGTCGATTCCGGGCGTAGGGATGTGAGCGCCCAGACGATAGACCGCAAGCAGCCCGAGGGTGAACCCGATGCGCTTGCGCAAGTCCGAAATGCGAAAGATGTTGAGGAATTTCTCGAGCATCGATGTGTGAGGCCTTGAACCAAAGATTTGTAGCGGAGCTCCAAACAGCCATTCCTGCCGCGCGAAAGCTCTGCTGGAGTTCTTGAACAACATTCTACGCGTATGCGGAGAAACAAATTGGCCGAGGCTTGGCCCCGGCCTGATCCTCTACGCTGCGGGAGCGACTTCGCTGCCGACGACGATAGCCTTACCGCCCGCGGCTTCGATTGCCTTCTGAGCAGCCTTCGAGAACTTGTGCGCATGCACCGTCACTGCTGACTTGAGTTCGCCATTCGCGAGTACCTTGACCAGGCCATTGCGCCCCTTCAGGATGCCGTGCTCGGTGAGCTTCTCCAGCGTCAGTTCGCTCTCGTTCAGCTCGGCGATCGTGCCCAGGCCAAGAACTGCATACTCTACGCGGAAGATGTTCGTGAACCCACGCTTGGGCAGACGCCGATGCAGCGGCATCTGGCCGCCCTCAAAGCCACGCATCAGGCTCGACCCTGAACGCGATCCCTGACCCTTGTGGCCACGTGTCGAGGTCTTTCCCATACCCGAGCCCATACCGCGGCCAACGCGCTTCTTGTTTTCATTCGCCTTCTTCGGCGCCTTCAGATTGCTAAGATTCAGTGCCATCATTCCCTCGCTAACGCCGGCCTTGTCTCGAAAGACGCCGCCCGACTCGCATGTGTGGCCTCAACATTGAGGCGAATAAAACTAGTCGAGAATTCGCACAAGGTGAGGAACCTTCTTCACCATGCCGCGAATCGACGGTGTGTCTTCGCGCTCGACGATCTGATTGAGCCGGGTGAACCCAAGACCCTTGACTACGAGCTTGTGCTTCACTGGGGTGCAGATCTTGGAGCGGAAGTATTGAAGCTTGATCTTGTTTTCGCTTGCCATTGTTCTTCTCCGTTTAGAGGCCGAAGATCGTTGAGAGGAAGTGGTCGTTCGTTCATCCTCGCCCCTGATCCCTGATCCCCGTTCTAAAACTTGTTGACGCTACAGCTCGTCGACCGACTTGCCGCGCAGCGTGGCGACCTCTGTCTTGTCACGCAATTGCGACAACGCTTCGAACGTCGCCTTGATCACGTTGTGCGGGTTGGCCGAACCAAGGCTCTTGGTCAGCACGTTCTGCACGCCCGCGGCGGTCATCACAGCGCGGACCGTCTTGCCCGCGATAATTCCGGTACCCTCAGGAGCCGGCTTCAGCAGCACTTCACCAGCACCGTAGTGACCCAGCACCACGTGCGGAATCGTGTAGTCTGTCAGATTCACCTTGAGCAGATTCTTCTTCGCCGCCTCGATGCCCTTGCGGATCGCCTGCGGAACCTCCTTGGCTTTACCGGAGCCGTAACCAACCACGCCCTCAGCAGGATCACCGACGATAACCAGTGCCGCAAATGACATGTTCTTGCCACCCTTGACAACCTTGGTGACGCGGTTAATGGACACAACCTCATCCTTCAGGTTCATCCGGTTTCCATCGAGTCTCTTCTTCGTTGCCATTGCGTTTCCTCTTTTATTTCTCCCCGGCACACCGGTCCGGGGGTTGCAGTCTATGCTGCCTTGCGATTGAAATCACTCGCCGCACTTCTACCGAACGCCTTATGCGTTCCTGAAAATCTCTTGCCTAGAAATCCAGGCCTGCTTCACGAGCAGCATCAGCCAGGGCCTTAATCCGGCCGTGATATAGATAGCCGCCGCGATCGAAGACCACCTTCTTGATGCCCTTCTCTGCGGCCCGTTCGGCAATCAACTTGCCCACAGCCTTGGCCGCCTCTACGTTGCCACCCGCCTTACGCTCGGCCCCCTTGGGGCTTATCGTGGAGGCCGAGGCGATCGTTACTCCGTTCGCGTCGTCGATCAGCTGTGTGTAGATGTGGTTGAGCGAACGGTAGACATTGAGGCGCGGGCGCTCGGTCGTTCCGGACATCTTGGCGCGTATGCGTGCATGCACACGCTTGCGAATGTCATTGCGTTGGCGAAGATTGATCATCGTAGTTCTTCCTTCCTAAAGGCGTCGCCATCACTTGACGACGTTCGGTTGAATCTCGTGTCCTGAATGGAGCTGCGATGCTTCCTTGCAGATCCATCCAGGCTTACCTGATTTCGGCTTGACAGCTACAGCCGGTCAAATCGATATGCTGAGCCCTTTACTTGGCGCCCGTCTTTCCGACCTTCTTCTTGAGCTTCTCGTCGGAGTAACGAACACCCTTGTTCTTGTACGGATCAGGCCTGCGCAGCGAACGCATATCCGCAGCTACCTGACCGACCTTCTGCCGATCGATACCGGAGACTGTCACATGCGTCTGCTTCGGATCCACCGTAACCTCAATACCGCTCGGCAGCGGGAACTCAATCGGGTGGGAGTAGCCGAGAGTGAAAACAACCATATCCTTACCCTTCAACTCCACGCGGTATCCGATACCCACCACGTCCAACTCCTTCTTCCAGCCATTCGTCACACCCTCAACGGCGTTGAACAGAAGTGCGCGAGCCAAACCATGCACTGCCGCATGCGCCTGATCCGGCCGCTCTACCGTCAGCACGCCGTCTTTCTCAGAGAAGGTGATGCCCGCAGGAATCAGAGCGCTCACCTTGCCCTTGGGACCTTCAACAACAACGACGTTGCTCTGCACGGTGTACTTCACACCCTTAGGCAGTGTGATAGGCTTCTTGCCGATACGTGACATAACTTCAATCCTTCATGGCTTGCGAGTCCCTCATACTATATGAGTTCCACTGCAGCCGGCGGTCTCCCGCTTGGTCTAACCCTCAACTCTCATTCTCCGCCGCGACTACCAGACTTCGCAGAGAATCTCACCGCCAACGCCTTCACGGCGGGCCTGACGACCCGTCATCACACCCTTGGGCGTGGTCATAATCGAGATTCCCAGTCCGCCCTGGACACGCTTGATCTCATCCTTGCCGATATACACCCGGCAGCCCGGACGCGAGACGCGCTTCAGGTCGCGGATCACCGCCTCGTTGTTCGGGCCATACTTCAGGTACACGCGCAGAACCTTCTGGCCATCCTCTTCGGCGGCCTTGTAGTTGGCAATGTAGCCCTCTTCCTTCAGGATACGGGCAATCTCGGTCTTTAGCTTGGAAGCCGGAGCATCCAGCTTCTGATGGCGAGAGCGGTGTGCGTTGCGAATACGAGTAAGAAAATCTGCTACAGGATCGGTGAGGTTCATCGTTTTCCTTTCATCCCCCGTTCGCTCCGGCTAGTTACATGAACCGGCCTGGAGAACCTGCGGGAATGGTTGTGGCGCCGGAGCGCCGATCTTGACTACGCGCAAGTGCCGCCATCCAGCGGCCTGCAACGTGGGGGTACAGCCGCGACTACCAGCTGGACTTGACGACGCCCGGAATCTCGCCCTTCAGCGCCAAATTACGGAAGCACAGACGGCAGACACCAAACTTGCGCAGAAACGCACGTGGGCGACCGCAGAGCTGGCAGCGGTTGTGCTGACGGGACTTGAACTTCGGCTTATGTGCGTCTTTAACGCGTTTTGCGGTGGTTGCCATAACTCTTTACTCTCTCAATCTTGCAGCGAATACCTGTTGCGAAATCTATAGCCAGCACTTGCCAACGGCTGTTTTTACGCTCCCTGGCGGAAGGGCATACCAAAGCTCCTGAGCAACGCGCGGGCTCCGTTATCATCCTTCGCCGTGGTGACGATCGTGACGTTCATTCCCTTGACCTTGTCCACCTTCGCGTAATCGATCTCCGGGAAGATCAACTGATCGCGCAGGCCGAGCGTGTAGTTGCCACGCCCATCGAAACTCTTCGAACTCACCCCTCGGAAGTCACGCACACGAGGCAGCGCCACCGCAATCAGGCGATCGAGGAACTCGTACATCTTGTCGCCGCGCAGCGTAACCATCGCACCGATCGGCATGCCTTCACGCAGCTTGAACGCTGCAATCGACTTCTTGGCCTTCGTGATCACGGGCTTCTGGCCGGCGATCGAGGCCAGGTCCGCAAGCAGAGGATCCATGATCTTCACATTCTGAGTGGCTTCACCCAGACCCATGTTGATCACAATCTTCTCCAGCTTGGGAACCGCCATCGCATTATCAAGGCCAAGATCCCTCTGAAGCGACTGCTTGATCTCGCCGTAATACTTCTCTTTCAAACGTGCTGCCATGATCTCACTTCTCTTTCTCCACGGCTCCGGAGTAGCTTACGCCGTATACCGTTTCGTGGGATGCTCAACGTGCTTCAAGCTGAAACTCCAACTCAACCCTTACCTAAAGCCGTAATCAATCTACTTTTTAAACTTCTTGTCTGCGATCACGCCGCCGTTGGTGCGTGCGATCCGCGTCTTCTTATCGCCCTCCACCTGAAATCCAAGGCGCGTCCTCTTGCCTTCAGAGTCGACCAGCATCACATTCGAGATGTGGATCGGCGCCTCCTGTTCGAGAATGCCTCCAGCAATGTTCTTCTGCGGATCCGGCTTCACGTGCTTCTTAATCATGCCGACACCCTCAACCAGAACGCGCTGCTTGTCGGCGATCACCCGCAACACACGGTGCGCCTTCGCTCCCTTATCCTTGCCAGCAATCACCACAACCATATCGTTGCGCTTGATCCTGATCTTCGACTTGCTGCCATTTGACGGCTTGAACTTATTCGGCATGGTACCTTCTCTCCTCGGCGATCACGCGCTCCACAGAACGCATACGGAGCCGGAATCCGCGTGAATGAACTTGCTAGATAACTTCAGGCGCCAGCGAGACAATCTTGAGAAACTTCTTGTCGCGCAACTCGCGCGCCACCGGTCCAAACACACGCGTTCCAACCGGCTCCATCGCATCATTGACCACAACTGCGGCATTTTCGTCGAAGCGGATATACGTTCCATCCCGGCGACGATACTCCTTATGCGTGCGCACGATGACCGCCTTGACTACCTTGCCTTTCTTAACCGTTCCATCTGGCGAGGCCTCTTTGACTGCCGCCGTGACCACATCGCCCAGACCGGCCTTCTTGCCGAGTCCGCCGCCGAGCGGCAGGATAACCTGGAGCTTGCGCGCGCCCGAGTTATCGGCAACGGCAAGGATAGTGCGCATTTGAACTGCCATGATGATTCTCCTGGTTCAATCTCTCGCCAGGTACGGGCTCGAGAGGGGAAACTTGCCCGAGAGCCTGACAGCGGGAGGCCGTTACTATCTCGTGCACGCGACCCGGGCCTCACTCAAGCCCAAGACGCTAAACATTGGAACAACTACTTGACAACAACCGGCTTCTCATCCGGCAGCGTCGACAACGACGACCGGCGGATAATCTCTTCCAGTGACCAGCGCTTCAACTTCGACAGCGGACGGGTCTCGCGAATGCGAACCATATCACCCACACGTGCCGAGTTCTGCTCATCATGCGCATAAAACTTCTTATTGGATTTCAGAACCCGCTTGTACTTAGGGTGAGCCTTGCGCATCTCGATCTCAACGACGATAGTCTTCTCCATCTTCGTCGAAACAACCAGGCCAACCTTTTCGGCGCGGCGCGGTGCAGCCTGCTCGGCGACGGGGGTAGCAACAGTGGTCTCAGCCATGACTATTCCTTTCCTGCCTTGACAGTTGCGATCGAACGCTCTCTGGCAATGGTCTTAATGCGTGCGATATCGGTCTTGAGGGACTTGATCTTACCAACACCCTCCTGCTTGCCAAGGCTCTTGGCGAAGCGTATGCGGAACAACTGCTCAGCCGCCTTGGCCTCTTCGCTCTGCAACTCGTCGTCGCTCATATTACGAATCTTGTCGATTTCCATATAGCTTCCTTCTCGCCTGAACGGCTTTACTTAGCAACCACTTCGACCTTCAGGCCGGGGCGGACAACAAACGCGGTCTTAAGTGGAAGCTTATGAGCCGCCAGACGCATAGCCTCCTTGGCCAGCTCCACCGGTACACCTTCCATCTCGAACAAAATCTTGCCAGGGCGAACCACTGCAACCCAGTGATCCGGAGCACCTTTGCCCTTACCCATACGGGTCTCGGCTGGCTTCTTTGTAATCGGCTTATCCGGGAACAAACGCAGCCACACCTTGCCGCCGCGCTTGATAAACCGCGTCATCGCGATACGCGAGGCCTCGATCTGACGGTCAGTAATATAGCCGCACTCCAGAACCTTCAGACCATAGTCGCCAAACGAGATGTCGGAGCCGCGCCACGCCTTGCCGCACATGCGACCGCGCTGCTGCTTGCGATACTTAACCTTCTTGGGTAGAAGCATGAGGAATTTCCTTTGAACAAACTACTGAAGAACTGCTGGTGCTGACCGGGGTCTCTGCCGCAGTAGCCAGAAGTACAGCTTAGGGCAGACTCGAGGACAACCCTATAAGTTTAGCAAAGATTAGCGGGTATGCCAAGAAATAACAGACTGGAATTGGAGATTGGAAGCGTGACTTCCCTTCCAGTCCCCGATCCATGGTCCTAATCCCGCCCTTTAGAACGCCCCGGTGGTGATCACCGCCGGCTCGCGACGCTTCTTCTGCTCATAGATATCGCCACGATAAACCCAGGTCTTCACGCCGATAATTCCATAGGTCGTGTGCGCCTCGGAGAATCCGTAGTCGACGTCTGCGCGGAGTGTGTGCAGCGGCAGACGTCCCTGCAGATACCACTCCGACCGCGCGATTTCGTTGCCATTCAAGCGGCCCGATACACGGACCTTGATGCCCTTGCACCCGAACCGCAGCGCCGAGTCCACGCTCTTGCGCATCGCCCGGCGGAAGCTGACGCGCTTCTCCAACTGTAGCGCAATATTTTCGCTCACCAGCTGCGCATCCAGCTCCGGCTTGTTCACCTCAAGGATATCGATGAACACCTCGCGGTTGGTGCGCTTCTGGATGTCGGCCTTCAGCTTGTCGATCTCCGCGCCCTTGCGGCCGATGATGATGCCCGGACGTGCAGTGCGGATGATCAGCCGCAGCTTGTTGCCCGGACGCTCCACTTCGACCGAGCTCACACCGGCAGCCTTGAGCTTCTCGCGAAGCTCAGCCTTCAGCTTCACATCCTCGACCAGCAACTTATCGTAGCCGCGCTCCACAAACCAGCGCGACTTCCACGGCTTGTTGACGCCGAGGCGAAATCCGTACGGATGGACCTTCTGTCCCATAGCTTCCCTATTCCTGAACCATAGCCGGTTGAGCCGGCGCGGTTGATAAAACAAAAGTACTAGTTAGTGCCAACTGCTTACTGCAAAATTCGTTCCTGCTGTCGCGTCCGTTCCTTGTTACTTGGCTGCGGCAGCCTTCTTCGCCGGCGTCTTCTTGGCGACAGCCTTTTTCGCCACAGTCTTCTTCTTGGCTGCGGGCTTGCCTGCCGTCTTCTTCTCCAGCTCAGGAGTAGCCTCTACCTCTACCGCGGCAGCCTTCTTCTCTGCCACCGTGATGATGATGTGCGCAATGCGGCGCTGATAGCGGAACGCCCGTCCCATCGGAGCAGGGCGGATGCGCTTCATGCGCGGCCCATCGTTTGCGACTGCAGTCTTGACGTACAGGTTGTCAATGTCGACATCGAGGCCCCGCTCATCGGAGAGATGCTGCGCATTCTGGACGGCTGAGCGCAGAACTTTCTCCACCACCGGCGCAATACGCTTGTTGGTGAAGGCCACGGTGTTGATGGCCTTTTCGACGCGCAGACCCTTGATCAGGTCCAGCACGAGCTTGGCCTTCTGCGGGCTGCAGCGCTGAAATCGGGCCTCAGCGCGGAACTCGGGATTCTTTGGTGCGATTGCTTTATGCATTGCGATGTCCTTCAAACGTACAATTCTGTCTAATCTTGATCGAACAATTCCCGCGCCGGCTTACTTGCCCTTCGCCGTATCGCCAGCCTTCGCCGAGTGACCCTTGAACGTGCGCGTCGCCGAGAACTCACCGAGCTTATGGCCCACCATGTTCTCCGTGCAGTACACCGGGATGAACTTGCGGCCGTTGTGTACCGCGATCGTGTGGCCAACCATATCCGGATGAATGGTGGAGCGGCGTGACCATGTCCGGATGACCTTCTTCTCATTGGCGGTGTTCATCGCCTCGATCTTGACCATTAGGTGAGCATCGATGAACGGGCCCTTCTTCGTTGAACGTGACATAACTAACTCCGATACTGTAGTGCTGAATACGACGAATCTCTTAGATACGAGACTTGGTGTTGCTTTTACTTCCCGGGAAACTCTTAGCTGCGCGCTTCGTCTTTTAGCTGGCAGCCGCCTTACTTGCCCTTGTTCCTGCGCGTCACGATAAACACATCGGTCCGCTTGTTATTGCGTGTTTTGTAGCCACGTGTCGGCTGGCCCCACGGCGTCACTGGGTGACGTCCACCCGAGGTCTTGCCTTCACCACCGCCATGCGGATGATCAACCGGGTTCATAGAAACGCCGCGGTTGGCAGGCCGAATGCCCTTCCACCGATTACGTCCTGCCTTGCCAATGGTGACATTCTCATGGTCCGTATTCCCCACCTGGCCGATGGTCGCCATGCACTCGACGAGCACCTTGCGCGTCTCACCCGAAGGCATCTTCAGCAGCGCGTAGTCGCCTTCCTTGGCGATCAGGTTGACCTGCGCTCCGGCCGAACGCGCCATCTGCGCACCCTTGCCCGGACGCAGTTCGATGTTGTGCACGATCGTTCCAGTCGGAATATTCTTCAGCGGCAGCGCATTGCCCACCAGAATGTCTGCCTCCGGGCCGCTCATCACCTTCTGGCCAACCTTCAGCCCTACCGGCTGAATGATGTAGCGCTTCTCGCCATCTGCATAGTGCACCAGCGCAATGCGCGAGCTGCGATTCGGATCATATTCAATGGTGGCGACTGTGCCCGGAACTCCAAACTTGTCGCGCTTGAAGTCGATCAGTCGCAGCTTCTGCTTATGGCCGCCACCCTGGTGGCGGATCACCAGCTTGCCCATATTGTTGCGGCCGCCGGTCCTTGGCTTCACCGACAGCAACGGCTTATGCGGCTTGTCGGTCGTAATGTCGTCGTTGACCAGCTTCGTCTGGAAGCGCAGGGTCGGGGTAATCGGACGGAATGATTTAATCGGCATGGTTCTAATCCTTTGCCTGCCGCGCTATCTTCAACTGCTTATCGAGCGCGATACATGACTCTTGCTACTTGAACGTACACAGCCATCGGTACTACTGCACTTCACCTCTGGCTACTTCCTGTTTCCTGCTTGTTACTTCTAGACCTCTGCGGCAAAATCCGGTACCTTCTCGCCGGCCTTCAGGCGCACATACGCCTTCTTCCAGTCAGGGAGATACCCTGCGAACTTTCCGCGCTTCCGCTCTTTGCCGACAACACTGATGGTGCGAATGCTCGCCACCTTCACATTGAACAGCGCCTCAACAGCCTGCTTGACCTCGGTCTTGGTGGCGTTGGCAGCCACTTCGAACACCAGCGATCCCTCGACCTCGCGTGAGGTTAGGGCCTTCTCGGTAATCAGCGGGCGGCGAATCACGTTATATAGAGTAGGCATTTATGCGGCCTCCTTCTCGGCGTGCTGCCGCTTGGAGACTGCCTTCTTCAGCGTCTCGGTCAGGGTCTCGAAGGCGGCCTTCGAGAAGATGGCGTTCTCATACTTCAACAGATCGTATGGATGCACCTCAGACGAGAGCACCAGCTCCACGCCCTGCAGATTGCGTGATCCAAGATATAACTTCTCGCTCAACTGCTGTGAGCTCTCAACCAGCAACGCCGTCTTTTTCGCATCGAGCTTGTTCAGCGCCTCGCGGTAGACCTTGGTCTTCAACTCGGCCACATCAAAGTTCTCAACTATCGTCAGCTTGCCGTCGTTGATCTTCGACGCAATCGCCGAACGCAATGCACCCAGCAGCTTCTTGCGCGGAAACTGATACTCGTAGCTGCGTGGCTGAGGTCCGTGGACCGTGCCGCCGCCGCGCCACAGTGGAGTACGAATCGAGCCAACGCGAGCGCGCCCGGTTCCCTTCTGCTTCCACAGCTTCTTGCCAGCGCCCGATACTGCCTTGCGGTTTTTGGTTGCATGCGTTCCCTGGCGCAGGCTGGCACGATAGTGCTTCACCGCCTCCCAGAGCAACGCCTCGTTGACCTCGCCTGCGAAGATCTCGTCGAGTTCAAACGTCCCGACTTCCTTCCCGCCGAGATCGACTACTTTGATGTTTGCCATCGTCTTCTCTCTTCTTGCCCGCGATCGTTGCCGCAGGCTCATCTCTTGTTCGTCTGCTTTTACCGGTCTATTCCCCGAGCAGAGGTTGATACTCGATCTCGCGGCAGGCCTCTGCGCTACAAGCGCTACCAGCCGCCCGCACAGGGCCTACTTCTTCTTGCCGGCTGCTGCCTTCTTCGAGGCTTTCAACGCATCGCGCGTCTCAGCACCGGCGAATCCGCGACGCTCTCTCGGTGGCGCCTTTGCCTTGGAGACCAGCACGTATCCATCCCGAGCCCCCGGAACCGCACCCTCGACCATCAGCAAATTGTCTTCAACATCAATCCCGCGAACACGAAGGTTCCGCACAGTCACCTGGTCGGTACCAAAATGCCCTGGCATGCGCTGCCCCGGAAACACGCGCGAGGGAAACGAAGACGCTCCAATCGAACCCTGGATCTGGAACATGTGACCGTGCGACTTGGGACCACCACCAAAACCATGGCGACGAACCACGCCCGAGAACCCGCGGCCCTTCGAGTTGCCAATCACATCCACAAACTTCGTCTCGGAGAAGATCTCGACCGTAATGCGGTCGCCAGCCTTCGCCGTCTGGTCATCCTCTTCGCCCGAGACCGACTCCAGTTGAACCTCGCGAATCTCACGCACCGGCGGCACATTCGACTTCGCAAAGTGTCCGGTCATCGCCTTGTTCACCTTGGACGCCTTGACAAACTCCACCAGACCGATCTGCGCGGCATCGTAGCCGTCCTTGGCCAGCGTCTTCAACTGCGTAATCACGCACGGCCCAACCTTCAGCACCGTAACCGGGTGAATATCGCCGCGGTCATCGAACAGCTGCGTCATGCCAATCTTCTTGCCGAGAATCCCTGTAACACTCATTTCTGCTTCCTTTCCTCATCATGCTCAGCCTTGGCGAGCACTGTAGGTGTTGCGCTTGCATTCCTTAACTGCCATTCCAGTCGGGAATCCACTCCGGGCGGCGACGACTTACTTCGTCACCGTCTTAATCTCTACGTCCACGCCTGCCGGCAGATCGAGCTTCATCAGCGCGTCAACCGTCTGCTGCGTCGGCTCCAGGATGTCGATCAGGCGCTTGTGCGTCCGGATCTCAAAGGCCTCGCGCGACTTCTTGTCCACGTGCGGCGAGCGCAGAACGCAATACTTGTTCTTCATCGTCGGCAGCGGAATCGGTCCCGCAACCTGCGCTCCCGTGCGCTTAGCGGTCTCAACAATCTCGCTGGTGGAGACGTCGAGGACGCGGTAATCATATGCCTTCAGGCGAATGCGAATGCGTTGCTGTGCCATGGCGAATCTCTATGCTTTCCAGTGCTCCGTCAAGAGCCCTTACTCAAAGATCGTTTGGAGTGGCTGCCGGCCGTCGTACCTCTTGGCGAACCGGCAGCCCTCGTTGAAATTGAAATATTGCCCCGCGGTCCGGCAAGAAAACTCTCACCGTCCGCGCAGCCCTACTTGATGATCTCGCTGATGGTTCCGGCGCCGACCGTGCGTCCACCCTCGCGGATGGCGAAGCGCAGCCCCTTCTCCATCGCGACCGGCGTATGCAGCGCAATCGTGAGCTGGATGTTATCTCCCGGCATGCACATCTCCGTGCCCTCGGGCAGCTTCGCCGAGCCCGTCACGTCCGTCGTCCGGAAGTAAAACTGCGGCCTGTACCCGTTGAAGAACGGCGTATGACGCCCGCCCTCCTCCTTGCTCAGCACATACACCTCGCCCTTGAAGTCCGTGTGCGGCGTGATCGATCCAGGCTTGGCCAGCACCTGCCCGCGCTCCACATCCTCCTTCGCAATGCCGCGCAGCAGCAGCCCCGCATTATCGCCCGCCATGCCTTCGTCCAACTGCTTCTTGAACATCTCCACGCCCGTGCATACCGTCTGCTGCGTCTCCCGGAAGCCCACAATCGAGCACGGCTCGCCTACCTTGATCTTGCCCCGCTCGATGCGTCCGGTCACCACCGTCCCACGGCCGGAGATCGAGAAGATATCCTCAATCGGCATCAGGAACGGCAGATCCACAGCCCGCTCCGGCTGCGGAATGTACTTGTCCACCGCCGCCATCAGCTCGTCGATCTTCGCCTCCCACTGCGCCTCGCCATTGAGCGCGCCCAGCGCCGAGCCCCGAATGATCGGCGTATCGTCGCCCGGATAATCGTACTTGCTCAGCAGCTCGCGGACCTCCATCTCCACCAGCTCGATCAGCTCTTCGTCCTCCACCGCATCGCACTTGTTCAGGAACACAACGATGAACGGAACGCCCACCTGCCGCGCCAGCAGCACATGCTCCTTGGTCTGCGGCATCGGGCCGTCGGTGGCCGCCACCACCAGAATCGCCCCATCCATCTGCGCCGCACCCGTAATCATGTTCTTGATGTAATCCGCGTGCCCCGGGCAGTCCACGTGCGCATAGTGCCGGTTCGCCGTCTCATACTCCACGTGCGAGGTCGCAATCGTGATGCCGCGCTCCCGCTCTTCCGGTGCGTTGTCGATCGTGTCGAACGACCGGAAACTGTTCTTCGGATTATGCTTCGACAGCACCTTCGTAATCGCCGCCGTCAGCGTCGTCTTGCCATGATCGATGTGCCCGATCGTCCCGATGTTTACGTGCGGCTTGCTGCGATCAAATTTTTCCTTGCCCATGACTGCTCACTTTCCTCTCGGTATCGAAACCAGACTATGCTGCAACCCTCATCGCCGGATCATCCCGGCCATCACGCGCACCCGCTCTGCTTAGTAGTACGCGTAGATCTTGAAATATTTATCCCGCAGAGCGAGCTCCACCTGCTCCAGCGACGCCAGATAAAACTCCCGAATCTGTCCCTGATCGCCATTCGGCAACTTCGCATACTGTGCCGCCGCACCCGCACCCAGCAACCCCGCGCCCGCCACGTCTTCAAAGTCACGAATCCGCAGCCCGGCCCGGCCCACCGACTTCAAAAACTTCTCCACATTCCCCACCGCAAAAGCGTTTGCAATCGCCTGCTTCACCGCGCCAAACGAAGCAGCGTCCACTACATCCATCGCCGGACGCTCATACAGAGCAGTCGTGCGGTCTACCTTGAACTCCGGCTGTGCCATGGTCTACTTCCGTCCTTCGAAGCTTCAAAATCTGGAGCGGGAGACGGGAATCGAACCCGCGACCAACAGCTTGGAAGGCTGTGACTCTACCACTGAGTTACTCCCGCGAACAACAGCTTCCAGCTCCCAGCCATTCGCTTTCAGCTAAGAACTCTCAGCCTCTAAACTCTACCGCTCGCCGCCCGCTGTCTTCGCCTTTAGCTGGAAACTAAAAGCTGGCAACCAGAAGCCAGCAGCCACTCATACAAAATCTGGAGCTGATGATGGGGCTTGAACCCATGACCTCTCCCTTACCAAGGGAGTGCTCTACCACTGAGCTACATCAGCCTTCTTCCTGCACTCTTTGCTCCCCTTCGCTGCGCTGCTCGATCCGCGCCCGCATACCTGCGATCACGACCCGAAACGCGAACAACCCGAGAAACAGAATCGGCAGCCATCGAACCTCGACGTCCCGATCCTCCAACACAACGTACCTGGAAGCGTACCCATGCACGTGAACCACTGCCGCGGGATCAATTGTGAACCACGCCAGCAAGCCTAAGACTACCAAACCTCCGAGGGCAACGAACATCCGCCCTCGATCTGCCGCCGGGTTGAGTGCCCGATCCATCTCACTCACTCCACATCACAAAACCAACAACCAAAATGGTGCACAGGGGAGGATTCGAACCTCCGTAACTCGAAGAGTGGCAGATTTACAGTCTGCTGCCATTAACCACTCGGCCACCTGTGCCTGACTCCCGGCCGCCCTTCCCGCAACTCCCCACCACCGCCCATGCTGCTTTTCGCACGATCGTTACTCGCGCGAAACCTTCAGCCCGGAATTGCGGATGGTGAACGCTGCAAGGCTGGAACAACTGGCAGGTACAACCAACATCCATTACAACCAAACTCTTCACTGCTGCCCCAAAGTTATGGAGCTGGCGAAGGGATTTGAACCCCCGACCGCCTGATTACAAATCAGGTGCTCTACCAGCTGAGCTACGCCAGCCCTGAGCCGGGCCCCGAGCAGGCGCACTTTGCCTGATTGGGTGGTAACAGTAAATCGCGCTCGCAATCTTCCCGAGCGCAGTCTCAACCTTACCATAGCTCTACCCTGCGCATCCAGCCTCGCCGCCCACTACCACTGTCACTCATCCCCCACTGTGACCTAAGTCATATCTCCCTGCGCGCCTTCCACCTACAGTCAACACAGAAGGTAGCCCGATGCCCACCACCATCGCCCCACTCCCCGCCTCGACTCCGACCAAAAAGCTCTTCATCCGCCGTCATCTCCTCGACCACTCCCAGCGCATCCGCCACAGCGTGCAGATCACCTTCCTCGCACTCAACGCCTGGCTCGGCCTACAGTTTTATCTCTGGGTCCGCTATTACGAGACCAACGGCCAATCCCGCTACTTCAGCCGCCCCGCCGGCGTCGAAGGCTGGCTGCCCATCGCCGGCCTCATGAACCTGAAGTACTTCCTGGTCACCCGTCACGTCTCCGCCATTCACCCGGCAGCGATGTTCCTTCTCGTCGCCTTCCTGCTCTCCAGCCTGCTGCTCAAGAAAGCCTTCTGCTCCTGGCTCTGCCCGGTGGGCACCGTGTCGGAATATCTCTGGCATCTGGGCCAGCGCATCTTCGGCAGCAACCTGACCCTCCCCCGGTGGCTCGACATCCCACTGCGCAGCCTCAAGTACATCCTCCTGGCGTTCTTCCTCTACGTCGTCGTCACCATGTCTGCCGATGGCCTTGAGCAATTCCTTCTCGCCCCCTTCGGAATCATCGCCGACGTAAAGATGCTCAACTTCTTCCGAAACATGAGCCTCGTCGGCCTCGCCGTCCTGGCCACGATCGTCCTGCTCTCCGTGATGATCAAAAACTTCTGGTGCCGCTTTCTCTGCCCGTACGGAGCGCTCATGGGCATCGTCTCCAGCCTCAGCCCCGTAAAAGTCCGTCGCGACGCCACCGCGTGCATCGATTGCAACAAGTGCAACAAGGCCTGCCCCTCGAACCTCCCCGTCGCCCAGCTTGTTACGATCCGTTCCGTCGAATGCACGGGCTGCATGAGCTGCATCTCCGTCTGCCCGGCAGAGAACGCGCTGCAGTTCGCTCTACCGCCGCACCGCCTCGGCCGCACGCCGGCCGAAATCCCAGCCCCGCCCTCAGCCTCCCTCAACGCGCGGGCTCTCGCCGAATCGAACGCCCGGTGGCGCAACCGCATCCTACAGCCGCGCACGGTCGCAGCCGTTCTGGCCATCCTCTTTTTCTCGCTGATCGGCCTGGCCCGCGCCACCGACCACTGGCAGACCCACCTGCCCCGCTCCGTCTACCAGCAGCTGGTACCGCACGCCGACGACTACAACCACTAAACCTCCCACCCATCGCCAGATACTCCGCCCTCACCACCGAAGCCAAGCGCCGTGGAGATCCCTGCACGTATTTGTCTTTGCGAGAAGGCAGCGGCCAGGCTACCCCGCCGACCCCAGCAACCCCGCCAACCCCTTCACATCCTTCACCACAATCTCCCGCGCGTCCACCTCCAGCAGCCCCTCAGCCTGTAGCCGCATCAGGTTCCGCGAGATCAGCTCCCGTACGGTCCCCAGTTGGCTGGCCAGCTCCTGGTGGCTCCCCGGCAGCAAAAACTCCACCCCCCGCTCCGTCCGCAGCCCCTCTGTCTCCGCCAGCCGCAACAGCACAGAGATTAAGCGTTGCCGAATCGTGGTAAACGACAGCTCCTCAATAATCGCGACCAGGCGCCGCAACCGTCCGCCCACCACAGCCAGCATCTTCATCGCAACCTCAGGATGCTCCAGACAAAACCCCTGAAAATCCTCTCGCGAGATAAACGCAATCTCGGCCTCCTCGACGGCCACTCCCGATGCCGGATACGCCCCTCCATCGAACACCGGCAGCTCAGCCACCGACTCCCCCGGTACATTCATCGCCAGCACCTGCTCCCTTCCGCCCAGCGAGGTCTTGAAGATCCGCACCCTTCCTTCGGCGATGATGTGCAGGCCGTGGCACGGTTCGCCCTCGGAGAACAGCAACTCCCCCGCCCCAAATCTTCTCCTCACGGTCCGCGCAGCCAGCAACTGAATCTCCGCCGGAGTCAATGTAGACAGCAGCGCCGTCCGCTCCAATACCTCCGCCAACTCCATCCGCCCATCTCTCATGCCAAAAGTCTAGCAGTCCGGCAGCGGTTCCCTTTGAGTTTGCGAGGAGCTAAAAGCCCCACCGCCCGGAGAGTCCCCACTCTCCGGGCGGTGGCACGCGCCCACTGCCCAGCCGCGCGGCAGCAGGAAGGACTCAAGCCGTCGCCGTCTGCGTGGGACCGAGCATCGCCTCCAGATCCGCCTCCGCATTCGTAATGGCCATCAGGTTGTACTTCTCCTTCAGCAGTGCGAGGACTGCCGGCGACAAGAACGCCGGCAGCGTGGGCCCCACACGGATATTCCGCACTCCCAGATGCAACAGCGTCAGCAGCACCGCCACAGCCTTCTGCTCATACCACGACAGCACCAGCGACAGCGGCAGTTCATTCACCCCGCAATCAAACGCATTCGCCAGCGCCAGCGCAATCTGTATGGCCGAGTACGAATCGTTGCACTGCCCCACATCGAGCAGCCGTGGCAGCCCGCCAATCTCGCCGAACTCCAGCTTGTTGAAGCGGAACTTGCCGCAGCCCAGCGTCATCAGCATACAGTCCTTCGGCACCGACTCCGCAAGCTCCGTGTAGTAGCTCCTCCCTGCGCGTGCCGCATCGCATCCGCCCACCAGGAAGAAGTGCCGAATCGCGCCCGCCTTCACTGCTGCAACAACCTTGTCCGCAACGCTCAACACCGCATTGTGCCCAAAGCCGACCAGAATCTCCTCGTCCGCGCCGTCCTCCGCATACCCGGGAGCCTCGAGCGCCGCTGCAATCACAGGTGCAAAGTCCTGGTCCGCAATATGCAGCACCCCCGGCCACGCCACAGCGCCCGAAGTAAAGATCCGCTCCTTGTACGATACCTTCGGCTGCTGAATGCAGTTCGACGTCATCAGGATCGCACCCGGAAAATCCGCAAACTCGTCCGCCTGCGCATACCATGCGCCGCCGTAGTTCCCCGCCAGGTGGTTGTACGCCTTCAGCTTCGGATACCCATGTGCAGGCAGCATCTCGCCGTGCGTATAGACCTGGATACCCGTCCCCTCGGTCTGCTCCAGCAGCGCATACAGGTCATGCAGATCATGTCCTGAGATGAGGATGGCCTTGCCCTTGCGCGCGCCCAGCCTTACCCTGGCCGGCTGCGGATGCCCAAAGGTATCCGTATGCGCCGTATCCAGAACCTGCATCACGCGATAGTTCAGCTCGCCCACCCCCAGCGCCGCCGAGAGCAACTCCTCCGCCGTCGGAGCCTCGTGCGTCAGAAACGCCAGCACCTCGTGGATCTTCGCAAACGTCTGCGGATCGCCCGCACCCAGCGCCAGCGCATGAGCCGCATAGGCCGAAGCTCCCTTGATGCCATACAGCACCAACTCCTGCAAATCCGCAATCTCCTTGCTCTCGCTCAGAAAGCGCACTGGCAGCAGCACCTGTTGCCCCTGTGCCAGCAAGCCCTCCAGCGTCGCCGCCGGCGTCCATGCGGCCACTCCGCCAAACCTCTCCGGCTCCACGCCAGCAGCAGCAGCAGCCCGCTCGTACAGGCAGCGTGCCGTCTCCCGCATCGCTACCGCCTCGTAGATCATCTCCGCCAGCCGCTGCGCATCAAAGTTCACATTCGTCAGCGTCGTGTACACCGACTGGATCGTCAGCGCATCGACCTCCGGATCAGCCGCACCCAGCTTCCGCGCATGGTGCGCATATACCGCAATCCCCTTGGCCGCGTGGATCAGCAGATCCTGCAGCGCCGCCGTTGTCTCATCCTTACCGCACACGCCAACCGTCTGGCAGCCCGTACCCTGTGAAGTCTGTTCGCACTGATAACAAAACATCGTTGTAATTTCCTCTCTGAGTTCAACCTTCATTCCCACCCTACCCATACCGCGCCCTACCCACAGCGACTTAAGTCACCCCCCTGCCTTCCTCCCCCGTTCGCAATCCACCCACAAAAAAATCTTTCTTCATGTGATTCAAATCGCAGCGCCGGCCACGCACACTCACTAAGGTCAAGATGAGGGAGTCTTCACTATGCCGTCCGCACTCACGCCCACAACCCGGAGCACCTCCGCGTTCCCGGGCAAGACTGTCCGCCAGATCGCCCTCCAGCAACCCACCTCCATCCGCGTCTTCGAGCGCCTCGGCCTGGACTACTGCTGCGGCGGCAACCAGCCTCTGACCGACGCCTGCGCTCAGGCCCACCTCGACCTCGACGCCGTTCTCCGCGACCTCGACGCCGCCCTTGACCTCCACGCGCTCCCCGCCGCCGACTGGGCGGAGGCATCTCTCGAACGGCTCTGCAACCACATCCTTACCGCCCACCACGCCTACGTCCGCCGCGAGCTACCCCGCCTCATCCAACTCTCCGAAAAAGTCTCTGCGCACCACGGCAGTGCTCACGCCGAGCTCAACGCCATCGACGCCGTCCTGTCTCTCCTCGAACTCGACCTCAACGACCACTTCCCCAAGGAAGAGTCCCTCATCTTTCCCTACATCATCACCCTCGAACGCTCCGTTGCACGTTCCCACCACGCCGGCGAGGACGCTCCCGCCAGCTTTTGCGGCTTCCTCGCCACCCCCCTGGCCATCATCGCCGCCGACCACGATGAGACCACCGCCCTGCTCGACCAGCTCCACCAACTCACCCAGGGCTTCACCCCTCCCCCCATCGCCTGCCCCAGCTACCGTGCACTCTACGACGGCCTCCGCGAGTTCGACGAAGACCTCCGCCAGCACATCGCTCTCGAAAGAGAGATTCTCTTTCCCCGCGCCGTCCTCCTCGAAGCCTCCACCTGCGCCATCGCCTGAAACCTCTCACTTCCTCCCCGCTCAATATCGCTCACGCCCTCGTGCAGTGGTAGCATGAGTCGCATGGACACGGCCGTCCTCTGAGCATGCGTTCCTCCGTCCCGCGCCCCACCTCATCCCGCCGCACCTACCCAAGGCCCATGCGCAAACGCACGCTGATCCCGCTGCTGGTCGCAATCCTCCTTCTCGCCGTCCTCGGCGTCATGTTCTATCTCCGCGCCCAGGCTCCTCCCGAAGCAGCGCGCCTGCTCCCCGAGTCCGACGCCATTGTCTACATCAATCTCAAGTCCATCCGCTCCGCCACCCACTTCGACCAGGCCCCCATCGAGCGCAGCCCCGACTTCCAGCGCTTCATCGATGCCACCGGCATCCTGCCCGAGCGCGACCTCGACGCCGTCGCCCTCGCCCTGCACCACATGCCCAACCCCCTCGGTCCCAACGGCCCGGTTGCCTACTCCGAGGTCTTCATCGGCCGCTTCGACGGCGTCCGGCTCGCCGCCTACCTCTCCTCCATCGCCGCCTCCCGCGAGACCTACATCGGCCGCACCATCTACAGCATCCCGATCGACGGCCGCCAGCTCCGCATCGCCCAGCTCGGCTATGACGTCATCGCCGCCTCCAACACCCCGACGCCCGAGCAGATCCACTCCATGCTCGACCGCTTCCGCGCCGGGGCCCTCCCCACCTCCGGCTCCTCCCTACTCGCCGCCCGCTTCCACGACGTTCCGCTACTCTCCGAGGCATGGGCCGTCGGGCACATCGGCCTCCCCTTCGGCGACAACGGCCTCATCTCCGTCCTCGGCCTCCAGCTCCCACTCCCTGTCGATACCGACCTGGTCGCCAGCCTCCGCTATACCCCTGCCGCCCGCGTACTCTCCGGTGGCGCCGTCCACCTGCGCATCATGGAGATCGCCCCAAACTCTGCCGCCGCCCAGCGCACCGTTGAGACTCTGACCACGGTCCTCAGCCTCCTTCGCGGGCTCAGCTCCGCACCCCCGCCCCAGCAGCCCCCGCCAGCCTCCGCTGCCGCCATCCGCGCCATCCTCAACTCCATCACCCTGACCGCTCACGACAGCCGTGCCCAACTCAACGCCACCGCCAGCCTGGACCAACTCAAAGTCCTCACCTCCGCCCACAATCCCGCCGCCCTGACCACAGCCACCCCGCCCCACCCCTGACCACCCGCTACACTTAAACAATGCGCCTCGCCCACTTCGCCGCCGCCCTTGTTGCCGCGACGACGATTGCCACACCTCTCCTAGCCCAGCAGCCACTCCTCACCGGCCCATCCGCGTTCACCGGCACCACCCAGCATCCCGGCCTGGGCCACAAGATCACCCTCGCCGACCTGGCCACACCCCAGGGCCCCCAGCCCACGGCGGCCACGCACGTCATCCCACGGCCCATCACCGCGTGGCCCATCGCCCCCGCCGGATTCGACGTCACTCTCTACGCGGGCGGCGACACCACCTTCCGCCTGCCCCGCTTCATCCTCACCGCCCCCAACGGCGACCTCTTCCTCTCCGACACCGGCGCCGGCACCCTCTACCTCCTGCGCGGTATTGCGCCCAGCGGCAAGGCCGCCCTCCTCCGCCCCTTCGCCACCGGTCTCGACCACCCCTTCGGCATCGCCTTCTATCCCTCCGGCTCGAACCCCCAGTGGATCTACGTCGCCACGGCCGCCTCGGTCCTCCGTTTCCCCTATCACTCCGGCGACCTCCATGCCACGACGCCGCCCCAGGTCATCCTCCGGAGCATCCCCGGCGGCCACAACCTCCGCGGCACCGACCGTTGGACCCACGACCTTGTCTTCACCCGCGACGACAAGTATCTCCTCGTCTCCGTCGGCTCCGGCGCCAGCCTCCACAACCCAGACACCCACCCCCGCGAGTTCCGCCGCGCAACGATCCTCCAGATCACCCCTGACGGCAGCTCCGTCCAGGTTTACGCCTCCGGCCTGCACAACTGCGTCGGCGTCGCCATCAACCCGACCTCCGGCTCCCTCTGGTGCTCCACCACGGCTCTCGACCACCCGACCACGCCCCTCGATCACTCTCCCCACCCGCCCGTCCCCGACTACATCACGAGCGTCCCATGGGGCAGCTTCTTCGGCTGGCCCTGGTACTCTGTCGGCGGCCATCAGGACACTCGCCTCGCCCTCCCGTGTGCCAACGGCACCGGCCCCAACCCCGGCCTCTCCCACCCCCTTGCCGCCGCCCAGGCCGCCACGTGCAGCCACGTAGATCTGGCCAGCAAAGTCCACACCCCCGACGTCCTCCTCCAGCCCCGCATGGCTTCCTTCCAGATGGCCTTCTACCCCGACCCGCCCATCGCCGCCCATGAGGCCAACGCCTTTCCACCGCAGTACGACGGCAACGCCTTCGCCGCCGAACACGGCACCTGGACCGCCGGCCACGCTGTCGGCTACGAGGTCATCACCCTGCCCATGCACGACGGCCACGCCGCTGGCGAGTACGTTGACTTCCTCACCGGCTTCGTCACCTCCAACGGCCAGGTCTGGGGCCGTCCCGCAGGCCTCACCATCGCCAACGACGGCAGCCTCTATGTCACCGACGATGGCAGCCGCTCCATCTGGCACATCACCTACGTCCACAAATAACAAGACCACCCCAGCTTCCCTATGGATGTTAAGATTCTGGAGCCTGGGCAACCGACGATTCAAAAATCAGCGAGTTCATCGGCTACATCGACTCGCGGCGGGGTCAGGAGCTGCTCTTATAAGATGACAGCTACATTCCCCCAATCCGGGCACCGTCCGGGAAGACCCGGCGAGGCTGAAGTGGTTCACTGTAACTTTGTAAGTTCGTGGGCCGCAGTCGAAGTATCCAGCGGAAGAAAATCTCCCTGTGCCGCAAGCACCTTCTGGCCGTCCTGACTCAAGCAGAAGCGTAGAAAGTTGACGATCTTGTCACTCTTGAGCGTAGCCGGATCGATGTAGACATAGATGCCTCGCCCGAACGGGTAACTCCCATCGATCAGGGTTTGCGTTGTTGGCTGTATACCGTCTACGGACACGACGCGTGCTGCCACCCCCGCAGAGGTCATCGTCCCCACTGCCAGCCCATCGCGATCTTTGCGCAAGGCTGCAACAATCTGGTTAGCGGCCGGATTGCCAGGCTTATCCTTGAACTCCTGAACGATGGACCAATTCCAACAGTCCTTGCTTCCCTGCACTGTTCGCTGCAGAAATACCCCCGTCCCGGTTTGATCGTCAAACAAGTAGGCGTGCACCGGCCGAGTAGCCCACACACCTGTTGCGCCAAGCATCGCCCAGGTGACCTGCCGGGATGCGTCGGTGGGACAACCGAGTACGGCGGCCAACTGCGCGAGGGTCAGCGCCTTGATTGGATTGCGCCTCGATACCATCACGGCCAACGCGGGTGACTTCCCCTCGCCCCAAAGCGGCCCTCTCGCTATTTCGAGTCCCAGAGGCTTTACTCGGTGCACCCACTCGAATCCGATGACCTCATTTGCGGTGACAGGCCGCCCCAGCAACGTGATGTCCGACGCTCCGGTAGTGATCCCGGCCATGCCCGTGGCAGTGCCCCAGAGCTTGTCGTCAAAGTGAACAGTGGGATGCAGGCGCTGATAGGCCACCTCCCACTGTTTCAGGGTTCCGCGCATCTCGCTGTCGCCCATACTGCGGATCGGAAGTGGCTGCTGCGCAGACGCGACGACGCCTGCAAACACTGCAGCGAGGACCATCAGCCGCCTCATTGCAGCTTCTCCCGCTCACGCGCGTCGAAGCGTGGTCCCATCGGCAGATATTTTCCATTGCGCACAATATCGGCTTGGCCCTCGCGGCTCAGGATGTATAACAGGAACTCGCGCACAGCCGGATCAACTTGCTTTCCGGGAGCGCGATCAATCTCCGCAGGAATAATTCTCCCCAGCGGATACTGGCGCGCAATCAGGGTCGCCTTGGTGGCCGCAACGAACGGACCGTCAGCCGTTCTGCCTACCAGCAACGGTTTGACAGCATCACTCTTCAAGTAACGCACGCTAGACAGCGCCAGCCCATACGGATCCTTTGCCAGATCGTCCAGAATCTGCTGTCCACTGTCGTAGATCGTTCCATCAGGGCGATGAATGTGCGCGTACTGGCGCATCCCGCACCGCCAGCGATGGCTTCCATGCAACGCTGCCCGTTCAATCCAGGTCGAAAAGATGTCCGATTCGCGCCATCCATAAAGATGAATCGGCTTTCCTGCCCACTCCGGTCCAGTCAGCCCGAGCCTGTCCCACGTCACGATGTTCCGAGTGGGCCCGCCATCGTGAAATGCAAATGCCCTATCCATTTGATTGAGGGTGATCTGCTTCAGGGGATTCTTCGCATTTACAAATGGTCCCAGCGCAAAATCGAAGTTCCGCACATCCACGCTGCCCGTGGCAATCTCAATCTCTGTCGGCGCATATCCCTTAGCCTGTTCAAACGCCTTCACTTCAAACGGATACATCTCCTGTCCGAGGATCGCGATGTCGCCTTCGCCCGTATAGAGCGCTCCCATGGCACTCGCGGTTCCATACATCCGGTACTCGAACTTCACCCCAGGCTGAAACTTTGCAAACCCTTCCTCCCAGGACTTCACCAACATCCCCATGAAATCCAGCACGGGCGCTCCATGACCCCATAGCCGGATCGTTCCTGTTACCTGATGGGCTGGCCGATAAGGCGGAATTGCGGAGAGAGCGCTTTGCTCGGGTGACTGCGCCACTGCGCTCATTGCAATGAAGAGCAGCATCGTGATTGCTCGTCTCATCCTGTTGGCTCCTCGCAAAGCAAAGGCCGTCGGCGCATCGCACCTCGGCCTCACTTTGGCAGTCGAAAGATCTTGAAAGACTATGCAGGACCAAACAGCTGGTGTGAACTAGAGATCTGCGCCTGCATCTCCTTCGCTACATCTTTTGCAATCTTCTGTAGTGCGATTTTGTCATCGCCAGGTTTGTAGCTGAACACAATCCCAATCGCCCCGATAATCTTCCCACTCTTGTCGCGCAATGGCGTTTGGTCTTCGTAGTGATTGCCCTTTTCGTTCACCTCCAGATTGTCATTGCCGGTATGAATGCAGCGAAGATCGTCCTCATCTCCCAGCTTGCCGATACGTCCGAAGTTGGACGCAATGATGTCATACTTGGGCGCACCCGCATGGATGGCCAGCAGTAACACCTCGGGATGCTCCGCCAACGCTCTGTCCACCAACTTCTGTGCATATGGCGCGGCGGTCGTAAATGTGGGGTCCATCTCCTTCTGTTCCGGAGTACGCAACGCGAGCGCCGCTTGAGCGCGGGTCTCCTGGCCATGAACAACGCCAGCAACTCCCAGCGCCACTAGCGCTGTAATAGCAAACATGACTCTCCGATTCTTCATCGTCTCCATTTTTCCTTTCACAGATGCATGCAACATCGTCATCTCAGAAGCGAACCTATCCTCCATGCCGCAAATGAACTCGCCATAAAACGCACATAAAGAAAACTTCACGGCGCAGGATGCAGGAGCTTCGCACGCTCTAGATCTGCAAGGTGGGGGGTTAGCGGAGTAAAGTCACCTTCCGCTGCCACCACGGCCTGGCCCTGCCGGCTTAGAACGTAGCGCAAAAACTCTTCAACAACGGGGGCCTCCTTGCCGCGCTTATCGTAGAACGCCGTAATCACCTGAACCAGCGGATAGGAGTGGGCGGCAACAGTGTCACGCGTTGGCAGCAGAAACGGGCCGTACCTGGTCCGACCAAGCGGTACAACCCTCACGCCGCCCGCGCGATAGAGGGCACTGGTAAAACCGATCCCGTCGGCGTCTCCGGCGACCGCATCCACCACCCGCTGCCCGGCATCATACAGCCCTCCTTCGGCTTTCGGTTGATCGGCCATTTCCACCAGATCTGGATTCCATATTTCGGACCCGCCGAAGGCTCGCTGCTGCAAGTAATACCCAAACCCTCGCGCGATCTCGAATCCATACGCACGCACCGGCGTATGGGCCCATTCACCGGTTAGCCCCAGATCTCCCCACGTCTTTACTGGCTTTGCCGTTACGCTGAAGATCCTGCGCACGTCTTCAAGCGATAGGTGCTTCAATGGATTTTTTGCGTTGACCACGAAGGTCAGCGCGAACTCCTTGTTTCTGATATCAACGCTTCCAGTAACGATATCTACACTTGTGGGCGGATATCCTTTGACATCGGTAAAGGCTTCCGTCTCCATGGGCCATATCTCCCGGCCCATCACGGCCAACTCCCCTTTGTCTGTATACAGCGCGCCCACTGCGCTCGCGGTTCCATACAACTCATTCTCGAAGTGAACGTTCGGCTGGACCTTAGCGAAGCCTTCCTCCCACGCGCGCATGAGGGACTCAATGTAGTCCTTCCCCGCCGCGCCATGACCCCACACCCGGATCGTTCCACTCACCTGCCTGGACGCGACATAGGGCGGCAGCTTCGGATTCTGCGCGCTTGCAGCCGCGCTACACAAGACCAGGAGGCAGACGGCGGCCCTCATTGCTTCCACCCTTCCTTACCATCCCACGGACCACGAATTCTTTGTTCCATTCGTTGTCTCGTTGCAGTGGGTAAAGAGATATATCCCTCATTGGCATGAATCTCTGTCTGTGCCGCGTCGCTCAGACAGAAAAAAAGAAATCCTTCCACGGCCGGCTCAATGGGGGCTTCTGGTTTCCGGTTTATATACAGGGAAACGCGGCGGCTTAGTGGGTAGGTCGAGTTCGCAATAGTCAGTGCGGTGGGGGCGACACCATCGACGGCTATCACCCTAATACCTTGCGAAGAGTTCGCCGCAGTTCCGCTCGCATAGCCGATTGCCGCCGAATTCGTTTCGACCGCTCGAACTACGTCAGCCTCTGAGCGCAACAGACCGCTCGCCGGATTTGGCTTGTAGTCTTCCCTCAAGACGCGCTTCCGCCAGAACACTCCCAGAGCCTCATCCTCGCTGAACCCTACTGGCTTGATCGCACGTTGAGCCAATGCACCATCCACGCCCAGCTCACTCCACTGCCGAAGGTTTCCAGGAGCCACCTTATGGAGGCTTCCGAAGATGGCATCCAACTGCGCCATCGAGATCTGTTGCAGTGGATTTTCACGATTCACAATCACGACCGGAGAATAACTTGGCGGAGGAGCACCCGTTCCGGCGGCCAAGACCTCCACACGAAACGGCGCGTATTGAAACACCCAGTGGAAGGCCATCGAATCTGCCGTCCACATCTCTCGCCCCATTACGACTACGTCTGCTGCGCCGTCATAAAGCCCTGCGGCCACAGCAGCCGCACCGTGAAAATGATTTTCAAAATGCACCGAAGGATGTTGACGCTCGTAGGCGGCTTCCCAGCGCAGCATCAACGGCTCCATCCCCTTGTATCCCCAGACTCTGACCAACGTCTGCGGGGATTGGGCGCGGATGCAGCCGGCAGCTCCTGCAAGAAAAAGCGTGGCAGCAGCCACCACGCGCGCCGATGCTTTCACTTCAGGAGCTCCAACTGTTCCCGTTGGACAGTCGGATTGATCGGCAGGTACGCCCCATCTGCCTCTACCAGTTCCATGCTCTCGCGGCTCACCAGAAACCGCAAAAACTCCTTGACCGCAGGATCGAGTCCTTTGCCCGGTCGCGGGTCGGCATAGGCCATCGTGAACCGCGAGATAGGATATGCTCGCGACCACACCGTCTCCCGAGTCGGCTCAACATAAGGGCCTTTGGCCGTCATCGCCAGCGCAACCGTCTTGACCTGCGGGTTTTCATAAAGAACGTTCGCAAACGCAATTCCATCCGCATCTTTCGCGAGCGCCTGAAGTATGTATACGCCGGCATTAATCACCTCTCCGTCAGGCTGATGACCGTTGTCGTAGTCCTTCAAGTCCTCATTCCATCTTCCGGAGCCGCCCAGCACTACACGGTTGAAGTACCCCGCCATCCCGGTGTCGAAGTTATACCCATACACATGAATGGCGTGCGATGCCTGGGGTCCTTTCACTCCAAGTTCCCCCCAGGTGCGAATCCTCTTCTCGCCGCCGCCAAAGATTTCCTTGCACTGCTCCATGGTGAGTTGGGTCACAGGTGAATCACGATGCACAAACACCTGCAACGAGAATGTCTTGTGAGGCGTATTGAAGCTGCCCGAGCTGATTTCGACGCCGAGGGGCGGGTAGCGCTTGACCTCTTCGAAGCCTTCGATCTCCGGAGCATAGCCTTCGCGCCCAACGAAGGACACATCGGCCACACCGCTGTAAACACCTGCCATGGCGGCTTCTGTTCCCGGAAGATTATTCTGGAACGTCACCTCCGGCTCGAATTTTTGAAACTCCGCCTCCCACTGCTTTACCAGCTGCGGAATGTAGTTGTTGCCGTAGGTTCGAATCAGACCGTGCACCTGTGTCTCGGGCTTATACGGCGCTAACTTCTGCGCCCAATGTTCCCCCTGACCTACTGCGGTTCCGCACAGACAAGCTGCCAGCATCCATCGCATCTTCACTGCAATGCCTCCTTACTTCGCTTCGCCGCATTCTCGCTTAGTGCTATGTACCCGTTCGCCTGCACCGCGGCCTGGCCTTCAGGACTCAACGCATATTCCAGAAATTCCTGCACTGCCTTCCGCGTCTGCTCTGCTGCACCTGAGTTGAAATAGGCAGAGAGGGTGCGCGCCAACGAATAGGTTCCGAGGCCCAACGTCTCCGCAGTCGGCTGCACAGCATCGCCGGAGTCACTTTTCACCGCCAGGACGCGAACGCCGGCGACGCCGTCCATCGAGGCGATTCCGATCCCATCGGCATCTCTCGCCACCGCAGAACTCACCATCGCAGCCGTATGGAACTCATGCAGTCCCTCGCGCCATTTTTGGCTACCTTTCATCACGTCGCGCTCAAAGAGAAAGCTTTGCTCATCATTGAGACCAAACCCATACAGATGCACTGGCCGGTTCGCCCATACTCCGGTTAGTCCCAGGTCTCCCCAGGTATGAACTCGATCGAGTCCCCTGCGATGATCCGCATCGAATACAGCGTCGAGTTGTGCCAGCGAAATCTCCTTTAGTGGATTTCCCGGAGCCACTACAATCGCCAATGCGGGGGCATCCTGAGCGGTTCGTAAACTCCCGGTTCCGATCGTCACGCCGGTCGGATCTTGCCCGGCGCCCTGTTGGTAGCCGTCCACCTCTATCGCTAGCGGCGGACGGTCCATCAGCGCCACGTCTGCGACACCGGTATACAACCCACCCAAGGCAGCCTCGTCGCCAACCTCTGTGTTCGCAAAGTGCACCTCCGGATGTGTCTTTGCAAACTCGTGCTCCCATGCTGTCGCAACGCGCCCCAGGTCTGCACGCGCCTGTCCGTGATAGATCCCATGATGTCCATGCCACCACACACGCACGGTGACATCCTGCGCATTCAGACCAGCAACTGCAATGCACAATAACGCTCCTGCAACCATTCGACTTATGTTCATCGGATTTTCGCCAGTTGTTGCTTGATCATGCTGTACGGAAGCGGGTAGTACATGCCGTGATCTCGCACCAGTTCCTGCCCCTCCCGGCTATAAATAAATCGCATAAACTCTGCGACCTTCGGATCGAGCGGCCGATCCGGAGCCTGGTTCAGATAAATGTAAGCATCACGGATGAAAGGATACGTGCGGTTCTGTACATTGGCCTCGGTTAGCGCCAGATATGGCCCCGCTGCAGTTTCAGCCAGATCGATCTGCTTCACGGACGGATAGTCTTTGCTGTGCAGGACAGGCCCCCACGCAATACCGTATTTGTCCTTCGATAATGCCTCGTACATTCTTTCGCTCTGCACCTCCGGCCCGTCCGGATCCCCGGGGGGAATCATCCTCTCTTCGACATACTCCTTAAAGTTTTCATTCCACTTATCGCTCCAGTGAAACAGTCTCCGCTGAAATGCAATCGCAAACCCTGGAGCACAGTAACCGTAGGTCTGAATCGGCTTGTCCGCCCACTCGCCCGTCAAGCCTAACTGACCCCAGGTTCGAATGTTGGACTTCGCGCTTCGCGCATACCTGCCGGTATATGTAATTCCATCCCAACCGCCCGTCCGTTCCGCGCCGAAAATATCTGCCAGTTGCTCCATCGTCAACTTCGTCAGCGGATTATCCTTGTTGACGACGATCTGAATCGCCCAGAGGGTTCCCCGCTTCTCGTACCCTCCAGTTGCCACCGAGTACTCCGTCGGCAGGTAATGAAATACGTTATAGAACGGCATCACGTCGGTAATCTTTGCGTCATCGCCCATGGGAGCCATATCGGAGATGCCAATATACATTCCCGCAATGCCGCCCTCGCTCGAGGTCGCAAAACTGTTCTCCCATACCACGTCCGGATGAAACTTCTGGAAGGCCTGCTCCCAGATGACCATCTGCCCCTTCAAGTCGGTGCCGTACACTCGCATGGCCCCCGCAACTTTTACCCGCGGTGCATACTTGGGGATCTGGTTGATATCCGGCATCTGGGCAAGCACACTTGCCGCACATCCAATAATGACCACTGCCGCTAACAACCTTTTCACGCGCTCACCCTCCCTTGCTTTGGAACCGTCCACCAACTTCGGCGCGCTCCATGAACCTCAACCAAACTCCACGTAAAAATTCTTTCATGCCACCCGCGCCTGGATTTCTCGGCAATAAACCCGTTTTCATCTTCGATTCAACCAAGCTTCACTCAGCTCGCAGGTAATATCTCTGCCCGATATTCTGAAAAAAAGGAACTCCTGAGCATGCATTTTGAAAACGACTCCGCTCCCCCGTCTGTAGCGGCGACCGGCTGGCGATTCGCCGTGGCCTCCGGCATTCTCGGATGGATTCTCGACGCCTTTGATTTCTTCGTCGTTGTCTTCCTCTTGAACGAACTGATGGCCAGATACAACGTAGGCAAACCTGCCATCGTCGCGACCATCGGGCTCACTCTTGCAATGCGGCCCGCCGGCGCGCTTCTCTTCGGTACCATTGCCGATAAATATGGACGCAAGGGCCCACTCATCGCTTGCGTTGCTTATTTCTCCACTGTCACCATTTGCTCTGGCCTGGCGCCAACGTACACGCTCTTCCTGATTTGCCGCTGCCTCTATGGCATCGGCATGGGAGGCTATTGGGGCATCGGCGCCTCCTATGCGATGGAGTCCGCTCCACGCGAAAAGCGCGGGTTCCTGTCCGGGATGATGCAGGGCGGGTATCCGTTCGGCTATCTCCTTGCCGCAGTCGCCATGGAGTTTATTCCCAGGAACTTTGGCTGGCATGCAATGTTCTTTGTCGGATCGAGTCTCGCCTTGGTCATCATCGTGATGACCATCTTTGCCCCGGAGTCTGACGCCTGGAAGAAGACCCGCCAGCCGTCGCTCGGCCACATCTTCCGAGCGCTCTTTCAGCACCTGGGAACATTCTCGTACCTGCTACTGCTGATGGCCGTCATGACCTGCCTCTCACACGGCACCCAGGACCTCTATCCGGATTTTCTGAAGAGCCTTCCCTTCATGCATGGGGCTACGGTGATCGGCATGAATGCTACATTTGGAATCCCGGTCCTGTACAACATCGGTGCTATCATCGGAGCCATTTCAGTGGGGCAACTCTCGCAATGGATTGGAAGGCGAAAGGCAATTATGCTCGCCCTTGGACTGTGTTTGATCTCCATTCCGGGCTGGGCGTTTGGAGGCTCCGTGGCCGTGATCGTGCTTGGCGCATTCGTCATGCAAACCGGAGTTCAGGGGGCCTTCGGCGTAATCCCAGCTCACCTGAATGAGCTTTCCCCCGACGCCATCCGCGGTCTCTTTCCTGGCTTCGTCTATCAATTGGGCGTCTTCGTTGCATCGCCCATTCTGAACGTCCAAACCGCACTGAAACAACATCTGGGCTATCCTTGGGCGCTCACCTCTTTCGAGCTTTGCATCATCGTCGGCCTTCTGCTCATCTTTGGTTTGGGTCCCGAGAAACACAGCAAAGACTTCAGTGTTTCAGAAGAAGCGATGGTGGTCGATATGGTCACCCCTTCCGATCCCGAGCTTGACCCCACCCGTTATGACACGTTGAACGCCAGATAGTTCGGAGCATTCGATCCGACAATGCGCAGAATATAGCCGAAGAGCATCTATACATGCAGCAAAGGGCCGGCGAACTTTCGTCGGCCCTTTCGCGTCAATAGCACGCGCCCCCCGACGGCATCTTCGCACACGCCAACGGTGGCATTGTGCGTCTGGGGTGTATGTCGAGCAAGCCTCATGGGAAATACTGAGCCGCTGCAAATCAGCGCCTGATCGTGTCCTGTGAACATTCAGGGCTTATGGGAACGACATGCGAATCGTCAATCTTTGCGAGAGTCGGATGGTGATCGCGGTATCTTCGGATGGTTATACAACTTTGGCTGGAGTGGGCCAACCACGAGTAATCGCGGTCTGCACGCAACTCCAGCCGAAGGGGTTTCTTTGCATGGCTCAGCGTTTAGCTGGCCAGCGGCTACTTGACGTCGTACACCATGATCTTTGCGAGTGCCTTTGTGTCACCAGGCGACGCCGCCAGAAAAAGACGATGCATCTCTGGCAGCAGCAAACCGGTCTTCGCGCCAGGAGCTGTCGTAATCTTTTCGGCCAGCTTTAAGTGGTTCGCATCGGAAGTATCGTATATTCCCAACCAGCCTTCGCCACCGGGAACATAGAGCCTCTTCGCTGCCTCGTCATACATTACGTCGTCCGCTCGCAGAGGCGCCGGAAGCGAATCGATCAGTTTACCTGTGTCGGCATCGAGAACAACGACTTTACCTGGAGCGCGGCATACAACATAGAGCCGGCGCTGCGCCGGGTCAACGGCAACCATCGCGTTCTGCTGCGCTTCGGGCACCGGCCACGTTGCGACCACCTTCATCGTCTTACGGCTGACGACAGCGAGTTTATTGGTTTGCGTCAGGTTGATGTAGAGCTTGTCCGTTGTGGGGTCGATGGTGAGGGCCTCTACGTGATTATCCGGAAAGGTAATAGAGCCAAGTTTCGCTCCGTTGTCCGGATTTACGGCATCAAGGTTTGCTGTTTGCATGTCGACATCCTTGCCACCCGTAACGATGTAGTAGACATTCGCGTGTTTGTCGTACTTGGAGGAGTCGGCGCCTTCGGTCAAAATAATCTTTTTCTCAACCGCGTAAGTATTGGCATCACGGATGGTCGACATCTGCTTCCCGCTGTCGGTGATAATCATGGTCTTCATACCGGGACGGATCAGAAAGGAGTGCGGCGCTCCGAAACCAGTTAGCGTCCGCTCGTGGACGAAAGTCTTCAGGTTGTAGACCTCGACGGTTGCGTGATCCTCAGCCGCTACTAACAAACGTCCGCGGTCAAAGTCCGCGGCAAGATGATCAAAGTCACCCGTGTATCCAGGTAGCGGAAGTTCCTTGACTAGCTTTACGGTTTGGGCGTGCCCCACCGACACGGCGGTGCTGAGCGCTGCCAGAGCGATTGTGACGAGAACGGCGCGTGAACTCTTCATGACTCTCCCTTTTCAACTGCAAGAATGAGGGTCTGTTGATGCGATGAGGCAGCCTTGAAGGGCAAATAAAAAAGCGTTCATGCTTGAGCGTCCGATTGGGAGTAGCATGCCGTCTATACCGATTTTCACCCTCGGTGAGAGCTTTATCCTTTCCACCGCTGCTCAGAGGATCTGCCATGCGCATCTTGATGGTTGAAGACGAACCCAAACTCTCCGCCTTCGTAAAACGCGGCCTCACTGCCGAACGCTATGCCGTGGATACACTTGCTGACGGAGTGAGCGGCCTCGAATACGCCGAGACCTACCCATACGACCTGATCATCATGGACCTGATGCTGCCGGCCATGAGCGGCGAAGACCTGCTGCAACGAGTCCGGCGCCGCAACTCCTGTGTACCGGTTCTGGTGCTCACAGCGAAAGACGCTGTGCAGGAGAAGGTTAAATTATTTGATCTCGGCGCAGACGACTACCTTACCAAACCCTTTGCGTTTGCCGAGTTGCTGGTGCGCGTGAAGGCGCTACTCCGCCGCGGGCCGGTCAACCGATCGAGCACACTACGCGTCGGGGACCTCGAGCTAGACCGTCTTACGCAGCAAGTAAAACGAGGCACCAAACGCATTGAGCTCACTGCCAAGGAGTATGCCTTGCTCGAGTACCTGATGCAGAATGCAGACCGCGTTCTCTCGCGCAACATGATTATCGAGCATGTCTGGGACCAGAGTTTCGATGGTATTACCAACATCGTGGATGTCTATGTCGGGCACCTGCGCACTAAGGTCGACGAAGGTTGTACTACGAAGATGATCCGCACGATCCGGGGAACCGGCTACATGATTCGTACAGGGGCGGAGACATGAATATAAGATCTCTCCGATTCCGTATTACGGCCTGGTCGATCAGTTTTCTAGCCTTGGCCTTGGGCGTTTTTTCGATAGCGGTCTATCTGGGAGTTCAACAGTTCCTCACGCTATCTATGCAGCGCAACCTGCGCAATATGTCTAGCAACGTCGAGACTGTTTTCCTGTCAGAGTATGGCAAGCGCGGTGAAAAGTGGGCGGTCGGCGAAATCAACGAAGCGTTCTCGGGAGGAGACGATCGCTATGTACGCATTCTGCATAATGGTCGTGAGATCTTTCGCTCCGACGATATGCACAACCCTCCGGTAATCATTGATACGATCCCATTACCTAATTCGGGATTCACTGGTATCACGCGCATGCCGCAGATTAGCGGGGGCATTCTGCAGTTCACCGATCAATATGAAGCGCCTGACGGCCGCCATTTCACGGTAATCACAGGAGCTTCACAGGCCACAATGCAGCGGGTGCTCCGCTCGCTCGCATGGGTACTCGTGGCCATCTGTCCGATCGTGCTTCTATTTGCCGCCGTCGCGGAATTCCTTCTGATCCGCGGCCCCTTGCGACCCGTGTTGATGCTTACGCAGCGAACAGAGCACATTGGCCGCGACCACTTGGGCGAGCGGCTGCCTGTTCCGGAAACTGGAGATGAATTGCAGCGCCTCGCTATTGCGCTCAATCGCATGATCGAGCGTCTCGAGGATGCGCTAGCCCACAATCATCGCTTCTCAGCCGATGCTTCGCATGAGCTCCGCACGCCCCTGACGATCATTCGCGGCGAGTTGGAGCAGGCGATCCAGGAGCCTGGCTTGTCCAGCACTGTCGTAGACGCCATCGGCTCCGCACTGGAAGAAATCGATCGCATGTCGCAGATCGTGCAGAGTCTCATGGCTACGGCCTACCTCGATTCCGGTGGCGAGCAGATGGAAAGGAAGCCGATCGATATAGGCCATCTTACAGGCAGCACCATCGAACAGATGCGTCTGCTTGCCGAAGAGCGCAATATTACGCTCATTACAGAGCAACTCGAGCCGCTAATCGTCGAAGCAGATCCGACGCGCCTGAAACAGGTTATCGTGAACTTAGTTGATAACGCGATGAAATATAACCAGCCGGGTGGCATGGTCACGGTTTCAACCTGCGCGCAAGGCAATAACGCTCTGTTGCGAATAGCCGACAACGGCATTGGGATTCCTGCGGCGTCTATTCCTTGTATCTTTGATCGGTTTTACCGCGCCGACAAAGCGCGAACGCGTGCCACCGGTGGCATCGGCATCGGGCTTGCCATTGTGAAAGCAATTTGCAATGCACACCAAGCCGAGATCAGGGTACATAGTATTGAAGGACAGGGCAGCGTATTCGAAGTCTCTCTCCCCCTTTGTGAATAGCCTACAGCGAATCACATTGACAATATCCAAGGCCACGGGCAGCGTTTCGATCGGGGTGACCAACGCCGCTATGCCTCGGAACGCGTTTCTTCTCAAAAACACTTAATGAGGAGATGCGGCTCGCCGGTATCTTCTTTCTGGCCGTCACAGTGATTCATTTCAGTCGGCGCGGCCGTCGGGTATTGGTTGGAACCTTGCACATCCCTGAGTCCACGAAGAGAATCGACACGCGTGCAGCTCTATCGCCCGTTGCAGTGCGAATGGATCCGTATCCCATTCAGGTTGGCTTAACTTACCGACACTAGACTTGCCTTACCTTATCTGCGAGGTTGCGGAGGGCTGAGTACGTTCAAGCTCGACCGCCGCGAATGATCGCGAGAGAGCCTGGGAGGAATGAAGTGCACACAAGACTATGTTTATTAGTGATGATGACAGCCGCCACAGGAGTGGCGTATTCACAGTCCCCTACCTACGAGATTACCCAGCGACATCTTCTTGGTGGGAGCGGCGGTTGGGATTATGTCGTTCCCGATCCTGCGGGTCACCGCCTATTCATCGCTCGTGAAACACGGGTCCTCGTAATCAATGAAGACTCGGCTAAGCAGATTGGCGAAGTCGATAATATTCACGGAGCGCATGGGACAGCTATTGCAACCGGCACCGGCCACGGCTTCGCGACATCCAGCGAAGACAAATCCGTTGTGATGTTTGATGCGCAGACGTACAAGGAACTGAAGCGAATCCCAGCCGCGGAGGACGCCGATGCAATTGTATTTGACCCTGTATCCGAGCGCGTCTTCAGCTTGAACGGAGACGCGAACTCCTCAACGGTTATCGATGCCAAGTCAGGTGAGTTCATCACGAATCTTGCTTTGGGGGGAAAGCCGGAGTATGCAGCGGTGGCGGACGGCGGAAAACTCTACGCGAACTTGATGGACAAGAACGAGGTCATTGAGATCGACACCAAGTCGGCAACCGTCACACGGCGCTGGCCTACTGCTCCCTGTCAGATGCCAGTATCAATGGCGATAGACACTGCACATCATCGGCTGTTTAGTGGTTGTCGAAGCGGCGTCATGGCCATCTCGGATTACGATACGGGCAAGGTGGTCGCAACGGTGCCAATCGGCAAGGGTGTGGATGGGGCTGGTTACGATCCGGGAACCCTGAATGCATTTGCTTCGAATGCAGACGGAAGCCTGACAGTCATTCACCAGGATAGCCCGGACCAGTACCATGTTATTCAAAGTCTCGCCACGCCAGTTGGATCGCGCAACATGGGGCTCAACATGCTTACCCATCGAATCTACGTGGTGAGCGCGAAATTTGGTCCGGTGACTCCAGGAGTGCGACGGGGACCGGTGCTGCCCAATACTTTTTCGCTTTTGGTCATTGCGCCGTCGAGTAAATAATCACGCAGGGCGCTCGATATTGAATGCACCAATCACTCACACAATCCAAAATCATGGCCCATATTCAGACCAGCTTTAAGGTGCTCCGCTCTGAGTTGGGCCATGATTCGTCACTGCTCCTTGGAGTGGATGCGAAGAGTCGAACGCTTGGCTCGTGCTGGCTATCATGTAGGTTTCACACGGCCGGGGGATCATCTGGTAGAACCGGCAATAGGATGTCGACTAGTGCTCCGCCCTCCGGATGGTTGCTGATGGAGATGCTGCCACCGGAGCGATCGCAAATTGCTTTGCAGATGGAAAGGCCCAAGCCCGTGCCACCTGTTTCGCGGCTTCGCGACGTATCGCCACGATAGAACGCGTCGAAGAGCATTGGTCGATCCTCTTCTTCAATGCCCGGCCCACGGTCGCGGACCTTCAAACAAACCGATCCAGGCGTTTGCGTCATCATGACATCTATATGGCCGTGCGAAGGCGAATGTTGTAGTGCGTTCATAAAGACGTTGGCACAGAGCAGGAGAGCATCCTTTTTACCGACCGGAACCTGCACGGCTAGCTCCGTACCGGATGGGACGATCGTCAGCTCTCTGATCTCTGCGAAGGGCTGGTTCAAGGCAACCGACTCGAGCACAACTTCGGAGAAGTCGCAGCTTTGATTCTGGATCGTCGGAGCCTGTTCGAGGCGCGCCAACGCCAACATCTTTTGTACCGTCGATTCAAGCCGTTTCAGGTCCTCCAGTGATCCCGCAATGCCGTGCTCATACTCCTCCACTGTTCGCCGCTTCATGCTGAGAACCTGTAAAGAAGATTTGATAACCGCGAGATCGGTCTTGAGCTCATGTGCCGCATCGCTGGTAAATCTCCGTTGCTGCTCAAAGGAGCGCTGGAGACGATGGATGGACTTCTCGATGGCTGACGCAAGAGGTCGCAGCTCCATAAAACGCTTGCTACTTTGGGGCGCATTGAAGAACCAGGTATCTGTGTTGATCCGGTCAGCCTCAAGCGCCAACTCTCGTACCGGCGTGAGAAGTTTTCGGATAAGCCAGGTAAGGAAGAAGGCGGTCGTGCCAAGGAGCAAGAGAGTGGCAAACGCGAAGAAGCGAACAGCTTCGACGACCTCATGCCAGACTCGTTTCGTTGGAAGTCCGTAGATGATGCGAACATGATGGTAGACGGCAAAGGGCTTCCCCGGATCGATCGCACGTTCTCCGCTCATACTGTAAAAGAGATAAGGTTGACCATTAACCATCAGTTTGATGAATGTTCCAGGCGCTACTTCAATGAGGGGCGCCGGTCCCTGTATGCCCAGAACGTTTCCATTTCCGTCGGACACCCTGTACACGGCTGCTGCAGGCAGTGACCGAGCGCTAGAATCGAGGGCAATGCTACCACCCTTGTTTTCAGCTTCCTGAAGGGTTCCGAAGAGTGCATTGGCGCTTGCGCGCAGGTTCGTCTTGAAGACGGTGAATTGCACATCCCGCTCGTGGTTCGCGACGGTTGCAATGAGTACAAGCGCCGCAAGAAGCTCCAGGGCCAGAACAGAAGACGTGATACGGCGAGTGATGGATGCGCTGGATGTCATCTCACTTCTTCCACCCGGAGTCGATAGCCACGGTGCCTTAGGGTTTCAATGATGGGCTCTTCCTCAGCCGAGGTTAGCTTGCGCCGAAGGTTTGAGATATGTGCTTCGATGACATTCGAATGATGCTCCCAGTCGTAGTCATAGAGGTGCTCGAGCAACTCTTTCTTGGAGACAACCGCCCGGGGACGATGGGCGAGATACTCAAGAATGCGATACTCGGTGGGAGACAGGTCGAAGGTGCGGAGGTCACGCGTGACCGTCTGCCGAACCGTATCGATACTCAGTTCGCCTACCTGCAAAACTGGAGAAGATTTTCCCTTGGACCGCCGGATCAGTGCCTTCGCGCGTGCGATCAGCTCACCAAGATCGAACGGTTTTGCAAGGTAGTCGTCTGCTCCCGCATTCAGTAACTCGATGGTAGAGGCTTTGCCTTCCTGAGCGGTGAGAATCAGAACAGGGCTGTGAATTCCTCTGGCCCGTAAGGTCCGGAGCACGCTCTTTCCGTCCCGGCCCGGTAACATGAGGTCGAGAACGATGAGGTCGAAGAGATCCTGTTCCGCATAGGCTGAAGCCGCCAGACCATCGGCAGCATGGTCGACAGCGAAGCCTGCCTCTCGAAGGCCCGCCACGATATTGGCGGCAAGCCGTAGTTCGTCTTCAACGACCAGAACTCTCATTGGCCAATTTTCGCTCAAGATGCCTTAATCGTGCCTGAAGTTGGCTCGGGAAAACGCAAAATCACTCTGTCCGTGGCAACTCTGCGAAGAACCGCAGGAGCTGCTGGGCTTACACTATGCGAATCAATATGACAAAGTGCAAGGATTTTTCGTAAATGGGATTTTATGAGACGTCTATACGAATTTCATTTAAGTGACGGAGCATACTTACGCCTCGAGAATCCATGTTGGCTTGTATGCCAACGGCCAGGCAGAGGAGCAAGCTGAATGTTCAGAGGAAATATAGCCATCGGCGCCGCGTTACTTTGTGCGGCGGCGTGCTTCACAACAGTGGCGCAGAATAGCACTCCGTCTGGCGACGGGACCAGTTCGAATGGAATGGATATGCAGGCGGCTCGCGCGCGCAAGATGGAGCTTGCAGGCAAACGCATAGCCTATACGGAAAAGTTCGACCTCAGTGGGCTTCCGGATTACAAGCCGAAACAACAAGTAAGTGGAACTATTCGGATGTGGGGATCGAACTACGTCACGGACGGCCGCATCGGCCAGCTATGGGAAGAAGCATTCCAAAAGTATCAACCCGGTGTGAAGATCGAATGGCACATGAAGACCACCGAGGCTGCCGTTCCTGCTCTGGTGTTCGGCGTCAGCGATATGGGGATCGGGCGCAAAGTAACGTTTAGCGAACTGCAACTATATGAGCGCTATACGAATCACGATCCGTTGGAGATCGACATCGCCACCGGGTCATATGATGTTCCCGGCTGGCAGCCAGGCTTTGGGGTCCTGGTGAGCAAGGACAATCCCCTGACACATATTTCCATGACGCAGTTGGATGGGATCTTCGGAGCCGCACGCGATGGCGGATGGGAAGGCACCAGTTGGCACAACGAATGGAAGCGCGGTGCTGATAAGAATATCCGCACGTGGGGACAGCTGGGGTTAACTGGCGAATGGGCCGATCAGACGATCGATGTCTATGGGCTGAATCTCCGTTATCACCAGGCTTCGGAGATCTCGGACTGGATATTGCAGGGCAGCGATAAATGGAATGAAAACATGCACACTTACGCAAATTATGTATCCAAAGATGGCAAGCTCTCTCGCAATATGAATATTGATATTGCAAAGGATAAATATGGGATCGGAATCGTTGCAGCACCGACTGTGGCTTTGAATGGAGCAGCGGGTGCTGGCAAGCTGCTGGAGGTCGGTTGGACAGACGCAGGCCCGTTTATTCCGTACACAATCAGTACATTGCAGAACCGATCTTACCCGCTGTTCGACAGGATCTATGCATACGCAACCAGCAACACAGATACGCCACTGGAGCCAAGAGTGGCAGAGTTCATCCGCTTCATCTTGAGCAGGCAGGGCCAGGAGTTGATCGAGCAGGACGGAAAGTACCTTCCGCTAACAGAGAAAGCTGCCCGCGACGGACTCGCTAGGCTGGACGCGGCCGAAAAGTAACATAATGCGCCGATCACCGGTCCAATTGCAGGAACTCTGGTAAGTTACACACGTGGCAAACTCTCTTTTCTACTTGCCCTCAACGCAAGCGAGACTAACAGACTGTTTGAAGTGATCTACAGATCGCGTTTGCATAAACTGATTCTCACGTAGGGCTCAGATTCAATTCATAAATGAGACCTAAGGTGTTGGACGACACAAAATGTGCAACTCGCTAACAGGCGTAAGTTGCCCGTAGACGCTTGAAGTCGCGGAGCTATGATGAAATCTTTTTTCCACCGACCATACGCGGAACTACTTTTCGCAGTGAGTCTGCTCATAACCACCCAAATGGCTGCACAGAGCCGAATGAAGTACGTCGATCAATCCCTTCCGGAGTACAAGCCCCAGCAGGTAAAAGTGCCGAAGGATCGCGGATACGTGATGCGGGATGGCTCGATCAGGATTGTCGGCTTCGACGATATGTCCGGCATGATATCGCGCTGGAACGCGTTGTTCGAGAGAACGCACCCCGGGATCCGATTAACGCCGATTCTTAAGGGCAATGGAACGGCGATACCCGCTATTACCTATGACATGACGCTGCTGGCACCTGAGGGCGGTGGGGCAACTCTGCTTGAACTTCTGCCGTACGAAAAAATATATGGTTCGAAGAAAGATCCGGTCGCGGCTCTGATCATTCGTGTTGGACACGGCTCACTCACGCCAGGAGCAAAGATAAGCCCTTTGAGCATCGTGACGAACCGCGAGAACACGCTGCCTTCTATTACGGAGGGGCAGGTAGCGAGCATTTTCTCAACAGGGGCAGGCACAGGCGACATTACTTCGTGGCAGCAGCTAGGCCATCCGCACGCGGCAGGCGGAGAGCTCACGATTCATCCGACCGGACTCTACTGGGACGCCTATCAGCGGCCCCAGGATGAATACATGGGTGAGTACATGATGTACCGCCACTTCGGGCCATTTCCCGGTCATGTCTTTTCCCCGAACTATGAGCAGTACCTCACCTACAAGGAAGTTGCAAAGGCGGTTGAGCATGATCGCGCGGCTATTGGGATCCTCCCGCTCAACGCCCTGGATAAGGATTTGCGCGTTGTGCCGATGCCCGCAACCGACGGCAAGGGAATGACAACGGGAAGCGCCGAGGACATCATCGCTGACCGTTATCCCTATCCTCGCGACCTGTATTTCTACATTCGCCGCGAGCCTGGCACTCCCATTGATCCGCTGATGGCGGAGTACGTAAAGATGGTTCTCTCGAAGCAAGGGCAGGAAGCAATTGCAGCCGATCCCAAAGGCTACCTCCCGCTCAATAAGCACGACGTCGACCAGGAGCTTGAACGGCTGGACCGAGCCAAGACTTGGGCCCCTCGTTCCAAACAGGGACCAAAGCTCAACTTTCCCTTCCCCTCGCCTGAACCCATTGGAAACGAGTAACACATGAAGAAGATAAGCCGAGTTTGTTTGGTCATTTCGTCCGCGGCGATGGGGCTGCTGCTCAATGCGCAAGCACAGGATCCCTCGTTGAAGCCCTTCACGCCGCGGCCGCTCTCCGTGCCGGAAGACCGGCCTTACACCGTTGGCCCGGACACCGTGTTCGTCGCTGGAAACGATGTGCTGATCCCACTGTTTAAAAAGATTGATGCGAGATGGGCTGAGCTTGAACCCAATATTAAGTTCAAGAAAATCATGATGGGATCGACCCTCTCAGTGGAGGGTTTGGTCAGCGAGAAGTCGGCGTTTGGACCCATCGGACGCGGTAACCGGCGACCAGAGGTAGACCAGTTTGTCGAGCGCTTCGGCTATGAGCCGACCTATATCAAAATCGGTTACGACTCGAACCCCAACAATAAACTTTCTACTGGGGTTTGGGTGAATGCAACCAATCCAATTAAGCAGATTACGTTGGATCAAGTGGCTAGCGTCTTTACGACAGGCGGCCACAAGGGTGATATCACGCATTGGTCGCAACTCGGTGTCGGGGGCGACATCGCGCCGCTGCCAATTCATCCCTATGTCACCCGTGACACTCATGCGATTCTCGCGATGATAGATGAAATGCGTGACAAATTTGGTGGATACCCGTTTTCCAGCAAAGTTGAGTGGGTCCCCAGCGAAGAAGACGCGATCAATGCAGTGGCGCAGGATGCCTTCGGCATGGTGCTGATGGACTACTGGAATAATACGGCGCCGATGAATGGTGTGACGACGTGGGCTCACCTCAAGGATTACGGTCCTCGCATCAAGTTCGTCCCCATGGTGATCGACAACAAGGGAACTCTTTCCGACGGTACCGTCGAAGGACCGCTGCATCCAATGGCTTCAGCGATTGGCATCAACATCAATAAGGAGCCCGGCAAGGCATTGGATCCATGGTTAAAGGCCTTCTGCGAATTTCTGCTTTCCAAGGATGTGCAGGACATTATTGGCTCACCCGAGATGCGGAAGGTCGGCTTCCGTCCCCTGCAGCCGGGCGAAGCATCTGAGGAGCTAAAAAAACTTCAGTGATCCTTACCGATAATCACAACTGCACGCAACACGCACCCTTTCTTTTTAAACAACAAAGTCAGGTTTCCTGAAGTGGTTGGGAAATCGATCCTCGAGCTTTCGATCTAAGAACTTATCCGCAAATAGAAATAGTCTGTCTCCAGCAGATCAGAGCCGTGGCAAGGGAGAGTAACACCACGCCACGGCCGCTTCCCGTGCGGGTTCATCTGTGTATCCAGCATTGGCGCACAGATTCAGGGGTTTTCGCCTGCGCGGCCAGGGGTGCGTGCAAACGATACCACCGATCGGCCTCCTGCGCTTGGGTGCCAGTGACTCAATCTTGTCGCACAACGCTTCTAAAACTGTCCAAGACTTGATCCGAGCAGTCTTTGACAAACATTTTCACCCGGATTCAGTCTGCCCCGCGGTTAATTCAACCGAAAGCATCGAGATAAATATTATTTACGGATAAAATCTAAGGGCAAGGAAGCCTTTCGCGGTCCCCGCTTCCGTGACACCCCTCATCACGTCTAACTAGCTGAGAAAGGGATCATGCCAACGTCCACACTGCAAGCTTCGAGCACCATCCGTTTCAGGTTTAAATCCATTCTCTGGATATCCCTCGGACTCACCGCTCTGTTCGTCTTCATTACATCGGAAGTTCTCCTCATCGCCGATTACCCCATGTACCACGCCTATCGTTTGCAGGTCATCGCCGACCGCGGACTACTTATCCCGCATACGCTTGCCGGAACACTCGCTCTATTGATCGGCCCCATCAATTTCTCGTCGCGGATCCGCGAGCGGTACATTTCATTCCATCGCATCCTTGGCTACGTCTACCTCATCTCGGTATTCGTCGGTGCATTCACTGGGATTGCTCTCGCCTCAGGCCGTCCTGGTTTGCCCGGCACCTCCATGCAGGCCGCGGCGTGGATCGTCTGCACCACCGCCGCCGTGATCACCGCGCGTAACCGCCAGATCACCCAGCACCGACGGTGGATGGCCCGGTCCTATGCGGTTACGTTTACCTTCGTCTCCAGTCGCGTACTCAATCTCTCGCCTCGCTATTGGAGCCACCTTGGCGACTCCTTATCCGCCGTTGGCGTGATCGCTTTTACCCTCGCTTCACTGCTGATCGTGGACCTCGGCCTCGACTGGCGCGAACTCACCAACCGCAGTGCCTGATTGTCGGCAGGATTTCATGCCGACGAACCACTACCGCCTCTCCGACAACAAGTTCCATGTACGATAGACACTAAAAGTTCGGACCGCACCAGCCGTTCAGAGATTCCTTCGCAGCACCATAATGAAGATTTGGATAGATGACATCTCAAATAGCTTTCAGGGAGCCCATCAAATGAATCCCGCTGGCAATTGATTTAAGATCTGCGAATTGAGGCAATTAAAAACCTTTCACAACAAGATTGATCAATCGCCACTGTGCTGCTCGGCTTGTCGTGAGCCGGATAACCTCAAGGTATTGGATCTGAAAATGGAGTTTCCCATTCAAGCCGACCATCTGACGCTAGACCCTTCGCAGTGCGATGTCCTAATACTCGGTGGAGGGGTGGCAGGCTGTGCTGCTTCGATCGCGCTCGCGCGAAAGGGACAAAGAGTAACGCTGATTGAACGTGAACTCACACCACGTCACAAGATCTGCGGAGAGTTTCTAAGTGGCGAGGCCCTTGAGGATCTACATGCACTCGGCATTGACGTAGCCTCATTTGGATCTGTACCCATCGATTACGTTCGCCTCGCCGCCGCCGGCAAGGCCGCAGAGGCTCCATTGCCCTTTCCCGCCGCCTCGCTCACACGCAAGACCCTTGATACATCGCTTATCGCCGAGGCCATCGCTGCAGGGGTCCACGTAGAATGCGGCCGCAGCGTGCATACGCTCAGCCGCACGGGCACTAATCTCTGGCGGGCGACGCTCAATGACGGCACTTGCCGCGAAGCACCAACCGTCTTTCTTGCCACCGGCAAGCACGACCTCCGCGGCCACGCGCGTCCGGAAGATCCGGAGCGATGGGTGGCATTCAAGATGTATTTTCGGCTGGCACCCACGCAAGCCGCGGAGATTGCTCATGCATCCGAGTTGATGCTCTACCCTGGCGGATATGGGGGTATCCAGCCGGTAGAAGGTGGCGTTGCAAATCTCTGCTGCGTAGTGCAGAGGAAGTATCTCTCGCGCGCAGGTCATCACTGGGAGAGCTTCCTCGTAAGGATGCAGCAGGACTGCCCACACCTGGCGATGAGGCTTGCAGGCGCGGAGCCATTGCTCGACAAGCCCATCGCCATCAGCCACATCCCGTATGGATACATCCGCCCTACCACAGACGATGGACTCTACTGCATCGGCGATCAGGCAGCCGTCATCCCATCGTTCACCGGCGACGGCATATCTATTGCGCTGCATACTGCCCGCTGTGCTTCCGCCGCCTATCTCGAAGCATTACCGGCACCCATCTTCCAGGCTAAATTATGCACCGCGCTGCGACCGCAGATGCGACTTGCTGAGTTCGCAGCCGACGGCCTGAATAACTCACTTGCACGTGCAGTCTTGCCGTTCTGCCTCAGGGTTTGGCCTGGCGTGATGAGCGTAACGGCAAAGCTAACACGCGTCGCCCAACGCACAACGGTTGCTGCCCATCCCGCCGCTGGCTAACGAGCGGCCACAAGAAGATCACGGGTCAACACGCCCTGCTCAAGCGCAATAAAATTCTTCGCCGCTGCAATCTCCGCTCATCTTCATCCTGCAGAGCTTCCCTAGATCGCGCGGATAGGATGGCTTCCGCTGGATCGCCTCTGAAGCCTGGGACAGGAAGTAAGTTCCAATGGAGGACAGGACGGACTTTCCAAGAATCTCTGAAAATGGGTAGCCGTGGCAGTACCTCGTCCTGCCACGGCTACCTCACGCTCAGAACTCGTAATGGATTCCGAGCGTGACGATGTTTCCACGGAAGTCGCGTGGCAACGTTGGACCGACTGCCCCGCCTTCTCCATAGCTGTAATAATTCCAGTCGCCCCTGACGGACCAACCCGGACCCAACGTCCAGATTGCGTCAGCATAGGGAGACTGATAGTGCGACTGCAGTGTTCCCGGCACCTGTCGTGGATTCAGGAATGTTGCTGTCCCGTCGATAGCCGTGATGCGATACCCAACGTCCGAACGAAGTCGCGCAATAGGCGACATCATGATGCCGAACGAGCCAAACTGCGTTGGTTCGTCATCAAAGGCGTTGGTGAAAACGGTATTCGTTCCGCAGTCGGACGGAGCCGCGATCGCGCCTGCCGGAGCGGGAGTTGACGCGTAGCAGATGCCCGTCCGACTGAACACATCCACGTAACCATAGTTCAACTCGAGTCCATAGTGTTCGTTCGGATTCAGTTGGGCTGCAAGGCCAAGATTGCGACTGTGATCCTGATGATCCACCAGCGCAGCATTGTCATGCCTCTCGACATCCTCGAAGGCTTCCGTTACGGTTGCCCAGGGCTTCGGCGTCCACTCGGTGTGGAGCTGATAGTCCTGAAGCTGGCGCGGATCAAGTTGAACGTAAGCGTTGTCTGCATACGAGACCTCGATGCTTCCATCCACTTTCAACTGATCCGTCGGCCGCAGAACGACGCCGAACATGCCGCCATTCGTGTGGATGACCAGCGTGTAATCCGTTCCGTTCGGCAACGCGTCGGTAGACAAAGGCATCTCCCAACCGATAGTCTCTGCGCGATAGTGATAGCCGAGCGAGAAGCTAGCGCGTGGAGATGCAGTCCAGGCCAATGTCGTCTTGTTAGTCTCCGTCTTGTCACCAAGGAAGGTGTGAGCCGCCGTAATCGACGGTGGTTGAGGTGGTCCCGGAGGCAGCGCCATCGTCGTTCCCAACTGATCGATCTCCGAGAGATTGCTGTCTCCAGGTTGACGATAGTTCCAGAAGTCGTACTGCTCAGACAGGCTGAACTTCTTGGAGATCTGCCAGACCACCCCATAGTCTCCCGACACGCTCACACGTTCGGTCTTCGCTGTTCCTGTGATTAACCACGAGCGCAAACCTTGATTATCCTGCCCCAGAAAGTTCTCGTCGAAGTTCGGAACATTGGAAGTCGCTCCCGTATAACGAATCCGGCCATTCATCGCAATGTTCCGGATACTCGAACTCTGAAACCGAAACTCTTCCGTCGGGATCAGCGTCCGCGTTGGAGCACTGCGCGAAAACTGTATCCATGCCGGACAAGTTGGATTGATGGTAGGTGGACTCGTCGTACTGTCCTGAATGGCCGGCGCGCCGCCACAAACTGGCGCAGACACCTGGTCATAGCCCAGGCTCACTGGCGTCCCGTCGGCGAGCTGAAAATT
>DAIDKF010000010.1:0-23288 GCA_027450185.1 Granulicella sp. | reverse complement strand
CCGGCGCGCCGCCACAAACTGGCGCAGACACCTGGTCATAGCCCAGGCTCACTGGCGTCCCGTCGGCGAGCTGAAAATTAAGTCCCGTCAATTGCTGCGTGGTGTTGCCCTTGTAGTGGGTTATATATTCCTGGAACGTCAGCATCGTTTGAGCCAAAGGCTTCCAATCGATGGCTCCAATCCAGCTATCGGTGCTATTACGCCAATTCTGAAGGAACTGCGCCTCCGATCCATTATGCATGGACGTGAAGCTGGGACCCTGGTTGATATTCTGCGCATAGCCCGCCCGGAAGCTCACCTTCGAGACAGGCAAGAAGGTGATATTCGTATCGGTCATTCGCCGGACCGTATTGAACAAATGCGCTGCCTGGTCCACCTGCGGAAACGTATATCCGTTAGAGGTCACACCCGCTGGAATCAGCGGATTATCCAACAGGTCATAGTCGAAGTACTCGCGGTCCCGACGGAACTGACCCGTGAAGTCATAGAGTTTGCCCTTGGACATCCGCAAAATGGTGAAGTTGTCCGGATCACCTCCATACCCCATGTTGGCGGTAAACAGTTTGTCGAACAGCAGATGCTTCGAACCAGGTACAGCATTCATCTGCATGGACTGTTTCAGAATGCGTGGACCAGACTGCAGGTTGATCAGGGTGTCATACATCGGGCCACTGCCTGAGTAATCGACGATGTGGCCGCCAAGGTCAAACATCTGCTGAACGGTATAACCGAACTCGGTTGTCTGCCGCGGTGCTACCGTGCCCTGAGCGATCGCGCAGCTAGCCAGCAACAGCGCGGCCACTCCCATGCTTCCGCCAGTACGAACCATCTCACGCACAGAGAAGCCATCAGTCAACGAATCTATATTTTTGCTCTTCATGATCGCTCCTCCTTACCTGAAAAAGTTGTACGCAGCATTCGATCCGTGAATCTGCGTATGGCATGTCGTACAGGACACATACTGTAGAGCCTGGTTGTGTACCGGCCCACCTTGTTCTGAAACGGCATTGGGGAACTTTGTCAGGTTTACAGCGGAGTGACATTGCAGGCAGAGCGTATTTACGTTGCTGACCCGCAGCAGCCTCGGATTTGGCGATCCATGCGGCATGTGGCAACTCAGACAACCTCGCGTCTTGACCACCGGGTGCTCATATACAAACGGCCCAGCCGTATCGGTGTGGCATTTAGTGCAGATCGCATTCTGATCCGCGGTAGCGAGCAGTTGATTACTCTGGAACGTTCCGTGTGGATCATGACAGTCCGAGCACTTCATCAGGCCCTCGATAACCTGGTGATGGAAGGGCATATTGAATTGCGGCTTCACGTTGCTGTGACAGGTGAAGCAAAGCTTCGGTTGATCAAACTTCAGCAAGGCTGCCGACGTCGTAGAGTGGTGCACACTGTGGCAACTCGTACAACTGACTCCTGCCTTTGCATGCTTCGATTGCTCGAAGTTCGCATGCTTTCCTGCGTGGCAGGTCAGACACGTAGCATTAATTTCGGCTGAAGAAAGCTTGTCGAACCTGCGAATCTTGGTAACGTCTCCGCCGCCATCGACGTGCTCCTTCCCTGGTCCATGGCAACTTTCACAAGCCGCTCCTGGACCCCTGTGTTCCGTTGCAATCTTCGCGTGTGGATTCGAGGCGAGTTTTTCAGCCACCTCCGCATGGCACCCCGCACAGGTCTCCGATCCGACGTAGTCGGCCGAACCTGCTTGAGCCGTTGCGTTGGAACTTACTGTTGACTGCTGGCTATTGCCGGCTCGTTGCGCGAGTCCGGTTCCGGAAAGTCCTGTCATAAGCAGGACAATCCACGAGAAAACAAGCATCCTTCGCATGTTGAATCACCTCACCCAGCGGGCCTGGGGGGCATAACGCTCGTGCTACGTCGGGCTCGCTGAAATCATTTCTAGTTGTGAATCCGGTTACATCTTTGACCCAGCATGACGCCCAATCAGTGAGCCACATCACAGTTGTCTGCGCGCGAATCGATATCCGCTCAACATAGATTCCACGCCACCGCGCTTGCTCCTTGAGGAGCGATGCAAGGCGCGCAGACTTGAATCAGAGCGCCATTCCCTCCTGAGCGCAGGGAGTCAACGCTCGAAGCCGGCATTCAGTTTGAGCAAGACTGCACTGTAGAGTTTCCTGCGCTTGTCATCTGCAACAGCGCCACAAGGTTGCCGCGCCCCCAACGCGCTGGTTGAAGATCAGACTGCGTCCATGAAAGAACGCGCCGTTATTCGACTTCGACGCTCCCCATCAGCGCCTCTGTAACAGCCTCCTCCTTGCCTGCGAGCGTGCTACGCGAGGCTATCACCACCACCATCATGACCACGGCCGCAGCCAGAGGAATCCCCAGCCCGGCCCGCAGCGAATGGGTCCACGTAGAGACCCCGCCCGTCGCAAGCGGCAGCAACGACGCACCCACTCCTGCAACAGCAAACACCGTCGAGTTCTCACGATGCCGCAGAGCCGCGGCCAGCACCAGCGGATACACCGGACCTGCCGCCAGTCCCAGCACCGCTGCTGCCACCATCGTTGCGATACCCGCCGGCCATGCGACCAGCAATACCAGCGCAGCCGTCATTGCGGCCATGCTCGTTCCGAGCACCGCGCGCTCCGGCAGTCGCGCCGCCCACTTCGCCGAATGCACCAGGCGGCTCACCAGCGAACCCACCCACAAAAATGTTGCCGCCCCAATCGTGATCCCCAGCGAATCTCCCGCACGCTGCGCATACGCTGTAAGCCAGCCTCCGGCCGCAGCGTCCACTCCTGTAGCCCCAAAGATCAGCACCAGCAGTGGCCATGGAACGCCCAGTCTTCCATTCCCTGTGCGAGTATTGCTCCCCTCAGATTTCTTCGTCCCCGCAACCAGCGGACTGTCTTCCATCCAGTTCGCCCATGCTGCCGTCACTAAAAAGAAGACAGCCACCCCCTCCAGCACATGCTGAGCATGCACAACAGCCTGCGCCTGCACGAGCGAAACTCCACTCGCAGCATGCAGCGCGATCCACGGCCCCAGAGCTGCGCCAATTGCCCAGACAAGGTTCAAGCGCGTGAGCACCAATCTACGCTCAACCGGAAAGCGCTGCGAGAGCAGCAGGCTGATCGAGGTCATCGTCATCGACAATCCCAGCCCGTAGACTGCGATTGCGCTGTAGGCTGTCCATCGCCCCGCCCACCCCAGGCACAGCGCACCGGCGGCGGTTACCACCGCGCCTCGTGCAATCGAATGGTTCATTTTTCCGCGCGCCATGTAGGAACCCAGCGTTCCCATCGTGTAGAAACAGAACAGCAGCACTCCTCCGCGAGCGTCGCTCATCGCCCATCGAAGCAGCAGCAGCGGCAGAATCGCTCCCGGAATCGTCAGTGCCACCCCGGTCGCAGCAAACCCAACATACAGTGGAGTCTTACGCCGAGCATCGCTCCACAACCGTCTCCTCATCGAGGCTCCTCAAAACATAATCATGCAGGTAACAGATTCGCACGCGAGAAGAGTACTCGCACAGCCCCTGCATAAATCCTCCGAGCAAAGCGTCCGGCCACTCGACTTCGCACACTATTCCTCACCTTCGTCTTCACATCGCTGGTCCAGCAAAGAGAGAACTATCCATTCACTACGTCTCCCGCATTCGAAGAGACGGTGCAAGCGCAATCCACTGTGGCAACGATCAAGGACTACACCGCCGAACACGCGCACGGCAAGGCCACCTACGAGGTCGAGTGATGATTGATGGCCACTCCAGAGACATTGATATCACCGAAGACAGCCCTCTGAATGAGATTGAAAAGAAGCAGTCTTTGCACCTCTCCCGATCAACGTGCAGACAAGCCTGACAGTAAAGGCTGACGTTGAGAAGATCGTCAAAGTTTAATCCCTCGCCAAGTACGTCAGACCCGTCGTATACGAAGCCGCAAAGCTCAAGGGAAAAGAAAGGAGAGATTCAAGCCGGCGACGCAGGTACCCGGCGGCGGAGCCTGCACTTGCTCCGCGCATCTTCTACTATCAATGCAGCAGGATACAGTGACCCAGGACTCCATCACAGCTCCGCAGAAGACGCGCTTTCGCATCGCCATGGTTCTGGCGATTCTCTCGGACGCGCTTCAGATCATCCTTCTGCCCCTGTTCGTCGAGGGTGCTGAGTCACCTGCCGATGATCTGCTCGACACAGGCGTGGGAGCAGCGCTGGTCTACCTTCTTGGCTGGCACTGGGAGTTCCTCCCCTCGTTCCTCGCGAAGCTCGCACCGGGCGTTGACCTTGTCCCCCTGTGGACGCTGGCTGTTGCGAACGTTTATCGCAAGTCAAAGCAGATCGCGGTCAACTCCGACGAATCCCCGCAGGCTTCCAGAGATTGAATAGCCAACCTGTTCCTCCAATTGAGATCACGCATGAGATCCCGCGTGAACCTGCTTCGTTGCTCATCGCAGCGCCATCCTTCAACTCGCCACGCCTTCGAAGTACTGCTCAATCTCCTCCAGTGTCTTGCCCTTGGTCTCGGGCAAAAAGAGGGCTGCCGTAAGCAGATAAACCACCGTAAACCCGGCGAATAGAAAGAACATCGTCGAGTAGCCATACTTGCTCGCAATAGGCAGAAAGATCACAGCCAGCGTGGTCGAGACCAGTTGATTGATCACCAGCGCAATGCTCATCCCAATTGAGCGAATTCTCGTCGGCATCAACTCCGAAAGCGCGAGCCATACGCACACCCCCGGCCCCACTGCATAGAACGCGATGAACGAAAACAGTGCAAGCGCTACCAGCGACCCATATCTGGCGCTCGGAATTTGCCCGACCCGCGCGCGTTCAATTCTCAGCGGCGCACTCCGCGCGGCCGTGACACTCGCAAAGGGGTTCTTGAAGAACGCCTCCACGGCGTTGGATGGCACGCTCCCCTCGCGCGTAATGTGAATCGGCGCCGCGGCAGCATCATCAGACCGCACATATGTGGTCTCTCCGGTGAAGCCCCCGTAGGAATAAATCACCGCCAGCGACGCATGATTTGCCAGCCATTCCGCGTTCTTAAAGCCGCTGGCCGCAAGCAATCGCTCGGCCTCGGCTGCATCGAAGCGTAGCGCAAGCTCCTGCTGCGGCCCTACCATGGACTGCACTGCCGCTCGACACTCCATGTCGGCCTTCTCCGCCTTCCAGAACATCCCGCCAATCACAATCAGCGACAGCGTCAACCCCGTGCTGCCGAGTATCAGCAGGAATCTCCGCCCCTTGCGGTCCACCAGCATCATGCCCACAATCGTCATCAGAAAGTTCACCGTCGTGAACAGCACATAGCCCCAGTGTGACGCCAGATCCGAAAGCCCGCTCTGCAATAGAATGCTCGTGTTGTATCCGATGATCGAATTCACGCCCGTCGCCGTATTGCAAAACAGAATCACGCATGCCAGCAGAAACGGCACCACATACTTCCGCCGCAACAACGAGTCTGTATGCGTCTCGGCCGCCTCCCGTTGCTCCGACGTCGCCTTCATCTCCGACAGTTCAAGTTCTGCTCCGACCCGCGTGCGCGAGCGCAGCAGCGATGCCAGAGCTGCCTCGTGACTGCCCTTGCGGAACAGCCAGCGCGGCGACTCACCCACAAATAAACTTCCAGCCACAAACACAATTCCCGGCGGCAGCGAGATCCAGAAGATGTGGCGCCACGCCTGGTCCTTCACCCGGAACAGCGTAGCCGCATTCGCCGTCGCCGCAACGGCCTCCACGCGATAGCTGTAGTAGATTCCGATGAGCGCCGCCGCCACAATGCCGAACGTCAGCAGCCACTGGAAGATCCCCGTTCCCTTGCCGCGATTCGACGAAGGCAGGCACTCCGCAAGGTACAGCGGCACCACCATCCCAATAAATCCCCCGCTCATTCCCTGCAACAGTCGCCCCAAAAACAGCGGACCATACCCATGCGACAACGCGATCAGAGGGATGCTGACCACAAAGATCAATCCGCTCAGCGTCATCACGGGCTTGCGTCCCAGCCAGTCCGCCGTCACTCCCGCAAAGATCGTCGAGAGCACGCTGCCCAGCAGCACTGCCGCCACAATCACCGAAAGCTGCGCCGCATCGAGACCTGAGGTTGCCTCCAGATAGGGCAGCGCCCCGCCGATAATTCCTACGTCCACTCCATACAACAGCCCGCCCAGTCCGGCCACGCACAGCAGCAGAATGTTATAGCCCTGCCGTCCGCCTTCGATCATCTCCGAAGCAACTACCGTCGTTCCCTCGCCCATAGTTCGTGGCATCTCCTGTGCGGTGCAGGGAATCCTTCTCCCGGTTCACGATTCATTTCAATTGAGGCCGCAGCAACAAGGCATTCTCGCAGGATGCATTCACCTTCAGACATGCATCGAGCCTCTCCATCAACCGCTGGCCTATGCCAGAATGCAGACCAAGATATTCAGTGAAACAAATCGCGTCTCATTATCCTGTCATAATTCTTCACAGACGCAAACGGATTTTTCCGCATTGACGCACTTCATCAACGCATCTCGATGAGACGCCGCGTACGCACCCCTCGCCATGCCCACACCAACGCCCGGACGCGGCACCACCGTCGCCCACCGTCCGGGTCTGCTGCCTCCGTCACCCTCCCCCTCTCGCGTCGAACGGCTGCACCATTGCGTTGTTGCACATGCCCTACATCACATCATCGAGCGCAATGCCATTCGTCTCCGGCCCCAGGTACATACCGACAAACGTAATCACCGCTCCTATCACAAGAATCACTGCAGGCGAAAGCCATAAGTCATTTCCCTCGATCGCACCGACGAACGGAATCTTATGCGCCCACCATACATAAATGCTGAACCATGCGCCAATCAACGCCCCGGACGAATAGCCAAAACCCAGACCAACCGCACGCCTCTTGGTAGGAAACCGCTCCGACAAATATGCCGGAAGCATGCCCCAGGCCAGCTTGCACATTGCAGCCATCACCGTACCCGCCACTGCCAACGGAATATTCTTTGCCAGTACCGCATGGTGCAAAACGAAGAAGGTCGGTATCCCCACAAAGACCAGCACAAAGGTATAGATGAGCGTAAGACGCCTTCGGCCAACATAGTCTGAAAGCCATCCATAGAAGTTATATCCAAGGAAGGCTAGAAATAGCGCAAAACCATAGATCCAGGCAAAGGTCGTAGTATCAAATCCTCTCCCATGCATGGTCAATATCTCTGGAAGAAATCCATATACCGAGTAATCGGTAAGAAATAAGCCGCACATCACCAGAAAGACCTGCAGGAACGTCCACAGCGCAGGCACCTTGAAGAGACTGAAGAACGGTGTCTTCTCAATGTCACCCTTATCAACAGCCTCCATAAACACCGGTGATTCCCGCGTATAGAACCGGATTAATAATCCCGCCAGCACCGGAACGACGCCCGTGGCAAATGTAATCCTCCATCCGATCGTAAGCATCGCATCTTTACCCAGCACCATACTGATCAAGGCGAAGACAACGGCCCCGAGCACGTAGCCCAGCGGAAAACCCGACTGCACAAATCCACCTACCCGGCCCCGAATATCGCTGGGAGAAAACTCGATAGCGAAGGTATGTCCGACCGCATATTCTCCACCAAATAAAATCCCCATAAACAATCGAATCAGCGCAAATAAAAACCATGCCAACGCGCCGATGCTGTGGTACGTCGGAAGAAATGCAGCGAGCAAGGAACAAGCTCCCACGCCCGATATCGTCATCATCAGCAGCTTCCGTCTACCAATCTTGTCACCATAATGCCCAAAGATTGCAGACCCCAACGGCCTACCCGCCATCGTAATGGAATACGTGAGAAGGATGACGATATATCGCCATGCCGGACTACCTGCGTTCGAAGTAAATATCTTGGTCAGGATCGGTGCCATCACCAGCACAAGCGCCATGTCGTAGGAGTCCAGCATAAAGCCGATCCACTGTCCATACATTGCTGGGAAAAAGCCCTTTGGGAACCGTGCAGGTTCCGCGGTCACGGAATGACTCATGTGTTTCTCCAGGAAGAAATGAGGGAGGAAAGAATACTACTCCATCTCATGCGTCTTACACTGTGATCGCGGAAATGATTTTCGCAACCCCGGCCGCCACAGCCTCCGAGTTGCCCCGGCTCGCATCTCTGCCCCAAAGGCAGCGAGCCTTTGGCCTGCCACAGCTTCGGCGTCCCCACGTGGTCGCCGAATAACGTCCCTCCACCCGATCTTCCATGGCAATCTCGCCACATTCAACCGTACTCGCCATTACAATTCAACGTAGACACGGAGCCTGTCGCGCAGTCTCCATCCCCGCTTGCATCGCTCCCCGCAGCCGTACATACGAGAGGAAGCATCATGAACTATCCGATCTGGGACGTAGCCTTTGGCGCCGGTCTCCTCATCGCTCTGGTCGCCGGACTCCACGTGTTTGTCTCGCACTTCGCCGTCGGTGGGGGCCTATTCCTGGTTCTCACCGAACGCAAGGCCCGCCGAACCAACGACACGGCCCTGCTCAACTGGCTCAAGTCCCACACCAAATTCTTCGTCCTGCTCACCGTCGTCTTCGGAGCCGTCAGCGGCGTCGGCATCTGGTTCACCATCGGCCTCATCAGTCCCACCGCCACGAGCGACCTCATCCACATCTTCGTCTGGGGCTGGGCCATCGAGTGGGTCTTCTTCTTCATCGAAATCACCGCCGCCCTCCTCTATCTCTACGGGTGGGATAAACTCGACCCCAAACTCCACGAGTGGTACGGTTGGATCTACTTCATCGCCGCCTACGCCAGTCTCGTCGTCATCAACGGCATCATCACCTTCATGCTCACCCCCGGCAGTTGGATCGACGTCCACAAGTTCTGGATCGGCTTCTTCAACCCCACCTATATCCCCTCCACATTCTTCCGCACAGCCATCTGCATCGCACTCGCCGGCATCTACGCTCTCATCACCGCCAGTGTGCAGAAGGACCTCGACCTCAAGGCCCGCATCGTTCGCTGGGGAGCGCTATGGACCGTCCCGGCCCTCATCACGCTTCCCCTCTTTGGCTGGTGGTACATCCGCAAGATCCCCGCCGTCTTATTCGCCAGCGCGCGCGGCCCCATGCCCACCGCGACGCACTATGCTTTCCTGGCCTGGAGCCTCCTTGTCGTCACCTTTGTCCTCACTCTCTGGGCGCTGCTCCGCCCCAGGCATTTGCACCTTGCCTTCGCGCTGGTCATCGCTCTCGTCGCCCTCGGCGCCATGGATTCCTTTGAGTTCGTCCGCGAAGACGTTCGCAAACCCTTCGTCATCGAGAACTATCTCTACGACAACTCCCTCTACGCCGCCTCCATGCCCGGTGACGGCGGCTTCACCATCGACAACCTCAACACCGTAGGCGTCCTCAATGCTGCCACCTGGGTGCAGCACCGTGCCGTAACCCCCGACAACCAGGTCGCCGTCGGCCGCGAGGTCTTCCGCGTCGAGTGCCAGGCCTGCCATACCGCCGACCACTACCGCGGCATCCATCAACTCATCGAGCAGCGCCAGTGGGACCCAGCTACCGTCCACGCCATGCTCAGCGGTCTCTCCCTCATGCACAACGGCATCATGCCACCCTTCGCCGGCACCGATGCCGAACGCGATGCCCTTGCCGCCTACGTCAACTCCCTCCAGACAATCACTCCCAACCCCGCTACCTTCACCGACGGCAAGCTCGTCTTCGAGAACAACTGTTCCATGTGCCACCAGGACCGCCCCGACGACATGCTCTTCACCGGCCTCGACCCCAATCCCAAAGTTGCGGCCGACTCCCTCAAGGACCTCACCAGCCTCTTCCCCCTCATGCCCGACCTCAAGCTCTCCGAAGCCCAGCGCACCTCGCTCGTACGGTGGATCAACACCCAGCGCCCAGCATCTCAGCACGCTGCTAATCAGCCCGCAGCCAATCGTCCCGGCACCGCGCCCGAGGGAGGCAACTAGCATGATCAACCCCAGCATGGTTCCCACCCTCGACCCCAATCCCCTCCCAGCACCCTACTGGGTCTTCAAGCTCCTGCTCCTGGTAACGTTCTTCCTCCACATGCTCGCCATGAACTTCATGATGGGCGGAGCCTTCATGGCGCTCGCCGCGCGCTTCGGCTCCAAGAGCAGCCAATACCGCAACCGGATTTTCATCGACGTTGCCAAGAAAATCCCAACACTGCTCGCAGCCACAATCACGCTCGGCATCGCACCGCTGCTCTTCGTGCAGGTCGTCTACGGCCAGTATTTCTATACCTCGACCATCCTCATCGCGTGGCCCTGGTTCTTCGTCCTCATCCTTCTCATTGCCGCCTACTACGGCTTCTACTTCGCCGCCTATAAAGGCAAGCGCCGCCCCGGCGCCGCCGGATTCGTCCTGCTGGCCAGCCTCGCGCTGGTGCTCTTCATCGGCTTCATCTACTCCAACAACGTCACCCTCATGCAAGTCCCCTCGCACTGGGCGGCCAAGTACTTTGCCAACCCCTCGGGCTGGAATCTCAACCTCTCCGAGCCCACGCTGATCCCGCGTTATCTCCACTTTGTCACCGCTGCCATCGCTGTCGGCGGAATCCTGCTCGTGCTCCTTGCGCTCGCTCGCTGGAAGCATGATCGCGAGTACGCGCGCCACCTCTTCCGGTTTGGCGGCAAGGCCTTCATGTACGCCACCATGGCCCAGTTCCTGGTTGGGATGTGGTTCCTGGTCAGCCTGCCCCGCGACCTCCGCATGCTCTTCATGGGCGACAACACCCTCGCCACGGTCCTCTTTTCCGCCGGCCTGCTCGGCACCGTCGCCGCCATCTTTCTCATGTCCGACGCCCTGCGCAAGGACAGCATCCGCGTCGCAGCCTATGGCGTCACCGGCCTCACAGCCTTCATCATCCTCACCATGGTCATCATGCGCGATATCCTCCGCGACGCCTACTTGGAGCCTTACTTCCACCCCCACCAGTTCCCCGTCCACACCCAGTGGTCCATCTTCCCCCTCTTCCTTCTGCTCTTCCTCGGCGGCGTAGTCCTCTGGCTCGTCATGCTCAAGCGCTACGGCCTCTTCACCAGCACCAAACCCACCGAACTATAAATCCCTCGACTGTTTCTTTCCGCACGTTGCTCCTGTCTTCGCCCTTCCCTCCCTATCCCCGAGACGAAATCTCCCCTGCCAGCGTGGCACCCGGCACCTCATGCCACGCGCCCAATCCCCACCCCGATCACATACGTCACCGCGCCTTCCAGCGCGCCTACCAACGTCATCTCCAGCCCGCTGCTCCACCACGACCGAATCGTGATCAACGACTTCGCCGCACCCACCGCAAAGTGCGCCAGCAGTGAAACAATCGCAGCCACTACAATTGCCGGAACACCTGCCAGAAAGAAGAACGGAATCACTGGAACCAGTGCCCCTACCGCCGTAGACAGCGCGCCCGACGTAGCCGAAACCCATGGATTGCTCAGTCCCTCCTCACTCACATGCAGCCGCTCCCGCGCCAGCGCCTCCACCAGTTGCTCCTTCTTCTCCGCAATATGCCCCACAAAGTGGTCTGCATCTTCGGCCGACAGCCCGCGCACCTGATACGTCAGCGACAGCAACTCCCTCGCCTCAGCCTCATTATTCTCCACCGCGTCGCGCTCGCGCGCATACTCCGCCTCATAGATCTCGCGCTCGCTCTTGGCCGCCAGATACGCTCCCGCGCCCATAGAGAGCGCGCTGGCAAACATACCCGCCAGCCCTGCAATCAGCACAAACCTGCTGTTCCCCAGCGTCGCACCCGACACGCCTGACACAATCCCGAAGATCGCGCCCAACCCATCATTCACTCCATAGATCGCATCGCCAATCCAACTCGCAGCTCTCGGCTGGCCTCTATCTCTCTCCGCCACCAGCTCATCCAGCGCCTGCTGGGCCACCTCCGGCTCCAGCGGCGTCACCGGCAGATGGTGTCGAATCAGTCCACCCAGCGTGAGGTAGTGGTCCGCTTCATCGGCGATCACCTCTTTCAGAATCCTGATGCTCTCCTCATCGCCCAGTTCGCGAATCTGCTTGCCATAGCGCGCAATGTCACGGCTCTCATCCAACTCCAGCCGCCGCAGCGCCAGTTCATGTCCGCCAATGCGATTGGCCAGCGAATCCGCCTCGCCCGTCTCCGGCCCGTCGTACTTCGGAATCGCCGCGCCCAGCACGGTCATCCGCGTCGCCCACAGATCCGCGTGGTGTTTCTCGGCCAGCGCCAGGTTGCGTAGCGTCCTCCTCCGCTGCGGATCACTCTCATGCTCGGCCAGCGTGCGGTACGTGTGATATCCCCGCATCTCCGCCTGCCAGTTGCTGGAGAGGGCATCAATAAGCTGCGATGAAGACTTGTCAATCATGAAAAATTCCCGCCGCGATGATGTGGCATCCCCGCGTTGTCATTAAGTTAGGCTGGTTCAATTCTCGCTTAACCTGCCCCATTACACTGTGACAATATTGCGCTCAATCTCCAGCCTTCATTCCCGCACTCCCACCACTCGTTCCGCCGCCGCCGACCGTTTCACCAGTCTCCTCACCTTCTGCGGCGACATCGCCAGCTTCTTCGCCACACGCGAAATCTTCTTTTCCTCCCGCAGCCACACCCTCGGAATCACCAGTTGCGCAAACTGCTCGGTCACCTCCTGAAAACTCTTCCCCGTAATGATCCCCTGCGACCATGCCCGCAGCGTATCCTCGATCCCCACCACCTTCAGCAGCTTGACCTTCAGAGCATTCAACTCATCCACCGCATAGTCCGCATCTTGCGGCTCCAATAATCCCGACGCCGCGTCCACGCACCGTTGCGCCAGCTCATAGTCGTGAAAGAAATTATTCGCCGCCGTCTCCCCCAGCGCCACATACGCATTCAGCAGCACGCGTTTGTTCTCAGTCGACTGCGCCAGCCTCACCGCCTCCATGCAATGCTGCTTCGCCAGCCGCGCATACCGCGGAATCTCCTGCGCCGACCCCACCAGTTCCTCCACCCGCGCATTCTCGATCATCCCCATCAGCGTGCACACTCTGGCCCGCAGCAGCAGATTATGATTCGCTTCCGCAATCTCCAGTGCCTGCTCAGCCTCCCGCGCCGCCATCCCCAAATCACCCACGTCCAGATGCAGATATCCCGCGTTCAACAGCGCGGACCCAAGTCCGCTGTGCTCTCCATGCAGCTTGCAAATCTGCTTCGCCCGCTCCAACTCCGCAATCGCGCTCCGATACAGCTCCTGATACTGCCGATGAAACTCCCGCAGCCGCGACTCGCCCCCTCGTCCCGCTCCAGCGGCTGTATCGCTCCTCCCCGTCCTCTCCCGCCGTGCCGCCGTCACATCGATATGCCGCTTCAACTGCGCCGCCAGCAGCCGCTTCACAAAGCTCAAATTCGTCATCGCACGCGCCAGGTTCGTATGGTTCGGATGGCTGATCTCATACAGCGCCACCGCGCGGTCAAAGTGCTTCACTGCCAATGCATAGTCCCCGTGCCGCCGCACAATCCTTCCCCGTGCCGACTCGATATTTCCCAGCGCAATCCAGTGGTCCGTCTTCTTAAGCCCTACCTCCGCCTCGCTCAGCATCTGCATCGCACCTGCGCTGTCCCCGTGCTGGAACACAATCCACGCCTGCTGAATCTTGATAATTGCCACCAGCGCCTCCGACTCCGGCAGCGTCTTCGCAATCTCCAGCGCAACTCCCAGATGCTCCCGCGCCATGTCATAGTCGGCCTTCTTGCGATGCGCCCTTCCCTTCCACAGATTTCCTAGTGCCCTCAACTCCGCATCCAGCACCCCGTCCTCCATCACCAGCAGGCTTCCCAGAATACGTATTGCTCCATCCGCATCATCGCTCGAGAGCGCATAGAACGCCTCGGTCATCCGCACCCGCACATACGCTGCCACGCCCAGTTCCTCGCGCGCACATCCCTTCAGTATGTCCAGCCTCTCGCGCAGCAACTGCGCATCGCGATAGCCCACATCCACCCACTGCGCCAGCATCAGCAGCACCTCCGCGCCGTGCTTGTCCGTCGGCTTCAACGCCATCCACGCCGGCTCCGCGCGATCCAGCAGTCTCATTCCCTTCTCAATCCGCCGCCACCGCAGGCAATCCGCCAACTCCGCAAACCAATCACCACCCACCGGCTTCTGCCCACGCCCCAACACGGTCCCTGCACCAGCCCTGGCTCCACTAGCCTTCGCCTCCTTCATCTCCTCCCTCCATTCCTTCCGTTCACCTGCAATCTCCACCCTCAATCTCAACCGATCCATGGCACGCTTCGTTCGCTAGCACGCTTCGTACTACCTCGCCTTGCTATTGCTCCCGCAATCTACTCTACTCCGAAGTAAGCAATCACCCATCCGAACCAAGGAGCCCCCGATGACGAAACAACAGCAGATCCAGCAGATCGAAGCCGAATGGAACTCCCCCCGCTGGGCCGGCATCAAGCGCGGCTACACCGCCGAAGATGTCTATACCCTCCGCGGCTCAGTCCGTATCGAGCACTCCCTGGCACGTTCTGGAGCAGCTCGTCTTTGGAACGAACTCCACCAGCCCGGCCACATCGCCGCCCTCGGCGCGCTCACCGGCAACCAGGCCGTGCAGATGGCGCAGGCCGGTCTCAAGGCCATCTATCTCTCCGGCTGGCAGGTCGCAGCCGACGCCAACTCCGGCGGCCAGATGTACCCCGACCAGAGCCTTTACCCCGTCAACAGCGTCCCCACCATCGTCAAGGCCATCAACAACGCCCTCCTCCGCGCGGATCAAATTCATCACTCCGAAGAGGGTGACAGCATCGACTGGATGCTCCCCATCGTCGCCGATGCCGAAGCCGGCTTCGGTGGCACGCTCAACGCCTTCGAACTCATGAAGTCCATGATCGAAGCCGGTGCCGCAGGCGTTCACTTCGAAGACCAGCTCTCCTCGGCCAAGAAGTGCGGCCACATGGGCGGCAAGGTCCTCGTTCCCACCCGCGAGGCCGTCCAGAAACTCATCGCCGCCCGCCTCGCCGCAGACGTTCTCGGTGTCCCCACCCTCCTTGTCGCCCGCACCGACGCCAACGGCGCACAGCTTCTCACCAGCGACTGCGATCCCATCGACGCCGCCTTCGTCACCGGCGAGCGCACCGTCGAAGGCTTCTGCCGCATCAACGGCGGCATCGACTGCGCCATCGCCCGCGGCCTCGCCTACGCTCCCTACGCCGACCTCGTCTGGTGCGAGACCTCCGAGCCCAACGTCGCTGAGGCCAGGAAGTTCGCCGAAGCCCTCCACGCAAGGTTCCCCGGCAAGCTCCTCGCCTACAACTGCTCACCCTCCTTCAACTGGCGCGCGAAGCTCTCCGAACCCGAGATCCACGCCTTCCAGAAAAATCTCGCCGCCATGGGCTATAAGTTCCAGTTCGTCACCCTCGCCGGCTTCCACGCCCTCAACCTCTCCATGTTTGAGCTCGCCGAGGCCTACAAGAAGGACGGCATGCTCGCCTACTCCCACCTCCAGCAGCGCGAGTTCGCTATTGCAGACCAGGGTTACGGCGCAGTCCGCCACCAGCGCTTCGTCGGCACCGCCTACTTCGATAAAGTCTCTACCACCATCTCCGCTGGCGAGACCTCGACCAACGCTCTGCCCGGCTCCACCGAAGAAGAGCAGTTCGAACCCGCCTCCGAATCCACCCGCGAAACCGTTGCGGCCTAACTCACCCCGACCATCTCAGCCTTCCCAGGCCACCCTCGAAAGCGTCCGAGGGTGGCCGCTTTTTTCCCCAGCGCTGCTCCATTCCCTTTCCACCCCGATCCCAAGAACCTTCGCCGTCCGCACAGGACTAAAATAAACAGTGTGAAGAAGATTGCCCTCCTCGGCTCGACCGGCTCGATCGGTCGCAGCACGCTAAGCCTCTGCGAGTCGCACCCCGACCGCTTTCATCCCATCGCGTTCGCTGCCGGCTCGAACCTCGACGTCGTCTTCGCGCAGTGCCAGCGCTGGCGTCCGCAGGTCGTCTCCGTCGCTACCGAGGCCCTCGCCGACCATCTCTCCGCCCGCCTCGCCGCTGCCGGTCTCGCCGACATCGAAGTCGTGCACGGCACCGCAGGCACGGTCCGCGTCGCCACGCTTCCCGCTGTCGAATTCGTCGTCGCCGCCATCGTCGGTGTCGCCGGTCTTGAAGCCACCTACGCGGCCGTCCTCTCCGGCAAGACCATCGGCCTGGCCAACAAGGAGTGCCTCGTCGCCGCCGGCGATCTTATCCTCGCCGCCGCCCGTGAGCGCAACGTAGACCTTCTCCCCATCGACTCCGAGCACAACGCTATTCACCAGTGCCTCCGCGCCGGCGCCGCCGCCGAGGTCAAGCAGATCTGGCTCACCGCGTCGGGCGGCCCCTTCCGCAACACCCCCCTCTCGGAGTTCGACCGCATCACCCCCGCCGAAGCCCTCAAGCACCCTACCTGGGTCATGGGCCAGCGCATCACCATTGACTCCGCAACCATGCTCAACAAGGGCCTCGAAATCATTGAGGCCTGCCGACTCTTCAATCTTCCTCCCTCCCAGGTCCGCGTCACCGTCCACCCTCAATCCACCATCCACTCATTAGTCGAGTACATCGACGGCAGCATCCTCGCCCAGATCTCCGTCACCGACATGCGCCTCCCGATCCTCTACGCCCTCTCCTGGCCCGACCGCATCGCAAGTGACCTCACCTTCGATCTGGCCGCCCTCTCGCACCTCGACTTCCAGCCCCCCGACCTCACCCGTTTCCCTTGTCTGCGCCTGGCCTACGAGGCCGCCGCGGCCTCTCAGAATCACTGCATTGCCCTCAACGCAGCCGACGAGATTGCAGTCGCCGCCTTCCTCAAGGGTCAACTTTCTTTTAACGGGATCCCGCGTACAATCGAACGCGTGCTGACGCTAACCACCTCCGGTTCTCCTGCGTCCATCCCAGAGGTCCTCGCCGCCGATCTGCGTGCCCGCGAACAAGCCAAAGAGCTCGTCGCAGCATCTCATATGGTGTCCTCCTGAGCCTCTCTTCCGAAGTCTTCCACCGGGCGGCTCTTCTGAATTCTTCTCCTGAGTCTCTCTTTTCAATGGTCATTCTGAGCGAAACGAAGGATCTGCCTCACCGAATCGCCGCAACTCCCAAAGGCTTCCAGTAGTCCATGCATATCCTCTACGTTGTCATCGAATTCGCCATCGTCCTCGGTCTTCTGGTTCTCATCCACGAACTCGGCCACTTCATCGTCGCCAAACTCTGCGGCGTCCGCGTCGAGACCTTCTCCATCGGCTTCGGAACCCGTCTCTTCGGCTTCCGCTACGGCGACACCGACTACCGCATCTCCATCCTCCCGCTCGGCGGCTACGTCAAGATGGCCGGCGAACTCGGCGGCGACGGCGCTCCCGTGCACGCTGGCATTCAAACCATCCCTCCCGCGCCCAGCGACCTCACCTCCAAACCCCGCTGGCAGCGCGTACTGATCGCCTTGGCCGGGCCCGTCTCCAACTTCCTCCTGGCCTTCGTACTGCTCTTCCTCGTCGCTCACTATCACCACGAGGTCGACCAGTACCTCAATGCCCCGGCCACCGTCGACTACGTCCCCCAGGGAACACCCGCCGCGCAGGCCGGCCTCGTCGCTGGCGACACCATCACCCGCTTCAACCGCGTCCACAATCCCACCTGGAACCAGATCTTTGACGAGTCGGCCCTCAACCTCAACCGGCCTCTCCCCATCGCCTTCACCCACAATGGCCAAACCGTCACCACCACCCTCACCATCTCCGTGCCCTCCAACACCGAGTTCGGCATCGAAGACATCGTGAATATCGGCCTCATTCCCCAGATGGACCCCGGCCCGATCAGCGTCCTCAACGTTGCTGCCGGCTCCCCTGCCGCGCGCGCCGGTCTGCTGTCCGGCGACCAGCTCGCCAGCATCAACGGCCTGCATCCCCACTCCGTCCCAGCGCTGCTCGCCTACCTCAAAGACAACAAAGGTGCCACCGACACCCTCGGCGTCCTGCGCAACGGCCAACTCCTCACCTTAAGCGCAACCCCTGAAAAGATGGAGACCCCCGGCGCCGGCGACCAGTATCGTCTTGGCTTCACCTATCGCCCGCCCCCGGCCGACATTGAGCGCCTCCCCATCGGCAAAGCCCTCAGCCAGTCCCTCGCCGACAATCGCGAAGGCTCAATGCTAATACTGCGCGTCATCAAGGGCCTCTTCACCCGCCATGTCGCCGTCAATCAAATGATGGGCCCGGTCGGCATCGCCCAGCAGATCGATATTGCCACCCAAATGGGCATCTGGCCGCTGCTCAACCTGGTCAGCGTCATCTCGCTCAACCTCGGTATTCTCAACCTGATGCCCTTCCCCCTCCTCGACGGCGGCATGATCTTCTTCCTCCTCATCGAAAGCATCATGCGCCGCGACGTCAACCAGCAGTTCAAGGAAGTCATCTATCAGGTAGCCTTCGTCTGCATCATCCTCTTCACCTTCTTCGTTATCTTCAATGACATCAGCAAGCTCCGCCTGCATTGATAAGGGGACTCTTAGCTCTTAGCTTTTCAACACCTCGACAATCTCCCTCGCCGCGCTCCGCGCCTCAGCTTCCCTCTCCACCGGAAAGCTGATCGCCCCGACGCGCGCATGTCCCCCACCCCCATACCGCTCGCATATCCCCGCAATATTGGCCAACTCCTCCGCACTCTTCGTCGTCCACGGATTCGTCCCCACACTCACCTTCGTCCGAAAACTCGACTTCGACAGTCCCACGTTATAGGTCCCCTGCGGAAACAGATAGTACGGAATAAATTTGTTGTACCCCTCCGTCGGCTGGTCCGTAATATCAAACGAAATCACCTCGCGCTCGCACACCGCTCGTTCGCGGATCAACTCCAGCCCCGCCCAGTGCCGTTCCATCAGCGGTCCCAGCAACTCCTGCACAAACGGCTGATCAAGCACCTGCTGCAAACTCATCTCCGTCAGCAAAGGGATAAACTTCCGCGACACCGACACGCCGCACTCATCCGGAGCGCTCTCAATCACCATCGTCAGCTTCATCGCCGGCTCGGCCATCTCCACCGCGGCTTTCGCGCTCTCGTACTTCGCTCCGTCCACAATGTCAGCCCAACGAATCAGCTCCTTCAACGGAGCAACGTCCATGCCAAACTTTGTGCTCGCAATATGCGCAATCCAGCCCGTGCAGCTCGTATACGTCGGATCGAAGAACTGCCGCATCGTCTGCGACCCATCCGCCTGTCCCCGCCGAAACGCCTCCTCCTCCCTCGCCGTCATAAACGCGGACAGGTGATGATCAAACCACCAGGTCACCCGTGGCGACGACGAATATTTGAAGTCCACAACGGCATTCTCACCCTGCGTCTCGAACCACTCCTCCTCATACAGCGCCCCCGCCCGATGCACCAACCCGTGATAGTCATACCGGTTCGCCGTACGCACACACTCCCGATGAAACCTCGTGAACAGTGCCGCCGAGCACGCTCCATCAAAACATTTATCGTGATAAAACACCCTGCAGTTCACGCGCACTCCCCCAATCTTCACCCAACCCAACCAGCATACCCGTTCTCCTTCATCCAACCCCGGCCCCCACGTCGTATCATCATCAAAACTCCAGTGCGGTTCGCATCCGTACCAGCAGAGGACTCCAAAGCGCATGGACACAATCACCCCGCAACCCTCGCCCGAAGGGCTCTCTGACCCACCGACAGTCCAATCCTCGCCGTCCGCGCCGGACCTATCCTCGCAGAACTCCGCACCGGGCCAGAGCATCTTCTACGGCGTCTTCGGTCTTCGCGCTCTGTGGAGCCTTCTGATCTACTTCGCAATCCTCGCCACCGTCATCGGCAGCATCGCCCTCATCACCCGCCAGGCCCGCACCCAGCGTGAGCACGCCGCAGACATCGCCGCCAAAGCCGCACCCCAGCCTGCCTCTCCCAAACCCGCCCCCAGCAAGCCCCAGCCCATCGCCGCCATCACCTTCGGCGAACTCATCACCTTCTCCGCCCTCTTCGTCCTCAGTTGGCTCATGGCCGTCATCGAGCGCCGCAGCGTCTCCGCCTTTGGCCTCGGCGGTGGCCATCCCGTCCGCCGCTGCCTCACCGGAGCCTTCTGGGGCTTCCTCTTCATGTCCCTGCTCATCGCCACGCTGCACACCTTCCACCTCCTCGCCTTCGACCGCCGCCTCGACCACGGCCCCTCCATCTTCTACTGGGCAGCCGTCCAACTCTTCGCCTTCCTCCTCGTCGGTCTCACCGAGGAGTACACCATGCGCGGCTATCTCCAGTTCACCCTCACCCGCGGCATGGTTTCGCTCGGCAACCGCATCGCCCCCGCGCACGCCCGCACCATCGCCTTCTGGATCGCCGCGGTCATCACCTCCGCGCTCTTCTTCTACCTCCACACCCGCAACGCCGGCGAGAACTGGCTCGGCTTACTCGGTGTCTTCCTCGCCGGAGTCGTCCTGGTCTTCGCCCTCTGGCGCACCGGCTCCCTCTGGTGGGGCATCGGCTTCCACTCCGCATGGGACTGGTCGCAATCCTTCCTCTACGGTGTCCCGGACTCCGGCAGCCTCATGCAGGGCCGTCTCTTCGCCACCCACGCCCAAGGCAACCCACTCTTCTCCGGCGGCTCCGCAGGCCCTGAAGGCAGCCTCCTCTGCACCCCCGTCTTGCTCCTTATCCTTCTGGTCCTGCTCTACACCCACCCCTCCCCGCATCCTCCCCTCGAACCCACCTCCTAATCCGCCACTCCACCCCATCGCCTAAAATCTCACTAGGCCATGATCTCTCCCACTCCTGAGCAGCCCCACCACGCCACGCCCGCACCCATGCCGTCCGCGCAGAACCCGACCCCACGCCTGCTCCGCCGCATTGCACTCGCCGCCGCATCGCTCGCACTCATCCTAGCGCTTGCCCTCCTCACCGCAGCCATCGTACTCCGCCACGACCTTCGTGCCAGCCAACCCGTTCTTGACGGAACCCTCCCCGTCCCCGGCATCACCGCGCCCGTCACCATCACCCGCGACGCCCAGGGCGTCCCCTCCATCCACGCCCGCACCCTCGACGACCTCCTCTTCGCCCAGGGCTACCTCACCGCCTCCGACCGCCTCTTCCAGATGGACGCTCTCCGCCGCCACGGTGCCGGCACCCTCGCTGAAATCCTCGGACCCTCCCTCGTCCCCCACGACCGCGAGCAGCGTACCCTCCAACTCCGCGCCGCCGCCGACCGCGCCATCTCCACCCTCCCCCCGGACCAACTCCACCAGCTCCAGGCCTACGCCAACGGCGTCAACGCCTTCATCTCCACCCACGCCACACATCACGGCTCCGCGGCTGCGCAAGAGCTTCCCATCGAGTTTCACCTCCTCGACTACACCCCCGCTCTCTGGACTCCGCGCGACTCCCTCCTCATCGCCATCGTCATGGCCCAGGACCTCACCACCGACTTTCCCACCAAACTCAACCGCGAAGCCCTCGCCGCGCATCTCCCCGCCAGCCTCCTCGCCGACCTCTACCCCATAGGCTCCTGGCGCGACCAACCCCCCACCCAGAGCACCCCCGACCTAACCACCCCCTCGTCCCCCATCGAGCAAATCCCCCTCGACAAAACCCAGTCGTCCGTCAACCCCGCCGATCTCCTGAATCTCTCTGCCCGTCTGCGCGCCCATCGCTGCGACGGCTGCCGCGCCGGCTCCAACAACTGGGCCGTCGCCGGAGCCCACACATCCTCCGGCGCGCCACTTCTCTCCAACGACATGCACCTCGGCCTCACCGCCCCGGACATCTGGTATGAAGCCCAACTCCACGCCGACGGCCCCACTCCGCTCGACGTTCAAGGCTTCACCCTCCCCGGCGTACCCTTCGTCATCGTCGGCCGCAACGCCAATGTCGCCTGGGCCTTCACCAACTCCGGCGCCGACGTCCAGGACATCCGCATCGAGCACCTCCGTGGCAGCGGCCTGAACATCGAGTACCAGCGCCCCGACCACACCTGGGCCCCCGTCGCCCACCATCCCGAACTCATCCGTGTCCGTGCCGGCCGCAATCTCACCCTCGACGTCCTCACCACCACCCACACCATCGGCACCACCTCCATCCAAACCCCCATCATCTCCCCGCTCCTCAAATCCGAACACCGCGCCCTCTCCCTCGCCTGGACCCTATACGACCCCTCCGCCCTCACCGCTCCCATGTACGCCATCAACACCGCCACCGACGCCGCCTCGCTCGTCGCCGCATTCAGTTCCTTCAACATCCCCTCCCAGAACCTCCTCTACGCCGACGCCCACCACATCGGCTACCACCTGCTCGGCCGCATCCCCATTCGCGGCCCTGCCACCCAGCACCCCCGTTCCACCCAACCCCTCGCCCTCCCCAGCCCCACCCTCGACGAAGGCGACGAATCCGGAGACGCCCAGCCCTCCTCGGTCACACCTCAATCGCTCTCATCGCAACCGCAGCAAGGCGCCGTGGAGAGCCCCGCAGCTCCCGCCTCAACTCTCACCGCCTACACCATCGGTTCGCCCATCTCCCCCGTCCCTGTCGACGCACTCGACCTCACCCAGGCCTGGTCTGGCTACATCCCCTACGACCAGCTTCCCGCCGTCCAGGACCCCGCATCCGGCATCCTCGCCACAGCCAACGCCCGCATCACCCCCGACGACTACCCCTACGCCATCGCCCTCAACTGGTCCGACCCCTATCGCGTCGAGCGCATCCACCATCTCCTCGCCGCCGCCATCGCGAGCGGCACCCCTCTCACACCCGCGGACATGCTCCGCATCCAGACCGACGTCCACTCCGAGTTCGATCTCCTCGTCGCCCAGCGCCTCGCCTACGCCCTCGACCACTCCTCGCTCACCCACAAGGACCAGCGACTTCTTCAGGCCGCCAACATCCTCCGCAACTGGAACGGCGACCTCACCCTCAACTCCTCCGCCGCCACCATCACCGCCTCCGTCGAACCCCAGCTCTGGCCCATGCTCCTCGGCCCTCAGATCCAGGCCAGCAATCAGGCTCACGGCCACACCTACCTCAGCAACGAACAACTCACAACCCTCATCCATCTCTATAGCTGGGACGAAAACCGCACCGCCCTGGAGCAGATTCTCCAGGACACCCCTGCTCGCTGGCTTCCACCCGCCTTCGCCAACTGGAACGACTTCCTCACCACCGCCGTCGAGCGCGGACTGCGCGCGGCTAACGCCCCCCACAACCTCGCCGCCTTCCCCTACGGCCCGCACCACCCCGTCGACATCGCCCACCCCGTCTTTGGCAGCCACTCCCCCGTCAGCACCCTGCTCGGCGTCCCCACCGGCACC
>DAIDKF010000009.1 GCA_027450185.1 Granulicella sp. | reverse complement strand
ACAGCACCTGCTGATCCCGACAACACGGCGACCTATACGCTGCAGGACTACTATCCGTATGCTGGCTGCGTCAATGGAGGTGGTTGCTATGGATATGGCACGAATCAGGTGTACGTACATGAGCATTTGGGCTACTCCAACTACAACGGCCTGCAGATTGCGTGGCTGAAGCAGGTTGGCCGTGTCTCCTTCGATTTGAACTACACATGGTCGAAGGCGCTGGGCGTTGTCAGCAGTACGCTCGACGCGTTCAATGTTCGCGGCAACTATGGCGTGCTGGCAATCGACCGCCCGCAGGTCTTCAACGCATCCTATGCATACAGCCTGGGCAATGTGTACCACGGAGGGTCCTCGGTGGTAGGCCAGCTTGTGAACGGCTGGACGGTCTCGGGAATTACGACGTATCAAGGCGGCGGCAATCTGCAGGCCGGGTACACGCAGAACCTCGGGCTCACGATCGAGAAGCAGGATGTGAATGGGAACAGTATCGAAGCACTAACGTCCAAGACATACTTTGGAACCGACGCGAACTCGATCCTGCCTGTAACGACCTGCAATCCGCGGAGCAATCTCGGGAATCTCCAGTTGGTGAACCTCTCATGTTTCAGTGCGCCGACGGTCGGGCATCAGGGCAATCGGCAGGTATCTCCTTATCTCAAGGGACCGATCTACACGGATTCCGATCTCGCCGTCTTCAAGACCTTTGCGATAACACAACGGCAGCATCTGGAGTTTCGAGCTTCGGCGTTTGATTTCATGAATCACTCGCTATGGGGCTACAGCGGAAACAACCTTCTTACCCTGAAGTATGGCACTCAGGACGGAGGGCACAGCTTCTACACCAACAGCAATATTCTAGGGGTGGCCGAGAACACCTGGGGCATCATGAATCAGAAGTCTCCTTACTCTGGGGCAGGCTATGCCAGGATTATCGAGTTGTCGCTGAAATATAGCTTCTAATTCGTAACCGCAACCTTGAACAGCAATGGGGTGGACAAGGTCCACCCCATTGCTCGTTTACGGCACTGGGGTGCTCGCTCTACGAATGCCCCATTGGACAAACTTCCGTCTACGATTGTCTGACCGAAGAGCGGCCCGGACGCTATGGTTGGTGGAGGACGAAGGCGAGCGGCAGCGCTAAGGTTCACCAGACCGCGCTATAATCTTCGCTAACGAAGGGTTGGATGTATGTCGCTGCCGCGCAACTCGATGATGGACGCCCAGCGGATGCGAGAGGCTGCCAAGACACACGAGTGTGTGTGCGTGCCCTCGCGCGCGCTGCCGAGCAGCCTGCGGCCCAATCTTTTCTCCGGCGACTAACTTTCCGCAACGCTCCCTTGTGCGCCATGTACGCCTGAAGCTCCTTTGATTCCATCAAGGTGAGCTTGACGTTCATGCTTTCAAGCCGATGTGGCTACCTATCCGTTGTAGAACCTAAGGAGAGAATTCAATGAGCACCCAGATGCTAGCGTCGACCCGCGTGGCTACACCCGAGATGCATGAGAAGTTTGGACCGAAGTTTGTGACGGCGGTGCCCGGCCCGCGGGCGCAGGCGGTGGTAACGGAAGATGATCTGTACATCTCACCGAGCTATACGCGCGGCTATCCGCTGGTGGTGAAACGCGGCTATGGCTGCCGCATTGAAGATCCGGATGGAAATGAGTTTCTGGATTTCACGGCGGGGATTGCCGTGACGTCTACGGGACATTGCCACCCGGCGGTGGTGAAGGCAGTGCAGGACCAGGCCGCGCAGTTGATGCATATGTCAGGCACGGATTTTTACTATGACCTGATGCCGAAGGTGGCTGCGCGACTGTCTGCGATTGCGCCGATGAAGGGGCCGCACAAGATTTACTACGGGAACTCCGGCGCGGAGGCGGTGGAGTGCGCGATGAAGCTGGCGCGCTATCACACGGGGCGGCAGAACATTATCAGCTTCCTGGGAAGTTTTCATGGACGGACGATGGGCGCGCTGTCACTGACCGCTTCAAAGGTGCAGCAGAAGCGAAGGTTTGCGCCGTTTGTTCCGGGCGTTACGCACGTGCGCTATCCGTATGCGTATCGCGGATGCAGTGGAGGACCGCAGGAGCAGGAGGCGTTCGCGCTGGGCTGCGCACGGTATATCGAAGAGAAGCTCTTCAAGACTCTGCTGGCTCCGGAGGAAGTGGCTGCGATTTTTGTGGAGCCGATCCAGGGTGAGGGCGGGTATGTCGTTGCGCCGGATATCTTTCTGCAGGAGATTCGGCGGATCTGCGATCGCCACGGAATTTTGATGGTGGTCGATGAGATTCAGTCTGGTGCGGGGCGCACGGGGAAGTGGTGGGCGATTGAACACTCGGGCGTGCAGCCGGATATTGTTTGCATGGCGAAGGGTATTGCGTCGGGCATGCCGCTGGGCGTGTGCATGGCGAAGGCCGACGTGATGGATTGGGTGCCGGGCTCGCATGCGAGTACGTTCGGCGGCAACCCGATCTGCCTGGCGGCTGCGCTGGCGACGATCGACATCATCGAGCACGAGGCGATGTCCAATGCCGCCAAGGTTGGAGCGGCTGCGCTGGAGCGGCTGAAGACCTGGGTAGGCAAGCATGAGATCGTTGGCGAGGTGCGCGGCCGCGGCCTGATGATTGGCGTGGAGATCGTGGAGAACAAGACGACGCGCGCAATCGCCGGAGAGTTGCGGGACAGGATCGTCGATCTCGCATTTGAGCGCGGGTTACTCCTGCTGGGTTGTGGAGCGAATACGCTTCGGCTGTGCCCGCCACTGGTCGTGACACAGGAAGAGACGGATGTGGCGCTCGATCTGATCGAGGAGTGCATTGTGCAGGCGATGCGATAAACAGCGCCAGGTGAGCGCAAACACAGTGAAAGGAGAATGGATATGGCCATGAATGCAAGTGCGCTGGAGCATGAGGTGCGCGAGCTGCTAACGCGGCTGGGTGTAGAGGAGAGCAGGTACACGGGAGGCGAGTTGGTGGTGCGCACGCCGATCACGGGGCAGGTGATTGCGCATGTGGCGAAGTCAGCCGGGCCAGCGGCACAGGAGGCGATCGATGCTGCGCGGCAGGCGTCGCTGGTGTGGCGCAATGTTCCGGCTCCGCGGCGCGGCGAGCTGGTGCGCGCGCTGGGCGAAGTGCTGCGAGCGGAGGTCTCTGCTCTGGGGCGGCTGGTCACGATAGAGACGGGAAAGCTGCTGACGGAGGGCTGCGGCGAGGTGCAGGAGATGATCGATATCTGCGGCTTTGCTGCGGGGCTCTCGCGGCAACTGACCGGGCTGACGATTGCGTCGGAGCGTGCGCATCACCGCATGATGGAGACGTGGCATCCGCTGGGTGTGGTGGGCGTGATCTCGGCGTTCAACTTTCCGGTTGCGGTATGGTCGTGGAATGCGGCGCTGGCGCTGGTGTGCGGCAATGCGGTGGTGTGGAAGCCGTCGGAGAAGGCTCCGCTGACGGCGCTTGCGACCCAGGCCCTGTTTGAACGCGCGGCGGCGAAGGTGGGCGGTGTTCCCGCAGGGCTTTGCGCGCTGCTGGTGGGCGATGCGTCACTGGGCGAGTTGCTGGTGGATTCACCGCAGGTCGCGCTGGTGTCGGCGACCGGTTCGACGGCGATGGGGCGAGCGGTTGGGCCACGGCTGGCAAAGCGATTTGCGCGCTCGATTCTTGAGCTGGGCGGAAACAATGCGGCCATTGTGTGCCCCAGCGCGGACCTTGATCTGACGCTGCGGGGGATTGCGTTTTCAGCCATGGGAACGGCGGGGCAGCGGTGTACGTCGTTGCGGCGACTGATTGTGCACGAGACGATCTACGACACGCTGGTGGGACGGTTGAAGCAGGTGTATCAGTCGGTTGGGGTTGGCGATCCTCGCGAGAGTGAAACGCTGGTGGGACCGCTGATCGATGCGCGGTCGTTTGCGGGAATGCAGACGGCGCTGGATGAGGCCAGGGCTGCTGGCGCGCGTGTTACTGGAGGAGAGCGTGTGGCGGTTGATGGTGCGACAGAGGCATTCTACGTTCGGCCTGCGCTGGTTGAAATTGCAGAACAGGCAGGGGTGGTGAAACGCGAGACGTTTGCGCCGATTCTGTATGTGCTGAAGTATCGTGAGCTGGAGGAGGCGATTGCTTTGCACAACGATGTTCCGCAGGGTCTTTCGTCGTCGATCTTCACGTTGAATATGCGCGAGGCGGAGAGGTTTCTGTCGGCGGCTGGATCGGACTGCGGAATCGCAAACGTCAATATCGGGACGTCGGGCGCGGAGATTGGAGGAGCGTTCGGCGGCGAGAAGGAGACGGGCGGTGGACGCGAGTCGGGGTCGGACGCATGGAAGCAATATATGCGACGAGCTACGAACACTATTAATTATGGGACGGACTTACCGCTTGCACAGGGAGTTAGTTTCGATATCGCGAAGTAGTCTGATGAAGATTTAAAGGGTAGAAACTACATGAACCAGTCAGATGGCTGGCCTGTAGTTTCTACTTTTTTCTTGCTTGCGAAGTACACGAAATAGCCCATGGAAACTGGGTGAATCATCACGCATATCTATGCACGCTTCCATGAATAATCATTCTTGTTGACGTCGCTTCAGTGGCCCTGCCATGCTTCAGGGTAGATAGGGGCCACACAACCATGCATGCTGAGTTACAGACTGAAGTTATCTCTGAGATATCCAATACAACCATTGCGGAAAAGCCGCCGCTGCTTATGTGCCCTCCTACCTTATATGAGGTGAGTTATGTCATTAATCCGTGGATGCAGGGGAATATGGGCCACGCATCCCGGCAGCGTGCGATGCGGCAGTGGGAGAGCTTGTATACGGTGCTGTCGGAGTTAGCCGATGTACAGTTAGTGCAGCCAATAGCAGGATCTCCGGATATGGTGTTTACGGCGAACGCTGGTCTGGCGCGGAATGGTGTTGTGGCGATCAGCAGCTTCTACTACCCCGAGCGTCAAGGTGAAGAGCCGCACTTTCGCGCCTGGTTTGAGAAGGCCGGGTACAAGATTGTCGACATCCCACGTGAGACGCCCTTTGAGGGCGAGGGAGACGCGTTGTTCTCGGTGGACGGTTCGCGGTTGTGGGTGGGGTATGGGACGCGGACAGCGGAGTCGAGCCACGAGGCGTTACGTGGGTTGTGGGAGGCCGGGGTGACGGGACTGCATCTTATCGATCCTCGTTTCTATCACCTGGATACGTGCTTCGCTCCGCTGATGGATGGATCGTTGCTTTACTATCCGCCGGCGTTCGATGCTGCATCTCTGGAGAAGATTGAAGCGTACTATCCGGCCGAGATGCGCATTGCAGTGGGCGAGCGCGACGCACTGTCGTTCGCATGTAACGCGGTGAACATCGGGGAGACGATAGTGCTCAACCTCATCAGTGCCGAGTTGGAACTGGATCTCCGCGGACGTGGGTTTGAGGTCATACAGGTGGAGCTGGATGAGTTTTTGAAGGCTGGCGGCGCGGCAAAGTGTCTGGTGATGAAGCTGACGCCGGAGTTGCATCGGACGCGCCGGGAGGGTGACGAGATGGAGCGGAAAGAGAATGCGGAGGCGGAGTTGATTGCGCTGGAAGAGGCGTATGGAGCGCACAACTATCATCCGCTGGATGTAGTGATTGAGCGTGCGCAGGGGGCGTGGGTGACGGATGTTGCTGGCCGCCGCTATCTGGATTTTCTGGCGGCTTACTCTGCGGTGAATCAGGGGCATTGCCATCCGGCGATCCTGAAGGCGATGGTAGAACAGGCGCAGAAGGTGACGCTCACATCGCGGGCATTTCGAAACGATCAACTGCCGTTGTTGTTGCGAGACCTGCATGAGTTGACGGGGTTTGATCGAGCGCTGCCGATGAACTCTGGGGCGGAGGCGGTGGAGACGGCGTTGAAGGCGGCTAGAAAGTGGGGCGAGAGCGTCAAGGGAATCGAGCGCGATCGGGCAGAGATTATCACGTGCTCGAACAACTTTCATGGGCGCACGATTGCGATTGTGGGGTTCTCTACCGATGCGCAGTATCGCGCGGGCTTTGGGCCGTTTCCTGCCGGATTCAAGCATGTTCCGTTTGGCGACGCGGACGCGCTGCGACGGGCGATTACGCCGCAGACGTGTGCGTTCCTGGTCGAGCCGATTCAGGGTGAGGCTGGGGTGATCGTTCCTCCAGAGGCATACTTGCGCGAAGCGGCGAAGATCTGCCGCGAGAACAACGTGCTGCTGGTGGTGGACGAGATACAGTCCGGGTTGGGGCGCACGGGCAAGCTGTTTGCGTACATGCACGATGGGATTACGCCCGATGTGGTGATCGTTGGCAAGGCGCTGTCTGGAGGGTTCTATCCGGTGTCGGCGGTGCTGAGCTCGACGGCGGTGCTGGGTGTGTTTAAGCCGGGCGATCACGGCAGCACGTTTGGCGGGAATCCACTGGCATGCGCTGTGGCGAGAGCTGCGCTGCGGGTGATTGTGGAGGAGCGACTCGCGGAGCGGTCTGCAGAGTTGGGAGCGTATGCGCTGGCGAGGCTGAAGAAGATGAGCAGCAAGAAAGTGGTGGAGGTGCGCGGGCGCGGGTTGTGGCTGGCGATCGAGTTGAATGTGCCGGCGCGACCTGTGTGCGAGGCGTTGCGTGACCGCGGGGTGCTGTGCAAGGAGACGCACGAGACGGTGATCCGGATTGCGCCGCCGCTGGTGATCAGCCGTGCGGATCTGGACTGGGGCCTGGAGCAGATTGAACGCGTGCTGGATGAGCGTGACGTTGAAAACGTGGACGCTCACACGACTAGAAACGAAGCGGACGCTTTCGCTCCAGTGGTGTAGAGAGGACCATGCTGGTGGTTGGACTGCCGTATGGCAGCAGCTTCTCGATGAGGTCTTCGAGATCGGTCATGGAGGCGAGGACGATCTTGAGCAGGAAGGCGTCGTTGCCGGTGAGGTGGTGACACTCCTGTACGGCGTCGAGGGTGGGAAGGAACTTGAGGAAGGGCTTGTAGCGGGTTCCGTCGCAGGTGAGGCGGACGAAGGCGGTGATGGTGAAGCCGAGGGTCTGGAGATTGATGTCGGCGCGATAGCCACGGATGATCTCGAGGCTCTCCAGGCGGCGCAGGCGTTCGGCGGTGGCTGATGGGGAGAGGCCGATGCGGCGGCCTAGCTCGGCGATGGCGAGGCGAGCATCGGTGGTGAGTTCGCGTAGTAGCTTACGGTCGGTGGAGTCGATTCCCGTGTGTAGCAGCATGGTGCCTCCTTGGATGTGATCAGACTGCGCGGCAGGGACTCATGGCGCGGAATGGATACCCAGCCGTGGATTGCAATCATAATAGATGATTTCAGCGTTGAATCAACGGCGTTATCAATCGATAACCGCTGTACGAGGGTTCACGCGCCGGATCTGGCTGCATAGGATTACAGCATGATTGCTTTGGATGGTGCGTCACTGAGGATCGAAGATGTGGTGGCTGTGGCCGAGAACCGCGCTACGGTGCAGGTGGCTGCGGGTGCTCTGGCGCGGATGGAGCGGTCGCGGGATCGCGTCGAAGTGGCGATGCACGGGACGAAGCCGGTGTATGCGCTGAATACCGGCGTGGGGTTGCTGGCGAACATCCGGCTTGAGGACGATGAGATTGAGGCGATGCAGGTCAATCTGATCCGTTCGCACTGCTGTGGAGTGGGTGCTCCTTTGCCGGTGGCGGTGGTGCGGGGGATGATGTTGATTCGCGCCAATGTGCTGGCGAAGGGGTTGTCGGGGATTCGTGCTGTGGTGGCGGAGCGGATCTGCGATCTGCTCAATTGCGGGATTACGCCGGTGGTGCCGTCGCGCGGCAGCGTGGGAGCGAGTGGAGATCTGGCACCGCTGGCGCACATGGCGCTGGTGCTGATCGGCGAGGGCCGCGCAGAGTATCAGGGCGCGGTGATGGATGCTGCGGTGTGCATGGAGCGTGCGGGGATTGAGCCGCTGGTGCTGAAGGGGAAAGAAGGAATCTCGCTGCTGAATGGGACGCAGGCGATGCTGGCGATTGGGTGTCTGCAACTGACGGAGCTGGAGAGCCTGTTCTATGCGGCGCAGACGACGGCGGCCCTGAGCATCGAAGCGCTGCGTGGAACGGCTGCGGCGTTCGATGCGCGATTGCACGTGGCCAGGCCACACGCGGGACAGGTGTTGAGCGCGAACCATCTATCAAGCCTGTTGCAGGGAAGTCCGATTCCGCGGACGCATGGCGAGGGTAGCAAGATTCAGGACGCATACTGCCTGCGATGTATTCCGCAGGTGCATGGAGCGGCCTGGGACACGTTGCAGTATGCGCGGGGCATATTTGAGATTGAGCTGAACAGCGCGACGGATAATCCGCTGGTATTCGACGATGGGATCGTCTCGGGCGGTAATTTTCATGGCGCACCGCTGGCGTTGGCGCTGGATTATCTGGCGATTGCGGTGTGTCAGATTGCGGGGATCTCAGAGCGGCGGACAGAGCGGTTGATGAATCCGAGCTTGAATGAGGGGCTGCCGGCGTTTCTTGCGTCGCGCCCGGGGATTGAGTCGGGGATGATGATGGCGCAGGTGACGGCCGCAGCGCTGGTGGCGGAGATGCGCGTGCTGGCTTCGCCGGCGTCGACAGGATCGATTCCGACCAGTGGCAATCAGGAGGATTTTGTCAGCATGGGAATGACGTCTGGGCTGAAGCTGGAGCAGTCGGTGGGTCTGGCGCGGATGGTGATTGCGATCGAGTTGCTGGCTGCGGCGAGAGGGCTGGACCTTCGCGGCGATACGAGCACGGAGGCGATGGAGCGAGCACGTGCGAAGTTTCGAGAGCGAGTTTCGGCGTGGACAGAAGACTGCGTGCTCTCGGTGTGGATGGAAGAGGCGGCGAAGTTTTTGGAGGATGATGGATGGAGAGAGCTTGGCCTTGGGCGGGCCGTGGCTGAGGAGGTAGTTCGATGACAGAAGGATATTCTCCGGTACGTGCGGCGCGGGGTGGGAAGAGAACGGCGAAGGGATGGATTCAGGAGGCAGCCAAGCGGATGCTGATGAACAATCTTGATCCGGAGGTTGCGGAGAAGCCGGAGGAGTTGATTGTGTATGGTGGGCGCGGGAAGGCGGCGCGCAATTGGGAGTGCTATCACACTATCGTGGAGACATTAGACCGGCTGGGGAATGATCAGACGCTGCTGGTGCAGTCGGGCAAGGCGGTGGCGGTGTTGAACACGCATCGGCTGGCGCCGCGGGTTTTGATTGCGAACTCGAACCTTGTTCCGCACTGGGCGACGTGGGAGGAGTTCGACCGGCTGGATGCAGCGGGGCTGATGATGTATGGGCAGATGACGGCGGGCTCGTGGATTTATATCGGGACGCAAGGGATCTTGCAGGGGACGTACGAGACATTTCGCGGTGCGGCGAAGAAGCACTTCAATGACACGCTGGCGGGCACGATAACGGTCACAGCAGGGTTGGGCGGAATGGGCGGAGCGCAGCCGCTGGCGGTGAAGCTTGCGGGTGGCGTGAGTATTTGTGTTGAGATCGATGCGGCGCGGATTGAGCGCAGGTTGCAGACGAGGTATCTGGATAAGGCTACGCGCTCGATGGAGGAGGCGATTGCATGGGCGCAGGCGGCGAAGAAGAGTCGCGAGGCTGTGTCGATTGGCCTGCTGGGGAATGCGGCAGAGGCGCTGCCGAAGATGGTGGCGATGGGGTTTATTCCCGATCTTGTGACGGACCAGACGAGTTCACACGATCCGATGTGGGGATATCTACCCCCAGCGAAGGCTGATGAAGATTTGAATGCGTTGCGAACGTTGCAGCCCAAGGAGTATGTAGCACGCGTGCAGGCGGCGATTGCACAACATGTGAAGGCGATCCTGGAGATGCAGCGACGCGGTGCAGTTGCATTCGACTATGGCAATAATCTGCGCACGCAGGCTAAGATCGCCGGTGTGGACGATGCGTTTTCGTATCCGGGATTTGTGCCGGCGTTCATCCGCGATTCGTTCTGCGCGGGACGTGGGCCGTTCCGATGGGCTGCGCTGTCGGGTGATCCGGCAGACATTGCGGCGACCGATCGGGCGCTGTTGGAGTTGTTCCCGGAGGATGAGCGGTTGACGGAGTGGCTGACGTTTGCGTCGAAGCAGATTGCGTTTCAGGGGCTTCCGGCGCGCATTTGCTGGTTGGGATATAAGGAGCGTGATCGTGCCGGGTTGCTGTTCAATCAGATGGTGCGCGATGGGCGATTGAGAGCTCCGATTGTGATTGGGAGAGACCATCTGGATGCCGGATCGGTGGCGAGTCCTTATCGCGAGACGGAAGGAATGATGGACGGATCCGATGCGGTCTCGGACTGGGCGCTGTTGAACTTCGCGACGGGCGTTGCGAGTGGCGCGGGTTGGATGAGCTTCCATCATGGCGGCGGGGTAGGCATGGGATATAGCCAGCACGCGGGGTTGGTGGCGGTCGCCGATGGAAGCGATGAGGCCGACGAACGGCTGCGGATGTGCTTGACGAATGATCCGGCGATGGGCGTGATTCGGCACGCGGATGCGGGCTATGAACTTGCGAAAGAGACGGCGGCAAAACGGGGACTGGACCTGCCGAGTATTCGATGAAGACGGATCTGCTTGTTACGGGCGTGTCGCAACTGGTCACCGCAGAGGGTGCGGAGGCAAAGTGCGGGCGCGCGATGAGTGCGCTGAAGATCGTGAGCGATGCCGCGATGGCTATAACGGACGGCCGCGTGGCGTGGGTGGGCGAAGCGAGCCAGTGGAGCGGAGAGGCTGCGACGACGATCAATGTAGGCGCGGCAGCAGTGGTGCCGGGATTGATTGATCCGCATACGCATGCGGTATGGGCCGGGGATCGGCTGGCGGACTTTGAGGCGCGTGCGGCGGGCGCGACGTACGAGCAGATCCTGGCGGCGGGCGGCGGGATTCGCAGCACGGTGAAAGCTACGGCTGCGGCGACGAGCGAGGAGTTGGTTGCACTGGCGAAGCCTCGGATTGCAGCGTTGATGCGGTCGGGTGCTACGACGATCGAGGTGAAGTCGGGATATGGATCTTCGATGGCTGCCGAGATGGCGATGCTGGAGGCGATTGAGGTGCTGGCGGAAGATGCGAGGATGCACGGCGGCGCAAGGATTGTGGCAACGCTGTTAATTCATCTACCTCCGACCGATGCAGCGGCCCGATGCGGATATGTCGAGCAGGTTTGCAGGGAGTTGATTCCTGAGGTGGCTCGGCGTGAATTGGCCTCTGCGGTGGATGTGTTTGTCGAACGTGAAGCGTGGCGCGTTGATGAAGCAGAGGAGATCTGCGCTTGTGCGCAACGCCATGGATTAGGAATCAAGCTGCACAGTGACCAGTTTCACAGCGTTGGCGGCGTGGAGTTGGGGGTGCGGTTGGGGGCGCTGAGCGTCGATCATCTGGAAGCCGCTGGAGAGGCACAGATCTCGATGCTTGCCGGCAGTAAGACGATCGCAACGATTGTTCCCGGTGTGTCGCTGCACCTGGGCATTCCTGCGGCGGCTGGACGGAAGTTGATCGACGCGGGCGCTGCGGTGGCTGTGGGTACGGATCTTAATCCGGGATCGAGCCCGCTGTATTCAAGTGCTGCTGCATTAGGGCTGGCGGTGCGGATGAATGGGTTGACGGCACAGGAAGCGCTGGTTGCAGGAACCGTGAATGCAGCGTGCGCAGTTGGTCTGAGCGATCGAGGGCGTTTGGAAGTTGGATGCGTGGCGGATTTTCTCGTACTGGACAGCGGAGACTGGCGCGATCTCATTTATCGGATGGGCACAAACCCGGTTCGTGAGGTGTGGGTGGGTGGTAAGAAGGTGGGGGCATGAAGACTCTCTATCGACCGGAACTGCTCTATTCGGATGGAAGATTTATCGCCGGCGGCGAGGTTCTGGTGAGCGAAGAGGGGAGGGTCGCTGGCGCAGGAGAAGGTTCGGATCTACCGGCGGCCAAAGTCGTTGAACTGCCGGGCAAAGCACTGTTGCCGGGATTTGTGAACGCGCACTCGCACGCATTTCAACGCTTGATTCGCGGCAAGTCGGAGTCGCGGATTGTGAGTGGAAGAGACTTCTGGTCGTGGCGGGGAACGATGTATCACGCTGCCAGCAGGCTTGATCCGCAGCAGGTGTATGACGTTGCGAGGATGGCGTTTCTGGAGATGGTGCTGGCCGGAACGACCACCGTCGGCGAGTTCCACTACCTGCACAACGCGCCGGATGGACGGCCGTATGATGATCCGAATGTGCTGGGCAAGCAAGTGATTGCGGCGGCGCAGTCTGTGGGGATACGCATTGTGCTGCTGCGTACGGCGTACGTGCGTTCGGGCTTCGAGCTGTCACCTGATCCGGGCCAGATTCGCTTCTATGAATCGTCCAACGCGTTTCTTGAAAATATGGCCGCACTGATACGCGATGGGGAGAGGCGTGGGGCGCAGGTTCACTACGGAGTAGCTCCGCATAGTATTCGAGCCGTGCCAATGCGTGAGTTGCATGAGATTGCGGAATGGGCGCGGGCGAACAAGCTACCGCTGCATATGCACGTGGCAGAGCAGGTTGCGGAGAATGCCGCGTGCGTGCGCGAGTATGGAGTTGCGCCGGTGGCGCTGCTCGCGAAGGAGTGCATTCTTGGGGCCGACTTCACGGCGGTGCATGGCGTCCATGTCACCGCTGAAGAGATTGCGATGCTGGCGAAGTTCGGGACGACCATATGCTCGTGTCCGACGACGGAGCGCAATCTGGGCGATGGCTTCGTGCCGGCAGATGCAATGATGGCGGCTGGGATTCGGTTTGCGCTGGGGTCCGATAGCCAGGCACAGATTGATCCGCTGGAGGATGCGCGGGAGCTGGAGTACCACCTGCGTTTACAGCAACAGAAGCGAGCCATTCTGGATCATGTGGGAGGGAAGGGGCTGGCAGCGCGTCTGTTTGATTGCGCGACGATCCATGGGGCTAGCTCGCTGCAGGTGCCCGGTGGAGAGTTGAAGCCAGGAGCCTTCGCTGACTTCTTTACGGTTGATCTGAAGGATGTCTCCATTGCGGGAAACACTGCGGAGGACTTGCTGCCTATCATCGTCTTCTCGTTGAATCGATCGGCGATTCGAGACGTGGTGGTGAACGGACGCGTCATCCTTCAAGATCAAAAGCATGAGCACGCCGAGGAGATCGTGTCACGGTATCGAGAGCTTCACGAGAAGACATGGTCAGATCTACGTGGGCATTGATTGGCGATTAGAGGGTGCGATGAAGTTCGTCACGAAATCGATAGCCAACGTAGGGAGCAGTCAATAGATACTGCGGATGAGCAGGGTCGTCTTCGATTCGCTTGCGTAGCTCACGGACGTAGGTTCTCAAATATTCGATGTGATCCTTGAACTCGGATCCCCAGATGGTGCTGAGTATTTTCTTGTGTGTAACAGGCCGTCCCTGATTGCACATGAGGAGATGAAGGATGTCGAACTGCGTGCGCGTGAGCGGGATAGAATTGCCTCGCTTGAGGAAGACGCGGCTCTTGCCGCAAAGGGAGACATCGCCAACGACGAGGGGGGTATTCGATAGCGCAGGCGACTGTCCGCGCCTGATCGCCGCGTTGACGCGTGCGACCAACTCTCGAATGGCAAAGGGCTTTGTAATGTAATCGTCGGCACCTGCTTCAAGCGCTTCGACTTTATCGTCTACCGAATTGCGAACGGTTAACATAAGGATGGGAAGCGTGGGGGAGATACGGCGGATGGCACGACATGCGGCGATGCCGTCCATGCCTGGCATGTTGACGTCGAGTAGCACGGTATCGAAGTGCGACAGTCCGATGAGCGAGATGGCTTCTTCGGCACGTGCAGAGCCAATAACGTCGAAGCCGAGCGGACGCAGGGTGCTGGCTATTACCTTGTGAATTCCGATTTCATCGTCTACAACAAGCAGCTTTGCCTTCATTGCACTATCCTTTGGTGCTGGTTATTGGATTGGCTCCGGCAGGGAGGGAAAGATGGAATGTCGTACCACTCTCTTCACTGCTCGTGACCCAGATGTGACCACCATGAGCCTCGGTAACGCTTCGCGCGACGGAGAGGCCGATGCCAGTTCCTGGTGCTGCATGGCGATGATCGAGCCCGCGGTAGAACCTCTCGAAGATGCGATCACGGTCTTCCATGCGAATCACGGGCCCATAGCTTTGTACGGAGAGAGTAAGCTCGTCGGCGTCCTCCGACAGGGCGACCGTAATGGGCGAGCCGATGCTGGAGTATTTGGCGGCATTCTTCAAGAGTTCGTGCAAGGTAGAGGCAATCATGTCGAAGTCCGCGCTGATTGGAGTGAAGCTGCCGTCAGTGCAGATTTTGATCGGGGGTTCCCTGTTGAAGCCGTTCACGGAATTGAGGGAGTCTGCGCAAAACTCCTGGACTACCTGGTGGACGAGCGCAGGCACGTCCACGGTTTCAAGTTGCAGGCTCATCGCTTCTCCCTCAACTCTGGCGGTTTCAAGAAGGCGATTGGTCATGGTATCGAGCTTCTGTGATTGTTCATCGATCATCTGGGTAAGTTGATGCTGCATCTCATCCAGGTGGCCAGCCTCGAGCAGGCCTGAGCTAGCGGCGCGAATGATCGTCAGCGGAGTTTTGAATGCGTGCGCCAGGCCGTCCAGTACCGTGGTCCTAAGCTGTTCGGTCCTGCGAGCGGCATCGGCTGCAGCTTCGTTGATGCAGGCGCGGTGACGCTCCAGAGCAAGAGCTGCGAGAGATGCCAGGGAGTCGAGCACCACGAGCGGGATGTCACCAAGAACGAGAAGTGAGCCAAGCAGACCCCGAGTGCTGTGGAGCGGTTGAATGGAAACTCCGGCTGTCCGCTCGGGACTTGCAGCTAGCGCGCGCAGCTTCAGCTCGCAAGCGTGCACGTCTTCACGCGACCAGAGTCCGGCGGTACCAACGGCATGGGGCGGCGTGCTGACGATCGCCACAGCGTCGAGCTCGAACTCCTGCTGGATGAACTCTGCGATCTGCTTCTCTGGCGAGTCCTGCAGATTGAGCAACAAGACATTGTGACCGACCGCGTGCAGGCGCTGAGTTCTGTGGCGCTGCAACTCACTTTCGGCCGCATAGGCCCTCTCTCTTTCGGCGATGCGGCTCACGATCCATGCCGACGCTGTTGAGACGAGCAGGGCTGCCGCATTGTGTGGAGCGATGAGATGGCCCAGAAGTGGTGGAGGAAGAAAGAAGTAAGGAGACCAGAACGCGATAGAGATCGCAAATATAGAAGCCTGCCAAAAGCCGCTGCGTGCCGCAAACAAGACTGTGGCGAAGAGAAAGAGGAGGCTCAGCGTGGACGGGTTAATCCGCACGGCCACACCTGCTCGAGACAGCAACGGCGCGAGCAGCACAGCCAGAGTGCATTGGAGAAAGAAAGTATGGCGGCGAGAGAGGGCGCCTATGCGAGAGGTCAGGAGTCGATCAGCGAATGATTGCATCATGCAACCGGACTCCCTTCCGGATGGTACTCGATGTCTTGGCCGCGAGAGCGGAAGATAGCAGCACTGCTCGTGGAATCACTGCGCTCACGGCGCGATAGGAGCGTGCGTAATGGGAACACCACACACTGCGTTGGATCCTTCGAGGCACTGATCCGGACGAAGATGGCATCCAGCCTGAGGTGCGCACGAGGTACAATTTCTCCTCCTCGGTCCCGTCGGGCTTACTATGACGGATGAACTCTTTTCGTCTTCTTTATGCCTTCTTTATCAAACTTTAAGCTAGAGTAGCTCATCAGTCCTATGGCATCAAGAACAGCCCTGTTTGTTGTATTGGGCACCTGTATCCGGCACACCATGCAGTGTGGCAAGGAGCAGATGGGGTGTATCTGAAATGCACATCCAACATGGCCCATAGTTATGGGTCTCCGGAGATCCGATCATGGATTACGGAAGAGAGACATAATCTATTGACCTTTAAGAGAACGAGCCAGAGCCTTATTGTCTTCTTCGCATTATGGACGTTCGCCCGTACGCCGGGACGAGCAGCGGCGCAGACGTCCAACCCGGCAGCACCTGCGACCGCGCAGGCTGCACCGGGTCCAGCAGCGGCAGTTGCTCCGGCGGCTGCCCCAGCCCCGCTTTCTACGTTCGTTCTTACCGGTCCGCTGCAATGGCTGCCGCCGGCGGTCTTTGATGCCGGGCCATTGGGCAAGCTGTCCGTCAATGGCATTGTGACCGGCTTCGCGCAGTTTCAGGACAATTCAGTTCCGGGAGACGACAAGGCGCAAGCTACGCTGAGCAACGGTCAGATCTTCATTCAGAAGCCGGACGGAAAGTATCAGTACTACATCCAGGCTGGGGTCTATACCATGCCGACACTTTCAATGCCGTTTGTTAATGCCCAAAATACAGTGAACAATTATTTTGGGCCTGTTCCAGTTGCCTACCTGAAGGTGCCGGCAGGAAAGACCACGTCATTCGAGATTGGCTCGCTGCCGACGCTGATGGGTGCCGAGTCCACGTTTACCTACCAAAACTTCAACATCGAGCGCGGTATTGTTTGGAACCAGGAAAATGCCATCAATCGAGGTATCCAGATAAATCAGGCGCTGGGAAAATATCTCTCCGCGTCGCTCAGTTGGAATGATGGCTACTACTCCAACCGCTACACATGGCTCTCTGGTTCGCTGACCTTCACCAAGGGACCGCATAGCCTGGTGTACGACGGGATGGGGAACCTTGGGCAGACCGTCTATCAGACGACGGCCACGCCAGTGCAGAACAACGGCTACATGCATGTGTTGATCTACACGTACACCAAGGGGGCCTGGATCGTGCAACCGTACTTCCAGTACGGCAAACTGCCAACCAACTTGAAGGTAGGCGTAACCAAGGGCACATCGGCAACTGGCGGTGTAGTGAATGTCAGCTACGCATTCAAGAGTGGGTTCTCGCTTCCGGTGCGCTGGGAATATCTCGCGAGTTCAGGGAGTGCGGCCGATGGGTCAGTCAACCTGCTGGGTTTTGGATCAGGCAGCGCGGGCACTACATTCACCGCAACGCCAACCTACCAAAAAGGAGGTATGTACGTTCGCAGCGATCTCGCGTGGGTGCACGCAATCAACTCCACGAGCGGAGATGTCTTTGGGGCGCAGGGAACGGATCGGAGCCAATTCCGTGCCGCACTTGAATTCGGCTTCATCTTTGGCAGCAACATCACAAAATAGCGGTATCGAGGTGCTGGCAACGCCTCGATTGTCCTCAGTCTGATCCACCGCAGTAACCGGTAGCGCAGCAACAAACTCATATCGTGGAGGAATATATGCCAGAAGCACCCGCAGTCGAAATGAAAAAAACGCTGGGTCTCACGGGCCTTACCAGCAATGCGATGGCGCTTATCGCGCCGGGCGCATTTCTCTGGCTGACATTCTTCATTCAGTCGACGACCGGCGTTACGGGACCTTCGATGTGGATGGGGGTCATCGGAGCGCTGTTGCTATGTCTTTCCACCGCGGTCTGCTACGCGGAGATGGCGAAGCTTTATCCCGGAACCGGAAGCTCGTACTACTTTGCCGAGCAGGCATTCCTGAACCGCGAGAAGGCATGGAAGTATGCTCGGGTCTCGAAGTTCATCGTAGGTTGGGCCTCTCACCTCTACTACTGGATCTATCCGGGCGTAATGGTCGGGACCATGGGCATAGTGTCGGGTTACCTTGTGGGCACGCTCTATCCGAACTTCATGAGCGCGTCGAATCCGGGCATACTGTTCATGATGGGTGTAGCGGTGGTGTTCGCCTTCGCCGTCGCCTACATTGCGTATCGCGGCGCGAATGCTTCAACCGCCATCAATCTCGGCATCAACGTGATCCAGATTACGGCGTTGATGATCTTCAGCGTGCTGGCGCTTGGCTACCGAATGAATCATCCGCCAGGGTCGGTAGCCTACCAGTTTGATTCGACCAGCGGAGAAGCCTATACCTACGAGTTCAAGACGGTCACGTCGATGGTAGGTGGCGTTTCGACGGATACCGTCGTGCGCGATGCGAGTGGCGTGCCGCTGCCCAAGCTGGACGCGGCTGGCCAGCCGGTTCCATTCCACATCAGCTATGCCGAGCGGGATGCCGCTGGCAACTTCCTCGCCCATCCTACGGCGAAGTCCGTGATCAGTCCGCATCACTGGAGTTGGGTCTTCATTCAGGCGACCGTCGCGATTCTTATCCTGGTTGGATTCGAATCGGTCACTTCGATGGGAGGCGAGGCGAAGAATGCAAAACGCGATGTGCCGATTGCGGTGATTACGTCGCTGCTGGTGCAGGGCGTCGCCTTCTACTGCTTCGAATACTTTGCGGCTAATTATTTTCTGAATAGTGGATATAGCATGCAGAGTGCTGCTGCCTCAGCGGCTCCGATCGGCGACATGATGGTCATGGTCGGAGATGCCCTCTTTGGGCCCGGGCATGGACGGACGTTCATGCTCGCAGAGGCGGGCACCGTGGTGCTCGCGCTGATCGGAACGACGCTCTCATGCATGAATACGGGAGCGCGCGTTACGTATGCGATGGGCAAGGATAAAGAGGTTTCGGGCCATTTTGGCAGCCTGCACAAGACCAATCTGACACCTCATCGTGCGGTGTGGACGCTAGCAGCCATCTCGGCCGTGATCGGATGCATTGCGGTGGTGCTGGTGTTCGGAGACGCAGGTGCTCCGTCAGCGGCGGCCATTGCTTCGATTCCGCACGGCATCTTCTCGAGCTTCGGGTACGCGTCGCATGACAAGATGGCTGCGCTGCCGAACAGCTTGCTGACGGTAACGCTGGCGTCGAACTTCGGGACGTTCCTGCTGTATGCGCTGAGTTGCACGCTGTGCATGGTTGCGTACCACAAGCATCCGAAGTTCAGCTTCGTCCGGCACATGGCAATCCCCTTATTCGGATTGGTCGCGAACCTCACATGCATGGGCTTCTATCTTGTTGGTCCGTTCATGGGCTATGGCACAAAGATGGAGCCACTGCTGGCGCTGGGCATCGCTGGAGTCTGGGCGGTCTTTGGCGCGCTTCACTTCATTACCAGCGGGAAGGCGGCGGGCAAGACGGCTTTGATCGAGACGAGGCCGACTTCAGCGTAAACTGAGAGCAATGGGCGAGGCATTGCGGCCTCGCCCATTGCGCACAACTTTCTATGCTTGATCTAGAGTTTGCTGAATTATCCGACACGGGGCGCCTACGGGAAAATAACGAGGATGCCATCGGCCATGTGCTGCCGACAGGGCCTGCGCAGGTGCAGTCGCAGGGCTGGTTTTTTGCGACGGCGGATGGAATGGGTGGCCATGAGTGCGGCGAGGTTGCTTCAGCTCTTGCGATCAAGACGGCGCTCGAAGGCTTCCGCAGAATTCCTAAGGGCGTGATGCACGTCTCGTTACTGCCGCGGCTGGTGCAGGAGGCCAATGCTGCGGTCTACGATGCGGGTCGGACTACGGCGTTGCGCGGCGCACGCATGGGAACAACCTTTGTGGCCTGCGCGCTGCGGTTCGACTCTGCGGTGGTGTCGCATGTGGGGGATTCGCGCTGCTATCTCTTCCGCAATGGCAATGGAACACAGTTGACGCGCGACCACACGATGGCCGATGAGCAGGTGCGGCTGGGCATCCTATCGAAGGAAGAGGCAGCGACGCATGATGGCCGGCATGTGCTCACGCGATCTCTGGGCAGCGAGTTGTTCGTAGCCGCCGACACGATTACGGTGAATGTCCTGCCGGGAGATATCTTGCTGTTATGCACCGATGGCTTGCATGGTTTTGTGGCGGACGCGAGGATCCTGCAGATCCTGCATCGCTACAGCCATCTGGAGCAAGCGGCTGCGGAGCTGGTTGCGGCGGCCAACGCAGCCGGAGGACATGATAATGTCAGCGTGCAGTTGATCCGCGTGAAGACGGTGGAGCGAATGGGGCTCTACCGGGGACGACCGTACAGGCTGCTCTGATGATTGCTCCGAATCTGACCCTCCATCCCGGCGACCGGCTCGACGAGTATGAACTCGAAGGCATTGTTGCGACCAGCGGCATGGCTACGGTGTTTCGTGGGCGCAACCTGAGGACCGGCCAGCAGGTGGCCATCAAGGTTCCGCATCCCGAGGTGGAGAGCGATCCGACGATGTTCGACCGCTTTCGCCGCGAGGAAGAGATTGGCACGCGCATCGACCATCCGGGCGTGATGAAGGTGTTTGCAAATCCGGAACGCTCCCAGGTCTACATGGTGATGGAGTGGCTGGATGGGCGGCTGCTGCGGCAGGTGCTGAATGATGAGAAGCGGCTGCCGGTGGATCGGGCGGTGAAGCTCACGGTGGGGATCTGCGAGGCTCTCGAACATGTGCATGCGAACGGCGTGGTGCACCGCGATCTGAAGCCGGAAAACATCATGGTGAGCGACGGCGATGAGATTCACCTGATCGACTTTGGGATTGCAGCCAGCGCCGGAGCGCGGCGGCTGACGTTCGCACATTTCTCGCAGAGCATGGGAACTCCGGATTACATCTCGCCGGAACAGGTGCGGGGCAAGCGTGGCGATGCGCGCAGCGACATCTATGCGCTGGGCGTGATGCTCTACGAGATGCTGACGGGGACGGTGCCGTTCTCGGGGCCCAATCCGTTTGCCGTAATGAATGACCGGCTGTTGAATCAGCCTGTGCCTCCGCGGGAGCTGGTGCCATCGATCACGCCGCAACTACAGGAGATTCTGTATCGTGCGCTGGAGAGAGAGCCGAAGAACCGCTACGCGAGTGCGCGGGAGATGGCGCATGATCTTCTGCACCAGAATGAAGTGGGCATCGCCGCCCGGCCGGAGGAGGAGCAGTGGAAGACGCGACGGTCACCGGAGAGGCGGCGCATGCTGCTGTACGTTGGGCTGGCACTGATTCCGCTGCTACTGTTTGGACTGCTGCTGCTGGTATCGCGCCATCATCCGTAACGAACGGCCGCGAAGTTCTAGCGGGGGATGAACTCATCGGCGTGGACGACGAACTCTGGGTAGGCGCCGGCCCCGAGCTCGCGGATGTCCATGCCCTGCCAGTCGCCGTCCGCGTCGACACGGAAGGGGACGAGGCGGCTGAGCAGGCGATGGCTGACGTGGATGAGCGGGAACATCACGCCCAGCAACGTTGCGATGCCGATCAGTTGTGCAAGAAGAAGCGCGGCGCGAGGGCCGGCAGTTGGATCGAAGAGGCCGAAGGCAAGCAGGCCCCAGAGGCCGGCACCGAGGTGGACGGAGATGGCACCGCCGGGGTCGTCGATCAACAGGTGGAGTTCAAGGATCTCGACCAGAAAGGTGGCGAGGGTTCCGGCGACGAGGCCGATGAAGACGGTGGCCAGCGGTGAGAGCAGGCCGCAGCCAGCACTGCCAGCGACCAGGCCGGCGATCCAGCCGTTGGCGCTGAGCGATGCGTCGGGCTTGCGGTAACGCAGTTGAGTGATGAGCACAGCGGCCAGCCCGCCAGCCGAGGCGGAGAGTGTGGCGTTGATCACCACGACGACGAGCTGCAGCATGTTGGCTCCATAGAAGAGAATGGAGGCGGCTGCGTCGAGGCCGATCCAGCCGATGAGAGCGAGGATGCAGCCGAAGAGCACGAGGACGATGTTGTGACCGGGAATGGCGGCGGCGACATCGTCAGCGTACTTGCCCTGGCGCGGGCCGAGGACCCAGGCGACGGAGAGTGCAGTGAGGCCGCCCATGACCTGGATGACCGCTGCTCCGCCGATGTCGGTGAAGGAAGGAAGGCCGAAGAGCGTGGTGAGTTGCGCGAGCCAGCCGCTGCCCCAGACCCAGTGCGCGAAGAGAGGGAAGATGATTGCGGCGAAGAGCGCGCTCGCGGAGCAGATGGACGCGAGACGCCAGCGGTCGCTGCCGGCGCTGATGGGTACCAGCGATGCCAGACCGACGGCGAAGATCTGGAGTGCGAGCACGAGTGCGGCGTATGGACCATGGAGCAGGCCGGAGTTGGCTGCGTAGAGCGGGCCCGCGGCAAAGAAGGGTTCAGCGCCGAGCCAGTCGAAGTGCTTGCCGGCGAGCTGGAAGCTGTGGGCAAGGCCACCTGGAAATCCAGCCCATGCGGAGCCGATGAGGACGAAGACGATGGCCGTAATGCCGAGCGAACAGAGGGTTGCGAGCATCGCGTGGGCGGCGCTGCGGGAGCGCCCGAGGCCCTGATGAATGAGCGCAAGGCCAGCGGCTGCGAGCGGGATAAGGATGATGCAGAGAAGGCTGATGCTCATTCCGGGCCTCTCTGCACTGAGCGATAGCGCATGGCGACGAGCGCGAGGCCGAGGCACTCGACCAGCAGACCAGCGATGACGAAGGTGAAGCGTTGCCCGAGGCCCGCGAGCAGGAGCAGAGCCGCGAAGACCAGCAGCCAGCCGGAGAGCATCAAGACATAGCCAATGAGCCTCATAGTCCGTAGCCAATCCATCTCATGCGAGATCACCAGTCGCCCTCATTAATCCGCTGCCAATCAAACTCAAGGACAATTCCTTTGCGCTTCAAAGATGAAATAGGGATGGTGAACCCAGTCTATCTCCCTTTTGCCAGCTTCAGGCATTGGGGCATTAAGTTTCCATGTTGCAGTCTGCTTTTTATGTGGAGGAGGTCTTATAGACTCGAAGGAGTTCCAAAGCAGAGCGAAGAGTGAGGAGACATGCGATGAAAAGCGTGCTGAATGAATTTGTGTCGACGCCGAAGGGAGCCTTTGTGGTGCTGGTTATCGCGGCATCGCTGGAGGTGCTTGGGGATTCGTTTTTTCAGTCGGGGTTGTATCGATCTACGGGAATGCAGCGGGCGATGTGGTTTGTGGGGGGCGTCGGAGTGCTCGGGTTCTATGGCCTGAGCGTCAACCTGCCGCAGTGGGACTTTGGCAAGTTGCTGGGCGCGTATGTGGCGCTGTTTTTTGTGGTCGCGCAGGTGGTGGCGAAGGTGCGGTTTCAGCAGTCGCCGAGTACGCCGATCCTGGTGGGTGGGAGTTTGATTGTGGCTGGCGGGCTGGTGATTACGTTCTGGAGGGGGTAGGCGCTATCCCTTGCAAATGCATCTCCGCTCATTTGTAAGTCGTCTGCATGCAGAGGTTGATGAAATTGCTACCCGCAAAAATATTCCATTGAATATAGTAATCCGTTATAAATGTTCGCGGAGATGGAGTTAGGATGCTTGCTTGTAACTGTAACTCGATGCTTCCAGATGAGTTACTCGAAGAATATCTTTCTCAGGTGATTTAGAGTCTGACTTTGCGGCCTTCTGTCAGCCTGTTGTTATGCAATGGGTTCGGTCAACTTACGGTTTAAAAAGTCATGCCGCTCCAGTCAGGCAACGGCATGAACCATGGGCATATGCTGCTCTACGTCGCCCCGAGATCTAATTTTCGGCAATAGTTGGCAGCTCGTGCTGTGACTTCAATCACGCGGTAATTGAAATAAGTTGATAGTGCTGGGACTAACTCCTGGGGTTCTATTTTCTTTGCTTACCTTTATTCAATTGTGGTAAGTGGAAATATGTAACTATGTGAACTTTGGGGAAAGCTGTATTTGGCTTGTCTTCAGTGGCTTAGATGGTTTTAGGGTGGTTTGGGTCTGCCGAAGATTTTCACCCGGATTGGGGGGGTGGGGGAAGGGCGGCAAGCAGGTTCTTCGCTTCGCCAAGCATGACGAAAACGGAGGGTGAAGGTGAAAAGTTGGCTAGGCGTGGGTGGCGAGGGCTATGCGGGGGATCTGGGCGTAGTCGTTCAGGAAGCGGAGGTTTAGCCAGGGGCCGTTGGAGGGCTTGTTGAAGAGGTTGCGGAGGTCGTCGAGCTGGCCGAAGCCGAACTCGAGGGCGAGCAGGCCCTGGGGAGCGAGGGCCTTGTGGGCGGCGGGGATGAGGCGGCGGTAGACGTCGAGTCCGGAGGGGCCGGCGAAGAGGGCGGTGTGGGGTTCGTGGCGGAGAACCTCGTCGGGCATGGTGGCGGCTTCGTAGAGAGAGACGTAGGGAGGGTTGGATACGATGACGTCGAAGGGCGGGGCGGTTTTGAACTGTGGGGCGGCGAGGAGGTCGGACTGGAGGAAGATGATGCGGTGGCCGAGGGCGAGGCGGCCTGCGTTGTGTTCGGCGATGGAGAGAGCGGCGGGGTAGAGGTCGGTGGCGGTGATGAGGGCGTTGGGGAGGTGGGTGGCGAGAGCGAGGGCGATGGCGCCGGTGCCCGTGCCGATGTCCAGGATGCGGGGAGCGGTGAGGTGGGGGCGGGTGGCGAGGGCGTGGAGGACGGCTTCGACGAGGAGTTCGGTTTCGGGGCGGGGGATGAGGGTGTCGGGGGTGACGCGGAGGTTGAGGCCGTAGAACTCGTGCGAGCCGATGAGGTATTGGAGGGGTTCTTTGGCTGCCCGGCGGAGGACCAGGGCGCGGAAGGCGGAGATGATCGTGGACGAGAGCTCGTCGTCGGAGTGGGCGATGAGCCAGGCGCGGTCGCGGAAGAGGACGTGCGCCAGCAGCGTGTCGGCTTCGCGGCGGGGGATGTGAGCGGTGGCTTCGGTGAGGGCGTCGCGGAGGGTCATAAGGCAGAGGGTAGAGAGTAGAGGGTAGAGGAAGGTTAGAGGCAACAGCAGCAATAAGGGCAACAGCAAGGGGCAACGGAGAGCTGAAAGGTGAAATCTGCGCACCGGGAAGCGCTGCGGCGCCTGCGGTGCATTGTGGTGCTTGGCAATAGGATAGCTTGTTGCGCTAAGCTGGCGGGGTGCGATGGGTGAGGATGCTTCCGGTGCCGTTTACGCTGCTGCTGCCGGTGCTGGCGCTGGCGGTGTGGGTGCTGGTTGTTGCGGTGCCGGCGGTGGGGACGTATGTGGAGTTGCGACGGGTGACCGGCGGCGGGAGGGATGCCACGGTGAGGGTGGGGAGGTTTCATACGACGATTCCGCCGGAGAGGTTTCTGGCGTTTGCGGTGAATGCTGCCGTGGTGACGCGGTCGCATGCGATTACGGCGATGAATCTGCCGGGGGCGTTGGTGGAGATGCCGGTGGGGGTGGCGATGACGCGGCCGTCGGTGTGGTATCCGCGGGACCTGGACCAGTGGACGGAGAGTTTGGTGGCGATGCCGGTGCTGTGTCTGCCGGCATGGTGGATGGTGGGGCTGGGGGTGGAGGCGCTGCTGGGCCGGCGGCGGCTGCGCTGGCCGGTGGTGATGCTGGGATGCGTGCTGTGGGGGATGTTCGTAGCGCTGCTGGGCGGTGTGGCGCTGGGCTGGGCGCCTCAGGATCCGGCGGCGGGGAGATGGGTGTATGTGGGGTTGGGGTTGTGGATTGCGCTGCTTGCGGTGCTGCCGGCGGCGGGGATACGACAGATGAGGCGGAGGCCACAGGGCGGAGAGTAGGGGCACGAACGGCGTGTGGCGCGGATTGCGCATCTGACGGAGAGGTGGGCGGAGGGATGCGAGTCGGATGCGGAGGATGATGGCATGCAACGCGAAGAATGTGGGTGGGGTGAGCGCGCGACCGTGGCTGCTGGGCGGTGCGGTGTTGTGTGGTGGATTGTTGTGCGGGTGTGGGGCGAGGGTGAGGGCGCAGACGGGGCTGAAGGTGGAGGCCGGTGCGCAGACGCCGCTACAGGTGGTGCGGGGAATGATTGCGCATGAGGATGATGACCGCGCGCATATGGATCAGTACGAATTTTTATCCAGGGAGCGGTCGGACCGGACAGGCGGGCATGTGTGGACCGAGCGGGTGGTAGAGACGTCGGTGGGACGGATACGGTTTTTGCTGGCAGTGGATGGGAAGCCGTTAAATGCGGAACAGGTGGCGGCGGAGCGCGGAAGGCTGGCGGCGATTGTGGCCGATCCGAAGGTGTTTGTGGAGCGAGAGCGGGAGCAGAAGGGGGATGAGGCGCAGGATCGGAAGATGCTGGACCTGCTGCAGAGGGCGTTTGTGTTTGATAATGTGCGGCTGGAGGGTGGGGTGTGGCGGATGGACTTTCATCCGAACCCGACGTACTCTCCGCATGGGGTGGAGGAGCGGGTGCTGGCGGGGATGAGTGGGACGGTGGTGATCGACGCGGCGCAGGAACGGCTGATGGAGATTGACGGCCGCTTGGCCCAGGATGTGTCGATTGGGTTCGGACTGCTGGCTACGGTGAGGGCGGGGAGTTGCTTCAGCAGCCAGCGCGCGGATGAGGGAGGGCACTGGCGGACGGTGCATGTGGTGACCGATATCCAGGGAAAGGCTGCGCTGTTCAGGTCGGTGAGCCGGAGCACGGATGTTACGCGGTCGGAGTTTAAGTATCTGCAGCCGGGGATTTCGGTGGCGGAGGCGGTGGCGCTGGTGGAGTCGCCTGGAGGTGGCGCGGTGACGATGGGAGTGGGAGCAACAGGAGTGGCAGCAACCGAGGAGCAGTAGAAATTTTTGGGGCTGCGTGAAGATTTTGCATTCCGCGGGGTGGGCGCGTGCGTATAGGTGAGTGAGCGCGCGAATAACCATGGATGCAGGAGATTTTCGGAGACTGGTGGAGACGCATCAGCGAATGGTGTTCTCGCTGGCGCTGCGCGTGACAGGCGAGTACGGAGCTGCCGAAGAGGTGGCGCAGGATGCGTTTCTGGAGCTGTACCGGGCGGGCGATGGGCTGGGGAGCGATGAACATGTGCGGTTCTGGCTGCGGCGCGTGACCGTGCATCGGGCGACAGACGCTCTGCGGCGGCGAACGGTGAGGCCGGAGGCTGCGGCAGAGGAGTTTGTGGAAGAGGCGCATGGGTTTGACGGCGCGGCGGGCGACGGGTCTGCAGTGAACGCGGCCGTGGTGGCGCGGCTGGAGGAGTTGTTGCAGGCGCTGCCGGAGGCGCTGCGGGTGGCGGTGGTGCTGCGCTACCAGGAGGAGATGTCGCCGGATGAGATCGCGACGCTGCTGGGACAGCCGGTGGCGACGGTGAAGAGTCATCTGCAACGCGGCTTGCAGTTGTTGCGACGGAAGGCCGCGGTGACGATGAAGGAGTATTTGCGATGAGCGAGCAGGAGATGGATGTGGAGATGGATGAGTTGGAGCGGGCGTTGACGAAGGCGCTGCGGCGGGTCGATGCGCCGGAAGGGTTTGCGGAAAAGGTGGTGGGACGGGCGTGTGCGGCTCCGATGCATGAGGATGGAATGGTTATGAACGGGGCAGCAGGGATGGGTGCAGCGCCGGCCCAGGTCTCAGAAGCGAGGCCTGGGGCACCCGGAGTGGTGGCGATGCAGCCGCGGAGGTGGCCGGTGCGGATGCAGGCGTGGATGGGCGGGGCGATTGCGGCAGCGCTGGCGCTGGGAATGTTTGGGGCGGAGCAGATTCATCTGCGGCGGGAGCGCGCGGCGCAGGCGGCTGCGGCCAATGAGCAGTTTGATGCGGCGGTGCGGGTTACGGATCGGGCGCTGGCGCAGACCCGGGAGCAGTTGCAGCGGGCGGGATTGAATTTAGGCGAGTAGGGTTGGCGAGTTTGCGAGATGAAGGACGGAAGGAGATCGAGATGAGAATGATGAACGGATGGATGCGGACGGGAATGCTTGCGGGAGTTGCAGCGATGATGGTTGCTGCAGGCGGCGCGCAGACGACGCTGGATAGCGCACAGTTGGGGCAGATGCAGGCACAAATGCAGGCGCAGATGGCGAAGGAGCAGGCGAAGCTTCAGGCAGAGATGCTTCCGCTGCAAGCGAAGATGGAAGGGATGATGGCTCCGATGCAGGCGGCGATGATGGCGCGTGGAGTGGAGATGCAGGCGCAGATGCTGGCGCACGGAGCGTTGATGCAGGCAGCGATGATGACCGTTGGGGACCCGCAGGTGAAGGATGAGCTGTTTGCGGGGACGGAGAAGTTTGCCAATGGAGCAAGCGATGTGACGAATGTGAACCTGGGACCGGACATGCTGGGAATGGTGACGGGCAGGCACGGCGGCGATGTGGCGCACAAGATGAACTTCATGGTGGTGCGGAGCTATACGTATCCCAGGGTGGGGATGTACAACATGGCCGATGTGGAGGCGTATCGGGAGAAGCTGAAGTCGGGTAACTGGAACTGCTTCATCCACACGTATGAGAGCCGGACGGGGGAGTCGACCGATATCTGCAGCCGGGCTCTGCCCAATGACGGCGGCAATGAGATGGTGATCATGACGGTGGAACCGAAGGAGTTGACGTTCATTCATATGAGCGGCAAGGGGTCGCTGGCGGACCTGGGCAGGTTGGGTAGGATGGGCGGGAGAGCTCCGATGCCGCCGATGCCGCCTATGCCGCCTATGCCGCCGATGCCGCCAACGCCGCCGGCGGGGCATGAGTAGGGAACTGGGAGTACCCGGCGAAATCGAGTGCGGAAGGGGTGTGCCTCTACAATGAGGGGCGATGTCCTTTTTGTTTCAGATTGCGGCAACCAGTGCGGGCGGTGGGCGAAGAGCGGAGCTGGAGCTGCCGCATGGGGTGGTGCAGACGCCGGTGTTTATGCCGGTGGGGACGGCGGCGACCGTCAAGGCCGTCGAGCAGGGTGTGCTGGAGAAGATTGGGACGGTCGCGAAACCCACATCTCGGATGCGAGATGCGGGGCACCCGGATGGGACGCCGGAGGTTGGGACTGGTGCGGAGATCATCCTGGCGAACACATATCACCTGTATCTGCGGCCCGGCCATGAGCTGATCCGGCGGATGGGGGGTGTGCATCGGTTTATGAGCTGGGAGCGGCCGATGCTGACGGATTCGGGCGGCTTCCAGGTGTTCTCGCTGGCCAAGTTGCGGAAGATCTCGGCCGATGGGGTGGAGTTCCGGTCGCACATCGACGGGAGTAAACACTTCTTCTCTCCGGAGCACTCGATGGAGGTGCAGATTGCGCTGGGAGCGGACGTGATGATGGTCTTCGATGAGTGCGTGGAGACGCCGGCGAGCTGGGAGCGGACGCGGGAGTCGATGGCCCTGACCCATGCGTGGGCAGAGCGGTCGCGCGCGTACTGGATGGAGCATCGGCATGAAGTTCCGTGGGCGCGCGAGGGGATAGGGAATGGGGAATGGGGGAGAAAGGCGCCGGGGCTTGAGGGAAAGCATCAGGCGCTGTTTGGGATTGTGCAGGGCGGGATGTATGCGGATTTGAGGCGGGAGAGCGCGCTGCGGCTGGTGGAGATGGACTTGCCGGGGTATGCGATTGGCGGGCTGGCGGTGGGCGAGCCACGCGAGGTGACGCGCGAGATGATTGCGCTGACGCTGGAGCTGCTGCCCAGGGACAGGCCGCGCTATGTGATGGGCGTGGGGTACCCGGATGAGATTGAGGAGTACGCGCGCATGGGCGTGGACATGATGGACTGCGTGCTGCCCACGCGCGCCGGGCGGCATGGGCTGGTCTTCAGGCGCGAGGACCCGAAGGACCGCAGCAGTGCCGTGGTGCGCCTGAATGTGAAGAAGCTGGAGAATGCCGAAGATCAGCGGCCGATCGACGAGGGGTGTGCGTGTATGGTGTGCCAGCGGTATACGCGGGCGTACCTGCGGCATTTGGTGGCGAGCGGCGAGCAGTTGGGGGCTACGCTGAACTCGATTCATAACCTGGCGTTTTATGCGGAGACGATGGAGAGGGTGAGGCAGGAGATGGCGCGTGCTTCTGGCTAGCCTCCAATCCCCCACCGTGGTCCCTGCATCCCGCTTCTGCGATCGTGGGCTGGCGACGACATCGCCGCATCGCGCCCATCCCCAAAGCATCTAACGTTCCGAAGGAGTCTCCATGCCTGCCAAGCTTGAAAAAACCGACGCCGAGTGGCGCGCCCAACTCACCCCCGAGCAGTACCACGTTCTACGCGAGAAGGGCACCGAACGCCCCTTCACCGGCGCCCTCACCAATCACCATGCTGACGGCTTCTACCACTGCGCCGCCTGTGGAGCCCCGCTCTTCAAATCTGACACCAAGTTCGAATCCGGCTGCGGCTGGCCCAGCTTCTTCGACACGATCGCCAGGGACTCCGTCGAACTCCAGGAAGACCACACCCTTGGCATGCATCGTATCGAAGTCACCTGCGCCACCTGCGGCGGCCATCTCGGCCACGTCTTCCCCGACGGCCCCAACCCCACCGGCCAGCGCTACTGCATCAACTCCGCCTCCCTCAAATTCGAGGACGAGAAGTAGGGCAGCAGCAGAAAACACAAGGGCTCCGGTCGCGATAGAACCGGAGCCCTTTTTACTCTTTATACGGATGCAAGAAGCCGGGCGTAGCAGCCTTCAAGGCCACTCGCTACTCCCTGTCTCCCGTTTCCTGCTCTTAGCCCTTAACAACCTTGCCGCTCTTGATGCAACCGGTGCAGACCTTGACCCGCCTGGTCCCGCCGCCCGACGGCGCCGCGGCCTTCACCGACTGAAGATTCGGGTTCCACCGCCGACGAGTTACGTTGTTCGCGTGCGAGATGTTGTTCCCAAACTGCGGTCCCTTGCCGCAAAGCTCACATACCTGTGCCATGACATCACTCCCAATAGATCAGACCTTGTTCCGCATGTCTCCAGAGAACTCCACGCGTATCAACGACCCTTGCTCGGTCTCTTGATCCCAAACTGCGTTGAAAGTCGAAACTTCCGGCGATGGGGTGAGTGGTAGGCACGAGCGGATTCGAACCGCTGACCTCTACCGTGTCAAGGTAGCGCTCTAACCAACTGAGCTACGCGCCTCTGGTGCGTCTTTTCAGTGTATCTTGACTCCCGCCTCTGCTGCAACCTATCCCTGCGGCGGCGCCACCACCGGCACCGGTTCCGACATCCGCCGGATCACGATCCACGCATACTCCGCAGCCGATACCGGCGCTAATCCCGCAATCGTCCATAGCAACAACGTCCGCAGATCTCCCAGTCCCGACCGCGGAATCACCTCGCACGTCATCACCGTCAGCACGCCCAGAATCTGCAGCAGCGTATTCAGTTTTCCCAGTTTGCTCGGCTCAAAGTTCCGCAGCGTATTGGTCGCAAACAGCAGGGTCGCGATGAGCAGGATTCCAATATCCCTGCTCAGCACCAGCACCGTCACATAGCGCGGAATCGCTCCCACGTGCGTCAACACTACGAACATCGTGCTCAGCAGCAATTTATCCGCAATCGGGTCCAGGTACTGGCCCAGTTTGGTGCGCTGCTGCAACGCCCGCGCCAGCAACCCATCCAGCCCATCACTCACCCCGGCCACCCACAGCAGCGCAAACGCCAGTCCCCAGTGCCGGTTCAGGATCGTAATCACCAGAAACGGCAGCACAAACAACCGCAGCATTGTCAGCAGGTTGGGTGCGGCACGGAATTGTCTCAAGGCACTCACAAACGCTCAAAAACCGCTGGGACGTCACGTCCGGGGATAGCCCATGTTAGCCGATTTTCCCGTGCGAAACCCATCCTCTCAATCTACGACCATTTTGGTCTTGCTTCCAGTCGCGCGATTCCGTACACTGATTTTGGCGGAAGTCCACGCTGCTCCTCCTCCGCGCCGTGCTCTCCCCCAACACACCCATGCTAAGGCTTACAAAAAAAGCGGACTACGGCCTCATGGCCCTGAAATATCTCGCCGAGCAGGCCATCCTCGCCGAGCAGGCCGGTGCTGACCTCAATCTCTCCGGCGCCCGCTCCGCCAAGGACATCGCCGAGGCCTATCACATTCCTCCGCAACTGCTCGCCAAGATCCTCCAGACTCTAGCCCGCGCCGGTCTCCTTGTCTCCCACGCCGGCACCAATGGCGGCTACGCCCTGGCCCGCTCTGCGGCAGACATCTCCACGTTTGAGGTCATCCGCGCCATAGATGGCCCCCTCTTCATCACCAGTTGCATCACCATTCACGGAGCTTGCGACCTCGCCGGCCACTGCACCATCAAAGAACCGTTGCGCAAGGTCAACGACAGCATCACCACACTGCTTTCCGGCATCAGCGTCGCCGATCTCACCGAACCCGCAGACCACCTCCCCGCAGCAATGGCAGGCGGCCTGGTCAGCATCGAACGTTAGCATCAACGTTCTCAGTATTTTCACGAAAGCGGAGAACGGACAACTGAGAACCAGCGCGCAGCGCGACCCTTTTAGGAGCAAGAACATCATGGCTGAAACCCTCGGAATGAACGTCACCCAGTCGACCCATCCTCTCCCCCCTGGCGTCAAGCTGCCCATCTACATGGACAATCACGCGACGACCCCGCTCGACCCACGCGTGCTCGAGGCCATGATGCCCTACCTCACGGGCATCTTCGGCAATGCGGCTTCACGGAACCACTCCTTTGGCTGGGAAGCCGAGCAGGGTGTCGAGAAGGCTCGCGAACAGATCGCCCGCCTCATCGGCGCCACCGCCAAGGAGGTCATCTTCACCTCCGGCGCCACCGAGAGCACCAACCTCGCCATCAAGGGCGCTGCCGAGATGTACCGCGAGCGTGGCAACCACATCATCACCCAGGTCACCGAGCACAAGGCTACGCTGGACACTTGCAAGCGTCTGGAGAAGTCCGGCTTCCGCGTCACCTATCTTCCCGTCATGGCCGACGGCCTCATCGACCTCGATGACCTCCAGCGCGCCATCGTCACCGACGGTCCCGACAAGACCATCCTGGTCTCCATCATGTACGCCAACAACGAGATCGGCGTCATTCAGCCCGTGCAGGCCATCGGCAAGCTCTGTCATGACAACGGCATTATCTTCCATTGCGACGCCGTGCAGGCCGTCGGCAAGATTCCGGTCAACGTCCTCACCGACAACATCGACCTCATGAGCATCAGCGGTCACAAGCTGTACGGCCCCAAGGGAGTGGGCGCACTCTACGTCCGCCGCCGCAATCCCCGCGTCCAGCTCGCCGAGCAGATCAACGGCGGCGGCCATGAGCGCGGCATGCGTTCAGGAACCCTCAACGTCCCCGGCATCGTCGGCCTCGGCGCGGCCTGCGAGATCTGCGGCGAAGAGATGGAAGTCGAGTCCAGACGTGAAGCCGAGCTGCGCGACTACCTCAGGAACAAGCTGGAGTCTGCACTCGACTATGTTCAGGTGAACGGCAACATGGAGCATCATCTCCCCGGCAACCTCAACATGAGCTTCATCTATGTCGAAGGCGAGAGTCTTCTGATGGGCATCAACGACATCGCCGTCAGCTCGGGCTCAGCCTGCACCTCGGCGACGCTCGAACCCAGCTACGTCCTCAAGGCCCTCGGGCTGGGCGACGACGTAGCCCACAGTTCCATCCGCTTCGGTCTCGGCCGCTTCAACACCAAAGCCGAAGTCGACTACGTGGCCGACAAGATCATCGACGTCGTCCAACACCTGCGCGAACTCTCGCCGCTCTACGAGATGGTCAAGGAAGGCATCGACCTCTCAAAGATAGAGTGGGCCGCGCACTAGATTCAAAGGTCACGGCTCGCGAGCGACCAGGTTTCAACCGGCGCATCAGACCGCACCGGAGCATCATCCAACAAGTACACGAGGGACACACACCATGGCATACAGCGAAAAGGTAGTCGATCACTACGAACATCCCCGCAACGTCGGAACGCTCGACAAGAGTTCAGCCGAAGTTGGCACTGGCCTCGTCGGCGCACCTGAGTGCGGCGACGTCATGCGCCTCCAGATCCGCGTCAACCCAGAGACGCAGGTCATCGAAGACGCGAAGTTCAAGACCTTCGGCTGCGGCTCGGCCATCGCCTCCAGCTCGCTCGCCACCGAGTGGGTCAAGGGCAAAACGGTTGCCGAGGCTCTCTCCATCTCCAATACGGACATCGTCAAGGAACTCTCCCTGCCGCCAGTCAAGATCCACTGCTCCGTGCTCGCCGAGGATGCGATTCGCGCCGCCATCGGCGACTGGAAGCAGAAGAACGGCGTCGCCGAAGCAGCCGCAGTAGCGGTCGCCGCTCACTAACCTCCTTTCTCCCAAGGGAGCCCCATCCATGACTGCCGTGGCGATCATGGATGGGTGTTCATCAACCGGCTGGCAGACGAACGCGTTGGTAGCTGGCGCACCGGTTGATGGTTTTCTCCGCCTCGGCCGGGCGATCTTTGTTCTCTGTCGTCTAGAGCGAAACGAAGGATCTCCGTATCTGCGCTTGCTCCTCTGGTTGTCATTTCGAGCGCAGCAAATGAACCTGCTCTCCGCGGTACCGGCCAAACTCTTATGTCCATGATCTCCATCTCGACCACCACCAGCCAGTCCATGAGCGTCCCTGCGCCGGACACCCCGAAGGACCCCTTCGCGGGCATGACCCTGCTCACCGCCGAAGGCCAGCAGCCACGCGCCAAGGCTGCCATCGAGATCACCAGAAACGCCCTCAAGCGCATTCGCATCGCGATGGCCAAGGAAGGCATCTCGCCCGACGCCGGCGGCCTCCGCGTGGGCGTTCAGGGCGGCGGCTGCAGCGGCCTCAGCTATAACATCCGCTTCGACACCCAGCCCCGCGAGCGCGACCGCACCTTCATCTTCGGCGCGGGCCTCGAAACCCCCAACGACCCCAGCGGAGCCAAGCCCGTCCGCATCTTCGTAGACCCGAAGTCCTTCCTCTACCTAGCCGGAATGGTCTTGGACTTCGAAGAAACGCTAATGCGCCAGGGCTTCAACTTCATCAACCCCAACAGCACAAAATCCTGCGGCTGCGGCTCAAGCTTCTCGGCCTAAATGAATACCATCTAATCCGATAGGTGCAATGTTCTATACCCCCAAATAAATTCGCGTAAGCCATTGTCTCGGATTGCCTCCCATCTTAGGCTCTACTTCGGAGGCAGGGCATATGAAATACCGCGACATAGTCAAATTGGTTGAGCAAGACGGGTGGCGCTGGAAGCGCACAAGCGGCAGCCACAGGATCTACAAGCACCCTGCGAAACCTGGAACAGTAGTAATTGCATATCATGGTGCGAAAGACGTGCCGGAAGGGACCGTCAAGAGTATCCTCAAACAAGCAGGTCTGGAGTAGGCGATGCGCGATTATCTGGTCATCATTGAACAAGGCAAAGACGGCGGCTGGGGAGCTTACGCCCCTGATCTCCCTGGCCTGGGCGTAGCCGCCGAGACTCGCGAAGAGGTAGAGACTCTTATCCGCGAAGGCATCCAAATCTACATCGAAGAGCTCCGCGAAGACAATCTCCCCATCCCCGAACCCGCTACCTTCGCCGAGCGCATATCGGTGGCCGCCTAGCTACCGGTCGCTCGCCACCCGGTCGCTTACCTCCATGTGATACATCTGCATCAGCAGTTGTTCATACACAGCCATCGGCATCAGAAACACTGACGCCCTGCGCGCGTCCAGCCCCTCCGGATCCTCCACCGCGATCATCGCCATCTTCCCATCCATCACCTTGAACTGCGTACCATAGCGTTGCGGCTTGCCCTCGCTCACCAGCTCTTTATCCACCACCGTGGCCAGCGCCGACCCGTCGATCTTCCCCTTCGACGCCAGCGTTTCCAACTGCGGCAGCATTGACCGCTGCCACGCATGATCTCGCGTATGGGTAAGAATCAGCATCGCCGCATTGGATGCGTCGATCCCCACCAACGCAATCGTCGGCCATCCATTCCTTGCGACAATCTCCTTCAACTCCGCGGTAAGTCTCGTGTCGGTCGCATGGAGATTGAGCGCCGCCCTGTAAGCCTCTACCTCCTTCGGGTCCACCTTTGTAAGGCCCCGTTCAGGAGTCGCCTGGTCCTCATCTCGCATCTTCAGCAACTTCGCGCGCAGCGTCGCATTCGTCCCTGGCCCATTGCGCTCAATCAGTTCCGCATGACGCTTCTCGAGATCTACTGCCCACGTCGCATGCTCTAAATCCGCATCACTCGCGGTTGTAGCCGCGGTCGCTTGCTGTTGCACTTGGGAACTCTGCGCCGCACACGCAACCGTCTCACCCGCCATCCCCAAACACAGCACAAGCGGCGCCCACACTCTCAGCATCTTCATGCCATTAAGTGTAAGCCCAGGTTAAGTCACGCTCGCTCGCATCCACGGCTTCTACTGGTCCGTATCCGCGTCCTTGTCCTTCTTGTCCACAGCCTTCTTCACTTCCTTCGGCTTCGGTTCGATTCCGCGCACATACTTGTCATACCAGTCAAACCAGTAGTTGTACCGGTCCTTGATAAAGCTGGGCCGCGTGAACCCGTGGAACTGTCCCGGATACACGATCAACTCCGCCGGCGTTCCCACCGCGCGCAGCGCCTGGTACATCTGTTCGCCACCCTCCACGGGCACGTTGAAGTCCTTGTCCCCGCCCATGAACAGCGTCGGTGTCTTGATCCTGTCCGCATGCAGGAACGGGTAGGACAGCTTCACATACAGATCCAGATTCTTCCACGGCGGCCCCAACTCATCCTGATACTGCAGGATGTACTGGTCGATCCCATAGAACCCCAGCAGATTCCCCATTCCCGCACCCGACGTCGCCGCCTTGAACCGGTCCGTGCTGGCGATGGTGTAGTCCGTAAGGATGCCTCCGTAGCTCCATCCGCCCACACCCATCCTGTCGGCATCGACCTTTCCCGTCGCAACAGCCGCATCCGTCGCGGCCATCAGGTCGATCACCTCCTTATCGCCCCAGTCCGCATTGATCGCCATGCTGTAAGCCTGTCCGCGCCCCGTGCTCCCGCGGTAGTTCACCTGCAGCACCGCATATCCATGCGCCGCGAACATCTGCCGCGACACGTCGAACCCATGCTGATCCTGCGCCGTCGGGCCGCCATGGATAAACAGAATCAGCGGAGCCTTCGTTCCCGCTGTATAGCCCACCGGCATCGTCAGCAGCCCGTGCACCTGATTGCCGTCCTTCGTCTTCGCCTCAATGTTCTCCGTCGGCGCAATGTCCAGCGTAGCCATCAACGCATCATTCTGCCCGGTCAACTTCCGCAGCTTGCCGCCATCCTTATCCAGGTCCAGCGCATACACCTCCGGCGGCGCGGCATCGGTCGTCCACTCCAGCGCCACATGTCCGCCCGCCTCATTCAACTGGCCCGCCGACCCACTGTCTTGCGTCAACCGCTTCACCCTCCCGCTGCCGTCCAGCGGAATCTCGCCCACCCACTCCTCGCGATCCTCCGGCACCTCGGTCAGCACCGCGCGTCCACCCGGAGCCAGCACCGGCGCGCCCACCCACGCATCCAGCTTCGGGGCCAGCAGCTTCGGCTCTCCACCGGCAGCGGGCACCATCGCCATCTGCCGCAGGTCATAGATCGAGTAGTGGGGCGCCGTTCCCTGCCGATAGATAATCTCCTTCGAATCCTTCGTCCACCCCAGCGGTCCGGAGTTCGTCCCTGCAAAGCTCGTCAGCTGCCGCGGCGTTGCTCCAGCCTTTGCGTCCACCACAAATACATCCGGATTATCCACGCGATCAGGATCAGGTTTCGACTGGTTGCTCACAAACGCCACCATCGTCCCATCCGGACTCCACGTTCCACCGGATTCCCCATACGAGCCCGCTCCATCCACCGGCCCATTCGTCAGTTTGCTCAACTTCTTCGTGGCCACATCAAACAAATAAAGATGCGGCTCCTTGTCGGTCACAAACCCCACCCGGTCTTCCTTGTAGTGGTAGCGATCGATCACAATAGGCTTCGGCGGCTTCGGCTTCGCGCCCTTGTCCTCCACCGGCTCATCGCGCTCCTGCAGCGTCAGCAGCAGTGTCTTGGAGTCCGGCGACCACCTGTACCCCTGCAACTCCTGCTTCACGTTCGTCAACTGCTGAGCCTCGCCGCCGCGCCGGTCCAGCACCCACACCTGATCGCCTTTGGCAGCGTTCGCCCCCTCGGCCTCGCGCCCCGTCGTAAACGCCAGCCAGCGCCCGTCGGGGCTCCACTGCGGTTCACCCGCCCCGTCCTTGCTGAACGTCAACTGCACATCCTGCTTCCCATCCCAGCTCACCATCCATAGCTGCGTCAGGTTCTTATCATCCTGCGGGTCCACGCGGCTGACGGTATACGCCACCCAGGCCCCATCCGGCGACACCACCGGCGCACCCACCCGCGCCATCTTCACCAGGTCATCCGGCGTCATTCCACGCTTGGCCGGCATCGCCTGCCCATAGCAACAGGCACTGAAAGTGAACGCGCAGCCCACTACGGCCGCAGTACAAACGGAGACTCGCACTCGCATAGCCGGGAGTGTAGCACCGGCCTCCCGTCACAACAAAGCACATTCAGCTCCACTCGCCCCAGCTTCGCCGCAGGTAATCTAACAACTGAGAACTGAGAACCCCATGGCCATCGACTACTTCACCCTCTTCTCCCTCCCGCAGCATCTTCACGTGGACCTCGCAGCCCTCGAGAAGACCTTCTACGCCCAATCCCGCAAGCTTCACCCCGACCGCTTCGCCTCGCGCCCCCTCGCCGAACAGCAGGCAGCCCTTGCCATCTCATCGCAGCTCAACGACGCGTACCGCACCCTCCGCGACCCCGTCCTCCGCACCGAATACCTTCTCTCCCTTCAGGGCATCCATCTCGAAGAGCAATCCCGCGCGGCTACTGATGCCGCAAAGTCTACCGGCACTGCAAAAAAGCAGGTAGCCCCACCCGACCTCCTCGAAGAAGCCTTCGAACTGAACATGGCCCTCGAAGAGATGAAGATGGGCGGTGACGACCCCGAAGCCCGCGAGCAACTCGAGTCCGCCCGCACCAAATTCACCGCCATGCTGGCCGAGGCCCAGCTACAACTGGAAACCCTCTGGACCGCCTGGGACACCGCCCTCGACGCCAGCAACGAAGCCGCCCAAGCCGCCGCCGTCCAGGCGATGGTCGCCCTCCTCAATCGCCGCAACTACATCCGCAACCTCGTCCGCGACGTCACCGCCGCCCTCGAGTAATCCGCCGCTTAATCCACCGCTCGCACCACATCCATCACTCCCACCCGCTGCCTTCAAGCTGCTATCAACCAACCATGCGATCTCTCTCTCCCGTCCGTCTCGCCGCCGTCGCCATCCTTCTGCTCGCGCTGCCGATCCTCCATGCGGAAGACCCCGCCGCCTGGACCACTCCACTCACGCCCTTCCGCATCGCCCCCAACCTCTACTACGTCGGCAGCCGCGACCTCGCCTCCTACCTCATCACCACCCCCCAGGGCGACATCCTCCTCAACTCCAACCTCACCTCCTCGCCCCCGCAGATCCGCCACAGCGTCGAGCAGCTCGGCTTCCACTTCTCCGACATCAAGATCCTCCTCATCAGCCACGCCCACTCCGACCACGCCGGCGGCAGCGCCGAGATTCTCAAACAGACCCACGCCCGCTACATGGTCATGGACGCCGACGTCTCCAGCATCGAAACCGGCGGCCGCACCGACTTCGCCCACTTCACGCCCTTCCCCCCAGCCCACGTCGATCGCATCCTCCACGACGGAAGCACCGTCCAACTTGGCGGGGTCACGCTCACCGCCCACAAGACGCCCGGCCACACTCCCGGCTGCACCACCTGGACCATGCAGGTCATCGAAGACGGCAGGCCCCTCAACGTCGTGATCGTCGGCAGCGTCACCGCGCTTGACGAATACCACCTGATCTCGACACCCGGCCGCCCCGCCTCCTACCCAGGCATCGCCAGCGACTTCGCTCACACCTTCGACGTCCTCAACGCGCTCGCCTGTGACATCTTCCTGAGCTCGCACGGCAGCTACTTCGGCCTGCTCGGCAAGGTCGCGCGCATGAAGACCGAAGGCCCCTCAGTCTGGATCGATCCCACCGGCTACAAGAGCGCCATCGCTCAAAGCCGCGTCGACTTCGAAGCCGATCTCGCCCGCCAGCAAGCCGCCGCCCGCCATCACTCCTAGCGCCGCTTCAATCCAGCCAGATGATGCAGGTCATGTCCCGCCATCGTCTCCACAATCGTCCACAGCGTCATCTCTCCGCGCTCCGGATGCAGCACCGTCTTACGCTTATCGTCCTCGCTGAGTGCGCCGGCAAACGCGGTATTCCAGGCCCGCAGCGCCTTGAAGCACTCCCACGCGCCCTCCAGCGAATACGCGTCATACATCCGCGCCCATGCATCCTGATCGAACGGCTGAATCATGCGTTCCTCCGCAAACGCCTGCCGCAGCCGGAAGCCGAACGCAATCTCGCAGTCCGCCAGGTGCGCCACAACCTCCCGCACGCACCACTTTCCCGGCGCCGGCCTGGCCTCAATCTCCGCCGTACTCAAACCATCCAGCACCAGCCCCAGCCGCCGCGGCGTCTCCGCAATGACCTTCGCCGCATCGCGCTCGCCCAGCATCTCTGCGTATGGATTCAGGCTCATGCCTCCACCCCACTGGCAAACGCCCACGGATCATACTCCCCCACCGACCACAGGTACCCCTCCGGATCGCGCACGCTGAACGCCTTCCCTCCGTACTCCATCTCCTTCAACTCCATCACCACTTCGGCGCCCGCAGCCTTCACACGCTCCCACACCGGGTCGCAATCGGCCGCCACCAGGTACAGCGGCGAGGTCACCCGTCCGCCAATCTCCCGTGGCGTCGCATAAAGCCGCGTCAGGGGCCCGGGATTCGCCACCGATCCCAGCATGATCATCCCCGTCCCAAACCTCATCTCCGCATGCGCCACGGTTCCATCCGGCCCCTCGTACACGGCATGGCGCACAAACCCAAACGCCCGCTCCAGCCAGTCAATCGCCGCATGTGCGTCCCGATACCGCACGCTGGGAATCAGTACCGACCCCACCTTCCGTATATCGCTCATATCGAACATCATCCACCCCAACCCTTCTTCTGTACAGCACAAAAGCTGCTTACGGGCAGGAGCCTCGTGTTTCACCTCGGCAGCTTCGCCCGCCCACTATTCCATCTCGGACAAAACATGCCAGGTATATCTCGGACAAATTTCGTCGGATATAGGACAATAGTTACTGGCGCGCCTTTTTTTTTGATCTCGCCCCTGGGACCCCACCGCGCCGACGGAAAGCAGAGGAAGCAGTGCCAGAATCGCAACCAGCCGAGCAGCCAGATCCGCAGCCAACAGCCCCGCACCGCCCCGGCGGACCCGTCGTGGGGATCGACCTCGGTACCACCAACTCGCTCATCGCCTTCATGCAGGGCGATACTCCCGCCGTCATCCCCGGCGAGGACGGCTCTGCCATCGTCCCCTCGGTCGTCGCCTTCGACCAGGACACGGTCAACGGTTTCTCCGTCGGCAACGCCGCACGCAGCGTCCTGCTCACCAACTCCGCCAATGCCGTCTACTCCGTCAAGCGACTCATGGGCCGCGACCTCGCCGACGTCCAACCCGAACTCGCGCACTTCCCCTTCCGGCTCGCCACCGATCTCAAACCCGGCGAAGTCCTCAAGCTCGACGTTGGCGGCCTCACCCTCACGCCTCCTGAGATCTCCGCTTACATCCTTCTCCAGCTCAAGCGCAACGCCGAGCGCTTCTTCGGCACCGAAGTCACGCGCGCCGTCATCACCGTTCCCGCATACTTCAACGACGCGCAGCGTCAGGCCACCAAGGATGCCGGCCGCATCGCCGGTCTCGACGTGCTCCGTCTGGTCAACGAGCCAACCGCAGCAGCCCTCGCCTACGGTCTCGACAAGCAAACTGCCGACAGCCCCAACGGCGCCGACCGCATCATCGCCGTCTACGACCTCGGCGGCGGCACCTTCGACATCTCCATCCTCAAGCTTCACGACGGCATCTTCGAGGTCATCGCCACCGGTGGCGACACCCACCTCGGCGGCGACGACATCGATAACCTCCTCCTCGCCGTAGCTCTCGACGACATCCGCGGCGACCTCGGCGCCGAAGCCTACCAGGCCGTCACCACGAGCCCCGAAACCATCCAGCAGCTCCGCAAAGCCGTCATCGAAGCCAAGATCGCGCTCAGCGCCACAGATAGCGCTCATCTTGATTTAACCTTGCCCGGCGGCCAGCGATACCTCCGCGAGGTCACCCGCGCCCAATACGAGCAGCTCATCGCGCCCGTCATCCAGCGCACCGCCGCGCCTGTAAGGCAAGCCCTGAAAGACGCCGGACTCACCGCCTCTGATATCGACGAAGTGGTCATGGTCGGCGGCTCCACGCGCATCCCCGCCGTCCGCGCGCTGGTCACCGAACTCTTCTCTCTCGAAGCCCGCAACCGCAAGCTCCACACCGAACTCAATCCCGACGAAGTTGTAGCCCTCGGAGCCGCAGTTCAGGCGCAGATTCTTTCGGGTACGGAGAACAAGGCCACCAACGACCTCCTGCTCCTCGACGTCACGCCGCTCTCCCTCGGCATCGAGGCCCTGGGCGGCGTCGTAGCCAGGATCATCCAGCGCAACTCCACCATCCCGGCCTCTGCCACTGAGCACTTCACCACTGGCGTAGACGGCCAGACCAGCGTAGCCATTCACGTCCTGCAAGGCGAGCGCGAGCTAGCCAAAGACTGCCGCTCCCTGGCCCGCTTCGACCTCAAAAACATCCCTCCGATGGTCGCCGGTCTCCCCCGCATCGAGGTCAAATTCCTCATCGACGCCAACGGCATCCTCCACGTCACCGCCCGCGAGCAGCGCAGCGGCCAGGCCGCGCAGGTCGAGGTCAAGCCCACCTACGGCCTCACCGATGAGCAGGTCGAAACCATGATCCTCGACTCCTTCGACCACGCCGAGGACGACATCACAGCCCGCCAGCTCATCGAAGCCGCCAACGAAGCCCGCGTCATCCTCGAAGCCGTCGCCAAGGGCGAGCAATCCCCTGCCTGGCAGCAACTCACCCCCGATGAGCACGCCGCCATTGCCGCTGCCGCCGCCGAACTCAAGCAATCCCTCCGCAGCAAGGACTACAGGCTCATCCGCCAGCGCATTGAGCATCTCGACCGCGCCACTCGCCGCTTCGCCGAACTCATGATGGATGCAGCCGTCACCGGCGCTCTTGGCGGCAAGACCATGTCCGCCGCGGGCCAGTCCCTCGACCGCGAAGGCCAGTCCGCTCCCACCGCGCCCCACGCCTTCGCCAAAGCTGACGTAGAAACATCCTCCCCATCCGCGAACATACCCACGACCCGGCAATAGAGCATCGTTCCAGCGTGTAATCGGCCAACGTGCCGACCTGCCGACCGAAGGACGGCACAGCGGCAGTGCCTGATCGTCGAAGGTTTACTGCGGGCAGCGCGCTTCACGAGGCATTGTCCGGGCTGGGCCTGGCAAGGTCGCAGGCTCGCCACAGGTACCAACTGGCGACCGAGCGCCAGGGTGCCCACTTCTTTGCGCGGCGCTCCATCACGTCGGCCTTCGGCAGCAGGTCGGGCGTGACCTTGGTGGTGGGCTTGAGGTCCTGGAAGGTGAGCGCGAAACCTTTGCGGACGCCGTAGTCGGTTGTGGGCAGGACGTCCGCGCGCCCCAGCCTGAAGATGAGCATCATCTCGACGGTCCATCTGCCGATGCCGCGCACCTTCGTCAGGTGCTCAATGATCTCGGCGTCCTCCATGCGGCGAATGCGGGCCAGCGTGGGGACGGTGCCGTCGAGAGTCTTTGCGGCAAGGTCCCGCAGGGCGAGGATCTTGTTGTGCGAGAGGCCGGCGGCGCGCAGTTGCTGCGTGGGGCAGTCGAGGATGTGCTGCGGCGAAGGATGGGCGGGGCTGCCGTTGCGCCCAACGCCGCACAGGGGTTCGAAGCCGGCCAGCATGCGGGCGTGGATGGTGGCCGCAGCCTTGCCGTGAAGTTGCTGATAGATGATCGATTCGGTGAGCGCTTCGAAGGGCGACTGGCTGGAGGCGAGGCGAAGCGTGAGCGGGCCGGCGCGCCTGATCAGGCGGCCAAGTTTGGGGTCGGCAGCCGAGAGTGTCGCGATGGCCTCGGCGGCATCGTAGGGAAGTTTGCGGGTGGGACCGGAGCGTCGGGGCATGAACAGAATCATAGGCGGCGGAGCCGGCACCCTGTGGAGATGGTTGAGGAAATATCTGTGGGAAGGGCGCAAGGCTCGTGCGGCAACGAGACTTGCTCCGGCAACATGGAGTATGCACTTTGGTTCGCTCGCGGTGTGAGAGGGGAAAATATCGGGAGAAAAATCGATGGAGTCGTCAGTTTGGTCGATTAGCGTCTAAAATTGCGGGTATCGATGCATGTAACGTGATCGCCATCACATCTTTTTCTTTTGACTGCTATACTCATTTTCGCAAAAACTATCGTCTTCAGGCGTGGCCTGAACCGGTGGGAACACGAATCGTCGGCAACAAAATCGTCGTCAACAACCTCAACAGTGGACCTCTGACGCAGGGGAAGCAGGAACGTATTCATGGCGCAAGTATTTGACCGCAGCTCGAATGCCCTGGCTCGCGCAAGCCTGGTGTTGTCGGGACTGATCGTCATCGCACTCGGGGTGGCGCTGAACAGCTTGCAACGGTCGCCGTGGGTGACCAGGCAGGGACAGCGTCCGGATCAGCCGATACCCTTCAGCCATAAGCATCATGTGGAGGGGCTTGGGTTGCAATGCCAGTACTGCCACGTGTCGGTGGAGAAGAGTTCGTACGCGGGCATACCGCCGACTAAGACGTGCATGAACTGCCACTCGCAGATCTGGACGAACGCGAACCTGCTGGAGCCCGTGCGGCAGAGTTGGGCGACGGGAGCATCGATCCAATGGATCAAGGTGCATGACCTTCCGGACTTTGTGTACTTCAATCACGAGATTCATGTGAACAAGGGCATTGGATGCGCGAGCTGCCATGGCCGGGTGGACGAGATGCCGCTGATGTACATGCAGAACTCGCTGCAGATGGAGTGGTGCCTCAACTGCCATCGCAATCCGGCGGTGAATCTGCGGCCTACGGCGGAGATCTACAACATGGCGTGGGCCGGGCCTTCGAGCGATAAGCCGGTGTGGTGCTCGACCACCGGCGCGGCGGGACCGACGGCGCAGCAGGTGGCGTGCGTAGTCACCGATCCGGCGGCGAATAATCCTGAGATGGCGCAGATGAGCCAGCCTGCCGGACTGAGCAGTTCCGCTGGACTGGACAAGGCGCAGACGGTTGCGGACGTTTCGCCGGCCGTGGCGATGCCGGCCAACTATGTGAAGTTCACCAGCCAGGATGAACTGGGACATTACCTGATGAAGCAGTACCACATTCGCACGGCCAACGAGCTGTCCAGCTGTGAGGTGTGCCACCGATGAATGAGACGCGCATAGGAATCGAGCAGGCGATGGCGGTAGAGAGTGAAGCGCAGGGGGTAGGCGCGCAGGCAGCGCAGGTTGTGACGGCGATTGCGCCGGCTCACCCGTCGACGTCGAAGATGACGCTGGCTGAAGTGCGGGCCAGACTGCAGGGCAAGAGCGGCAAGCGTTACTGGAAGAGTCTGGATGAGCTGGCCGATACGCCGGCATTTCAGGAGTTGATGCAGGAGGAGTTTCCACGCCAGGCGTCGGCAGGCGAGTGGGTAGACTCCGTCTCGCGGCGCGGCTTCCTGAAGGTGATGGGCGCAAGCTTTGCCCTGGCCGGACTGGCCGGATGCACCAAGCAGCCCGAGGAGCCGATCTTTCCGTATGTGAAGCAGCCTGAAGACCTGGTGCTCGGCAAGCCGATGTACTTTGCTACGGCGCATCCGTTCCCGACGGGCGCGATTCCGGTGCTGGTGAAGTCGGATGCGTTCCGCCCCATCAAGTTGGAGGGCAATCCCGAGCACCCGATAGCGAAGGGCAAGTCGGATGCGTTTACGCAGGCGTCGTTGCTCGATCTGTATGATCCGGACCGCTCGCAGTTTCCGCGCTTCCGTGGAGAGCAGGCGGACTTCAGCCGCTTCCAGCAGGAGTTTGCGAAGGCGGTTGCGGCAAGCAAGACCGGTGACGGCGTGGTGTTCCTCTCGGAGACGATTACGTCGCCGACGCTGGCTGCGCAGTGGAAGCAGGTGCAGGCGAAGTATCCGCAGGCGAAGCTGGTGCAGTATGAACCGGTGAACAACGACGCGGGCCGTGCTGCATCAAAGGCTGCGTTTGGCGATTACTACGACACGCAGTACAAGCTCGAAGATGCGGATGTGATTCTTGCGCTGGATGCGGATTTTCTGGGTGGAATCGGGTTCCCTGGATTCCTCCCGATGTCGGCGGCCTGGGCCGGACGCCATCGCTTTGACAAAGACAAGCCGATGAACCGGCTCTACGTCGTCGAAACGATGCCGACGGTGACGGGCTTCAAGGCCGAGCATCGCCTGGCGCTCAAGCCGAGCGAGATCGACCAGTTTGCGAATGCGCTGGCGGGCGGGAACTCGACGCTGAGCAATACCGAGGCGCAGAAGTTTTTGTCCGTCGTGATGAAGGACATCAAGAAGTCCGGCGGCCGGTTTGCGATCGTCGTTGGACCGTCCAGTTCGCAGGCGGCGCACAATGCGGCTCTGACGGTGAATGCGGGACTGGGCGCGGTCGGCAAGACGGTCTTCTACACCGAGACGGTGGTGCCGATCCCGAGCGAGCATGTGTCGGATATGAAGGCGCTGGTCGCGGACATGAACGCTGGCAAGGTCGAGTGGCTGGTGATGCTGGGCGTCAATCCGCTCTACAACGCTCCGGTAGATTTGAACTTTGAAGACGCGTTCAACAAGGTGCCATACAGCGTGCATCTTGGCTCGCATGTGGACGAGACCGGCTTCTACTCGACGTGGCATATCAACAAGTCGCACTACCTCGAGAGCTGGACAGACACCCGCGCATACGACGGCACCATCTCGATTGTGCAGCCGATGATTGAGCCGCTGTATGGCGGCAAGAGCGCGCACGATATTCTGCAGACGCTGATCGATCCGCAGGTGAGCGCGTATGAGCTGGTGCTCGCCAACGCGAAGACTTATATCAACGCGCCGGGCGGAGACGAAGTGAAGACCGTGGCCGCGAGTGTGCCTGTTCCGGCGGCCAGCGGTACCGGAAACAGCGCGGCCGCGGAGGCTGCGGCGAAGGCTGCTCTTGGCGTGGCGCGGGCCAGCACGCCGTTCCAGATGGCGTGGCGCAAGGCGCTGCATGATGGCTGGGTTGCGGACACGGCGTTCGTGCCGAAGACGCTCGGTGCGCCGAAGAGTGGTGTGGTCACTCCAGCGAGCGCGGGCAGCGGCATCGAGATCAGCTTCCGCCCCGATCCTTCGCTCTATGACGGCCGCTACGGCAATAACGGCTGGCTGCAGGAACTGCCCAAGCAGGTGACCAACATGAGCTGGGATAATGCGGCGCTCATGAATATGGATCTGATGGGCAAGCTGGGCATCGAGGAGAATGAGGCGATCGAGCTGGCGCTCAATGGCCGCAGGGTCATTACGCCGGTGCTGATGGCGCCCGGACATCCTAACGATGTTGTGACGGTGCATCTGGGGCAAGGGCGACGCGCGGAGTGCGGACGCGTTGGCGCCGGCGTTGGCTTCAATGCGTATGCTCTGCGGACCTCGGATCAGCCGCTCTCTGCGGGCGGACTGACGATTGCGCGTGGTAAGGGATCGTACGACTTGTGCGTCACCAAGGTGCACAATATAGAGCATCGCGGAGCATTCGCGCAGCGCGATCTGGAGCATCCGGAGTTTGATACGCAGGGCACCTATTCGCTGGCGGGACATGAGGCGATGGAGCGGTCCATCATTCGCTACGCGACCTACGAAGAGGCGATGAAGAATCCTGACTTCGCGCATCTTGGCACGAAGGATTCCAACGACACGCTGGTGAATAAGGTCGGCTACAACCCGCAAGGGGAGGCCGTTCCGCACGATGACAGTTTCTACCCCGATAACTGGCGCTACGACCATGTGATGGAAGTGAGTGCGGGCAAGGTGTTGCAAAACAAGTGGGGGATGTCGATCGATCTGAACTCCTGCGTCGGATGCAATGCGTGCATCGTGAGCTGCTATGCGGAGAACAACATTGCGGTGGTGGGACGCGAGCAGGTGAAGATCGGCCGCATCATGCAGTGGATGCGTATCGACACCTACTTCGAAGGCGATCTGCATGCGCCCATGGCGCACTTCCAGCCGATGCTTTGCCAGCATTGCGAGAGCGCCGGCTGCGAGCAGGTCTGTCCGGTGGGTGCGACGGTCCACACGCCGGAGGGCATCAACACGATGGTTTATAACCGCTGCGTTGGAACGCGCTACTGCTCGAACAACTGCCCGTACAAGGTGCGCCGGTTCAACTTCCTGTTGTACTCGGATTACGACACTGAGAGCTTGAAGCTCATGCGCAACCCGGATGTAACAGTGCGCTCGCGTGGCGTGATGGAGAAGTGCAGCTACTGCATTCAGCGCATCGAGGCGGTGAAGATTGAGGCCGACAAGAACAATCGCGCCATCGCGGATGGAGAGATTCAGACGGCGTGCCAGCAGGCTTGCCCGACCGATGCGATCGTCTTCGGCAATCTCAACGATCCAAAGTCGCGCGTGGTCAAGCGCAAGGCCGAGGAGCGCGACTACCAGGTGCTCGCAGATTTGAACTACCGCCCGCGCACGACGTATACCGCTGGCGTCATCAACCCGAACGCGGAGCTTGCATAACGATGGCAACCCAAGGACCCATTCCGGAGATCGTTGATCCGATGATTGACCCGCGCACCGGCGAGTACGCGGTGATTGCGCCGGGGCAGACGTTCAAGAGTGTGACGCAGAAGATCGCGGGCATCGTGCTGACGTCCAACACGCCGATCGCGTGGATGGGCGGCCTGTTCCTCGCAGCAACAGTTGCGCTGGGCGTCGTCATCGCTGTTACGTGGCTGGTGCTGAAGGGCGTCGGAATTTGGGGCATTACGATTCCGGGAGCGTGGGGCTTTGCCATCATCAACTTTGTCTGGTGGATCGGTATCGGCCACGCGGGAACGCTGATCTCCGCGATTCTGCTGCTGTTCAAACAGACCTGGCGCAACTCGATCAACCGCTTTGCAGAGGCGATGACGATCTTCGCCGTCGTATGCGCCGGCATGTTCCCGTTGCTGCACGTAGGCCGTCCGTGGCTTGGCTACTGGCTGCTGCCGTATCCGAACACGATGAATGTGTGGCCGCAGTTCCGCAGTCCGCTGGCCTGGGACGTCTTCGCGGTCTCGACGTACGCAACGATCTCGGTGGTGTTCTGGTACATCGGCATGATTCCGGATCTGGGTACGCTGCGCGACCGCGCAACAATGCCGCTGGCGAAGTACATCTACGGCATGCTGAGCCTGGGGTGGAGAGGTTCGACACGCCACTGGATACGTTATGAGTCTGCGTCACTGCTGCTGGCGGGATTGTCTACGCCGCTGGTGCTCTCGGTGCACACCACCATCAGCTTCGACTTTGCAGTGGCCGCAATGGCCGGCTGGCATACAACCATCTTCCCCCCGTACTTCGTCGCCGGCGCCGTGTACTCCGGCTTTGCGATGGTGTTGACGCTGGCGATTCCGATCCGCAAGTTCTATCACCTCGAAGACCTGGTGACGTTGCGGCATCTCGACAACATGGCGAAGGTGATGCTGGCCACGGGCTCGATCGTGGGCTATGGGTATGGCATGGAAGTCTTCATGAGTTGGTACTCGGCTAGCCACTGGGAGTTCTTCATGATGTGGAACCGTATGTTCGGGCCAATGGGCTGGGCATACTGGGTGCTGATCCTCACCAACCTTGCCATTCCGCTGACGACGCTGTGGAGTCGCAAGCTGCGCGTCAATGTCGGCTACCTTTTCTTCCTGTCGTTCGTGGTGAACATCGGGATGTGGTTTGAGCGCTTCGTCATCGTCGTGACCAGCCTGTATCGAGACTATCTGCCGTCAAGCTGGGGCACCTATCGCGCCACCAAGTGGGACTACATGCTGTTCATCGGGACCTGGGGATTATTCACCACGCTGTTCCTGTTGTTTGCGCGGCTGGCGCCGATGGTGCCCATGTCGGAGATACGGATGATGCTGCCACAGACCAAGGTGCGTCCAGGTGGCGCCGATGCAGAAGTTGTTGTCCAGGAGGCGCTCTAATGCCGCCGCGCGAGGGAGTCTACGGCCTGCTGGCCGAGTTCAATACGCCGAGTGAGTTGGTGCATGCAACAGAGATGGCCCATCGTGCGGGCTATCGCCGCATGGAGTGCTACACACCGTATCCGGTCGAAGAGGCCGCAGAGGCGCTGCGTTTCCACAAGACGCGCGTGCCGCTGCTGTGCCTGCTGGGCGGACTCGCCGGCCTCACGACCGGAGCGCTGCTGGAGATCTGGATCAACGTGTGGGGGTATCCGCTGAATCTTCGCGCCATGCCGCTGTTCAGTTGGCCCGCGTTTGTGGTTCCCGCCTATGAGATGACGATTCTGTTTGCCGGCCTCTCGGCGGCCTTCGGGATGATTGCGTTGAATGGATTGCCGCAGTTGTATCACCCGCTCTTCAACGCGCCTAACTTCGCCAGCGGAGCGACGACGGATAAATTCTTCCTCTGTCTCGAAGCGAATGATCCAAGGTTCGAGGGTGCAAAGACGCGTGAGTTCCTGGAGCAGTTTTCGCCAGTCTCCGTGGTGGAGGTTGACCATTGAGACAGGGATCAGGGGTTAGGGTACAGGGATCACGAAAGACGATGCGAGGAATGCGGACGATGCGCAAGATTGCGGGGCCTGCGGCTATGACGGCGATGTTGGTGCTGGCGGGTTGCCGCCAGGATATGCACAATCAGCCGAAGTTTATTCCCCAGCGCGGAACCACGTTCTTTGCATCGGGACGCTCGGTGCGGCCGCAGGTGGAAGACACCGTCGCGCGCAATCAGATGGATCAGGACGCTTACTTCTATACCGGCATCCAGGACGCAAAAGAGGGCGACGGCCTGCCGATTCCTTTGAACGCCGCAACGCTTGAGCGCGGGCAGGAGCGCTACAACATCTACTGCGCGCCATGTCACTCTCGCGTGGGCAATGGCGCGGGCATGATCGTGCAGCGTGGATATCGCCCCGCGGGCAACTTCCACACGGACCGTCTTCGCAATGCCCCGCTCGGACATTTCTTCACGGTGATGACCAATGGTTATGGCGCAATGCCCGATTACTCTGCGCAGTTGACACCGGCAGACCGCTGGGCCGTCGCTGCATATATACGGGCGTTGCAGCTAAGCCAGGATGCAAAGCCGAGCGATGTTGCGCCGAACGGTCACGTCGAAGATCTTCACGCCATTGCGAAGGATCTGGGTATGCCAAACGGTTTTGCGGATCCGTGGGCGCTGCCTTCGACAGCCGTCTACGGAACCCCGAACGGTCAGGATAATGGAATCCCCGGCCAGCCGATGGGGACGCCGCCGGCAGGTGCAGGAGCGCACTACGGCAAGGCTGCGACGGAGAACTCCGGACAGCGCGACTCTGGCGGAGAACCGGCCGCGCCAGTTTCAAACGGCACGCCGTATGGCAAACCATTTTAGGCAGCGACTAGGCAACAGCGACTAGTCAACAAGATAAGCAACTACGAGATTGAAGGCGACTGACGCATGGAAATGGCAAACGAACATCATGGAGCGGACCTGGCAATGGGACATGCTGTAGCTCATCGTCCGCGCACACTGCCCGCCGTTCTGGCAGCACCCGGCGTCGTCACAACATGGCGCACGCGCGCCGGCATTGTGGCGATTGTCTTCGCGCTCCTCTCGCTCGCCTTCCTGGGAACGCATGAGGGCCGCAACCATCTGCTGCGCGCCTACCTGATGGGCTACATGACCTGCTTCAACTTTGTTGGCGGAGCGCTCGCATTCCTGATGGTGCAATACGTGTCGGGCGGCAAGTGGGGGCAGATTCTGCGCCGCCCGCTCGAAGCCATGACCCGCACCATCTGGGTGCTCATCGCCATGACCCTCCCCATTTTGCTGCTGATGAAGCACCTCTATCAGTGGGCCGCGTTCCCCACTGCGGCAGCCAAATTGGAGGCTCTCAAGCAGGGGTTGATGACGCAGGAGCAACAACTCACCGCAACCTCCAAGCAAGCGATGCTGAACCCGGTCGCGGCAGTTTTTCAGGCGGCCATCGTGTTGGGATGGATGGCGCTCGTGATCACCCTGCTGAATCACTGGTCGATACAGCGCGACAACGACCCCACTGCTGGAACGCAGGCGAGCTTCGACAAGTGGCGGGTACGCTTCGAAAATCTCTCCGGCCCGTCCATTCTCCTCTACGTCCTTCTGATGACCGACTTCGTGATTCTGTTTGTGAAGTCGCTCGACGTGACCTGGTACTCGTCGGTGTATGGGTTGCAGTTTCTCGTGGCGCAGGGCTACGCCGTGCTGGCGCTGGGCATTCTCACGCTGATTCTGCTCTCGCGCTATGAGCCGATGAAGACGATGTTCCGCATCACCGAGCAACACGATCTCGGCAAGCTGGCCTTCGCCTTCGTCATGCTGAATATCTATCTCACCTTTGCGGAGTTCCTCATCATCTGGTCAGGCAACGTACCGGACGAAATCCCCTGGTACCTGCACCGCATCCACGGCGGCTGGTGGGTCATCTGCTCGCTGGACGTGATCTGCCACTGGGTGATTCCGTTCTCCCTGCTGCTGTCGCGCGACATCAAGCGCTCGAAGAGCAAGATGATCTGGCTGTGCTGCTTCATGCTGGTCGCCAGGTTGATCGACATGTTCTGGCTGATCGAGCCAAACTTCCGAGACGCTGCCAGCAACCTGCACATCGCAGGCAATATCGGGATACTGGCCTACGTCACCGTGCCCATCTCGGTCGTTGCTTTCTGGATGGTGTTTTACCTGACCGAGTTGATGAAGCGGCCGCTGATCAACCTGAACGATCCGCACACCGAAGAGCTTTTGGAGCCTGAACATGCACACTGAGGGACCAGACAGGGGCCAGCCCCAGGACGTCATCGCGCATCGGTCGTCGGTGCCTGACAGCGAACACCCCGGCTACGAGGTCGAGGATGTAAGCGTCGGCGGCGTCATCACGTTTCTTGCAGGCCTGTCGGGCTTCGTGGTGATCTTTTTCTTCTTCGCCTTTGCCATGGGGAAGGCGATCAACTATGCGCTCGTGAAGCATGATGGGACAGCAGATAAATGGCACACGAATCTGTCCACGGTCGGCGCAACCCCGCGCGGAGAGAAGCGCGAGGATCTGACCTCCAGTGCCGTCATGCAACAACGCCAGTTGCAGCAGATGACGCAGGCCTTTGCGACGCCACGCCTCGAAGCGGACGACGGCAATCAGGACCTTGCTGATCTGCATGCACGCGAGGATCTGTTGTTGAACTACTACAGCAGTTCGTCGGATTTGCCTGCGGGTACAATCCGTATTCCGATCGATCGCGCGATGCAACTGCTTCTCCAGCGCGGCCTGCCGCAGGCATCCTCCCCGCAAACTTCGGGCACTCTGATGGCAGGAGAGACTGCGCCTACCGTGACGGCGCCGCTGACCAACGGATTCGCGCGCACTGGATATGAACTACAGACCATCGCGGCACGTGAAGAGAAAAACGAGTTCAACCGCGCTGAAGGAAAGCAATAAAGCGCGAAGCAGAAAGCGTGTCAACGCGGCCGCACGATGAGCCGCAATCGCACAGCAGTCCAGAGAGCAGGAACAAGGTGATCGCAGCAACCAAAACCCGCAGCATCGTAGCCAGCCTCGCAGCCACTGCGGGTCTGGTGCTGGGGCTTGGCCTGCTGGCTGCGCCGCTGCGGTGTGGCGCCCAGGTCTCCAGCTACGGCGACAAGACCGAGGGAGACAATGTAGGCGATCAGTTGCCGACCGTACTAAAAAAAGTACAGGTCACCCAACACCTCAATGCACAACTGCCCCTCGATGCTCCGTTTGTCGACGACGCCGGGCAACCGGTCACGCTGGGGAAGTACTTCGATGGCAAGCACCCGGTGGTGCTCACCACGGTGTACTACAACTGCCCGATGCTCTGCTCGGAGGAGATGGATGGCCTGACCAGCGCGCTTGAGATGGTCAACCTGGTGCCCGGCAAGGATTTCCAAATTGTGATCGTCAGCATCGATCCCGCTGAAACACCCAGGCTGGCAGCAGAGAAGAAGGCCTTCTATCTGCGCCGCTACGGCCATCCCGCTACGGCCGGAGGCTGGCACTATCTGACCGGACAGCAGCCCGCGATAGACGCTGTCACCAACGCTGTCGGGTTTGGCTATGTGCGCGTGCCGGGGCCTGATGGCAGGCTCACGCAATTCGCGCATGCGAGTTCGATTGAACTTGCCACTCCCCAAGGCAAGCTTGCGCAGTACTACCTCGGCGTTGAGTACTCACCCAAGGACGTGCTTCTAGGACTCATCGACGCATCCGGAAATAAGATTGGATCGCCTGTAGCAAACATTCTGACCTATTGTTATCGCTACGATCCGCAGACCGACAAGCACTCCCTCATGGTGGTGCGGGCCGTTCAGTTGGGCGGTATCGTTACGGTAGCGTCGCTGGGCAGCTTCATCTTCTTAATGTTTCGGCGCGATATCCAGCTTGCGCACGAACAAGACACCCCTCAGCCGGACAAAAAAAAGTCCGGTGAAATGGATAAAGGCTAAACGATGGGACTTAGTCCGGTATTGTGGCAATTTCTCGTGAAGTGGCTGCACAACTCCTCGCTGTTTCCGGCGGAGGCGAGTGGCATTTCACCGTATGTCGACGCGTTGTACTTTTTTCTCGTGCTGATGACCATCGTCGGAACGGCGCTGGTAGCAGTTCTGATGCTGGTGTTCTCCATCCGCTACCGGCGCGAAAAAAATCCTGTGGCGACGCAGATCGAAGGTTCTACGCTGCTTGAAGCCACATGGACAATTATTCCGCTCGCGATCTTCCTCGTCACCTTCGTGTGGGGCGCGCTGCTGTACTTCCGCATCTATGACCCACCGGCCAACGCAATGAATATCTACATTGTGGGCAAGCAGTGGATGTGGAAAGCGGAACACCCGGGTGGGCAGCACGAGATCAATGCGCTGCACGTGCCCCTTGGCAAGCCTGTCCAACTGACCATGATCTCGCAGGATGTGTTCCACAGCTTTTCCATCCCGGACTTCCGCATCAAGCGCGAAGCTATCCCCGGCCGCTACACGACGGTGTGGTTTGAAGCAACGCAGGTTGGAACGTATCACTTGTTTTGCACGCAGTACTGCGGTACGCAGCACTCCGGCATGGTCGGCGAAGTGACGGTGATGACCCCGGAAAATTACAAGAAGTGGCTCGAGCAGTCCACATCAGGCCAGAGCCTGGCACAGAATGGCGAACGCCTCTTCGCAAGCATGGGCTGCAACTCCTGTCATAGCGGCACGGCAGCCGCGCGCGGACCAAGCCTTGCGGGGGTCTATGGTTCCAAGCTAACGCTGACCGACGGCAGCCAGATTCTGGTCGACGACGCATATCTACGCGACGCGATCCTGAATCCATCCAGGCATGTGACCGCTGGCTTTGCGCCCATCATGCCAACGTACCAGGGGCAACTCAGCGAAGATGGCCTGATTGACCTGGTCGAGTTCATCAAGAACCTGCAATCCAACTACCGCGTGCAGCAGACCTTCATGACCTCTGCATCCGGTGAATCCGCCCCAACAACGCCTCCACAGGGCACAACGGAAACGGTGAATCCATGAGTGCTGCGATCGGCAATACCATCCTCTCTCTTCCTGACCAGAGTACGGCGCAGATTCCAAAACGCAACTACATCAACAACGAGCACGGCTTGTTGAGTTGGTTGCTGACCGGCGACCACAAACGCATCGCGATCCTGTATCTGATCTCGATCACGTTTTTCTTCTTTATCGGCGGAGCGTTTGCTGGCCTCATCCGCCTTGAGTTGCTCACGCCGCAGCCGGACCTTGTCTCATCGGATACCTACAACAAGTTCTTCACCATGCATGGCATCATCATGATCTTCCTCTTCCTGGTGCCCTCGGTGCCTGCGACGCTGGGCAACTTCCTGATCCCCATCATGCTGGGTGCGAAGGACCTTGCGTTTCCGAAGATCAACCTGTTGAGTTGGTATCTGTATGTGATTGGCGGTACGCTGACGCTCGCGGCGCTCGTCCTCGGAGGCGTCGATACGGGCTGGACATTTACCACGCCGCTGTCCACGCACTACCTGAATACGCACGTGATTACTGCCGCGATGGCGATTTTCATCGCCGGTTTTGCATCCATCTTTACGGGCCTGAATTTCATCGTGACCATCCACCGCATGCGTTGCCCGGGGATGACGTGGTTCCGCATGCCGCTGTTTGTGTGGGCGCACTATGCTGCGTCCCTGCTGATGGTGCTGGGCACGCCCGTGCTCGCTATCGCGCTGGTTTTGGTTGCCTTGGAGCGCCTGTTCGGCATTGGCGTCTTCGACCCCACCAAGGGCGGCGACCCGCTGCTCTTTCAGCATCTGTTCTGGTTCTACTCGCATCCCGCCGTCTACATCATGATCCTGCCAGGCATGGGTGTGATCTCTGAAGTGATCTCGACGTTCAGCCGCAAACGAATCTTCGGCTACACGGCAGTTGCCTTCAGCTCTGTGGCCATCGCGCTGTTCGGGTTCTTTGTTTGGGAGCACCACATGTTCATCATGGGTGTTTCCAACTACTCGGCGCTCGTGTTCTCCCTTTTGACGATGCTGGTTGCCGTACCTTCGGCGATCAAGATCTTCAACTGGGCCTTCACGCTGCAGAAGGGGTCGATCACCTTTGAGACGCCCATGCTCTACTCGTTTGGATTCATGGGCCTGTTCACCATCGGTGGACTGACTGGCGTATTCCTTGGCTCGCTGGGCATGGATATTCACCTCACCGAGACATACTTCATCGTCGCGCACTTTCACTTTGTGATGGTGGGCGGCATGCTGATGGCGTTCCTTGCGGGCATCCATTTCTGGTGGCCGAAGATGACGGGCCGCATGTATCCGGAGTCGCTCTCGAAGCTCGCAGCGGTAACGACGTTCATCGGATTCAATCTTACATTTCTACCCCAGTTCATCCTTGGCTACCTTGGAATGCCGCGCCGTTATCACGCCTATCCACCGGAGTTTCAGGTGCTGAATGTACTGTCGACAGCCGGCGCGACCGTGCTTGGCGTTGGCTACATGCTCCCGATGCTGTACCTTGCCTGGTCGCTTAAGTATGGCGCCATCGCAGGCGACAACCCGTGGCAGGCGACTGGCCTTGAGTGGCAGATTCAGTCTCCGCCGCTGACGGAAAACTTTACCGAGACGCCCATCATGGATCATGAGGCCTATGATTACGAGTGGCTCGCGAACAAGACAAAAAATGAGGTGACGACCGTTGGATAGCGCACTGGCGACGACCGATCCAAACATGCCGGAGACCGAGGTTTACGGAGAGCACGAGCACGTCGCTCTTCCGCAGCATCGTCATCACTTTGAGACCGAGGAGCAGCAGCGCGAGGCGGGCAGCTTCGGCATGTGGCTCTTTCTGCTGACCGAAATCATGTTCTTCGGCGGCATGTTCTTCGCCTATCTGCTGTATCGCAACTGGTACTACCCGGCTTTTGTTGCCGCGTCCAACCAGTTGAGCGTGCCCATTGGAACAGCGAACACGGCCATCCTGATTACCTCTGGCTTCTGCATGGCCGTTGGTGTATGGGCGGCTGAGGTGCGTAAGCGCACACTCCTGGTCGTCATGCTGATCCTCACCACCGTCTTCGGCGTCGCCTTCCTTGGATTCAAATACGACGAGTATCACGAGAAGTACGAGCTGCATCATATTCCGGGCAACAATTTCAACGTTTCCATGTTCACCAATCCAGCGGCATATGGACTCAAGGAAGACCCGCTGCCTCCGGATATGGCACAGAAGACGCAGATCTTCTTCTTCCTCTACTTCGCGATGACGGGCATGCACGCTCTGCACATGATCATCGGCATCGCTTTGCTCTTCTGGTTGACGTGGCGAGCCCATCGAGGCGACTTCAGTTCAGGCTATGTGGCTCCCATTGAGAACTTTGGACTGTACTGGCACTTCGTAGATATTGTCTGGATCTTTCTCTTCCCGCTGCTGTATCTGATCAACCGTCATCCGATGCACTAGAACATTTTCAGGCCGGTAACGAAGGAAATTCGAGAAACCGGCCACGAAGGAAACACGATGGCTCACGCAGGAATTCACACCGACGCGAACGATCCGCTGAACGTCACCAACCCGGAGCACGCACAGCATCACATCGTGACGCCGCTGCAATATACGTTCGTTTACCTCACGCTGCTTGTTTGTACCGGTATAACCGCAGGCGCCGCGTATGTAGATCTTGGGTGGGCCAACCCCGTGATCGCCCTTGCCATCGCCTGTTTCAAGGCGGTCATCGTGATTCTGTTTTTTATGCATGTGGCATATCAGTCGCGGCTTATCAAGATGACCATCGGTGCGGGCTTCTTCATATTTCTGGTACTGGTGACGATGACCATGACCGATTACATCAGCCGCGCTTGGGGCTTGTGGTAGATGTAATACCTCCAATGCATGATGCAGCAAGCCGGGCCTCACTTAGGGTGGGGCCCATCTCTTTGCATCTGCGCACTCAATGCTTCGGCGGCGTAATCTTCACCGAACTGGCGCGGCAACTGCGAAGCCCCTTGCACGCGATCGGCTTGAGGTCCTTGCTGAAGCACGCCTCGATGGCAGTGAGGTGATTGCGTCCGCAACTTAGCAGGATGCTCCCTGCCGGAAATGCAGGATTGGCCTGCGCGAAGAGCCCGAGGATGGCATCCGGGGTCATGCTGACTTCATGATCGACGTTCTCAAACTCTTGCGGAATCGCGAGCGAGCGAAAGGCCTGGTGCTCCATTGCGAAGAAGCGCCGCGGGCCGACGCCGGAGCAGGTGCCGTGCTTGGCCCACTCGTGTCGAAGCAGCGAGAGGTCGGGCGTGATGTCGAGGTTCCGCTCAGGCCTGGCCGGCCCCGCTTCCTCGCTGCAGAAGACCGGGTAGCTGCCGTCGTCATTCTGTGCCCACAGGCCGTGCAGGATGAAGCCCGGACGCGCCACGCACTCAGGCGATGTGCCGTGGATCCCGCAAAACTCCGGCGACCACGAGAGGTTCATCAGGTAGAAGTCAAACCTTCCGGGCACGCCCCTTTCCTGCGCAGGTGCAGGGCGGGCAAACAAAAGACAGGCCATGAATAGAAGGACGAAGTCGAGATAGCGTTGCCAAGCGCGCATGACGGAGGATCCTGACGGTGAACTGGCTGCGTGGTCATGATATCGCGGTCACGCTTGGTATCCTGAGTTCATGGTAAAGGCAAGATCAGGCAAAAACGTAGCGGTATTCTGCGCGTCTGCGGAGGGCACGCGGCCGGAGTATCGAGCAGCGGCGCTAGCATTGGGCAAGACGCTGGCCGAGCATGGATTGGGGTTGATCTACGGTGGTGGCAAGGTCGGCCTGATGGGCGCTGTTGCCGATGGCGCTTTGGCTGCGGGCGGCCACGTGGTGGGCGTGATTCCGCATCTCCTCATCGAGCATGAGATCGCGCATCCCGGCCTCTCGGAGTTGCATGTGACCACCACCATGCACACCCGCAAGGCGATGATGGCCGACAAGGCAGACGCATTTTTCATCCTCCCCGGAGGGTACGGCACCTTCGAGGAGATGTTCGAGGTGCTCGCCTGGCAGACGCTCAAGATCCACTCCAAGCCCGTAGTCTTGCTCAACGTCGCAGGCTTTTACGACCCGATGCTGGAGTTTCTGGACGCCTGCGATCGGGAGGGCATGCTGCGTGGCAATCGCGGCATTCTGCTGGTGGCCGATACGCCGGAAGACGCGCTGCGTCTCGCCGAAATTGCCTGAACCCGTGAAACATCGACCCTCTGCGGTCAAGGCCAAGCGCGTGACTACAATGAAGTGAGTATGATCTTCGAGCACATTCCCCATCTGCACTACATCTGGCTGGTCGTCGCTTCCACCATCGCAGGTGTGATGAACGCCATGGCCGGCGGCGGCTCGTTCCTCTCGTTTCCGGCGATGCTGGGCGTGGGCGTGCTTCCGGTGCAGGCCAATGCGACCAACACCGTCGCGCTCTGGCCGGGGCAGTTGACATCCATGGTGACGCTCCGTGGCGATATTCGCAAGGATCTGCTTCCCACCATTGCTGCAACCTCCATTCTGGGTGGCGTCCTCGGTGCCGAGGTGCTGCTGCACACGGCGCAGCGCACCTTCATGCACATGATTCCGTGGCTCATTCTGGTTGGAACCCTCATCTTCGGTGTCAGCGGATGGGTCTCGAAGTGGATTCGCGGCCGCGCCACACATCAGCACGCCGAGCCTCACATTCCCCGCTTCTGGCTCGCATGCGCGTTGTTCCCGGTCTGCTTCTACATCGGCTACTTTGGCGCGGGCGCGGGATTTCTGGTCATGACCATCCTCGCGCTGTTCGGCATGGAGCAAATGCACTCGCTCAATGCGCTCAAGGTTGTCGCTGCAATGCTTTCGAATCTGTGCGCCATCATTACGTTCATCCTGCAGGGAGCCGTCGTTTGGCACTACTGCCTGATCGCAATGGTGTTTGCAGCCTTTGGCGGATGGGTAGGCGCACGCTTTGCGCGGCGCGTAAATGGAGAGGTCTTGCGCGCCATTGTGGTCGTAACCGGAGTTGTGATTGCAGCGTACTTTTTCTGGAGCCAGGCGCAGGGATGAACTTATCGCGTATCGAAATCGATGGAATTGGCTACGCTGCCGCAACCATGACGACGGTGTCGTTCGTGCCGCAGTTGCTGCGTGTGATTCGGCTGCGTTCTGCGCGCGACATTTCGCTGGGCATGTTCCTGATCTTTTCCGCAGGCACGTTCACCTGGTTGGTGTACGGCGTACTGGCGCATTCGGCCCCGGTATGGATTGCGAATGCGGTGACGTTCGTCCTCGCCGCATCCATCCTCGGGCTGAAGCTGCGTTTCGACCGGCGCGCCACGCAGCAACCTCAGTTGGCCCAGGCGCCGCGATAATGGAAAATCTGGAATCAGGAGAGACGATGAGTCACGAAGGAATTCGATTTGGAAGTGCGGATGACGTTGAGAGAGAAGATCAGCCCCGGCTCGTCGGCGATGCGATTCGCCCGGCAAAGGTGAGCGTAGATAAGAGCGGCGGCACGGGTGTCGTGATCGAGTGGAAGGATGGTCACAGAAGTTCGTGGAACTTTGCATGGCTGCGCGAGGCCTGTCCTTGCGCGACGTGCCATGAGGAACGCGGTAAAGAGGGTCGCGCTCCCGGTGCCGCAAAGCCAAAGTCAGCGGCGCTGCTGCCCATGTATGAGGCGCCGCCACGACCGGTCGAAGTGACCCCGGTGGGCAATTATGCGCTGAAGTTCAAGTGGAACGATGGCCACGAGGCAGGCCTGTACTCGTGGGACTATCTGCGCAATGTGTGCGACGTTGAGGTGCGGAAGCAGGGCGCGAAGTAGCCGGCATCCCAGGATGCATCTCCCTGGCACGAGCCGCCGCCGCCTGACTATGTTGCCAGCGCCGGTAACTCCGGCGTGGCTGCGAGCAGTTGCTGGGTATAGGCCTCGCGGGGATTCTCGCACACCTCGCTCCACGTTCCAACCTCGACGACGCGGCCACGCTGCATTACAGCAACGCGGTGGCACAGGTAGCGCACCAGCGGCATGGAGTGCGAGATAAACAGACAGGTCAGTCCATGACGCCGTTGCAGGTCGCGCAGCAGATTGATCACCTGCGCACCAACCGAGACATCCAGTGCGCTGACCGGTTCGTCCAGGACTAGCAGCTCCGGGCGCAGCGCAATGGCGCGCGCGATGTTGATTCTCTGGCGTTGGCCGCCGGAGAATTCATGCGGATAGCGGCTCAGCGCGGACTGTTCGAGGCCCACTTCAGCAAGAAGTTCGTTGAGCCGCGCGCCAAGCCCTTGCGGCGGTTGTTCGTTGTGAATCGCGAAGGGTTCAACCAATATCTGCCGTATGGTCATACGCGGATTGAGCGCAGCATACGGATCCTGGAAGACAATGGAGAGCTTGCGGCGCAGGCGGCGCATCTCGCGCGGCGATACGCGCAGCAGATCGTAGCAGCGCGTCCCTTCCTCGCCCGGCCTGCCGTCATTCTCGGATTTGTCCGCGTTGCGAAAGACAATGCTGCCACTGGTCGGCTCAATGAGCCGCAGCAGCATACGCGCAACTGTGCTCTTGCCGGAGCCGGACTCGCCCACCAGGCCCAGCGTCTCGCCCCGCATCAGGTGGAGCGAGACGCCGTCGATCACGCGCTTCGAGCCGAAGTCCTTGATCAGATCGCGGGCTTCGAGCATAGCTTCAGTGGTCATGCAGGCTCCTGAAGAGAGCGTACCTCATCGGCCTACTTCGCCGCCTCTGGCGATATCGTCGTCGTGTCGTCGCGGATGATCTTCCATCCCTGCGGTGTTCGCTCCATGACCAGCAGGAAGAAGCCATCGGCGTTGCCGCCGCCTGCGGTCGTGCGCTCCAGATGGTAGCTGCCGGTGACGGTGGCGACGTTTCCATCGACGGGCTGCACCGCAAGCTGCGTGAAACTGAGTACGCCCATCGCCGCGCGCGTAGGATACGACTCCTTATACCGTGCCAGCATCTGCGCATAACCATGCTGGATCGTGCGGCCCATGAAGAGAATGTCCGGTGAATTCTTGTAGCTGGTGGCGAAGGCATCCAGATCACCACGGTTCCACTCATCAACAGATTGATTCAGCACGCTGAGGATGGCGTCGCTGCTGCCGCGATGTGGGACAGCGGTCTGTGCGAGCGCGAAGGTGCATGCGACAGCCAGGAAGCAGACGAGTACACGAATGAGGCGCATAGACAGAGGGTTCTCCTGACGTGGATTGCTGGCGCGGAATGTACGCCGATACGCCTACAATATATTCGTGTCCACGTCCCCCGCCAACTCGAATCTCTCATCCAGCGACCAGCCCTCAGCCGGCACTCGGACAGTGCATGCGGTTTGCACGCATGATTGCCCGGACTCGTGCGGCATCCTGGTCACCGTCGATACCCTGGCAGGCCGCGCGACGAAGCTGCAGGGCGATCCATCGCATCCGGTGACGCGCGGATTTTTGTGCGGCAAGGTGGCGCGCTATCTGGATCGCGTCTACTCGCCGGACCGGCTGCTCTATCCCATGCGGCGCAAGCCTGGCGTTCCCAAAGGGCCACTGCCGAAAGGCTGCGAGGCGGATGCGTTCGAGCGCATCTCGTGGGATGAGGCACTCGAATTCGTCGCGATGAAACTGAAGAAAATGGCGGCGGAGTATGGGCCGGAGAGCATACTCCCCTACAGCTACGCGGGTACAATTGGCCAGTTGGGCTACGGCTCAATGGATCGGCGATTTTTCTATCGGCTCGGAGCGTCGCAACTCGACCGCGCTATCTGTTCGACCGCTGGTGGTGAGGCGCTGAAACAGGTTTACGGGGTCAAGCTGGGGACCACTCCGCAGGACTTCGCGCACTCCGGCCTGATCATTGCATGGGGCGCAAACATTCACGGCAACAATATTCACCTGTGGCCCTTCATTGAAGAGGCGCGCCGCAACGGAGCGTCGCTCGTCGTGATTGATCCGTACAGAACGCGCACCGCAGCGCTTGCCGATGAGCATCTGGCCATCCGGCCCGGCACCGATGGCCTGCTGGCACTCGCCATCATGCATGTGCTCTTTCGCGAGCGTCTTGACGACGCGGAATATCTACACGGCTGTACCCGTGGATCGGAGGAGCTACGAGCGTTTGCGCTGCGTGAAGAGCATGCCCCGGCGCGTGCGGCGGTGGTGACAGGCATCGCTGCTGAACGCATCGAGTGGCTCGCTCAGGCCTACGGCAATGCCGGGCGGAATGGACGCAAGCCCGCGGCCATTCGTCTGAACTACGGCATTCAACGCAGCGAAAATGGGGGAACCGCCGCGCGTGCTGTTGCGATGCTGCCGCTGATTACGGGAAGTTGGAAGCAGCGCGGAGGCGGATTACAGCTCTCCACCAGTGGAGCGTTCCCCTTCAATTCGTCGCGCTTGCAAATGCCGGAGATGATGCAGCGCAGCGCGTTGCAGCGGGCCTCGCGCGTTGTGAATATGAATCAGTTGGGCGAGGCGCTCACAGAGCTTGGACAACGTCAGGAATCAGCCGGCCCGAACGATGGCCCTCCGGTGAAGGCTCTGTTCGTCTACAACTGCAATGCTGCGGCCGTGGCTCCGGATTCCGCACGCGTGCTCGCAGGTTTGCGCCGCGAGGACCTCTTTACGGTGGTGCATGAGCAGTTCTTCAACGACACCACCGACTACGCGGACGTCGTGCTGCCTGCGACGACGTTCCTCGAGCACAAGGACGTAATGGGAGCCTACGGTCATCTGTACGCGCAGATCTCGCAGCAGGCCATTGCGCCGCTGGGCGACGCGCGTTCGAATGTGTGGCTGTTCGGCGAGCTGGGCCGGCGCATCTTCGGCGACACGGCGTTTCAGGACGGTGAAGACGAGTTGATCGCGCAGGCCCTCGATACCGCCCATCCGTTCTTCGCCGGAATCACCAGCGAGCGGCTCGAACGAGAGGGGCATGTACCGCTGTCCTTGCCGAAGAATGAGCATGGCGAAAGCCTGCCTTTCAGTTCACGCGAGTGGTTCAAGACGCCCAGCGGACGCGGTGAGTTGACCCCGTTGCCAGCGTGGGTTGTGCCGCACGAGTCGCGCAGTGGAGCCGAGGGCGGCGGAGAATTTCCGCTCGAGTTCCTGCCGCGTAAGGCCGACAACTACATGAACTCGACGTTTGCGAATCTGCCCGGGCATCGGTGGATGGAGCGAAAGACCGCTGGCTTGCTGGAGATGCATCCGTTGGATGCTGCTGCGCGCGGCGTGTCCACCGGGGACAGCGTTTCGGTGTGGAATGGGCGCGGACGCATTACCCTGACCGCGAGCGTAGGCCAGACTGTACCGGAGGGCGTGGTGGCCTCGCGGCTGGACTGGCAAAAGTTGTCGCCGAACGGAGCGAATGTGAACATGCTGACCAGCGAGCGGCTGTCGGATCTTGGCGGCGGTGCGACGTTCTACTCCACGCTGGTCGAGGTGGCGAAGACGGAGCAGGCGTCCGCGGTCTGAGATCAACCACCTAGCGCACCCGGTCCATCGATTCGCTTTGAGAGGAACCACACGGAAGGGTGATGGATTCCGTCCGCACCCTCTTCTCAACAAGGAGCGGATCATCTTGCTAAGCGGCTTCTGCTGCCCCCGCGTGGTTCGGGGCACCTGCCGAAAACGACGAGCGTCCCAGCGCGAAGGTGAGTAGCAGATTGAGCGCGAACAGAAGAACGGCACTCAACTCCAGCGTGCCGGAGACGGGCAGCACCTTCCATGCAAAGTTGAAAAAGCCTTCATAGGCCAGCGGCTCAGAAGCAACACGCAGCAGGCAGCCAGTCTGGAGCAGAAGCAGGCAGAGGAACATTAATCGCTTGCTGTAGATGCTATAGATGCCGGCGAAGTGAGGCAGAATCCGTGGCCCGATGGCGAAGACCATCGTGGCGGCAAAACCCACGGTCAGCGCATGGCGAGACGCACCCCAGATGCCGCCGTGATGATCCGCAACTGCTGCCCACACGCTCATCGACCCGGCAATCACCAGCCACGCATACGCGCTGCGTACAAACGTCGGGAAGCTTGGATGGATGCCGATAACTTTCGGCTTTCCATGAGGCCGTTGCGTCAGGTGCAGCGCAAAGACGACAGTGACTGCGCCTGCAGCCAACACGATTGTCGCGGCGATGGCCCACCCTGCAACACCGAAGAGAACTCCGACGACATCCAGCTCCAACGCGTAGGCCATGATCCGGGTGTTGGGCGTGGAGATGGCCAGGAACGAGTGCAACCAGCGAGCAGAAAATCCCCACACCACCGGCACCAGAAATCCCCACGCCGTCAGCACCAGATACTTCTGATCGAGCGAGTACGGAAATGCGCGAGCGTTGCCACTCGCCGCCAGGTGGACGCATTCGGCAAAATTGAAGACGACCGCTACTGCAAGCCCCGCTGTTCCCAGCAGCACCGATACCATCCATAGTTCCATCGGAGGCTTCGTGCGTTCGCCCCTGGTTCCTTCAGGCAGCTTATGGTGCGAAGCAGCGAAGAGAAAAAGCAGCACCGCAATCAACTCAAATCCAGCAGACAACGGATAGAGCATGCGCCAGTGCCAGCCATAGATGCCTGCAACCCAGCGCATCCCGACGCCAGTACTCCACAGCGCGTAGCACCAGAGCGGCAGCCGTATCACTGAACGGCCATGCGCTGGCTGCGAATAGAAGCCGATGCCGAGGATAAAGCTCCCAATCCATCCAAACATCTGCGCGTGGCCATGGCCTTGTATCCATGCAGCCGGAATCGTGCCGAGTCCGTGATGTGTTGCAATGGCCATCAGGTTGGAGAAGCCCAGCAACGTGCCGGGCAGCGCCATAAAGAAGAGTCCACTCCCAATCCAGGCACGAAGCATCAGGCTCTTCTGCCGTTCGCGAGCGACCATGGTCTGCGTGGAGATCTCTGCGCCGTCTCTCATCACTGCCTCCACCCTCAACGCTAGTCAGCGTCAATCGCAGCCGCAGTAACTTATGTCACTGCGCACCATAGCGTGGTTGCGGTCTTATAGTTCTATGAATCCGCTCGTCCACACTGTCGACTTCAACGAACGTCCCTTCATCGCGATCTGGGAGGTCACGCAGGCCTGCGATCTTGCCTGCGTGCATTGCCGCGCCTCTGCTCAGCCTGACCGCCATCCGATGGAACTTGGCACCGAGGAAGGCAAGCATCTCATCGATCAGATCTCCGCCATGAAGATTCCCGTGTTCGTACTCACCGGTGGCGACCCGCTCAAGCGCCCCGACCTGTTCGATCTGATTCGTCACGCCAACACCGTGGGTGTTCGCGTCTCGCTCACTCCAAGCGCAACTCCGCTGCTGACAAGGGAGATGGTGATTCGCCTGAAGGAAGCCGGTCTCGCGCGTCTGGCCGTGAGCATGGATGGAGCCTGCGCCGAGACGCACGACGCTTTCCGGGGAATGTCCGGCTCCTTCGCGCGTACGCTGGACGCGATTCGCTGGGCCAATGAAATTGGGCTGCCAGTGCAGATCAACACCACCTTCAGCCGCCGCAACATCGCGGAGATCGATGCCATGGTCGCGCTGTTGGAGAGCCTCAACATCACGTTATGGAGCGTCTTCTTCCTGGTCCCCACTGGCCGCGGAAAACTCCATGACCTGCTCAGCGCCGACGAGTTCGAGCAGATCTTCGCCACCATCTATGCCCTCTCGAAGACCGCAGGCTTTGATATCAAGACAACCGAGGCGCAGCACTATCGCCGCTATCTTCTGCAGCAGCGAGTCGCTGAGCGCAAGGCTGGCGTCGACTCCGCAGCAACATCGGAGAAGTCCGCCGACGCAATTGGCCGCGCGCCGCGTGGCCTCAATGACGGCAAGGGATTCGTCTTCATCTCGCACACCGGAGATGTCTACCCGAGCGGCTTCCTGCCGCTTGGCGCAGGCAACATCCGCCAGCACGCACTCGCCTCCATCTATCGCGAGTCGCCACTCTTTCTGAGCCTCCGCGACACCTCCAGGCTGGAGGGCAAATGCGGCGCCTGCGAGTTCAAGGAGATCTGCGGAGGATCGCGGTCGCGTGCCTATGCGCTGACCGGAAACCCGAATGCCGAGGAACCCTGCTGCTCCTACATTCCCAAGGGCTATGTTGCGCCGCCGCCAGCTCTCAAGCAGGCCTCCACGCTTCATGTCTTGCAGGGTGCATGATGATGCCGTCACAACAAACGATGGATGCTCGAAGTCTCAATGATCAATGACAATCAAAGGGAGAGAGGTGAATGATGGCCATACAGATCGGTGCGAAACCAGACAGCGGATTCACTGACCCAATTGGTATGCTCAAGGACTGCCATCGGAGGATTGAGCACTTCCTCGACATTCTCTTCCTGGTGGCTGGCCGCGCGCGCAGGCGAAGCCTGACCGAGGAGGAGCAGTCCGCCGTGCAGGCTGCGTTGCGCTACTTCCATGTCGGCGGCCAGCGGCATTCGGCCGATGAAGAACAGTCGCTCTTCCCGCGTTTGCGTGCCGAGCCTCCCATGGACAGCATGGACGTGATCGATCGCCTCGAAGGCGACCATCGTCATGCCGAGGACCTCCACCAATCCGTGGACTGGCTCTACACGGCGTGGATCTCCGCCGGTGTGCTCGAGGTCAATGATGAGGAACGACTTGTGTCCCAAACGCGCGAGCTGAAGCAGCTCTATGCCGAGCACATCCACATCGAAGAGACGATTGTATTTCCGCATGCTGCGCAGGTATTGAGCAGCGAAGCGATCGCCTGCATGGGAGACGAGTTCAGCGCACGGCGCAAGTAGCATGCAGCGAAGGTATCTCTCTGCAAGCCCTCAACGACGTAATACGATACGTGATGTTGAAGCGTGTTCCGCGCAAGATTCCGGGCTCCAGCGATTGTGGCGGGCCTGCGACTAAAGTCACAGCACGCCTCCTTTGCTCGACGTACACTCATTCCATCAAGGGCATCTGTCCTCGGCCGTCATGGTGATGGCGTGCGGCCCGGTGCCTCGCGCTTTCCTTCGCCGTATCAGGGCCCTGCGCCGCCTGATGCCGATCTTCAATCGCTCCAGGGAGATGCCACGCTTATGCCAGCAAACATTGATTTCGAGCAATTGGTTTCATCCATCGGCGATGCGATCATCGTCGCAGACCCGAACGGTGCGATCACGTTGTGGAACCCGGCGGCAGAGCGCATCTTCGGCTTTACCCAAAGTGAAGCGCTTGGCCAGTCGCTGGATTTAATCATCCCGCAACGCCTGCAGCAGCGTCACTGGGACGGCTATCACAAGACCATGCAGACCGGCCAGACGCGCTACGGCAACGATCTGCTGCGTGTGCCCGCCGTGCATAAGGACGGTCGCGCGTTGTCCATCGCCTTCACCGTAGCGTTGCTGCACTCCGATACGCACGCCATAACCGGCATCGTCGCCGTGATTCGCGATGACACCGCGCGCTTCAACGAAGAGCGCAGCCTCCGCAAACGGTTGGCCGAGCTGGAAGCCAGGCCCGCATCGTAGGTTGCCGCACTGCACGATAACTGTAGCCAGTCGCATACCCGCACGCCCGAATGTTCCCCGGTTGCAACTACGACTGCAACCGGGGAGCGTTCGTCCGCAAGATGATCCTGAAAATCTTTTTTGCGGTGGGAACTTAAGTCACTGAGTTCCGTCTTGCATTCCTCTAGTGTTGTCGATGAGGACATACCCATGCAGACTGCCGTAAAACAAGTTCGCGATCTGGCCATTGAACAACCATCTTCCGTGCGGGTGTTCGAGAGCTTTGGAATTGACTATTGCTGCGGTGGAAGAAAGCCGCTCGAGCAGGTCTGCAATGAGCAGCAGATCTCGCTCACACAGGTGCTCGATATGCTGGCGAAGGCCGAGCAGGCAGCCCCCGAGCCCGTCGAACCCTGGACTACCCGCTCCTGCTCCGACCTTGTCGAGCACATCGTCCACCAATGCCATGCGCCTACGCGCACCGAACTTGCGCGTCTGGATGCGCTCTCGTACAAGGTGCGGAACCGTCACGGAGCAAACCATCCTGAGTTGTCTCAAGTCGAAGCTCTCGTCCAGCAGGTTGCCGACGAGATGATGCCGCACATGGACAAGGAGGAAAAAGTTCTCTTCCCTTACATCGTCTCGCTGGAGCGGGCACATCAGGCTGGTGCGCCCAGGCCCTACGCCTTCTTCGGCAGCGTCGCTCATCCCATCGCAACCATGATGGCCGAGCACGACATCGTAGGCGGCGCCCTGGCGTCGATTCGTCAGCTCACCCACAATTTTGAATTACCCGAGGGAGCCTGCCCCACCTACCACGCCCTCTACACAACGCTCGCCGACTTCGAGCGGCTTACCCATCGCCACGTCCACCTTGAAAACAACGTGCTGTTCCCGAGGGCCATCGCGCTCGCCGAACCGGAATAACGTTGTGCGGATCTACGGTCCTGGGCAATAGCTCCATGGCCGTTGCCCACGATGGTTCCGCGCGCATTCCAGCCTCCGGATCTGCCGCGCCTATTTGCGCTTCTCCCTGCCGATCAACATCATCATCCTCAGGTTGATGCTTGCAAATCGCCACAACTGCCAGGGGATAAACGTCCGCATGAACAGCGTGAAGCGCGTTGGTTGCGTTGCGTATACGTTGGTATTGATCTCTCCCACAGCCTGCACGGTCCTTTCGATAGCTTCACTCGTCGATATGCTGCGTGGCTACTCCGGGATCAGTCTCCATCCCGGGCGCATTTGCGCCTTGTAGAGAAACATGTAGTGCAGCATCAGCTTGATCCAATGGCCGGCCAGCCCAATCTCTCCGGTCGTGTACTTGAGGTCGCGGCCGTACTTCGGATAGCGCTCATAGTCCGGCACGATGGGATAGACGGTCATCGATGCGGCCGTGCCCTTGAGCAGGCTTGCGCCGGAAGACGCCACGCACGCAGCGCCCAGTTCCGCCATCGATGCCGCGTGCAGTGGGCCTTGTTTCCCGGTGATCTTGTCCGCAATGCTGCGCGCCACCACGCGCCCAATCGTGGCCGACGGCTGGCCGGTGCGCGGCGCGGTCGCAAAGATCGGCGTCCCCTTCGTACTGATGTGTGGCCGCGAGATCGGGTGCGGCGGCGCGAACGCAATCCCTGCCGCGAAGACGTTCGGATACACGGGACTCTGGTAGGTGTGCGGCCAGTCCGCTGCCTTCCATTGCTCATACGGTTTTTGTGTGTAGTCGGCATCGACCTTCATGAACGCATTTGGCGCGAACATGCGCGAGGTAATATCCTGGCCCGCGCGGTCAAAGGCCTGCAATCCCACGCCTGCAAACGGCGGCAGCAGCATCGCCATATCGAAGGTCAACTCGTGTTCTTCGCCATCCAGCGTCTCGTAGGTCAGCTTCCCCTCCTCGACCTTCCGCACGTGGGCGCGTGTAACCGCAAGAATATTGCGTTCGGCCATCACCGACGCAGTGAAGATGTTGGTTGGGGTGATGTATCCATTGCGGCGGATGAACGCGCCGCCCATTCCGAAGTCGCCGAGCTCGTACTCGTTGGTCAGAAAGATGACCTCGGCCTTATCGCGCACGCCATGGTGTCCCAGTTCAAACTCCAGGTTCACGACGTACTCGAACGCGGCGCCCTGGCAGGTGCACTGTCCGTGGCCTGTGCCGATCACAAAGCGGCAGTGTTCGCCCTGCTTCATCCGTTCCACCAGCTCAAGAAATCGTTGTGCAGCCTTGCTCGCATGATCGGCCGTACACACCGAGACCGTAAACTTCTCCGGCCCAAGACCTTCCGTCGCTGCAAAGTTCAACCTCGGCCCGGTCGCATTAATCAGGTAGTCGTATTCGATCGGAATACGCTCGGGCTCCTGGCCGGTTCGCCTCTTCTCCACAACCACAAACGGAGTGCCGCTGTCGGTGTTTCCTTCCGGATGGATCTCCACGGCGCGTCCCTGCTCAAAGCGTATGCCGGCGCGTTGATACACCGGCGCCAGTGGGAACGTGACCTGTTTCTCCGTCATCAACCCCACGCCCACCCATATGTTCGATGGAATCCAGTTGTAGTGGGAGATTGGCGAAACGACCACCACCTCGTGTGACGTATCCAGCCACGTCCGCAAGTAGGAGGCTGCCGTATGGCCAGCAACCCCCGCTCCTAAAACGACGACTCGTGCCATAGTCTGCTCCCACGGCCTGCGCCGCGCCAACCCCGTTGCCGAAGCCAGCTCTATGAGGGTGAGCGCATGTTCGTGAGCCAACTCTCACTGGCAAGTAGTCTGCGAGCGGCGAATCAATCTGTCAAGCGAGCACCCCTGCCGCGCCCTCTCCGCAGGCTGCACCCGTTCCTCCACCCCACGCTGCTCCGCCCGCATTCTTACGGCGTCCAGGCCGCCTTCATCCCTTCCATCTCCGCGGCTCTCTTCGCGCCGCAGTTCGTCACCTCCCGCAGCGGCTCCCCTGCAAACTCCCGGCACACCGTCGTCGCGCCCACCACCACAAAATCCACTGACACCACCGCACCCGGAATCCGCGCTCCGAACCAGTGCGGGTCCTCGCGCTCCCGCCACGTCACCAATCCCAGCACCGCACCCGCCGGATACGCCGTCCCCGCCCTCGCCGCCGCCACTGCCGCATCGTTTCCAAACAGCGTATCCATTGTCGCCTCCGCGGTCCCCTCGCCGTCCTCACGCCCGCGATTCACCGCCGTCGTTATCGCCCGCCACTCCAGCACCGGATACGGCAACCCCGTCGTCAGCGCAGCCTGCACGTTATACAAATCCGCATCGGCAATCTTCTTCCCCTTGCAGCCGCAAACCATCGCCAGCATCACCACGCACCCAACTACGCGCATTCTCATCGCTCTGACCCCCTCGGCAGCGGCAGCGTAAACACGTAGTCGTTATCGCGCACCGGCTCATGGCAGCCCAGGCACTCATTCTCGAAGTGTGCGTCCTTCCCATACGGCTTCAGATCCGCTCCAACGAACCGCGCAAATCCCCATCCCCCCGTGCCCGCGTACTGCACGCGATGCTTCTCCATAAACTCCACCTGCAAAAACTTCCCCGGCACCAGCCGCCCATGCCCATCATCCACAGCCTGCCACGTGCTCTTCGCAAACGCCGCACCCTCCGGCCACGACGGCAGTTGATGCGCCGCAATCGCCCGCATCGCAATCTCATTGCCCGTAATCATCCGCAGCGTGTGATCGTCTCCTCTGTCCGTCGTGCTGATCACGCGCCAGTTCGCAAACCCCGGCAGAAACGGCACACCATTCGGCGAAGGCCCGGCGGCCTCCGTCACGTCTTCGTGCGCACTCTCGCTCGCCCCCGCTCCTGCACTCGCCGGTCCTGTTGCAAACGGCGCAAGGTACTTCTTCAGCGTAGCCAACTCCTCTGCGGTCACCTCCGCATCAGGATGCCCCAGCAGATAAATCCTCAACGGCATCGCTCCCAGCTCGATCTGGTTCACCGACTCAAACAGCACCGCCCGCTGCGTCGCCAGCGGCTTCGTCCCCATCTCCGAGTAGTTCACCGCCGCCCTCGCCCTCTGCACATCCGACGCCACCACCCAGTACATCGGCGCCGCCTCATCCCACCACACCAGCCGCGGCTCGTCCGAATGGCACGCATAGCACCGTCTCACCAGAATCTCTCTCACCTGCGGAGGCACAGCCATCTCCACCCGCGGACCCTCCGGCCTCCCCAGCGACGGCCGGATCGCCTGGGCCACAAGCCCCACCACCGCCGCCCCCACTGCCATCACCCCCAGCGTTCGCCGCGCACCCGTCATACCCACCAGACTATCGCGCAACTCTTCCCCTCCGCACGCCCTCAACCCAATCCGCCAACCATCGCGCACCCTCTGGCTGGAAGCGAAAAGCCCTCGCATTCGCACTGGCCCTCATCCACTGCTGGCTCCAGGATCTGCAACACCCCGCTATTCTTTGCATTCCCCTGCGCGATCCCCTCCGCAAGCACTAAACTGGAGATGCCATGTCAGATCACGAATCCACCTCTCTCCCCGTAGTCGACCTCTCCAAGCCTCCCGCCGAGAACATGGTCCGCGTCACCTTCGAACCCGAAAACAGGACCGTCGAGTTCCCCTTCAACTCTCTCCCCTACGAGGGCCACGGCCAGCCCATGAGCTTCCTCGACGTTGCAGAGAACTACGGCATCTTCCTCGACCACGCCTGTGGTGGCGTCGCCGCCTGCACCACCTGCCACATCTTTTTGAAGCAGGGTGCCGAGGGCGTCTCCGAGGCCGAAGACCTCGAGCTCGATCGCCTCGAACTCTCCCCCGGCCTTCAGCTCAACTCCCGCCTCGGCTGCCAGTGCGTCATCGAGAAGCCCGGCGCCTACGTCGCCGAGATCCCCTCCTGGAACAAGAACTACGTCCAGGAAGGCAAGCCTGCCGCCGTCAAAAAATAGTCGCACTCTGGGTCGAACTTTCCCCCCGGCAGGGTCTCCGCGCAAAAACCTTGCGTGCTTGAAGGTGTGCGTATCAAAATCGTGTTGAGAGTGTCGATTTGCAACCCAGAATTGCGTTGAGGCCTACACGAAATCGCAACATCTGCGGCTGAAGCAGGCGTTGCCGCGCTCAGGCCAGCGTCGGCGGCGCAGCCCGCAGCATGGGCCAAACCACCACGGAGTGTCGTTTAAGCTCTGGAATCAACATCATACGCAGTTCCTGCTTGTCCCGCAGCACCACCAGCGCAATCCCTCGTCCGCGGCTCGCCTGGAGCCGCCGCACCCACTCCCCTGTCGTCTTAACTCCAACAGAATCAGCCTTTAAGATCACATCCCCGGCCCTCAATCCTGCCGCCGCCGCCGGACTGTTCGGCGTCACCGTATCCACCAGCAATCCCACCCCCGCCGGGGCCCCGAAAAATCCCGCCAACTGGGGCTCCATCCCCTCCAGTATCAGGCCTGTAAACGGTGTACTATGAAGCATTTGCAGTAAAAAACTCTTGCTCCGGGAAGGCGTCTCCGCCGCCACCTGGCCGCCCACATCGCCCTCCCCAGCCCCCTCCATCCCCGGTGCATCGGCCTCGGCTGGAGGGTCCGCCGCCGCCATCCGCGCCACAGCCTCTCGTTCCACCTCCCCGCGATATGCAAGCTGCACATTAACAACAAGTTGCGAGTCGTCCCGCAGCACCACCAGAGCCACCGCACTACCCACCCCGGCGTCATGAATCATCCGCCGCAAACCCTCCGCACCCGCAACATTTTGCCCATTTAAGCTAACAATCACATCATGCGGCCTCAACCCTGCCTTCCCCGCCGGCCCATCATGATCCACCATCACAATCTCAACCCCGCATCCGGCCTTCAGGTGCAACGCTGCAACCTGTTCGTCGCTAAGGTTTTGAAAAAGAATGCCTAAGTATCCGGGAGCATGAGATGGAATTCCCTTCGCAGGGTTCGCGTGGGAAGCCGAAATACTCCCCCCCTGCCTTGCTGGAGCCCACGCAAAGCTCTCAGATCGAGCCACAGTTGCCCAGACCACGAGCACACCCGCCAGCATCAGCCCAACCACGGACCCCGCACAGGTACGTGGTTGGGCACCAACGCTCCGCGACTGGGCCAGCCCACCGAATTCGATCGTGTGCCTCATCGCCACCCGCAGCATGCGCATCTACTGGATATCTGCCGATCCCTGCAGCACTTGGAACGACGCATTGCGGATTGCAGGGTTCGCATCCTGAGACGAAACCGTTCTCAGTACCTGGCGCACGCTGGAGTCGGCCTGCACCGGCGTGAGCATCGAGATCGCCTGTGCCCGCACCTCTGCGTTCTTGTCATACAGCAGCGCATCCAGAACAGCATCGCGCACATGTTCATCCTGCGCCACGTAGGGCTGGAGTCCATCGAGCGCCTTCAACCGCACTACTGGGCTCTTGTCATTGCGCAGTGACGACACAAGTGTGGCGCGAATCTCATTGGTTCCGTCATTGCCGGCTTCGCAGCTGTGCCCCGCGCGGCACTCACTTGCCAGCAGCGCGACGGAGTCGGCATGAACATCATTGTTTGTCGCCAGCTTCGTGCCCAGCAACAGCAGTTGGCGAATCTGGGGATCATCGAGCGAACCCTGGACCATCTCCGGCACCAGGCGGTTGTACTTCACCTGCACCAGCTCGGAGTTCGGCGTCTGCACAATGCCCGAGACATTCGCAATGGCACCGTCCGCGGCATTCGATAAAATGACGGGCCTCGGCAACTGAGGAGCGCGCGCGGCCTCATATTTGGCAATGAAATTCCCGCCGATAAACCCTACGCCCAGCAGCAAGGTGGCCAGCGCCGGAGCTCCCTGAAGAAATCCCAGCCAGCGAAATGCATTACCAAAGAAGCGCTGAGAGAGTGACTGTGGAGGAATCGTATCGAGCGCTTCGTCCAGCCGCATGCGCGATGCTGCCAGCAGATTCGGTGAGGGCTCCACCATCGGCGTCAATGCCAGCTCCTCGCTGAGCGCCATCAGTGCGTTCCATTCGCGGCGACAGTCCTCACACGCTCCCAGATGCTGCTCTAAAGGAAATTGCAACTCATCCGGCAATTCTCCGTACTGCGCCAGAACGATGTTTTGCTGTGCATTTTCACACTTCATATTGCGTACCTCTACGGCCTCGAATGTCCTGCGGCTTTTGTTTGCCTTATGCGGGTCTTTAGCTTTACTTACCAGCCTTACTTGCCCACTAATGGCCCGATCGTACCTCGTGTTCCTTACCTTGTATCGGCGAGCTTTGCCCGCAGCTTCCGGGTGGCGCGGAACAGCGTATTCTTGGCTGTCTCTTCGGTCGTCGAAAGCATCTCGCCAATCGTTCTCAACTTCAATCCTTGATAGTGCTTCAGCTCAAACACGGTGCGCTCGCGTGGCGTCAACTCGTTCAAAGCATCCTGAATCGCCGTGTTCATCGTCTTCCGTTCCAGTTCCCGGGCCGGGTTTGCGCTGGCACGCCCGTCGGTCAAATTCGCCAGCAGATCGATCTCGTCGCCAGTGCCGTCCAGGGTCGTTGAGGGCTCCTCGCGCCGACTCTTGCGCCTGCGCAATTGATCCAGGCACAGGTTCGTCACGATGCGATACAGCCAGGTGTAGAACGAGCACTCAAAACGGAAGTTCGACAGGTGACGATAAGCCTTCAAGAAGGCCTCCTGGTGAACATCCTGCGCATCCTGCTCGTTGCCGAGCATGTGCAGTGCGAGTCGCAACACGCTGCGGTCGTAACGCCGTACCAAGGCGTCAAAGGCATGGCGGTCGCCCTTCTGTGCCGCGCGAATCAGTTCATCATCTTCAGCACGCTGTTGCTGACGGGCGTCCATCTGCTCGGCAGTGAGCTTCGTACGGGTTCCAGGCTGGGCTGCGGCGTTCGGCATCATTGCCGTCGATTTTACCGCGCCGGTCACTGCCTCCTCGCTCAAGCTAAGGCTGAAGGGGCTGGGACGCCGACGGCCATCGCCGACGAGAACAATCGCATCGCTGCTGCTCATACTATTTCTGACTCCGGAGTCAGGGTAACTACACATCGATAGACGCACGTCCGCCGACAAACGTAAGCATCAGTGCGCGAAAGTTTCCGCGTTCACAGTAAACTTGGGAGCGATGCCCCGATCCTCCGCGAATCTCTTTCCCGACGACTCAACTCCCGGTGCCTATCCCGACGCCCATGCAGAAACCCGGACTGACTGGGTTATCGCCCACTGCGACGGCGGTGCCCGCGGCAATCCCGGGCCCGCAGGCTACGGTGCGCTTCTGCAGGACGAGGCTGGGCGGGTGCTGGCCGAGTTGTCCGAGTTCCTCGGCATCCGCACCAACAACTATGCCGAGTACTCCGGTCTGCTCGGCTGCCTGCAATGGGCGCTCGATCACGATCATCGCCGCCTGCGCGTCGTCTCCGACTCTGAACTCATGGTCAAACAGATTCAGGGCAAGTACAAGGTCAATTCGCCTGATCTGCGACCGCTATGGGAGGAGGCGCGCCGCCGGATCGCGCAGTTAGAACGCTTCGAGATTACCCACGCCCTGCGTCACAAGAACAAAGCAGCAGATCGACTCGCAAATGACGCCATGGATCGCGGAACCAAACGCCCGCGCCAATCCAGCGATCCTTCGCAACCGGTGCGCGCCACGCCGTATCCGGCGAAATCCGCCACTCCTCCAGCACATTCCAGCTTTGGCGGCGTGCAGGAACGCCCAGCAGATGGCGCACGGGTGAGTCCAACTAGGCCCATGCTCCGCGGATTCACCCGCGGCGGCACCATTCACCTGCTGGGCGGCGCTGTTCTTCCTGACGGCGTCTTCGTCAAGATCATTCCTGAGTAGGGGGGCGTCGGCGAAATCAGACTCGCCCAGCGCGAGCTGAACGATTTCGCATCTCAACGCCATGCGTGGCAATCTAAGAGTGCAGTGACAACGATTCTCTCCAACTTGAAATGGCTCGACCGCTTGGCACGAGTGCTGATGATTGCTCTAGGCGGGGCAACCGCGCTGCCGATCGGTGCACAGACAACACAGCCGCTGCCTTCAGCGCCAAGCGCCGTGATAGCCGCACAGAATGAGGCACTTGCAAAACCGGAAGGGTCAGGGTATGTCTTCCATCCGGCGGGCAGTTTTACCACTCCCGGCGGCCTCTCGGTGGATCGTGCCAGCGATGCCGCGCTACGGCTATCTCTCGACGATGCGATCTCCATTGGCCTCGAACGGAATGTGCGCCTGAAGTACGACCGGGCCAATCAGCGTGCGGTCAAAGGCGATACGCTGGGGGTGCTCAGTGCGTTGCTTCCGAATCTGAGCGTCAATGCGCAGAGCAGCGCGCAGGAGATTGATCTTGCAGCCATGGGCTTCAAGCCTTCGCTGATCTCCAGTTTTGCGAGTTTGGGCCTGTTGCCGCCGGGTTATTCCTTCTCTCAGGTTGTCAAAGTCAACACCACGCAGGCCTCGATCGGGGCTAGTCAGGTGCTCTTCAACTTGCCCGACTACGAACTGTATCGGGGCACGTCGAATGAGGCTAAGGTTATTGATTTAAAGAAACTTACCGATGATGGCGACTTGATTCTGACGGTCGGGATGTCTTACCTGCAGGTGCAGGCGGATCAGGCCAATCTGACCAACGCCGAGGCGCAGCAGCGGTCGGCCCGAACGCTCTTTGATCAGGCGAAGCAGAAGCATGAGGCGGGAGTGGGCACCGATCTGGATGCGCTGCGAGGGCAGGTGGAGTATCAACTGCGGGAGCAGGATGTGATTGCGGCGCAATCGCAGATGGAGAAGGATCGGATCCAACTGGCGCGTATTCTAGGGATTCCGGCGGGGCAGAAGTTGGAACTTACTGATTCTGCACCCTTTGCGCAACTGGCGATGATGGATCTGGATGCTGCGAAGATTACGGCGTACCGGCACCGCAAGGATTTTTTGAGTCTGCAGCAGCAGATTGCCTTGACACAGCGCGAGGTCAAAGCGGTTAAGTACCAGCGTTTGCCTACACTTGCATTCAATGGGAACTATGGCGTGATTGGCCTGACGACGGGGCCGTATCACGGGGATTTCTCGGCTGTGGGGTCGCTGAATGTGCCGATCTTCCGCGAGGCGGCGCAGCGTGGGGAGCAGGATGTGGCGGAGGCGCAGTTGACGGCGCTGCGCCAGGAGGAGGCGGATTTGCGCGTGACCATCGACGCACAGATTCGCTCGTCGATGCTGGATGTGAACACAACAAACGAGTTAGTGAAGGTGGCGCAGAGCAACGTGGAGCTGGCGCAGCAGGAGCTGGCCGACGAGCGGGAGCGTTTTTCGTCGGGCGTGGACGACAATCTGGCGGTAGTGGATGCGGAGGCGTCGGTGGCAAGCGCTGAGGCCCAACTGGTGCAGTCGTTGTATCAGTACAACGTGGCGAAGCTGGAGCTGGCGCGCAATACGGGCGTGGTCGAGAGCCGGTATCGGGCATATCTGGGCCAATAAGCGCGAATTTCACGTCACTCTCAACGCAATTCTGGGTTGCAATCGGGCACTCTCAACACGGTTTTGTGCACATGGGGTGCGGGTAGGATGAGTTATGGACAGAAAACGCATCCTCCTGAGCTGGTCCGGCGGCAAGGACAGCGCCTGGGCCCTGCACCTGCTCCGCAGTCAGCCGGAGTACGAGGTGGTCGGTTTGTTGACGACGGTGAACCAGTATTTTGGCCGGGTAGCGATGCATGGGTTCCGCGAGGAGCTGCTGGACATGCAGGGAGAGGCGGCAGGTCTGCCGCTGTGGAAGGTGCCGTTGCCGTGGCCGTGTTCCAATTCCGTGTATGAGGGGTTGATGGCTGAGGTGTGCGCGCGGGCGGTGGCCGACGGGTTGCACGGGATTGCGTATGGCGACCTGTTCCTGGAGGACATTCGGGCATACCGGGTGGAGAAGATGACGGGGACAGGGCTGGAGCCGATCTTTCCGTGCTGGCTGATCCCGACCGACGTGCTGGCGCGGGAGATGATTGCGGCCGGTATCCGGGCGCACCTGGTGTGCGTCGATCCGCGCAAGATGGGCCGGGAGTTTGCGGGTCGCGTGCTGGACGCGGAGCTGCTGGCGGAGCTGCCCGAGACGGTGGACCCTTGCGGCGAGCGTGGGGAGTTTCACACGTTTGTGAGTGCGGGGCCGATGTTTTCGGGTAGCATCGGAGTGTTGCCCGGCGAGGTCGTCGAGCGCGATGGCTTTGTGTATGCGGACCTGCTACCGGCCTGAAGCAGACCTGGGTCAGGCCCAGGCATTCTCTCAGCGGCTCAAGCAGCGTTGATCCGGGGGACGTAGCGGCGGGACTGAAGCCCTCGCCCCTTATTTCTGTAGCGAAGGATTATGCAGGGATCTGCTAAAACACGAAGGCGTTGGGGCGTCGGTTTGCGCTGGTCGGACATCGCTCTGCGCTGGTCGGACATCGCTCCACTCTGGCTGGGGGCCGCTGTGCTGTTCGCGGCGGGGTTGGGGACGGCGCGGGGGCAGGTGCTGGCGCAGAAGAACTGGGCGGGGTCCGGCGTGACCGTCGAGGTGTGGTGGCGGCGGGCGGTGTTCTACCGGATCGATCCGGCGAAGTTTCAGGACTCGAAGGGGGACGGGCGGGGCGACCTGGCGGGAGTTATCCAGCGGCTGGACTATGTGCAGTCGTTGGGGGTAGACGCGCTGATTGTGGAGTCGGCGAGCGGGGAACAGAAGGAGAAGAGTGCGTCGTCGCGGGCCTGGTCCACTGCGTCGTCAAGGGCCTCGTCCACTGCCTCGTCACCGTCAGCGGCGCTGGCGCCGGATGAACTGGACGGGCTGGTGAGGGCGGCTGTGGGGCGGCATCTGCGGGTGCTGGTGGAGTTGGGGGCTCCGGCGTCGCAGCAAGCGGATGCACAGTATCTGGCGCTGGCACGGGCGTGGCTGAACCAGGGAGCGGCGGGGCTGTATGTGCCCACGCAGGCGCTGGAACAGGTGGATGGGGTGGAGCATATTGCGCTGCTGCTGCGGCAACTGCGGGCGATGACGGACAGCTTTCCGGGGGAGCGGGTGCTGCTGGCCGATGCACCGCGGCAGCAGGACCTGGTGCTGGCCAATGCGCTGGCGAAGAGCACGCAGTTGACGGCGAGTGAGCCGCTGGGGAGCATGGGCGGGAGTTCAACGGGCGAGGCGGTGACGGCGGCGAGGCTGCGGGCGGAGTGGATGGCGGACCTGAGCGATGCGTCGGGGAGCGCGGAGGCCGAGCCGGGGAGCACGTGGAGGAGGCGAGGACGTTCGGAGGCAGGCAGTGGGGCTGGCAATCCGTTCCTGATGGCGGTACGGGTTCCGGCGATGACGGACCGGGCGCAGAGGCTGGCGGTGGAGAGGGCGTTGGCGGCGATGCTGCTGGGCTCGCGTTCGGCGGTGCTGCTGGAGTATGGGCAGGAGTTGGGGCTGGAGATGGCGGGGACGCAAGCGCCGCTGATGCAGTGGACGCCGACGAACCTGACGCGGAAGCCACCGCCGAAGGTGGAGCCTGCTGCGCCGAAGCCGGAGAAGAAGCCGGCGTATGCGGGGTTTCAACCATTTGTGCGTCCGCTGCCGAGGGACTTCTTTACGCCGCCGGTGATGCCGGTGGTGGTGGTGGAGTCGTTTGAACCGGAGGCGGTGGACGTGGCGGCGCTGCCGGGGTTTACGGCGGGGGATTTCGATGCGGCGCTGGCGGCTGGGAATGGGGCGACGGCGAATGTGGCGCTGGAGACGGAGGATGCGGGGTCGTTGCTGAATCTGTACAGGCAGTTGATCCAGATGCACCATGACAATGCCACGGTAAGAAGTGGGTCGCAGGCGGTGCTGGACCGCGATGCGGAGGATGCGCTGGTGTGGGTGAGGCGGGCTCCGGCGAGTTCGAGGACGTCGACGACGGTGGTGATGGGGTGTAACCTGTCGGGGACGACGGTGGGGCTGGGAGATGTGGGAGGTGTTCGGCTGGAGGGGCTGCGGTCGCTGCTGAACCCGGCGCCGGCGGAGATGCTGACGGTTGCGCCGGGCAGCGTGGTGGTGGAAGAGACGCGATAGGCGGGCGGTCCTGCTCGGACGGCGAAGGGAAGAAGGGCTCTATCGCCGGGGTGGTTCTGCTGCTACCCTGAAGTTGCGGCACAACCCGGCGCGGAGGGATGTGTGAGTGGTTGAAACAGGCGGTCTTGAAAACCGCTTAGCCCTAACGGGCTACGGGGGTTCGAATCCCTCTCCCTCCGCCAATCAAAGAGTCGTGGATCGCGCGCTGGCCGTGGCTGAAGCCCCTGCTGGCCGTGGCTGATCCGGGTGGCGGCCGCAGCCAGCAACTGGCTGTCAGCAGCCAGCTAAGAGCTACCCGCGGCCAGCTAAGAGCTAGGAGTTGATCTGGCTGGAGCGGGTTTGGGCGATGTCGGGGCCGAGGAGCTCCTGGGCGTTGGCTTCGGGGGTGTCGGGGATGGGGGCTTCGGTGCGGGCGTGCTCGATGTCGAGGTGGTTACGGATGAGGCCGTCCTTGAGGATGGCGAAGGCTTCTTCAGGAGTGTCGGCGAACTGGAAGAGGTCGAGATCCTTGAGGGCGATGGTTCCCTTCTCGGCGAGCATCTCAAGGTTGATGACGTTCTTCCAGTAACTGGAGCCGTAGATGACGATGGTGATGGGTTTGGAGAGCTTGTGGGTCTGGTCGAGGGTGAGGAGTTCGAACATCTCGTCGAGGGTGCCGAAGCCGCCGGGGAAGACGACGAGGGCCTTGGCGAGGTAGGCGAACCAGAACTTGCGCATGAAGAAGTAGTGGAAGTTGAGGTTGAGGGCAGGGGTGATGTAGGGGTTGGGGAGCTGCTCGAAGGGGAGCTTGATGTTGAGGCCGATGGTTTTGCCGCCGGCCTCGTGAGCGCCGCGGTTGGCGGCCTCCATGATGCCGGGGCCACCGCCGGAGGTGATGACGAAACGGTGGCGGCGGCCGGGGAGGGTGCGGGCCCACTGGGTGGTGAGGCGGGCGAGGGTGCGGGCGTCCTCGTAGTAACGGGCCATCTCGACGGCGGCTTCGGCGCGGCGGTGGCGGAGCTGGGAGGTTTCGCCGTCGCGGGCGGGTTGCTCGGCTTCGGGTGCGGGCTGGGCGGAGCCGGTGTTGTCGAGGAGCTCGAGCTGCTGGCTGGCGACGTCGAGGGCGCGGAAGCGGGCGGAGCCGAAGAAGACGACGGTGTCCTGGATGCGCTCGCGACGGAAACGGGCCATGGGCTCGTTGTACTCGGCGAGGATGCGGAGGGTGCGGGCGTCGGGAGAGTTGAGAAAGTCGGGGTTCTCGTAGGCGAGCGGGGCGTTGTCGAGGGGGAGGGGAGAGGGTATGGCTGAGGTTGCGGCTGGGGCGGAGTTGTCTTGAGACATGTGGGTTCGCTTTCGTTAGGCGCGGTGGTCGCGGTAGTGGAGGAGTTCGCTGATGCCGACCCAGATGTCGAGCAGGCCGATGCCGGAGACCACGCCGCGGAGCCAGCCTTTGCCGAGGATCGTCTCCAGCGTGGGGTGGGCGAGCAGCCAGGCGTTGTGGTCCCAGTAGCGCGGCGACCAGGGAAGTATGGCGAGCAGGCCGCCGATGTAGAAGCAGAAGAGGACAAGGACGATGAGGCTCATGCGCTGCAGCCAGACGGGCGCGAGAGGGGGAGCCTGCGGCACGAGGGCTCGCGGCGCGGGAGATTGCGGCGCGGAGTCGGCGCGGGGAGATTGCGCGTCCGTCAGGGTGGACTCGTGTGGCACTGCCATCGTCTCCTACGTTAGCAGGGTCGCGCGCGGAGGGCGAGCCCTGCAGTCCTGCGAGACAGGCGCAGGGTGGATGCGATGGCGAGGGCGATGCTGGCGGCGCGGCTTGTTGCCGGCAAGTTTGGGGTTGCCGTGTGGATTCGCTGCGGCCGGGGGTGGGGATGAGAAAATGAGATGATGCTTCAACTCTCCGGCGCCGGCAAACGATACGGCCACAAACTCCTCTTCGAAGATGTTAATTGGCTGGTCACGCCCAATGAACGCACGGGCCTGGTGGGCGGCAATGGCACGGGCAAGTCTACGCTGCTGAAGATCCTGGCGGGGATTGAGACGCTGGACTACGGCCAGCGCACGCACATCAAGGGCATGACGCTGGGCTACCTGCCGCAGGACGGGCTGGCGCTGTCGGGGCGGTCGGTGTTCGAGGAGTGCCTGTCGGTGTTTGACGAGCTGCGCGCCATGGAGACCGAGCAGGAAGCGCTGACGCATGTGCTGAGCGATACGGACCCGAAGTCGCGGGAGTATGCGGCGGCGGCGGATCGGTACTCGGAGATTGCGGAGCTGCTGCATCATCACGATATTTACACGCTGGACTCGCAGGTGGGGGCGGTGCTGGGAGGGCTGGGATTTACGAAGGAAGATTGGGCGCGACGGACCGAGGAGTTCTCCGGCGGATGGCAGATGCGGATTGCGCTGGCGAAGCTGCTGCTACAGAAGCCGTCGCTGCTGCTGCTCGACGAGCCGACGAATCATCTGGATCTGGAGTCGCGCAACTGGCTGGAGGATTACCTGCACAACTACGAGAACGCGTTTGTGCTGATCTCGCATGACAGGTACTTTCTGGACGTGACGGTGAACAAGACGGTTGAGGTGTGGAACAAGCGGATGCATGTGTACCACGGCAACTATGAGAAGTACCTGCAGTTGAAGGAAGAGCGGCGCACGCTGCTGATGAGCTCGTACAAGAATCAGCGTGACCGGATAGAGGCGCTGGAGACGTTCATCAATCGGTTTCGTTATCAGGCGACGAAGGCCAAGCAGGTGCAGTCGCGGATCAAAGAGCTGGAAAAGATTGAACGCATCGAGGTGCCGGAGGAAGAGGCGACGATTCACTTCAGCTTCCCGCAGCCGCCGGCGAGTGGGCGCACGGTGATTGAAGTGAATAACCTGCGCAAGGTGTATCCGACTCCGGACGGCGGGCAGAAGGTAGTGCTCGACGACGTGAGCTTTACGATTGAACGCGGCGACCGGATTGCGCTGGTGGGAGCGAATGGCGCCGGGAAATCGACGATGATCCGCATGCTGAGCGGGCTGGAGGCGCCGACGTCGGGCAAGATCCGGCTGGGACACAATGTGCTGGCGGATTATTTTGCGCAGGACCAGTACAAGGTGCTGGATGGCGCGGCGCAGATGCTGGAGGATATTACGGGCAGCAATCCGAGGGTGGATGTGGTGACGCTGAGGTCGCTGCTGGGATGCTTCATGTTCTCGGGCGACGATGTGTTCAAGACGCTGGGCGTGCTAAGCGGCGGCGAACGGAATCGGTATGCGATGGCGAAGATGCTGGTGAGCCCGGCGAATTTTCTGCTGCTCGATGAGCCGACGAACCATCTCGATCTGCGCGCCAAGGATGTGCTGCTGGAGGCGATTCGCGACTTCAGCGGGACCGTTCTGTTCGTTTCGCATGACCGCTACTTTATTGACGGGCTGGCTACGCGGGTGTTCGAGGTGGAGGACCGGCGGGTGCATATCTATCCGGGAAATTATGAGGATTATCTGTTCCGCAAGCAGGGTGGGATTCCGACGAATACGGCCGAGGCAGTGAAGATGCTGACGCATGATGCGGCGACGAATGCCAAGGTGGATGCGGCTACGGGGATGTTCAAGGCGGTGAAGCAGGTGGCTTCGGCGAGCGAAGTTGAGGCGGGAGCGGACGGGACCGGGGGAGCAGTGACGGAGGAGCCGGCGGCTGCGAAGGCGAACGTGAAGCGGCTGAATCCGATCAAGCTGAAACAGTTGGAGGAGCGCGTGGCGGCACTGGAGCATGAGCTGCCGGTGCTGGAAGCGCGTATCCTTGCAGCCGAGCAGCAGCAAGCTTTTTTCACGACGGCAGAGGCGGCGCAGGCGCTCGCGGCAGAGTTGGATGGACTGCGCGAACAACATGCGGCGCGCACGGCCGAGTGGGAAGAGCTGGCGATGCAGCTTGAGGAACAGAGTATCGCGTAGGGCTGGATGGGTAAGGCTTTGCGCGGATGGATTGGAGAGAATGTATGCGGATTCTGGTGATAGGCGCAGGTGCAGTGGGCGGGTACTTCGGCGGACGGCTGGCCGCGGCCGGCCGCGATGTGACGTTCCTGGTGCGGCGCACGCGCGCGGAGCAGTTGCGGCGGTCGGGACTGAAGATCTTCGACCCGCATGGGGATGTGAGCGTGCAGCCGAAGCTGCTGCTGGCCGAGGAGTTGAAGGCGCGACCGCAGATGTTCGATCTGATTGTGGTGAGCACCAAGGCCTATGCGCTGGAGGCGGCAATAGAGGACTTTGCGCCAGCCGTGGGAGATGCCACCGTGATTCTTCCGCTGCTGAACGGGATAAGACATCTGGATGCGCTGGATGCGAGGTTCGGCGGAGAGAAGGTGGTGGGAGGGTTCACGTATATCGTGGCCGATATGGATGCGGAGGGCGGTGTGCACTCGATGACGCCCCTGCATGATTTCAGCTTTGGGGAACGCGATAAGACGGTGACGGAGCGGATCAAGGCGATCGAGGCGACGGTGCAGGGTGCGGGGTTCGATACGTATCTGAAGCCGGATATTCTGGCGGCGATGTGGCAGAAGTGGGCGCTGCTGGCGGCGATGGGATCGATTACGTGCCTGATGCGCGGGTCGATAGGAGCCGTGGTTGCCGCACCGGGCGGGGCGGAGACGGCGCGGGCGATCATTGCGGAGTGCGTGGCGATGGCGACGGCCAATGGGTATCCCCCAGAGGCGACGGCGGTGGCGATGATGACCGAACGGCTGACTGCGGCGGGGTCGCCGCTGACGGCTTCGATGTATCGCGACCTGCTGCGCGGCACGCGGGTGGAGGCCGATCCTATCCTGGGAGACCTGCTGGAGCGCGGGCGAAAACATGGGGTAGAGGCTCCGCTGGTGCGAGCGGCGTATGCGCAGTTGAGTGTGTACTCGGCTTCGATCGGGACGTAAAGCGGGATCGAACGATTTTTCTTGCGGGTTGGCGTGCTTAAGAATATATTGCGTATTAGCAATATTTTATTGACTATGGGGAACGATTTATATAACCGGATAGCGGTGCTACGAGCGGAGAGAGATCTTTCGCGGCAGGATCTTGCGGATGCGGTGGGGATCAATTACCAGACGGTGGGATTTCTGGAGCGCGGAGACTATAACCCGTCGCTGACGCTGGCGCTGGATTTAAGCGCGTACTTCGGGCTGCCGGTGGAGGCGATCTTTTCACGCAAGCCGCTGCGGCCGTTGAGCGAGACGGTGTACGGCGAGGCGGTGGAACAGAAGAAGGCGATGAGGGGGAGGGCGCGATGACGGCTGCAACGTACCGGATTTTTGGAATACCGATGCATAAGCGGAGTGCACGGCGGAAGTTGGTGATGGCAGCGTACTCGGTGCTACTGATGCTGTGCGGAACAACGTTTGCGCTGCACCTGATGTATGGCGACAACGCGGTTCTGCCGTACAGCGTTGCGATCTATGGGGCGCTGGCGGCAGGGATCTTCGTGTTTGGGGGCATTGGGGGACTGGGAGGGCGGTGGGGATTGGTCAAGCCATTTGCGAACAGGCCGCCGCGCCCGGAGCCTTCGACGGTGACGCTGGTCAGGTTGCAGTTGTCGCCGGAGTCGCTGCTGCAGACCGATGAGCCGGGATGGAGGAATGACGAGCGGGAGCTTGGGCGATGGGACCGAGCGCACTATCAGGCGTATCAGGCAGTGGGCGTTGGCGT